>NZ_ATVS01000103.1 GCF_000420845.1 Butyrivibrio sp. AE3009 | reverse complement strand
GTAACGGATTATTCTTCTGCGATTTTTGATTTTGCTTATCTTAGAAAGAGCATAATATATTATCAGTTTGATGGTGATGAGTATTATCAAAACAATCCATTTATCAAGAAGGGCTTCTTTGACTATGAGAAGGATGGCTTTGGTCCTGTTGTGACGCAGTATGAGGATTTACAGGAAAAAATCATCTGTATGATACGACAGGGCTGTATTATTGATGAAAAATACCGGGAGCGTGCAGATTCTTTCTTCGCATATAGAGATAAGAGTAACTGTAAGAGGATATATGATCATATCAAGGAATTGACAAATGAGCATAATTAATCCGTTTAGTTCAGGGAGTTGCAATTATGGGGATAAAGAGTGTTATCTTCAGGCTTGAGAGAAAGGTCGGAAGAATATTTTATAGCAAGCATATCTGGCTTATTAGCGACAGGCAAATATCTGCAGGGGATAATGGAGAGGCTTTTTTTAAGTATCTTCAGTGCAAAGATGTTAATTCTGTTTTTGCATTAAGCAAGGAAAGCAAAGATTATGACCGGCTTACACAAATCGGAAAAGTGATTGACTATGATTCTCTGTTTTATAAGTTTTTGCTCTGTGTAGCGGATTGCCATTGCAGTTCTCAGATGATCCATATGGAGAGCCACAGGGAGACACCTCAGATTTTTTTACAGCATGGTGTAGCTGAAAAGGATATATCCAAAATGATCAATCCTGCATCTCACGAGAATTTTTATATGATAACTTCTTCAAGACAGGAAAGAGATTATATGCTGAGAGATGATTTTGTGATTGATGAAGATCATCTGTGGCTTACCGGACTTACAAGATTTGATTATTTGAATAATAATCCTCAGAAAATTATTGTTATAGCATTTACCTGGAGAGCATATCTTTCAGCTTTATCTGACGAGGAATTTATGGATTCCAAGTATTACAAAACAATTAAATCGATAATGGAAGATAAAAAACTCAGTGATGAATTGGCAAAAAGAGGTTATAAGCTGTGTCTGAGACTTCATCCTGAAATAGAATGGCGAAGAGACTTATTTCCGGATAACGCTTGCTGCAGCTTTTATACCGATTCGTATAACAAGATGTATTCTGAGGCTGAACTAATAGTAACGGATTATTCTTCTGCGATTTTTGATTTTGCTTATCTTAGAAAGAGCATAATATATTATCAGTT
>NZ_ATVS01000102.1 GCF_000420845.1 Butyrivibrio sp. AE3009 | reverse complement strand
CTCCCGGATCAACCGAGTTCATAAAAGCACTCTTTATAGGAACTATTCTTACAGCTACTTCCGTGAGCATAACAGTTCAGGTTCTAAAGGAACTTGGAAAGATTTCCACAGAAGTGGGAACAACAATCATGAGCGCCGCAATCATCGATGACGTAATAGGAATCGTGGTTCTTACAGCTGTTCTTGGTCTGAAAGATCCAAATGCCAATCTTGCAGCTGTTTGCTTAAAGACCGTAGCCTTCTTTGCGCTTTCGGTTGTTGTGGGAATTATCATCTTTAAGATAATGTCAAAAGCAGAAGCGAAATGGCCTCATACCAGAAGAATCCCGATCATGGGTCTGGCACTTGCCTTTGCAATGTCTTATGTTGCCGATAAGTACTTTGGAGTAGCTGATATCACCGGTGCCTATGTTGCAGGTATTATTCTCAGCTCTCTGGACAACTCCGAGTATATAGACAGAAAGATGGACATAAATTCATATATGTTATTCGGCCCCGTATTCTTTGCAAGTGTAGGCCTTCAGACAAACCTAAGGTCTGTCGACATGACAATCCTTGCATTCTCGGCAGCATTTGTTGTCGTTGGACTCCTCGGAAAGGTTGTAGGCTGTGGCATCGTTGCAAAGCTCCTTAAGTACAACACCTCTGACTCGTTAAAGATTGGTGTGGGTATGATGACCAGAGGCGAAGTTGCACTTATCGTAGCTCAAAGAGGTTTAAAAGCTGGTATCGTTGACAGCAGATACTTTACCGCAGTAATCCTGTTGATAATATTAAGCTCAATTCTGACACCTATAATATTGAAGGCTATATATGCCTCAGATGAAAAAGCTAATTCTCCTGCCTGAGTTAATCGACTGTAGAACTGATATTGTACTAAAATAAAAAGGTCCGCTTTCTATTAAGAAAACGGGCCGTTTAATTTCAGTTTTAACAAGCAATGCTAAAAGCATCCCCACACATCATATCTTTTATCATACTGGCAAATATCTACATCCATATCAGTAATCTCATCAGCATACAGCCGAATAAGATCACTAAGGGTCCTACGAAAAGCCATATTACTTGTCCTTACCTTCAATCCAATAATTTACCAAATGCAAAATGGTATTTATTGTAATGCTATCGAATCTTTAAATTCCGGTTTATTCTTCCATCAAGGATTATGTATTACATTTCTCTTTCCACTATTGGCAGTTCCTCTTACTTCTTCGTGGTAAAAGTAATCTACGATTGTTG
>NZ_ATVS01000101.1 GCF_000420845.1 Butyrivibrio sp. AE3009 | reverse complement strand
TGCGCCGGGGGCTTTTTTAGTGGGGTGAAGTGACAGGCACTGCGGTGGAGGAAAGTGACAGGCACTTTAGGGGGATGAAGTGACAGGCACTTTAGTAAGGTAAATTGTGTCCGAAAGTTCACAATCTTTCGCATTTCTTAAGAATTTTCGATGGTAAATCTTAAGAATTTGCTGCTAGAATTAATTCTGGGCTCGTTCAGAGCAGGTTGCCACAGTCTGTGGCAATGAGGCGTAATCGCCGCAATATTCCAGTATTTGAGCTACTTGAAAGGGATATACAGAAAAATTATAATAAAAGGAGATATTTAATGACAGCGGATTCACAAGGCATCAACAGTAAGTATAAGGACAGACTGCTTAATTTCATTTATGGCAACCCGGCGAACAGAGCATGGACATTAAGTCTGTATAATGCGGTAAACAAGTCGTCGTACACCGATGCATCGCAAATAGAGTTTAATACATTAAGTGATGTTCTCTATTTAGGGATGAAAAATGATACGTCATTCATCATTGCAGACATTCTCAGCGTTTATGAACATCAGTCGACGTTAAATTTGAATATGCCGCTCAGATTGCTCCAATACGTTGCGGATCTGTATTCCGGGTATATTGCCAAATATAAGCTGAACAAATATGGAACGTCAAGAATCATGCTCCCAACACCGAAGCTGGTAGTCTTTTATAACGGAGAGACAGAAATAGACGATGAGGTGATCTTAAGACTGAGTGATTCTTTTGATCCTGCCAGCAGAGATAAGGCTGATATAGAAGTCATAGTCAGAATGATCAATGTAAATTATGGCCGGAACAAAGAGCTTATGCAGAATTGCAAGACACTTGGAGAGTATGCCTGGCTGGTGGCTGCCATTCGTAGAAATAAGGCAGTAAATGAGACAGATATCAAGGCAGCTGTGAATAAGGCATTGGAAGAGATGCCTAAGGATTTTCTGATTCGGGATTTTCTTATGGCACATAGAAAAGAGGTGGAAGGTATGCTGGATACAGAATACAATGAAGCTGAGGTAAAAGAGTTGTTTGTGGCAGATGGAATCAGGAAAACTGTTGCTACATTAAGAAAACATGGAATTGATGATCAGACCATAGTTATTGATCTATGCGAACAGTACAGCCTCAGTGAAGATGAGGCTAAGAAGTATATGTAAAAAAGAGTTTAGAGGAGCCCTCGGTGCGTGATGCGCCGGGGGCTTTTTTAGTGGGGTGAAGTGACAGGCACT
>NZ_ATVS01000100.1 GCF_000420845.1 Butyrivibrio sp. AE3009 | reverse complement strand
CTCTGCAGCTACTGCTGCTGCGTATGCTCCGGTTTCAGGATCATTTATAGCCTTTGCTGCGGCATTTGCTGCCTGTGCTGCCTCTCTTGCGTCCTCAGCTGCCTTTTCAGCTGCTGTCTTAAGTCTATCGGCTTCATTTGCATCTGCCTGACTTAATGCTGCTTCATATCTTCTCTTTGCTTCCTTGTATGCATCCAGGGCTGCCTGTGCTGCCTCTGCTGCTGTTGTATTATAGCCCTTTGCATCGTCTGTGCCGTTTGCTGCATTAGCTGCACTGCGCGCATCTATAGCTGCCTGCTTTCCATCTACATCGGTTGTATTCTCAGCTGCTGTTTCTGCTTCGCCGGCTGCTTCATTTGCTGCCTCTGCTGCCTCTGCTGCTTCCTTTGCTGCCTCTGCTGCCTCAAGAGCAGCGGTCTTGGCATCCAGTACTTCACTCAATTTAGGAGCTGAACCATCTGCATGTACTGCAGACTCTGCGGTAGTCTTGGCAATTGTAGCCTCACCAGCCTTCTCTGAAGCTCTCTGTGCTTCTCTATGTGCTGTATCTGCTGCTGTCTTAGCATCAATTGCGGCTTGTCTGTCTGCGTCAAGATCACTCTTAGCTTGTTCTGCCAGAGCCTTTGCTTCAGTAGCTGCTGTTCTAGCTGCCTTTGCTGCGGCTTCTGCTGTAGCTGCTGCTGTTCTTGTCTCAGATGCTACCTGCTCTGATGCTGCATTATCTGCTGCATTCTTGGCTGCAAGTGCTTCCTTATCTGCTGCATCTGCCAGGCTCTCAAGATTATTTACTGCAGTATTTACGGCTTTAATTGTATCCTCTTTAGTATTTTTAAGATTGCTTACAGCTGTTTCCAATGCTTTTAACGCACCTTCATTTTCATCTGTTATAGCCTTTGCTGCATTTTCAGCTGCTGTCTTAGCTTCGCTTGCTTCGCTGTCAAGTACTGTCTTTGCATCCTGTATAGCACTGTTAAGATTTGTAACAGCTCCTGTTGCTGCTTCATTAGCACTCTGGGCTGTTGTCGTAGCTTCTGCTGCTGTCTGAACTGCACCGGAAGCTGTGGACAAAGCTGTTGTATCACTGCAGGATTCTGCAAGTTTCTTGGCATTATCTGCTGCTGTCTTGGCTTCCTTGGCTGTGTTTACTGCATTAAGTGCCTGTGCTGCAGCCTCATTGGCCTCTTTCAATGCTTCTGTTGCAGCTGCTACCTTGCCGGAGGTTACGTTAACATCCTTGAGTGCTGTAACTGCTGCAGCTGCTGTAGCTGCGGCTGTTGTAGCCTTGTTCATTGCTGCATCTGCTGCTCTCTTGGCATCATTTGCATTTGTTACTGCTGCATCTGCCGCGTTCCTGGCTGCACTGTCATACTTTGACTTTGCTTTTTCTGCATATCCCTTAGCTGCTTCCTTTGCTGTATTAGCATTGT
>NZ_ATVS01000099.1 GCF_000420845.1 Butyrivibrio sp. AE3009 | reverse complement strand
CTCTGCAGCTACTGCTGCTGCGTATGCTCCGGTTTCAGGATCATTTATAGCCTTTGCTGCGGCATTTGCTGCCTGTGCTGCCTCTCTTGCGTCCTTAGCTGCATCTTCAGCTGCTTCCTTAAGTCTATCGGCTTCATTTGCATCAGCCTGACTTAATGCTGCTTCATATCTGGACTTTGCTGTCTCGTATGCGGTATTGGCTGCAACTGCAGCCTCTGCTGCTATTGCTATATAGCCCTTTGCATCGTCTGTACCGTTTGCTGCATTAGCTGCACTACGCGCCTCTGTAGCTGCCCTCTGTCCGGCTTCATTGGTTGTATTCTTAGCTGCTGCTTCTGCTTTGCCGGCTGCTTCTTCTGCTGCCTTGGCTGCTTCTTCTGCTGCCTTTGCTGCATCTGCTGCTTCTTTTGCTGCAGTCTTGGCTTCCAATACTTCCTCCCATGTAGGAGCTGAACCATCTGCATGTACTGCAGACTCTGCGGTATTCTTGAAGCCTAAAGCATCATTGGTTTTGTCTAAAGCTGTCTGTTCTTCTCTCTTAGCTGTAGCAGCCTCAGTCTTAGCAGTGCTGGCGGCTGCCTGATCTGCATCAAGGGTACTCTGAGCATTTGCTACTAAAGTCTTTGCTTCCTTGACTTTTTCTCTTGCTGCCTTTGCTGCGGCTTCTGCTGTAGCTGCTGCTTTTCTTGCTTCAGTTGCTACATTCTCTGTTGTTGCATTATCACCTGCATTCTTTGCTGCAATTGCTGTCTTTTCTGCTGTATCTGCCAGACTCTCAAGTGTCTCTATAGCGGTATTTACTGATGATATATTAGCAACTGTAGGCTTATTGAGCTTACTTACAGCTGTTTCCAATGCTTTTAACGCACCTTCGTTTTCATCTGTTATAGCCTTTACTGCATTCTCGGCAGCTACTTTTGCTTTATTTGCTGTATTATCAAGTACTGCCTTTGCAATCTCTATAGCACTGTTAAGATCCGAAACAGCTCCTGTTGCTGTTTCATTAGCACGCTGGGCTGTTGTCGTAGCTTCTGCTGCTGTCTGAACCGCACCGGAAGCTGTGGACAAAGCTGTTGTATCACTGCAGGATTCTGCAAGTTTCTTGGCATTATCTGCTGCTGTCTGAGCTTCCTTGGCTGTGTTTACTGCATTAAGTGCCTGTGTTGCAGCCTCATTGGCCTCTTTCAGTGCTTCTGTTGCAGCTGCTATCTTGCCGGAGGTTACGTTGACATCCTTGAGTGCTGTAACTGCTGCAGCTGCTGTAGCTGCGGCTGTTGTAGCCTTGTTCATTGCTGCATCTGCTGCTCTATTGGCATCATTTGCTTTTGTTTCTGCTGCAGCTGCCGCGTTCCTGGCTGCACTGTCATACTCTGACTTTGCTTTTTCTGCATATCCCTTAGCTGCTTCCTTTGCTGTATTAGCATTGTCTTTAGCCTGAAGGGCGTCTGCAACTTCTTTAGCTATCT
>NZ_ATVS01000098.1 GCF_000420845.1 Butyrivibrio sp. AE3009 | reverse complement strand
TTTCCCTTTGTTCCTATACCAACTATTCGTTGGATAAGCCCTCGACCTATTAGTACACATCAGCTGAACACGTTACCGTGCTTACACCTTGTGCCTATCTAACCTCATACTCTCTAAGGGGTCTTACTGCTTGCGCATGGGATATCTCATCTTGAGGGGGGCTTCACGCTTAGATGCCTTCAGCGTTTATCCCTTCCGGACGTGGCTACCCAGCCTTATGCATCTGGCGATGCAGCTGATACACCAGCGGTCCGTCCATCCCGGTCCTCTCGTACTAAGGACAGCTCCTCTCAGATATCCTACGCCCGCGCCGGATAGGGACCGAACTGTCTCACGACGTTCTGAACCCAGCTCGCGTACCGCTTTAATGGGCGAACAGCCCAACCCTTGGGACCTGCTACAGCCCCAGGATGCGATGAGCCGACATCGAGGTGCCAAACCACTCCGTCGATGTGAACTCTTGGGAGTGATAAGCCTGTTATCCCCAGGGTAGCTTTTATCCGTTGAGCGATGGCAATCCCACTTTCATACCACCGGATCACTAAGTCCTACTTTCGTATCTGTTCCACCCGTCGGTGTCACAGTCAGGCTCCCTTCTGCCTTTGCACTCTACGAATGGTTTCCGTCCATTCTGAAGGAACCTTTGAGCGCCTCCGATACCCTTTCGGAGGCGACCGCCCCAGTCAAACTCCCCGGCAGACATTGTCCCCGGACCTGTTTCAAGATCCTTGGTTAGAAGCCCAGCATCATAAGGGTGGTATCCCAACAGCGACTCCGCGGCAACTGACGTCACCGTTTCTTAGTCTCCCACCTATCCTGTACATATGGTACCGGACCCCAGTATCAACCTGGAGTAAAGCTCCATGGGGTCTTTCCGTCCTGGCGCGGGTAACCAGCATCTTCACTGGTACTTCAATTTCACCGGGTGCATTGCCGAGACAGTGCTCAAATCATTACGCCTTTCGTGCGGGTCGGAACTTACCCGACAAGGAATTTCGCTACCTTAGGACCGTTATAGTTACGGCCGCCGTTTACTGGGGCTTAAATTCAAAGCTTCGATTGCTCTAACCTCTCCTCTTAACCTTCCAGCACCGGGCAGGCGTCAGCCCATATACCTCACCTTTCGGTTTCGCATAGACCTGTGTTTTTGCTAAACAGTTGCTTGAGCCTCTTCTCTGCGGCCTGATTTCTCAGGCTCCCCTTATCCCGAAGTTACGGGGACATTTTGCCGAGTTCCTTAACAATGCTTCTCCCGTCGGCCTTAGGATTCTCTCCTCATCCACCTGTGTCGGTTTACGGTACGGGTTATGTATACGCTATAGTGGCTTTTCTTGGCAGTCATATCTGTCGCTTCACTACTTTTAGTTCGTTCCCCCTTGCGGGACCGGTTCTTCCTTCCCCGGCTCGACCCTTTTGCCTGCGTCCCCACAGTTCTGATATACATAAGTGCAGGAATATCAACCTGCTGTCCATCGCTTACGCCTCCTCGGCCTCAGCTTAGGTCCCGACTTCCCCAGGGCAGATCAGCTTTACCCTGGAATCCTTGGATATTCGGCCTGGAGGATTCTCACCTCCATCTCGCTACTCATTCCGGCATTCTCTCTTCACAGCGCTCCGCCGCTCCTTTCGGTACGG
>NZ_ATVS01000097.1 GCF_000420845.1 Butyrivibrio sp. AE3009 | reverse complement strand
CAAGCCGCTAAAGCGGTGGCTAGGTTAATACCTCGGGCTCAGAATCTAAGAACAATCAGCTGGCAGCCTGAAGTTCAAGTATCTTCTTCTGACCGAAGTAGATCATCAGCTGCCACCTAGCGGGCATGTTTTCAGCCTTTGACAGAATCTCATCTACAACTGGAGGCCTGTAATCATTGTGCTTATGCGGCCTCAGAAAGTTATAATACGCAACCCAGAGAGTCAGATCATAGTTGGCGCCATCGTAATTGTCGAATCCATTAGTGATGCGATATGAGGCTTTATAAGTACGGTTAAGGCGTTCAATCATCTGCTTGAAAGGACGGTATTCCTTGGATACTTCGTCTTCGTTCTGGAGACCGATTACCTGAGTGATTTCAAACTTGAGCTTTTCTCCAAACTCGTGGAAAAACTGCTGTGCAGCTAAAGGATAGGCACTGTAACCATCAGCTATAAACTTAAAGTTCTTGGGAAGTTCAGTGATACCTTTTAAGGCCATTCTCATGGCGAGGATGCACGGACCAACACCTCTGTTATCGGATACCTGATAGCCAATGATGGCTCTGGATGCAGCATCAATTATGAGCCAGATATAGCTTTTAATGCCACGGACTTTGATGTAGGTCTCATCGGCAGCAAAAGCAGCACCTTTCTCGTAGGGATAGTTATCGACAAAAGGCTTGACGCATATGGCTGCTGTTTTGCAGTAGTTGGCGACCTGCTGATGGGATATTGATATACCATACAGATCTGATAATGCCTGCCTCGTTTTTCTAAGAGACAATCCGAGATTTACGTGGAAAGTAAGGCAGAGGGACATGATGTAAGCATTGTGTTTGTTGAACTTAAGCGACGATGCATTCTTGGGGAGAGAGTTTAGGTCCATCTTAAAGAAATCTATCGTGAATTCGCGGTAGATGTAGTGGAGCTTATATTTGTTCTTTCCATGGTCTTCAGCAAGATCTTCTTTATCGACTTTCTTGAGGTTGTGGAGATAGTAGGGACACTTAGGATTAACGCATTTGTGGATGACGAAATGCTTACGGTCTTTCTTACGAACGAGGGTATGCTGGCAGTGAGGGCACTTTAGAGACATCTGATTATCAAAGCGGTTATCTCCGGGAGTGAAAGCAGTCTGGCAGATCTTACACATGAGCTGTCCTGCCTTACCATTGTTCTTGTAAAGATAAGGCTGTGGGGCATGGCATGAAGGACAGGTACAGTCCTCTGGAATATCGCATTCAGTGCGGCGCTTGATCGGTTTGATGGCCTTACCATAGCGCTGGGCATAGTAGTTATTGAGATCTTTCCAGTCCCAATCCTGATGGTAATAGACAATCTTAGGGAGTTCATCGACTTTGAACTTTTGATATTTGGGAGAATGAGAATCATCGAAAGCCCACTGCTTTAGAGGTATATATCTGCAGATGAAATTAATCAGCCAGCAGTTTTGCTGATAGAGTTGTTGAATGATTTGAAGTAAATAAAGTATAATGTTCACGAGCATTGTCTCCTGGTTATTTTGTGAGTTTGGTCGCTGACATTATACCAAAAAGGGAGGTCAATGCTCTTTTTATTTTGAACTCCCGATAAATCAAGGTTTTAGAACTAAAAAACGGGTAGTTAATTTGACACTACC
>NZ_ATVS01000096.1 GCF_000420845.1 Butyrivibrio sp. AE3009 | reverse complement strand
TTCTTATTCCGTGCTTTGTTGAACGATGATTTGTGTTCACAGAATCAACTTGGGGACTGTCCCCACTCTTTTCAGTTGTGGTAGTTGAGAAGTAAATCCTTTTAGGAAAAAAATGAATTGGCCGGCGAGAGCTTATCTCGTCGGCCTTTTTGAAAAGAGTGTAATCCTGTTAATGGAGTCTAGGTTTAGCACGCTCCCTGGGGATAATGGTCGCTCAGATACTTGATCAGCTCCCAGTCTCCGCTTCTCGTCTTGAAAGGATATCTGATCCTGATGGTTCTTTTATCCGTGTAAAATGTGATTATTCTGCGAACCTTGTGGCGTTCGCTTGCTCCCATTGGGGCATACTCATCATAAGAAAAAGATCTCAGTTCTGATAAATTCACAACCGCAGGCAGTCCCAAAAACGGTATCACCGTCAAACTGCTCTCTGTCATGGTTATATGCGGCACCAGAATATCCAGCCCCTGCCATAACATATAAAGTCCCATCAATACAGCTAAAACCATTGTCAGTACATTTTCGTCCCTCTTTACAAAACCCGCATCCCAAAGCGGCAAACTCAAAAACATCACCCCAAAACCTGCAAACATCACTCCCAATATCCAGCCCACTACGTTGGGTTTCACTTTTATTGTCATACTTTCCTCCCCAAAATCTAATAATCTGCACAATTATATCACGAATTGCCAGGAATAGGGATAAATTCTGCTTGACCGCCCGCTGCACTTTTCAGTTTCTCCAAGAAGGGGGCTGATGCGACGATGACCATCATGTCGCTGATTGAGACCGCCAAGGCCAATCAGGCGATTCCGTATTATTATCTCAAATATCTTTTAGAAAAGATGTCAAGAGGCATATATTACAATCACTCTTACGCTGTAGATGACATGATGCCCTGGTCTGCAGCATACCGCCAGTATGAGCAGGACGAAAGGCGGAAACCTCTACTGTCTGGTGCCCCACCAGAAAATGAAAAGCCCCACACTCCCAGAAAGAAAGATAAAGTAAAAAGGACTGCCTGATCACAGACAATGCCGGTGCATACCGGCTTGTTGTCGTGCCTTAAGTATCAGCCTGCAAAACTACAAAAACTCTAAAAACTACAAAAAGTATAGTTGTAGTTTTTAGAGTTTTTAAAGTTCTTGGAAGCAATTAACGAAAGACACGTATGCTCTCTCAACAGCATAGTATATATGCATGTCATTCTAATAGATACAGTTTACGTGACGCTTACGAATGTTCGATGTCAAGTCAAAAAACAAAGTTCACAAAATCTACTTGGGGACTGTCCCCACTGTCTCAGAATCAACTTGGGGACTGTCCCCACTCTTTTGGCAATTATCAGCATGTATGAAGGTTCCATATATGTCAAAATGAATATCACCTGCGGAACAGATGAGGAATTCATTTCAGGACAGAATGCAATCAAGAATGCAATTACACAGGTTGAATGAAAACTTGCATTTATGGCAGGTTATGCTATCATATAAATATAAAAGGTGCTACCGATAGACGGTTAGCTCCAACAATTGTTAATGATCAATGAAGACCGCACAACTGGCAAAGTTTTTCAGCGGTCTTTTTTGATGCCTGTTTTTATTTCTTGAAATAGCTGATGATGGTTATGCAGATGGCCGCAA
>NZ_ATVS01000095.1 GCF_000420845.1 Butyrivibrio sp. AE3009 | reverse complement strand
GGGACGGTTTTTATACCAATGGGGACGGTTCTGTTTGGTACAGTTTTGCGCGCAAAACTATACCAAACAGAACCGTCCCCATTGGTATAAAAACGCCCCCTTGTTATCTCCTATATCATTCAAAAAGTTTATTTAAAGAATGCCATCTCTTCATTGAGCTGAGTAGCAATACTCTTCAAATTATCAGCAGATGAAGCAAGCGTTGTAACCGTCGCAGACAGCTCTTCCATGGAAGCTCCTGTCTCTTCTGAGGATGCGGCATTCTCTTCGCTTATAGCAGACAGTGAATCCATAGCATCCGCAACCACATTCTTGGCACTTACGCAGGTATTGGCATCGACTTCGATACTCTTTACACTCTCAACAGTAGCAGCTATATCCTGGATCATAGCATTTACGCTCTGAACTGTAGCACCAAGAACCTCCGACTGTTCATGGTTCTCGCGCTCAACTTCGGAAGCCATGGTAACTGCTGCCTGAGACTCTTCAAGAAGAACATCCATCTCTTTTCTGATCTCATCAGCCATATTTCTTGAATCATCCGCAAGCTTACCAATCTCTTCAGCAACAACGGAGAAACCTCTTCCTGCTTCGCCGGCTCTTGCTGCCTCGATTGATGCATTAAGGGACAGAAGGTTGGTCTGGGTTGCGATGGAGGCAATTCCCTCAACCTTTTCATTAATACTTTCAACGGCTTTGCTGGTGGCACTGATCTTCTCAGCGATACCTGCGATACTGCTGCTCATACTCTGGCTGCTCTGCTGCAGGTCAGCAAGACTCTGGGCTGATTCTGTGCTGACATTCTGCATTCTGTCTGCCAGATTGGACAGGTCATCGGTACTATGCTGAACATGCCCCGTTGCCTCTCCGATATTTCCAACGCTCTCGGATACGCTCTGGATCTCGTCAGCCTGCTGGGTAGCACCTGATGCAATCTCCTGCACCGCATTGGATACATCATCCGCGGTCTGAGATATCTGATTGGCAGTATCCGCCAACTCTTCAGAGGATTCATTCACCGCAACGGTGGAATCCTTAATACTCTGTACGATTGAAGCAAGCTTATCTATAACAGTGTTTGTATTATTTATAATATCGCCAAATTCGTCTTTTCTTGAGGTAAACTTTGTAATGTGCTCAAAGCGGCCATCTGCAAGCTTGGTGACAGATTCATTGACCTCTTTGAGAGGCTGTGTAAAGGATCTTGACATTACCAGCGAAATAATAACAGCAATAATCAGCATGATAACGCCCATAATTATAATAAAGATCGCTGCAGTGATCGATTCCTTCATAACAACGTTGTAATCGGAAACCATAACAACTACCCAACCGGTCTCCTCGTTTCTCTCAAAGGACATCAAAAGCTTGCTGCCACCGGATTTGCCTAAATAGCTTCCGCGCTCAGCGGATTGGGAATCCTTATACGCCTGGAGATTACTCATATCCTCAAGGTTATTGGCATCGATGGCTCTCTCGTTATGTCCGATCATATGGCCTTGTCTGTCCAGGATCATAGCCTCTTCTTTGTTAGCTGCATTAACGGACTCCGCCAACAGCTCATTGAGAGTTACCAGCTTATAGCTTCTCTGGATTGTTCCGATTATGGCGCCACTCTCATTGTAAATGGGCATGATAGGGAAAATAGTAGCAGATCCGTCCGATTTGGACGCAATAACATCAGAGATGTACTCTTTTCCTGAAAGAGCTGTCTGGTAATAGTCTCTATCCCAGATGTTCTGCAGATTACCGGAGGAACGAACAATCTGTTCGCCATCGGTTCCGGTAACAACTATGGAGTTACCGCCGCCAAGGGACTCTTCAATTCCGGCAAGCCATGCCACCATAGCTTCTTCATCCCTCTCCTCGGGAGGAGCCTCTATGTAGTTACGTATTTCGGGACTGGAAGCAACGGTCCTTAGGGCCTCCATCATCCTCTCCACTTCTTCCATGAAGGTCTTCTCAACTACCGCTGCCTTCTGGGCATTGATGGATTTAGCATCATTAAGGGACTTATTCATGCTGTTCAGATAGTTAACGGTAATGGAAATTGCCAAAGGCACAATACAGATTAAGAGCATCACAGAAATAAGCTTGGTGCTCACACTTTGCAGTGAAAAACCTTTTCCCGACGAATTTTTGGCCATAACATACCTCCTGCGATAATTAGTGAATCGAGTAGGCTGACTCCTACTCGATTTCGCACACGAACATTCCGCATTTCATGCTCCATGTTCTTACGACCGGCAAATGAATTTGTATGCAA
>NZ_ATVS01000094.1 GCF_000420845.1 Butyrivibrio sp. AE3009 | reverse complement strand
TTTCAGGGAAAATTCAAGAATATCCAGCAATATCTACACTCATATGGCAATTCCATTGATTTGCAAGTGTTCACACCTCCAGTTTAGACACTCCTCCAGTAATCCAATCTATTTCCAAGTGTACATGCCTCTTTTCTCAGACACTCCTACAATAAACCATTGCTGTAACAAGTGTCTTTCTGTAAATGAGTTGTTCCAGCAGACACTCATACTATCACAAATCCGCTCCACGAGTGTTTAACTGGAAGTTAATTGCTCCCCAAATTTGAAGTTGTTAGTCTGCTGTATCTGCCATAATTATGATATACCTGTTCATTCGCCTGCCAGATTCTTTCAAGACTTCCCTCGAAATATCTTTTTGTACAGGAAACGACTCAGCATCCCGATCACCACATTGACACAATTAACAGAATGATAAGGAGCGCGATATCATTATCATTCTGGACAGTTGCATCAACAATTCTGATTACAAACCTTGATGTGATCAGCATTATAAAACAGTCGTGATAATAAATATAGCCTTTTTCATTTGCGGTATTCTTCATAGCACCATCTTGCAATGTTGGCAATAAGGTCTTTAGGAAGAGGTGAAATATACGGAATCCGTATAGTACCTTTACTCACGTCATACCCTGCAAGTTGATCAGCAAAGACAACAGGGGCTTCATCGCCGGGATAGAGTCCGATATGTTTTTTTGATGCGGCAAAATGTATAATGTTCGCGCCCTTCCAGTATGTTGGCATACTCCACGATATCTTTTCCTGTGCTTCAGGAATAGCACTGCGAAGTATTTGCCGAATTTCATTCAAATAAGGCTTTACACTTTCATCCTGCGCATCAATATACTCATCTATCGTTTCGACTTTTCCACAATAGTGCCCCTGGCCTGTCCTGCTAAAACTACGGCCGCACTTTGGACACTTCCACTTATTATCTTTCATAATAGGATAACCCTCCCATAAACGCCGATTTGCTTAATACAAAGATTCTAACCGTTTCAACAATAAAAATAAAGTCCACTGATATGAGCTTCATTCTTCACTTCCATTTATCTGTGAATGGTAACACTCTTTCCAATTTTCTCCAAGGAAGGCAAACAGCTCACCCTGCTTTACGAAAAAAGCACAACTCAGGTGAGTTGCACTTTTCGTAAGGTGATATACATTTTTTAGTTTCAGGACAAATCCAGACGCTCCGAAATATAGTATTTGTAATGATTTTTCTTGCAATATTCTCTTATTTTATTGCTCAATTCTTTATCCTTGGTGTATTCCAGCAGATAGCATTTTTTATGGGCACATTTTACAGTCTTTAAGTATTTTTGGAAATATTTTGTTTCATCGGAGTCGTTTTCCCCAAACTTATCCTTATCATAATCAATTATTTTTGAAAAAACCGTCTCCTGATTTACACCATCAAGAATCCCGTTAAGGTTGCCATTTTTCTCGTAATATTCTGTGACGAAGGTATCTCCTCCATTGATTATGACTTTTCCCTTTTTGCTAAGGCCTTTGAGAATATTTTCCACACCGGCATATATGTTTTCAGTATGATACAGATAATAAACATCGATATTATCTACAAAAAAACCATCTACTCCGGTTTCATCTATCTCCGTAGAAAGCTCATTCATGATAAAATTCTGCCATTTCTCCGTTGAGACATCGACCCATTTTTCATCAGGCCAATTATCATACACACCAAGTGTTATATCTTCGAATCTTGTGTAATAATCCCGATAATTCTCTATAGCTCCTACATTGATATAGCTGTAGACTTTATGCCCCTTTTTCTTTAGCTTCTTAATATCTTTTGATGAAAAGCCATTCTGAACATCGAGGACAATTGTCTTATAATCCCCAAACTTTTTCATGGCACTCTTTCCGGCATTTACCGATAGAAAAACGCCGTAATCGTAAGCAAATTTATTCCCGGCACAAACATTCATGCTAAACACTCCCATAAAAAAGCATACGCACAATGTCAGCACCAGAACCCTTCGGCTTAAGTTTCTTTTAGCCACACTTATTAAATTCCCCATGATAAACCTTTTCATTCTCCTCACATATATTATGATGTAGGTGTCAAAAGTACCTTTTGACAACATATGATATACGAATTGCTCCATGACTAAAGTCATTTTCGCAATTCTGCAAATATTCGGAAGCCGCTAATTTACTGCGTAAATTGCTTATTCCTCATATTTGTTCGGGTCATAAAGTCAAAATGCTTAACACGCAAGCATGTACGCATTTTTGACTTTTGACACCCATATCATATTATTATTTGCCCGTAATTATTTTGGCTCAATCACAAATTCTATGTGATGGCTGATTCCTAACATACTGCTTCCGACTCATATCCATAATCTTGAGAAAGAAGTATTCGTCGTCAGG
>NZ_ATVS01000093.1 GCF_000420845.1 Butyrivibrio sp. AE3009 | reverse complement strand
CCTACTCGATTTCGCACACGAACATTCCGCACTTCGTGCTCCATGTTCTTACAACCGGCAAATGAATTTGTATGCAAGCATCCATTCGCTTGCCGGTCTTGTGCAACAAAAAGCTGCCGCACCAAAGTACGACAGCCTCTTTAAGCTTCTAAATATTCCTAAAATGACAAAAGAACCGTCCCGATGTCATCTATTTAATACGATTGATATACCACAAACGTTACAGTAAAATATTAAAATGTTGAGAGCTGAATATTTTTGTTGGGAGAAAGAGATGTTAGTTTATAGTTATCTGACAATAATATAGATAACAAGCCCAATGAAAACAGCCAGTATTATGAGGTCTGCTATTATCTGGCGTTTCCACTTATCATGAGCATCAGGGCTTTCAGGGTCAATTCTCTCCATTCTATTAGAAATTCTTTCAATTTCACTGTCCTTAAAATAATTCCTGGGTTCATGATTTTTTGAACTCATATAGGTTATCCCTCCTCTAAATAATGCATATAGAGCTTGTTATCCAAATAGTTCTGAATATACTCGTCCGAAGTCATTCCAAAATCCTCTTCAAAAGATCCCAAGGATCCAATAATAGTATCTATGCCATATTCAGCAATTAGATCTCCCGTAACAAGCCCCGCAGCCATATATGTCAGATTATTGCCAAGGAGGTCACCTGCACCTGGTACCACACCTTCTCTCCATTCTCTTACGCTTTTTTGGCCTGTCTTTTCCCTCTTGCCACTTCCAAAGTACATCAGATCTGCTAACCCCACTGCCATCTTCATGCCTGCTGGAAGGCCCAATAGCAATCTCAATATCCGAAAGAGGTACAATCTCTGACAGGTGTTTCCATGAATCCTTAACTTTATTAACCGACTCTTCACTAACATCATCAGCCAAAAGAGAAATACTTAACTCCTCTAGGAGCTCATCAGTCTCTGTACTGGCTTCAACAGTTTCAGATATTACTTCAGTGCTATCAGTTTTCGCTCCGCATCCAAGCATAAGTGTCATTGACAGTGAAACTGCGCAGCATTTACTAAAATTCTTTTTCCCAAATACTTTCATGCTTTCCCCAACCCTTTTGTTTTTTTCATGATAGCATGATGGTAATGTCCTTCAATGCATATCTGCTGAAATATACAAAAATTAGGTTGAAATGTCATGACACCAGGGTAACTACATATGTACAGAAAAATCAATATCTCTTGTCTGCTCGTACTCGACTGCGTCTAAATGCCGCAAGATCTTTTCGTCATCCGCACCGGCTTCTTCTAGTTCTACAGAAGCATGCCACCATAAAGGTCTGATGCATTTATAAAGTAAAGGCGCTGCTTTCTTTTCCAAGTCATTAAACGAATATACTTTCTTTACGATATCAAGTGCATGAAGAACACGCTTAAGAAAGTTATCATCCACATCTATGCTGCCGTAGGTATCATCAGTTGAGACATAGGGTGCCTGGCGGACCAGATAATTAATAAACACTTCCCTTCCGCCTATGTTGAAGTCATAAACTCCCTTAAACCTTCCATCCTCATCCAAAAGAACATTGGTATCGTTTATATCAGCCTGAAACACTGATGTCGGAAGCTGATGATATATCTTTTCAAGCTCTTTTCTTGCCTCAAGCCAGTTGTTCCATATCCGTTCTACCTGGCCTTTGTATTTATCCGGAAGGTTTTGGGCAATGGCTAGCCATTTTTCCGCATCTTCCGTTGTTTCGTCGCTTGTGTCACTTGGATCAAATGGCTCAAACATGCAATATGCCGATGGAAGATCCGTATAATCAAAATGGCATGCCGCAACTTTGGCATCCATTATCATGGCATCCTCAAAAAAAGAATACCATCCCTCCTCAACAAGTTTGGTATCCGAAAACTTATCTTTTATCAATTCTTCCGCAGATTTGTATTTGGAAAACTCTTCACCCCATACTCTGCAATTCTTGTCTTTATATACAACCGTTGGGTATGTGCCATCCAGCGCTCTGATAAACTGAGGGCAATAATAGCCAAGACCACGGTATTCTTTTGCAATCCGTTCCCACATAGCAAGATGTTTCTCATCTGTAAAACCGTTTGCAGAAAGCTTGATTACGATCCTCTTCTCCCCAAAATCCACAAGCAGTGTTTCTCTGAAATCCTCCTCCCCGTGACTGGTGTTTTTAATATCAACATTTACCGGAGTCTTTTCGGAGAAAAGACTGACTATATCATTTATGTCCATTCTTATATAAGTCCTTTCTTCACCTCATCTTTTTCCCTAATACTCTCCCAATACTTCTTTACTTCGGTAATTTTCTTGGCTCAATCACAAATTCTATGTGATGGCTGATTCCTAACATACTGCTTCCGACTCATATCCATAATCTTGAGAAAGAAGTATTCGTCGTCAGG
>NZ_ATVS01000092.1 GCF_000420845.1 Butyrivibrio sp. AE3009 | reverse complement strand
CTTGAGAAAGATGAAAAAGCATACGAAAGAGAATGATAATGAAGCTTTCATATGCACAAGAATGCAAAATGGAATATATTGCTACTATCTGTATTCAAATTAAAACAGCTTGGCTCAATTACAATCCCATAATCTCACCATAAATCATAACAGCATTTCTAACGCATTCCTCGCATGGGCATAAGGGTTTACCATCCGTCATTGTCTTTAAATCCTTGCATTTTAAGGCCCCGCATCTTGTTGCAAATTCTTCCTGGATCTGCCTTGTAATCCCGAGAGTCCCTTTTCCTTCTGTCTTAAGTCCTGCCACCATGCCTGCTCCAATTAGTGCGCCGCAGGTTGCTTCCATATTGCCCATTCCTGCGCAGAATCCTGCTGATATCTGCTTTAGCTGTTCCTCTGCAAGTTCAGTCTGATCGGATAAAACTACTGTCACAGCCTGGGCACAGTTATACTTTCCTGAATTCTTTAATTCAACTGCTCTCTCAGCTCTCTCTTTTAACGTCATGATTTTCCACACCTTTCCTTGCCTTTATCTTGCATATTCCCTGAGTCATTGTCCCCATTGGACAGAATGAACACCAGGTTCTTTCTTTGTACAAAGCCATACTAATCAGCCCAATAAGAGTTGATGTAAGCATCAGGCTATAAAACCCAAATCCAAACTGTGCTACCCAGTCGGGGAACACGCTTCCATTATACGCCCATTTCCATGTAACTTTGAATGTCCAAAAGAGCTTTATAGCCTTTCGAAGAGTATTTGTCCCGGCAAATACAAGATAAGTCTGAAAAACCATTGTTCCAAACATCGTCATGAAGAATGCCAGGAATCCATATCTGAACCATTTAGAAGATATCCATCCGGGCGCTGGTTTACTCCTGGAACACTTGCAGTTTTTCCCAAGTACCCAGAAAAGCTGGCCTCTTCCGCAAAATCTGTTACAAAACAGCTTATTTCCACCTGCTATCGCAAAAATCAGCGGTAATATAAAATCAATCATCCCAAGCCACGCAAACAGAATATTAAAGAACCCCAGTGCAAAATAAATAATTGTCCATATCCACAGATAATCATACCAGTGTTTAGTTTTATTTGATGCCATCCTGCACCTCCGCTACCTTGATCGAGCCTGCAGGACATGCTCTTTCGCAAATGCCACACCCAACGCACTTCATGACATCTACTACAGCATGGCAGCCTTTATAGATATCTATTGCCTCTCTAGGGCACTGCAACACGCAGACACCGCAGGCAACACATCTTTTTATATCATTAGCTGCTTTTTTCATTTGTAAATCTTCTCCTTTTTCATCTTGCCGAGTACTGCCTTAAATCATTGCTTCCATTTTCCTTACAAGTCGTTCCTTCGGAACAGCACCCATTTCATCATCATACAGACTCCCCTTCTTGATAAACGCAAAGTAAGGTATACTCATTACTCCATACTTCTGTGCAAGCTGCGGCTCCTGATCAACATTTATCTTGCCAACCTTGAATTTACCATCATACTCTCTGGCAAGCTCTTCAACTACAGGTCCCATCATTTTACATGGGCCACACCAGTCTGCATAAAAATCAACAAGAACCGGAACATCACTATTCATTACTTCTGTTTCAAAGTTTTCTTTTGTAAATCTGTATTCCATAATAATCACCATACCGCCAGCAATGCAGCGCCTTTCTTTGAAATGTGTAAATAACTACTTGTTTTTCTCAACTGATGCTTTTATTATATGTGGTATAGTTTTTATATCAAGTACGCAGTTTTTATTTATCTAGTAAGGAAAAGTATACTATGAGGAAAAAAGAGACAAAAGAACCATTATGTGAAGATATCGCAGGGAAAGATTGTGGATTAAAAAGAGTTATTGATACCGTTGGCGGCAAGTGGAAAATCATGATCCTGTGCGTCATCGATAAAAATGAAATAGTGCGATATGAAGAATTACGCCGTTCAATACATGGCATCACCAATACTATGCTTGCCAACTCATTAAAAGAGCTTGAGTCTGACGGACTTGTGGAGAGAAAGCAGTATGATGAGATGCCCGTAAGAGTAGAATACAATCTTACTGAGAAAACAAAAAGCCTCATCCCCATTCTCCTTGAACTGAAAAAATGGGGCGAGGACAATCTATAGTTTTAGCTATAAGTTTCAGCTCTTGCATACAGTGAATATTTATAGAGCATATCGCCATCGCCATTTGCCCGGACACAGGCTCCCAGTGTTTTTTTCATCATTGACTTCCTCTTCAGTGAAATACAAAAGCGTCTCCGAAAGAGGTGTGAGAAACTCCTTCCAAATAATTGCTTTATGGCCTCTTGCCTTTCCCGAGCAACATCCTCAGGAAGTTTAGAAGTACATTATAGCGTGCTATGGCTATATACGCCATCCTTGACACCCCTAACTCTG
>NZ_ATVS01000091.1 GCF_000420845.1 Butyrivibrio sp. AE3009 | reverse complement strand
GAAGCAGCCATAATCTATTCGGCTTAGACTGTGAAATGCATATTAGAAGCAAGTTTCATGAGTG
Organism: Butyrivibrio sp. AE3009; assembly: GCF_000420845.1. Taxonomy (GTDB): domain Bacteria; phylum Bacillota; class Clostridia; order Lachnospirales; family Lachnospiraceae; genus Butyrivibrio. The sequence continues at coordinate 2,391 of NZ_ATVS01000091.1, read as the reverse complement.
GTTCGTATGCTGCATCCAGAGTTGGGGGCAAGGATGGCGTGAGAAATGCTTAACATCAGAAATCAGAAATGTGATTCTCTTTTCTGGGGAATGGGCTACTGGACGAGAGCCAACGCCGAGGTGTGCCTGATTGCAACCAAGGGCCATCCGAAAAGAGTCGGCAGGGCAGTCCATCAGGTGATCATCAGCCACATAGAAGAACACAGTAAGAAACCTTCCGAGACCCGGGACAGGATCCTGGAGCTCATGGGTGATGTTCCAAGGATAGAACTTTTTGCAAGACAGAAGACTCTCGGCTGGGACATTTGGGGCAATGAGCTGGAAAATGATCTGGAGCTGGCAGCATGATTGTAAATAATCCACATTGACTTGGATACAAAAACTGGACTACGATTGATTGGTATAAAAAAGAATGAGGGGTAGTACTATTATGAGAAAATTTATGACATGTGGATTAGCCATTGCAACTGCGGCAATGGTACTGACAGGCTGCGCAGGCAGCACTGGTGGCGAAGAAAGTAGTTCCATTTTTGAAGCACAGTCGGATGTAAATGCTCCAGAGGCAGCAGGCGATAATGCCGGAGATAATTCCGGGGCAGGTGATGCCGGAGATAATTCCAGGGCAGGTGATGCTGTGGCAGATGGAAATGAGCAGGGGGGCAATTCCGATACAGCTTCTGCAGAACAAGCTTATGGCGTGAGTATCTGTGATGAAACATCAGAGCTTGATTATTCCTATGACTACGATAGCGAGATCAAGTTTGCTGTTCAGAATGCTATAGTGGAATCAAGTTCCTATGAAGAAGAGTTCCAAAAGATTGATGCAATCTGTGAGCACATCACTTCACGAAGAAAAGATAGTGAGAATCAGGTTGAAATGAATATGGTTGCAAGTTATTTCTTTAAGGTTTGGGATGATGAGCTGAACGACCTATGGGGAAGGTTTTCTTATGGCGTTGATGAGCAGACCAAGGAAAAAGTTCTCGCTGATCAGCGTAATTGGAATTCCATGAAAGAGAGTGCTGTACTTGAAGCACTTGGCCCTGCAGAGGAAGGTGGAAGCATTTATCCGGTTCTGTATTATGACCTATTGGAGAACAGCACCAAGACAAGATGCTATTTTATTGCAAAAGAGTTTGCGGCTTTCAAGGGTGTTGGTTTTGCAATGCCTGCCAAGGGCGTTACCGGCTTGTACATCGACAATCAGGGAACAGGAGAGATTTACGGATCACTTTATGTTTCTGAAGGATGGGAGTCCGGATATGACTGCAAGGTATCCATCTACAGAATTGGAGAGCTGGAAGGTAGTGTAGAAGAGGCCGGTGATGGAAAGCTTTCATTTGTTTCATATGATGATAATGTCAAAGGGACAATCACTTATGGCTGGGATGGAGCGACATTTGAAGTAACAGAAGTCAATGGTGATTCAATAGTCAGCGTTGGCGATGTATATGAATTTCCATTTGTGTTCTGATAGAAAAGGTGAGAGATGATAAAAGATTACTGTGTTATTTTTGACATGGACGGTGTTATCTTCGACTCGGAGAGAGCTTGCCAATCAGATGATAGAAGTCCTTTTTGAGAGGGACTATTCGATATTTGAGGAGGATTGAATATGAAAAGAGCTATATTAGCAGCAATGTCACTGGTGATTGCATTTGGGATGACAGCTTGCGGTGCAAAAAAGGCAGACAATGCAGAAATAATTGGTGGTGCAGATGAGCCCACAACTATTGAGCTTCCTTCAACAGTGGGTAAGGAGAGTGATGTGGATGCGCATTTTTTGGAGTATCTGAAGGGGAATGAAGCTGATGCAAACGGCGAGACCTTCTGGGCTGTAGGAGAGCCTGATATGGAATATGCCCTCTATGACATGAACGGAGATGGCGTAAATGAGTTGATTGTCCGCTCTTTTGGATATTGGATCTATGACATCATCGAGTATAAGGACAATAAGATCCAGTCAGCGAATGTGGAGAATCTTGGATCCTCCGGAGTTACTTTCATAAATGATAAGAACCAGTTTGTCAGTGGAGATACAGGTCATGAAGGCCGTAAGATGTATGTTGTATCAGAAATTGCTGATCAAGGAGAAGCTAAGGTTGTCATGGCGTTTGTAAACTACTACGATGATTGGGCTGAGTCCGGCGCACCAGAGTTTTATATGCAGGAGAATCCGCCACAGGACTACCTTGAGAATATAGAGAAGTTCGATGTCATTACAGAAGAGGAGTTCAATGCTCTTGTGGATGAATATTCAAAGGAAAATACATCTATTGAATGGATAAAACTTGAATGAACTGATATGTAATGACATCCTGTCAAGAGAAACTTACAGGGAGGGCAAGCCCTGCTTGTGCTCAAGACATACGAAAGTAATCAAATAGAGGT
>NZ_ATVS01000090.1 GCF_000420845.1 Butyrivibrio sp. AE3009 | reverse complement strand
TTAATTTGATTGTGGTGATTTAATTATACCTAAAGGTGAGCCTTTGGCTCTTTTAATATTAATTTATAAATTTACACCATTATATGGACATTACTTTTATAACAGCCATGACACGTGGCATTATTGGAACTTGCTAAAGAGATAACAGGAGAAGTATGATGCTACTTGGGAGGACATTAAAAGATGAACGCAAAATGGATATGGAAACAGGGCAAAAACGGTGAAAACACATGGATGGATCTTGTAAAGAGATTCACGCTTGAAGGCGCACCGGAAAGGGCTATAGCGCAGATAGCTGCCGATTCAAAGTATTGGCTCTATATAAACGGTGAAATGGTCGTAATCGAGGGCGGCATCAAGCGCGGGCCGTCAAGGAACTCTACATATTATGATGAGGTGGATATTACAAGGCATCTTAGTGATGGTGAAAATACGATTGCCGTGCTTGTGTGGCATTTCGGTCAGCAAGGCTTTTCTCACTATTCAAGCGGTATGGGCGGACTGCTGTTTGAAGCGGATATTGACGGCATGATCGTATCGTCGGACAGCTCGTGGAAAATCATGAAGGATCCCGCGTATGTTGTGGCGGACGAAAATGACCTCAAGGCGAATTTCAGGCTTCCGGAATCAAACATATATTATGACGCATCAAGGGCTTTGGGAGAATGGTATATGCCATCGTTCGATACAAGCGATTGGGATAATGCCGATGTTGTCGGCAACGCTGGCACGGATGCGTGGGGCGAGCTAAGAAAGCGTATCATTCCGCAGTTTAAGGACTACGGTATTGAGGACTACATAAACAGCGCCGATTATACAGGGTTTACTGCCACAAAGGACACTGTGCTTGAAATGCGTTTGCCGTATAACGCGCAGATAACTCCGTATCTGAAGGTCACAGCCCCTGAGGGGAAACGAATAGATATCAAGGCTGATAATTATTTCGATACCTTATACGATACGCAAAGCGTTATGGCAGTTTATTATACAAAAAATGGAGAGCAGGAATACGAATCGCCAGGCTGGATAAACGGTGAAAAAATGTATTACAGCATTCCTGCAGGTGTTACGGTGCATGAGCTGAAATACCGCGAAACGGGCTATGACACGGAATTTGCAGGCAACTTTGAGTGTGATGATGAATTTTTAAACAAGCTATGGCAGAAATCGCTCCGCACGCTTTATATTACTATGCGCGACAACTTTATGGACTGCCCCGACAGAGAACGTGCGCAGTGGTGGGGAGATGTCAATGTAGAAATGCAGATGATGATGTACTCCCTTGACGAAAAGGCTCTTTTGCTCTACAAGAAGGGTGTGGATGCAATGGCGGGCTGGGCGGAGGATAGTGGCTATATGCTCACGGTGGTTCCGTCAGGAAAGGATCAGTTTGAGCTGCCTCTGCAAAACCTCGCGGGAATATGGGGCTTTTGGTATTACTATGAATATACGGGTGATAAAACAGTACCCGAGCGTGCATACAATATGTCAAAAGACTATCTTTTAAGCTATGCTATGAAGAACGGTCTTGTAGAACATAAAACCGGCAGCTGGGACTGGCCGGACTGGGGCGACAATGCCGATATCGTTCCTATGGAAAACGCATGGTACTATATGGCGCTCACTGCCTGCCGCAGCATGACGGAGCTGCTCGGATACAGCTCTGACCTTCCGCTGTATGATGATCGCCTTGAAAGCATAAGGGCAAATTTTGACCTTATGTTTTGGAAGGACGGTCATTACTATGACAATACCGAAAACGGCGCACCCGATGACCGGGCAAACGCGCTTGCCGTTCTGTCAGGACTGGCGGATAAGGATAAATACAGCGATATATTAAAAATAATACTCACGACCGAGAATGCGAGCCCGTATATGGAAAAGTATGTGCTTGATGCGCTGTGCAAAATGGGACATATTAATGAGGCTGTAGACCGCATAAAAAAGCGTTATAAGGAAATGGTCGAATTTGACTACTCCACGCTCTGGGAATACTGGAACAGGGAAGGAACATTAAATCATGCATGGTCGGGTGGTCCGCTTATTACGATGTCAAAGTATATAGCTGGCATCCGTCCGCTTGAAACGGCGTACAGACGCTTTGAAATAAAGCCATATTTGGGCCGGCTGAAGCATATAAAATGCACCGTTCCGTCGGTTGCCGGAGCTATTGTGCTTGAAATAGACGCTGGCGCGGCAATAGAAATGCGTGTCAAAATACCCGAAAACACTACCGCTGAAGTATATCTGCCGCTAATAAACAACGAGCTGCCCAAAAATACGGAGCTTGAATTTACCGTTTTGGACGGTTACGCGCGATTCATCCTCACCGGTGGGGAATACAGATTATGATCCAAAAGCTCTTGCCAAAAACTTTAGAGATGCTATTTATAGTGAGAAAATGAAAAAAAGAGAAGAAGGCTGAACAAAAGAAAGCTGAAAAGAGACTTGAGAAAGAGCAGAAGGAACGCGAGGAAGAAGCCAAAGAAGCTGCCGAAAAGAAGAAAGAAGAGAAGAAGGAAGAAGCAAAGAAACTCGAAAAAGAAGCTATGCAGCAGGA
>NZ_ATVS01000089.1 GCF_000420845.1 Butyrivibrio sp. AE3009 | reverse complement strand
GCGATAGTAGCTTAGTTGGTAAAGCGCCACCTTGCCAAGGTGGAGACCGCGGGTTCGAGCCCCGTCTATCGCTTATTTTTTTGCTCAAAACTCCGGATTTTCTCCGGAGTTTTTCTTATGCCTAAAGGGAGTCAATGGGGCTGTCGCACTAATTAGTGTGGCAGCCTTTCTTAGGGTTGGGCTGTCTATGAAATGTCTGTAAAACACAAAATCGGGCTTCGAAAAGCCCGATTCATTATATTATGACTTAAACACTATTTCTTTTCCTGCTCATGAAGCCACACCCATTTATTATTGGGTGATTCCAGCTGCTTCGCAACGATTTCGACAATCTCATCATCAGATGAAGTGAGATTTTTTCGTTGTATTTCTCCAATCATCTCTATGATTCTCGGAAGATAAACCATACCATCTCCTCTACCAAGAAGTTCTCTGCATACTACAAGAAGTTGTCCATATGAAATCTTTTCAGGAACAATTCCATTTATTATTGCACTATGATTGATTCGAAGGTTCTCCACCATATCCCTTATGATGTCTGCGTTAAGAATATCGGCATAACGCTGCCTTACAACTTCTTCAAGCTTTTGCACTGTGTAATCAACTGTTACCGGATGACCTTCAATTATTTCTTCATGGTAAAGAACATTATCATATGCAAGAATAATGAACTCTCTGGGTTTTAACTGATCCCAATCGCGTATTCTTACAATAGGCATTAAGATTCCTTCTTTTGCAAGACGTAGTCTAAGATCAGGAATCTGTTTTCCATGAATATCATTGCTCCAACTCGAAATAAAATCTTCTCCAAACACTATCGACAGAGTATCCAAGGAATTTCGAAGATTTGACCATATTTCCTGTTCAATTTCCACATCATCTATTTCATTGACTTTGGAATCCTTCAATCCCATGAGATAATCAGAACTTACACCAAGTGTGACGCATAATGCTTTTAGAATAGCAATATCAGGATATCTAAGCCCACGCTCATACTGACTGAGTGCTTGTGCAGTTATTCCTATCCTATTAGCTAATTCTTCTTGTGTAAGCTTTTTGTCTCTTCGGCTTTCAGCTATTCGCTTGCCTATTTCGGTTTGTGCAATATCGTATTTCATGGTCATCCTCCTTGTTTTTTATTATAAAGCATTAAAACGCAGAAAATAAATCGGCAAAATGTTTATTTCAACTAAACAGAGCCATACTCTCAAATAGAAGTTGATCATCAATTAAGAAAAGGTTGACTAGCCCAAAAATCATACATATAATATAGCTAACAGAACCCGACACGCCTCTCATTATGATGCGGACCACGTCGGGTCGTTTTTTTAGGATGAAAATATGGCAGAAACATTAAAAAAGCATCAACAAGCCATGACAATTGACGAACAGATTGAGAATCTTAAATCGTTAGGGCTGCAAATAGATAATGAAGAATATGCAAAAAGGATATTGAATGACATATCCTATTTTAGGCTTATAAAAGCCTTTAGCCTAAATCTAAAACCAAGAAATGGTTCTTATCACAAGGATGTTAAATTCAGTCAGATAGTAGAATTATATCTGTTCAATGCTAATTTTAGGCAGTTACTCTTCCCGCTGATTGAGAAAATAGAAATTAATGCTAGATGCAGAATAGGAAATTACGTATCTGAGCACTATGGTGTACTTGGATATAAGGACAAAGACAATTTTGTTGACGAAGAATATCATAAACAATTTATGTCAGATATTAACGAAGAAATAAGGCGAAACTTGCGTGCTCCATTTGTAAAGAATTTCACGGAAAACTACGAGGGCAGAGATCTTCCCATGTATGCTCTTGTAGAGATATGCGGCTTTCGAAACGGGCTATTACTTCGAGTCCCGTCTATCGCTTATTTTTTTGCTCAAAAACCCCAGATTTTTCTGGGGTTTTTGTTTGTTTGGGATGACACGGGAACGGTTCTTTTGTCATATAAAAAGCAACCAGGAAAGATATTCTCCTGATTGCCCTAAACAAAAATATTCCGTTCTCAGTGCAATTTCAAATGAGGATATTTGATATCGCCAAGCTTTGACATAACCATCTCTTTATATTTCTCGAAGTGTTCATCTTCATAGCCGGTAAAGAGAACTTCATCTATATCCTCCTCGTTGAAAAATAACGAATTCTGATCTGTTTGACCGTGGGGATAGAGGCAGGCTGAATAATCGTAATATCCGATTGTTCCATTATCATTGTAAAGTGGGCAGACACCCGTTATCATAATGTCCACCTGCCCCTTTTTTAATCTTACAATTGTTCCTATGGGGTAAAGCTTTTCCATTCTTTTTCTCCTGATCGTTTCTTTTTATTTTCACATAAAGCTTTAATTCGAAGCATACTTTATTGCTGTTACTATTCCAAAGACCACCGCAAAGGGAAGTGAAATTAATGCAACCAACTTATAGTTAGGACTGTGTCGGGCTTTTAAAAGTGCAGTTCCAAAAAAACAGCAAACCAAATAACACTAAAGCCAATTGCCAATAATACTTTTTTCACTATATCTCTCCTAATTCTTTCTATACTTTTATACAATGA
>NZ_ATVS01000088.1 GCF_000420845.1 Butyrivibrio sp. AE3009 | reverse complement strand
TCAAGAATCCCCTGCTCATCCCGAATGGTAACTTCCTTCTTCTTAATCGTAGTGGTAAAGACGTTCTCAGTCTTTGATACTGGATTGCCCCAGAGGTCATATTCATAAGTTCCTACAAGAGTTGAATCCTTGCATCTGTAGATGGCTATGATGTCTCCCTGTCCGTTTCTTGAATAGAAATACCTGGTCTCATCACTATAACTTCCATTATCCTTGGTCTGATAGCCTATCTCAGTTACAAGGCCGTCAGCATCATAATAGAAGTTCAGTCTGTAGTCTTTGGTTTCTTCATAAAGGAGCATTCCTGCATTATAGATATATGCAGTCTTATCACCACCAACATCCTTGCTGATTCGCTGCCCATCACTGAGATATACGTAGTTGCATTCTTTACCATTTGCATTAACAAAAGTGAGGCTTCCATTAGTGGTATCCCAGTCCATATGATAATCAAGATACTGCGTAGGATTGCCACATTTGTCATAATCTATCGTTTTGCCATTATATTTTTTGAGCTGATCTTTCCAGACAGGGTCATATTCATAATAGTTGTGTATATCCCTTTTGGCTTCAGGGTCCCATACTACTTCTTCAGTAATGTTCCCGCCATCATCATAGGTATAGTAATAGTTCTTAGTATGGCCATCCCTATATGATTCCTGCGCTTTTACTACTTCACCAAAGCTATCATAGATATAGCCCCTTGTGTACTGCCCTCCGATTCTGTACACTGTGCGGTTACGTTTAACATCATATTCTTCGATGATGCCACAAATATTTCCTCTGTCATCATAGGTATATTCAAAAGAGGAATCTAACGTACCTGAGGTATTTCCAACATAATTCACATATGCCTGTACCCTGTTCTGGGTTCCTTTATAGGACTTGGAGGATGCTTCCGCCTCGGCATAAGAGACCTTCGTATAAAGCTTCTTGGAATCATCCGCTTTTGCCTTGGGAGAATATACTGATGATGCTGTGCGCCTTAAGCTGTCATAACCAAACTTTTTAGAACTTCCATCCGGGAATGTGTCTACCGCATTCTTTCCGTCTTTTGCATAGGTATACTTGTAGCTGCCTAGCTTCTTCTTATTACCTTCTTTTATCTCTATATTGAGATTTTCGACTTTACCAAGAGTGTTATAGATATAAGACAGCCTGCTATAGCAATCGATATCCCCAGCACTACCGGTAACTGCACTCTTTGTTACCTTTCCGGTATCGCCAACCGCGTGTAATCACTCAAATAGATGATATGGACGACCTTGGTTAATAGGGTCTCCCATCTTTCATAGCTTCCAACCCGAGCAATCAGATATATTGCTTCATAGCACTTTGAATATATCTGGCCAAAGCAGGGATATCCTCTATAGCATTATCACAAAGTTCAGTAAAACGTTTATTCCCAAAATAATCATTTTGAGAAATCAGTTTTTCACGAATCAGACTTTCTGTTCCTTCACTATATATTTTTTCGTACCATTCATTTGTTTCCAGTAATGATAAAATATATGTCTGTCTAGTACTTCTGGGATGAACAAATATTTTCCACTTCATTTTTCCTTCATAAGCTTCTAAAGCACTAATCAAATAATTATGTTTTATTTTCGAAGCATCATAGATTCTATATGATATGAATGGAATATATCTATATCTGCACTCTTCATGATACATTGTCACACGCATCCACTCTACTTCAAAATAAAAACGAATAATCTCAGAAATTATCTGCTCATTTTTATCCATCGCCATCCCTTTCCATTTCATTTTGTAAATACATGAAAACCATTTGGATTTAGTCCACTTAATATTCTAAAGTAATCTGCCTTTAGCACAGGCGAATCTGAATATCTTGGGTCAAAAATATATCCTCCATAAGAATAGACTTCATGATACAAATATTCTTCAACACTTCCATATTCCATACATCTTATTAGCTGTCCATTTGTGCCCTCTATCCTATAAATCTCACCAATGTTACCAGCTTTTCTAAAATAATAATCAGCTATTTCCGAGCAATCAACTCCAATTTCTTCTCGATAACAATGATAGCCCTCCTTTAATAGCTCATTCATCCCTGGTAGCATTTCACACATATTATGCACAAGTACTTCTATATTCCCTACAAAATATGTGTGATAATCTTCTACTGCAAAATTATAAACAGGTATAGGGCTCTGCAGATGCTCCCAGCGCACAGTCTGAAGATGTAATTCATTTCCTTCGGAATCCACAAGTACGGAATGTTCACTTAATTCACCGGCAGGAACAAAACCGAGGTTTTTAACATAAAATGGGTGTGATGGAGTAGTTATTATCTCTTCATCCTCTATAATAAGGTGAACAAGTTCAGTTGATTCATTTATATACACCTCAAGAACTCGTTTGTATTCTACATCTCCTGTCTCAGGGTCCTCTGAAAGCACCATGTCTCCCGGCTTAACGTTCTCTATCGGAACCTTCCCATTCTCAGCATTAACCGGTGTCCCTGCCAAAAAGCACGCTGTCGCCCCAATTCCACCAGCAATGGCAGCTACTGCTCCTCCAATTATAGTCCCACCTAAGAAAGCATCAGCAGCACTATCATATGCAGCCTGCCATATCTCATCAGCATCAGCGCCATTCATGTATGCTATTCCGGCGCTTATTGCCCCAATCGCCACAGAACAGAATGCCTGGCCAGCAACCGCTGCAATAAACACTGTCTGCAAAGCACAAGCTGA
>NZ_ATVS01000087.1 GCF_000420845.1 Butyrivibrio sp. AE3009 | reverse complement strand
TAAATTGCTAATTCCTCATATTTGTTTGGGCCATAAAGTCAAAATGCTTAACATGCCAGCATGTACGCATTTATGACTTTTGGCACCTATATCATAATATAAGATGCCATTTTACTCATAAGCATAATACAGCATAACGCAGAGCTGTGCAATGTGAATGATAAAAAAGAATGTGTTTAAAATGAGCTTGTTTTTATATATTATATTATAAGACAAACATTCACAGAGAAGGGGATTTTCAAGGAGGCAGAAAATGGTATATGTGAATCAGGCCGGTTATTCACCGGAATCCAAGAAAAAGGCAACATTGGCGGGAGATGAGAATTTTACCCTTTATACAAAGAGCGGAAGAGAGGTACTAAAGGGGAAACTTGCGCTGCACCACGACGACAACAGCGGAGAGGATACGGCTGTTGTGGATTTTTCCGAGGTAAGGGAGCAGGGGAGCTACTATTTTACCGATGGAAAAGGCAATAAGAGTGCGGAATTCGTTATAAAAAAGAACCACTATCATGAGGCTCTTAAGGCTTCCATGAAGATGTTATACTTCCAGCGCTGCGGAATGGAGCTGGAGGAAAAGTATGCGGGAGTGTTCGCAAGGAAGGCATGTCACTGCGGAGGCGGATATCTTCTGGAGAACCCGAAAATCCGCCGCAAGATGCTGGGCGGCTGGCATGATGCGGGCGATTACGGCAGATACGTGACAGCGGGCGCGGTGGCTCTTGCTCATATTTTATACGGTTATGAGATGTTCCCGGGGGCTCTGACCATGGATCTTAACATCCCCGAGAGCGGCGGCAAGTATCCTGACATTCTGGCTGAGTGCAAGTACGAGCTGGACTGGATGCTGGATATGCAGGATGAGGACGGCGGAGTTCACCACAAGTGTACTTCACAGAATTTCTGCGGATTTGTGATGCCTGATGAGGATGATCTTGATATGGTGATCACACCGGTATCGAGCCTTGCTACAGGTGATTTTGCAGCTATTATGGCGCTGGCAAGCCGCATTTACAAGGCTTATGACGAGGAGTATGCCAAGGTTCTGGCTGATGCCGCAAGGCTGGCCTGGGACTGGCTTGTGAAGAACCCGGCCTTTGTATTTGAGAATCCTACCGAGGTTACGACAGGAACCTATGAGGATATGTGCGACACCGACGAAAGACTCTGGGCTGCGGCTGAGATGTTCCGTCTGGACGGCCGTGAGGATGCCAAGAAGATCATTTTGAGCGTGCTTGAGCTTAGAATCAGCCTGTACAGCCTTGGCTGGGCTGATGTCGGAGGACTTGGCACACTGGCTGTTATAAACGGTGGCAAGGAGCTGTTTGGCGAAGATCTGTATAACAGGATGGTTCTTAAGTGGGTTGATGAGGCCAACAGACTTAAGAGTGTTGCATGTAACAATGACTTTGGCCTTACGCTTCGTCCCGCTGAATTTGTCTGGGGCAGCAACATGGTGGTACTGACCAATGCCATGGTTCTGTGCGTTGCCCATTATCTCACAGGAGATGTTGGATATCTCTGGACAGCGGAGTATCAGCTTGACTATATATTTGGAAGAAACGCAAATGATATCAGCTATGTGACGGGCATCGGTGAGAGAGCCTTCAGGCATCCGCACCTTCGTCCCACTGAGGCTGACGGCATTGATGATCCTATTCCCGGATTTGTTTCCGGCGGCCCGAATTTCAGGCCCTGCGACGAGGCGGCAAATATGGAGAATATGGCGGATCAGCCGGCGATGAAGAGATATGCGGATGATATGAGATCGTATTCGACGAATGAGATTACGATATATTGGAATTCGCCGCTTGTGTTTGTGCTGGGATATATGGCGAGATAAGTTGAGTTTCCAGAGATGATATGAGAACCCTTGGGGACGGTTGTGAGTCACAACCGTCCCCTGCTACTTCCATCTTTTCTTTCCGCTATTTTTCACAAAGGCATCTCTTAATCTTTCAAACATTTTGTGCAATAAATCAATCATTTTCCCTGATTATTACAAATAATTTAAAAAAATATCGCAAAAATTTACAAAATAAGCAATAATTGAAAGCCACGAAGCAATATTTGACATGTAAAAAAAGCCCAGAATTGCTATGCTAAAGCTGCTTGCATTATATTATTTCAACTAGGGAAAGGAGTTATGGTATGAAAAGAGGTTTGGCAGTAGCACTGGGCCTTATGTTGATTGGGGGATCAATATTCGACAACAGTACCACAGCACAGGTAGCGAAAGCTGCCGACGACAAAGTTGAGTGCGAGAGCATGACCAAGAGCGGTCAGTACACCGGCTCTATCAGCAGCCCTTTTAGCGGCGCAGCTCTCTATGCAAACAACGATACACTGAGCTTTAACCAGTATTTCGCATACGGCACTCACAGTTTCACTCTCCGCGGCTGTTCCAACAACAGCAACATGGCAAAAGTAGATCTTAAGATCGCCGGAGAGAAGAAGGGTACATTCTATTTTGGAGATTCGTATCCTGCAGAGTACACCATCGAGAACGTAAGTCACAAGACAGGCGATGTAACTGTTCAGCTGACCGTGTCCGCAGATGACGGCACATGGGATGCATACGTTGACTACCTTACATGGGGCAACGGTTCAGGATCATCTTCAGGCGGAAACACAGGTGGCAGCACCGGCGGAAGCACAGGCGGCAACCAGGGTCAGACAGTAGAGGCTAACCTTCGTAACACCTACGGTGCACAGTACGGCTATTCAGGAACATGTATCAACCTGTATCAGCTCAGAGACTCCAGTCAGCTTAGCATCCTTAAGCAGCACTACAATTCAATCACACTTGAGAACGAGATGAAGCCTGATGCTCTTCTCGGCAGCTCAGCAAGACTTATATCTGTAAGCCAGGCTAAGAACCAGGGATACTACATCCCCAGCGGATACAATGAGCAGTATGTTCCTCAGATCAACTTCAGCACTGTTGATGAAGTTATGAAGATCTGCTACCAGAACGGCCTTAAGATGAGAGCTCATACACTTGTATGGCACTCACAGACACCCAGCTGGTTCTTCAGAAACGGCTATTCAGGAAACGGCGGCTTTGTAAATTCTTCCACGATGGACAAGCGTCTTGAGATGTATGTTAAGACCGTTAT
>NZ_ATVS01000086.1 GCF_000420845.1 Butyrivibrio sp. AE3009 | reverse complement strand
GCACTTATGCAATGAAGCAGCCATAATCTATTCGGCTTAGACTGTGAAATGCATATTAGAAGCAAGTTTCATGAGTGGTTCGTATGCTGCATGCAATTAAATGCCGGAAAGACAGGTAATACAAGGTGAAATAAATAATTCATTTCAACGCAGAGTTTTTTAATAATAATTTCAGAGATATTTACTTATGAGAATTTGCGAAATTTAGTAAAATAGTTATGGCAATCTAGTTAACATAAACCATTTATCTCAGGAGGTAATTATCAATGAATAAAAAATCTGCTTTTGAAGTATACCTGTCTGCGGTTTTTAAATGGGGTATTACTGCACTGGTATCGGCCTGTATGTTTGCTACAGCAATGTTCATAGTAGAAAAGACAATTGGCTTTTATCAGGTTATCCCTTGGATCGCAGTAATAATTTTCAGTATCATGGATGTGTGTTTCTTTATTACAGGAATGCTGATTCTTAAGTCTTCATTTGATGAAGATGGATATTTAAAAGATGGAAAACTTCAAATAGGAAAGGTTTTCTGCTCAGTTGTTCTTATCATTCAGTGGAACTACATTATTTACATGGTTCCGACCAGAACATTCTGGGGATTTTTATGTTTCTTCCTGATACTTATCGGATTCTTTATGGATATTAAGCTACTGTCCGTTACCGGTAGTATTTGTATTGTTTCTATGTTTATTGCATGGTTTGTCAGAGGCACAGCTCTTTTGCCGGTAAAAGACGAACTCTTTATTACAGATGTAATCATGTGTGTTGTAGGCCTTGTGCTTTCGTTAGTCGGCCTTGTAATGTTCTTATTCTTTGTTTCACACTTTTTGATTACTGCCAAAAAGGATGAGCTTGAAGAGAACAACAGGCGTGTTACAGGTGTTATGGATGCTGTTCGTTCAATATCTTCCAAGATGGTAACTGCAGGAACCACTCTTTTGGATATCTCATCAAGTGAGAGCGCTTCAGCAGAAGAGTTATCAGCAACAAGTGATGAGCTTGTTAAAAACAGTAATATTCTTGGTAATAAAGCAGATGAGAGTATGGCAAACTTGTCAGAGCTTAATGATTGCGCAAGCATTGTAGAAGAAAATGTTGAGACTGTTGAGAAGACATCTGACAACCTTCTTAAGAAGTCAAAAGAAAATGAGAAATCATTAAATGATCTTCAGGGAATAAATTCGGAAGTTTCTGATTCTATGGCAGTTACAACAGATATTGCCGGCAGACTTCTAAAGGCAGTAGAAGAAATTGGAACAACGCTTGAACTTATTCAGGGAATTTCGTCATCAACAAGCCTTCTTGCTCTTAATGCTTCAATTGAGGCCGCAAGAGCGGGTGATGCTGGAAAGGGATTTGCTGTTGTAGCAACTGAAGTTGGTAAGCTTGCAGAAAACACGCAGAGCTCACTTAAGGACGTTGGTGCAATAATTGAAAGAGTTCAGAAGAACGTAGAAGAGATTACAGGACAGGTTGAGATAAATGCCAATAAGCTTGCTGAACAGAATGAACAGTTTAAGACAGTATTTGGCGACATAAGTGAAATGACTACAATGCTGAATGATTCGGTTAATGCAATTGAAGAGATGAATGAGGCACATAAACGCCAGTCAGAAATCATCAAAAAAACTGTTGAGATTAACCAGAATATCGCAGAGAGTATCAGAAGTGAGAACGAGCAGTTTGTGGCTATCAGTACCATGGCTGGAAATAATGCTACAAATACTGAGCATGTTGCACAGCAGGCTAGTGCAATCAATGACATGGTTGATGAGATTAATCGTCTTCTAAATAATTAAAAAGATGTGAGTGCCAAAAGACTGTGCCTTCTAAAAAAGAGGGCACAGTCTTTTTCTATGTGCGCCTAGCGGCGCATGTTTCTAACGGGTTAAATGATTCCGATAAGAATCTGTTGATAATTTCGCATGGGGCAGTTATCATGACTCTATCGGCAATGAAGAGAGATATCCCTTTTGAACAGTCACATACAATTGAGGTTGATAACGCAACTCCGATTGAATTCAGCATTGAAGAACCGGAAGAGATCAGAAAGAAATTATTCCAGCATGGGTAGAAATGACTGTAAAGCCGGCTGACGTTGTTGATGAGATGAATTCATAACTTACAGTTTATACACGATAGAGGAGGCATTATTTGAAAAAGACAATTCGCAGTGTTCTCATTTTTATAACGCTGATTATTATTGTGTTGGTGGGACTTTTGATAAAGCTACGGATACAGACAGGAAGAATCCTTACTGATTATTCATCTATATATAAAGATGATAAATATGGTGCTCCGGTATATGTTGATGGAGTAGAGGTAATAACCCAGGATGTTTCCTGTGGTTACGCTTGTATTGAGATGTTTTCTGCATGGAATGGGGGACATCTGACAGAAGAGGATCTGTACAATGAATATGGCAAGGTCATAACCTCAACAGGAGATAAGTTCTGCGAAGAAATGAACAAGCGCTTTCCGGAGTACACTACGTCCATCCATAAATACATGTCAAACACGGAACTGATAGATGCAGCTTATGAAAATCTGTCAAGAGGAGTACCTGTGCCATTTGAGTGGGCAGCTAAGTATGGTGATGTGTGGACTCTTCATTATTCCCTGCTTGTTGGGATGGATATTCCTAATGACAAGATAACTGTAGCAAATCCTTATGGTTATGTTGAAGAGTTATCTGTAGATGAATTTTTACAGCGCACAAGTTTTGAAGCTTATGAGAATATGCCTTTTTATTTCAAATTGGCATTTGCTGTAGGGATGTTTGAGAAGAATACAATCTTTACTGTTCACGGATTGAACGAGAGCTGAATAACTTCCAGATAACCAACCATCTATGTTGTGGACAAGGGACGCCACCCTTGACGGAACCTGCTGGAAACGCCTCAGGATCAGAATCCAGGAACAGCAGGATTTGGAGCTATGGCTCTGCCTGAAATCTGTTATAGTAAAAAGAAGCAGTTGATTTTAGACGAAAAGGACGGCCACTATTACCAGTTCGGGAATAGTAGCAGAACAAAACCTGAAAAGAAATTATTATATCTAATTTGTGCTCAGGACATACGAAAGTAATCAAATAGAGGTTCTTAATATGCCTTTAGATGAGTATAATCCCTAATATCTATA
>NZ_ATVS01000085.1 GCF_000420845.1 Butyrivibrio sp. AE3009 | reverse complement strand
AACCTGACGGAAGGGGTTTTCTCGCAGAGGTACTATAAATTAATGAAAATCACCATAGGTGAATTTCATTTATCCCCATGCCTTACACAAGAGCAGCTCCGGCTCTTCCTACCTAGGGGCCGGGAGCCCGGACTGATGCAATTAAATATTTGTATCAGTCCGGGATCCCGGTCCCAAGCCAGAAAGAACCGGAGCGTCCGTGTAGCCAAACTTTATGGCTGATTATCAAGAATAACTACAGGTTTGATCAGCTCTGCAGGCTTATCCTTCATAAGCTGCAGCGCCTCAGGAATATGCTCCCATCCATGGAATACATGCGTAGAAAGCTTGCTCACATCCAGCCTTCCTGATGAGATAAGTGCTCCCAGCTTCTCCATACGAAGTCTTCCGCCGGGCATCAGGCCGCCTGCGATCTGCTTGTGTCCCATACCAACGCCCCACTCAACACGAGGGATTGTGATATAGTCGCCGCTTCCCAGGTAATTAACGTTACCGATCTTGCCGCCGGGCTTAAGAGCCTTAACAGCTGATTCAAAGGTCTGTACTCCGCCGCCTGCAACAACGACTCTGTCAACGCCTACGCCGCCGGTCATCTCAAGAACCTGATCCTCGATGGTTCCGTTCTTGTAGCTGATGAACTCGTCTGCGCCATAGAACTTGGCAGCCTCTACGCATTTAGGACGTGTGCCTACTGCAATGATGCGGGATGCGCCGCGAAGACGTGCTCCTGCAACGCTCATAAGACCAACAGGTCCTATACCGATAACCAGAACTGTGTCACCGAACTGAACATCTGCCAGCTCTACGCCGTGGAATCCGGTAGGAACCATATCTGACAGCATGCAGGCATCCTCAAGGGTCATTCCCTCGGGCATGTGTGCCAGGTTACCGTCTGCATCGTTTACATGGAAAAATTCGGAATCAAGACCATCCTTGAAATTAGAGAACTTCCAGCCGGCCAGCATTCCGTTTGAATGCATTGAATATCCTGCCTGAGCTTCCAGTGAATTCCAGTCAGGTGTGATGGCGGGAACAAGAACCTTGTCGCCGGGTTTGAAGTCTTTGACCATACTGCCGACTTCAACAACTTCAGCGCAACCCTCGTGACCGAGGATCATGTTGTGACGATCGCCTACAGCGCCTTCCCAGACTGTGTGAACGTCAGAAGTGCAGATAGCGATTGCCAGAGGACGACAGATGGCGTCCATGGGTCCGCAGGCGGGGCGTTCTTTTTCAATCCAGCCTACTTCGCCGATTTTGAGCATTGCAAAACCTTTCATATCTTCACCTTCTCCTTTATAAAATTTTTTTATTCCCCAATAGATTGTGATAAAGACATTATAACGTAGAGGGCAGCTCCCTGTCATCAGGATTCTGCCCTCAAATATGCACAAAATAGCGATTTTCGCCATGTCTAAAGTAACCAATTGACATGACTTTCAGCCAAAAAAATATCAAGATTCCAGTACAATTTTTTCCATAATAACAGGAACCCGGCACTTCAATTTCCCGGGATATTTCACCTCGATATAATCCCTGAACTTGGCAGGGTCCTCGGAGTTGTCCGCGAACATGTCAAAATGCCCCGGAATAACCAGCTTGGTCCCTATCTCGCCGGCCAAATCCGCCGCCTCCTGATAGGTCATGTTGCCGATGCAGTTGTTGCTGTAACGCACCGCATCACGGCCGTTTATGGGAAGAAGCGCCGCATCCATCCTGCCAAAGCTCTTCACCGCCGGTAGCATTCCCTCATACCTGACCGTATCTCCCGCGTGATATATCTTGATCCCACCGCATTCCACAATGTACTGCAGATAGGGATACAGCCCCGTCGCCTCGTCCTTGTCCGGAAACTCATGGGCCGCCGGAATCGCATGAATAATGAAATCGCCTATTCTCACCGATTCCTCCGCATTGATTCCCACGGCATTTTCAGGCTTCACGCCGTCTTCCAGCACCGATTTTTCATGGGCTTTGGGAAAAACGAACTTCGCCTTCGGACATTTTTTTGCCCAGATTTTCCAGGCCTCGTGGTCGATGTGGTCCAGATGGTCATGAGTTCCAAGAAAAGCATCCACCCCCGTGACCTCCTTAGCAGGAATCGGCGGCTGCACCTGCCTCTCCTTCGTCGGCGTTGCAAAATAATCTATCATGATCGTGGTATTTGCTGACTTCAGCACAAGCCCCATCTGGCCCATCCACCACAGGGCAACACTTCCCGGTTTCACTACAGTACTTGCAATTTCCTTCATCTTATTGCCTCCTTGCTAAGTCGTAGAAGTAGTTTCATACCTCTGCTCCCCGGCCCCCTTTACATGCTTGCCTTGAAGATCTCCAACATTGCTGCCTCGTCCAGAACCTTGGCTGAGCCCTTTGCGCCGCCGACGCCTACGGCGCACTTATGGGCCATGTCCTTAAGCTCGTCCTCGGTGGGCTGAACTCCCAGTTCTCGGAGGTTTGTGGGCATCTCGATGCTTCTGTAGAAATCCTCCATGGCCTCAATGCCGCGAAGTGCGATCTCTTCGTCTGTTCCTGTGTTCTCCACCTCCATGACATTCAGTGCAAACTTCTTGAATCTGTGGAGACAGTTTTTGTATACGTATCTTGCCCAGCTGCCCCAGATCGCCGCAAGACCGGCGCCGTGGGCAACGTCATAGAGGCCGCCCAGCTCATGCTCCATCTTGTGGGTCATCCAGTCGCCGCCGTCGTTGCCGCAGCCTGTAAGACCGTTGTGGGACAGGCTTCCGGCCCACATTACTTCGGCGCGGGCATCGTAGTTCTTGGGATCCTTGTAGAGGATGAGAGCGTTCTTTTTTACCGTGCGAAGAAGTCCCTCAGCCAGGGCATCGGTGATCTCCATGTTTCCGCCGTTTGTAAAATATCTCTCCATCGTGTGCATCATAATATCCGTGCAGCCGCAGGCAGTCTGATAATCCGGAAGAGTCATGGTCAGCTCAGGATTCATGATGGCAAATTTAGCACGGCTATAATCACTGTTGCATCCCCTCTTAACAAGGCCCTCCTCCTTGGTGATAACGGAGGAATCGCTCATCTCGCTCCCTGTTGCGGCGATTGTCAGAATAACGCCAAGGGGCAGGCATGCAGCCGGCTTTCTCTTGTAATCGTAGAAATCCCAGACGTCACCCTCGTTGGCAACGCCGTAGCCAATTGCCTTGGCAGAGTCGATAGCGCTACCGCCGCCAACTGCCAGAAGGAAGTCCACATTTTCTTTTTTGCACAGCTTGATTCCTTCATATACAAGGCTAAGACGAGGATTGGGCACAGCGCCGCCCAGCGTCACATAGCTGATCCCCGCTGCATCCAGAGTATCGGTGACTTTCTTAAGAAGTCCCGAGCGGACAACGCTGCCTCCGCCGTAATGTATAAGGACCTTGGTTCCGCCAAACTCTTCTATGAGCTCGGCGACTTTTGCCTCAGTGTTTTTGCCGAAGACAACCTTGGTCGGTGTAAAATATTTAAAATCAAACATTCTATAACCCTCCTATATTCCCGATTTATAACAAATCATATTTATATGATATACGAATTGCTCCATGACTAAAGTCATTTTCGCAATTCTGCAAATATTCGGAAACCGCTAATTTACTGCGTAAATTGCTTATTCC
>NZ_ATVS01000084.1 GCF_000420845.1 Butyrivibrio sp. AE3009 | reverse complement strand
CGGAGAGCTGTATTCCATGGTTAATCTTGGATTCCTTGCTTAATTGTGTCCAAAGTGTGATTGGGGTCTGACCCCAATTCACAGTTTAGACACAATTTACTTTTTCACAAATCCTGATAAATACTGGCTTCGCGCCATGTGCAAAAAAAAATTGGGGTCAGACCCCAATTTCTTTATTTATCACTCCTCTACTTCTCGATCCTCTTAATCCACTTCCCGCTCCGTAGCCTCACCACGCACACCGCGCACTTAATAAACTGATCGATCTTCAGCATAATATACACCCAGAACCCCGGCCACTTAAACACCAGCCCCGTAAGCGCCCCCAGCGGAATACTGCACATCCACAGGAAAATAATATCCGCCACCATCAGAAACTTCGTATCACCGCCCCCTCGCAGCGTCCCCTTCGTCAAAATACTGTTCGCCGCCTGAAACCAGATAACCACCGCAACCGCATGCATCAGATCCCTTGCAAGCACCGCCGTCTCAGCCTCAATCTTGTACGCTCCGACGATAACATTGGACAACAGCAGAATAACCCCGCAGCCCACACCGCCGATGATAAATCCCAGCGCCGCAAATGTGTAGCCCTGCTGCCTCGCCTTCTCCACCTCCCCTTTTCCCAGGGTGATCCCCGTGATCGTACAGCTGGCCTGAGAGATGCCTTGTATCACCACCGTCGCAAGCTGCATCACCACCGTCGTTATGGAATTCGCCGCAACGAAACTCGCCCCGATGTGTCCCATAACCACCGCCACAGCGCTGTTTCCAAGCCCCAGCAGCGTATCCGACACCAGCACCGGAATCGAGATCCTGATGTACTCCGGAATCAGATTTCCCACAGAAATCGCAAGATCCCTCGGCCGCAGCCCAATATTCGTATCCACGAACATCAGAAATCCCATGATAACGCCAAACTCCACAACCCTCGCGATCAGCGTTCCCAGCGCCGCACCGTTGACACCCATAGCCGGCGCCCCCAGCTTACCGAAGATAAATACCCAGTTAAAAAAGATATTGATAAAAAAAGAAGCAATACTCGAATACAGCGGAATATTGGCCTTGCCCACGCTCCTTAGCATAATGCTGGACGTCATCGCATAGCCGTTAAGATAATAACAAGGAATCGATATCAGCAGATACCCCGTGCCCTTTTCAATAACCTCTTTTTCCGTAGTAAACAGTCTCATAATATTCTCAGGAAAAAGAGCTGTCACCACCGCAAATACCGTCGCCACCACGAACAGCATCCTGAGCATGATATTCACAGCCTTTTTCATGGAGAGCTTCTCCTTCATCCCAAAGAACCTGCTCACCAGCACGCTGGCGCCCATTCCAAGCCCCATGCACATGATCTGAAAAATGCTGATAAAATTATTGGCCAGAGTAGCCCCGCTCATGGGCGCCTCCCCCAGCTGCCCCAGCATCACGTTGTCCGCCATGTTGACCCCCACCGTGATCAGCTGCTGAAGCGCAATCGGCAGCGCATAAGCCGCCAAAGTAGTGTAAAATTTTTTGTCCCTGACGAAAATCATACTCTCTCCCAACAATTACATATTTGCCGGGAAATAGTATAGCACAGCCGGCACATGGTATGAATGAAATTCACAACCTTTACTGAATTTGTGGTAAAGAAGAGGCTCTTGCAGCCCTATTTTTTATGCTATTCTGATTGTCAGCCTGGAAACCAATATCATGTATGCAGGCGCCACCATCGGTACCTATGCAGGCCCCGGAGCTATTGCGTTTGCGTATTTTGAGAAGTAATGGATGTGGGGACGGTTTTTTTACCAATGGGGACGGTTCTGTTTGGTAAAAAACCGTCTCATTCATTTGAGTATCACCCCCCGGGAAGCCACATGTGCCTGACACTTTATATATTGTAAATCCCTTATATCCATGCTATTGTATTATCGTTGTGATACTCTTTCACAACTTCAATTCCAATCCGGAAAGGCAATGCATTCTGCATATGCTTATTTTCAATGTTTTGGGTATTTGAATTAAAAAAATCAATGAAGGAGGCATATGTGTATGCAAGAAGAACCCACAAATGAAATCGATGTATCCCCATTGTATTCTGAGTTTGCCTATGACGACGCATTCAGAACAATGGAAACAGAGTGTGATGACATAGTCATTCCCTTTGTCAATTATTTCTACAATGAAAACTATGACAAGACCGCTGTCATCACAAGAATGAGAAATGAACATTTCATCGAGCATCAGGACAAAACTGATGAGAAAAGAATAACAGATTCTCATTTTACCATCACCTACAAAGGAACCAGCAAAAAGTATCACTGGGAATGCGAGAGCAAGAAATATGACGGATCATTACTCGTCAAGCTCTTTGAATATGATTCGCAGGTTGCCGTAGATACAAGTGTCGTAAGAGGATCTGTTTTACGCGTAAACTTCCCCAACACCGGTCTACTGCTCCTTAGAAAGTCCGCCAGAACTCCTGACACCGCCAGAATCATACTCACAACTCCCGGCGGCAAATTAGAATATGACGCCAAAATTGCAAAGTTCTCTGATTATACAATCGACAGCATCTTCGCCCACAGGTTGTACTTACTGATTCCGTTTTATATCTTCAATTATGAAAAACAGTTCAAAGCGATCAATAAGGACTCATCCCGAACCGAAGAACTCGCCGAAGTATACAAAAACATCATCGCAAGACTGGATAAAGAACTTCAAGCAGGCAACTTGTCAGCCTATTCCTACGGTGTTATCATTAGGTTAACACACAAGGTACTATACAAACTTACTATCAAACACAAAACTGTGCAGGAAAAGGTAGGTGGTGTTATGGGCGGAAAAGTTTTGGATTTGCCGGAAGTCAGACTATACCATCAAGGCGTCGAAGAAGGCCGTAAGGAAGGCTTGATGGAAGGCTTGATGGAAGGCGAGGCTGAACGCAACAAACTCCAATCAGAGAATGCTGCGCTTCGTAAAGAGCTTGAAACACTTAAGGCAATGAAAAAATAATATGATGTTAGTCGCTGCAGGGATAGAGAATCTTTGCAGCGATTTTTTACCACTCAACCAATTTGAATATCCCTATAACCAACGACGCAACATCTATCCCAAACGCCAACAGCGCAGATGCAACCACCCTGCAGTTACACATACATATATTGCGATAAAAAATATTGCACATGCATTTAATATTGTATTATGCACATCTTTCTGATTCAGCGTATACCTAATAAGAAACCGTATATCATCCCTAATTATATTCAATATAAAGGAACCATGAAACTCTTTCCTATCCTTCTTCTTTTCTACCTGAAGATCCCATGATTCTCTATCAATCTCGCGGTTCTCTCTGGCAGCCTTATCAATCTTCTCCTCTATCTGATTGATCATAGTTTTAATAGGCCTGCTCTTAATCTCTTCACCGCTCTCCAAACCTCCCTTTAAAACACTGTAATCATCCATTGTCCCCATTCCCTCCAACACATAAGTTAGTCCCTTACACACATTCTACTATGTTGCAATCCCAGAATTCAAGCATGTTTTGAGACTTTTATCCTCTAAAAGCCGCATGGTTGAAAGATTCAGCCAATTAAAGAAGTATACCAATGGGGACTGTCCCCACTCTCCCACTGTCTACTATAGCTTGCGAAATTGACACAAACCCGCATAAGTGCTATATTTTAGGTAGAAAAAAGGTGCTACCGATAGACGGTTAGCTCCTGGTTAATAGTTACGAATCAAAAGAGATCGCTTCTACTTTGCCAGAGTGTTTCAGCGGTCTTTTTTGATGC
>NZ_ATVS01000083.1 GCF_000420845.1 Butyrivibrio sp. AE3009 | reverse complement strand
ATACATGAAGTCTGGGAAATACAAAAAGCAAAAAAGCTAAGCGATTCATCCCCAACCTGACGGAAGGGGTTTTCTCGCAGAGGTACTATAATAAACTGTCAAGGGGAGTCAACCTCTCGATAATTAAATCAATCAAACGTGAACCTGTCGAAGCTATAGGTCTCCTCACTATCATCCGATACAAATTCAAAATAAACGGCATGTTTGCCGATTACACCTGCTTGCAGCATCGCCTTTGCTTCATTGCTGTTGCCATGGAATATAAGGTCAGCCAGTACCGGCCCATTATAGGAATCGATATGGAGTCTGACCTTTAGCTTTTTTACCGTTTCAAGAACAACAGTCACAGCTTTAGGCGTATTTTGCCCAAACTGAAGATATCTGAAGCCTACAGTTGTTCCATCTGTAATTCCAACTACAGGAGTTGAAAGGTCCTCTCTTTCTTCATAAGATGGCCTTACATATGCACGTGTTTTACTGCCGTAGATATGACAGGCATAACCTGCGGAAATCCAGGAATAAGCATCAAGTCCGTTAATCTGAGGCCCCTGAGAAGTCATTTCAACAGGCTTAGAAGAAACCGGCTCTCCTGCAAGATACTTCACATCTCCGATAAAGAGTTTGCCGTCTGCTCCCATAGCTACATCTATTGGTTCAAGCATAGCCTGCCTTGAGTACTCGTTAACACCGGTCTGGCGATGGTAAAAGACATACC
This sequence comes from Butyrivibrio sp. AE3009, assembly GCF_000420845.1. GTDB lineage: Bacteria > Bacillota > Clostridia > Lachnospirales > Lachnospiraceae > Butyrivibrio. Next base: position 3,187 of record NZ_ATVS01000083.1, on the reverse strand, counting down.
ACTTTCCGTTCACTTCCATGATGGAGCCGTGATTATTTCCCCACTGGTAGGTCATTGTACCTACCCCCTCTGCATCATGCAGGATCTCACCTCCGTTGAAGCTGATATCGCCACCATCATGAAATGGTCCGAAGGGTGAATCACTGAAGCGATATGAAAGAAATCCGTTATTGTCTGTAAATACGCCAAGTTCCGGCACCGGCTTCTCATAGCGCTTGGAATAAATATAAACATATTTTCCCATTACTTTTCTTGGACTTGAGGCTTCAAAAAAGCCATCGATCAGCGAAATATGGCCGTCATCCACCGGATTCCAGGGACAGGTCGAATGCCCCAGCGGATTCTCCACCAAGGTTTCCATTTTAATCGTAGCCATATCCTCTTCCAACTCTGCTATATAGCATGGAGCAGCACATCCGCCCCAATATGCATACACTCTGTCGTCATCATCCACCAGAATTCCCGGATCAAAGCCAAGTTTTGTATTTACCGGATTCTCAAAGGGTCCCCAGGGAGTTTTTGAGCTTGCAACCACTACAAGACTTCCACAGCGCTCTGCAGCGTACATATAGTAGGTGTCTCCTCTTTTTACCACGTCCGGAGCATACAGAATTGAATCAAAATGAGTTTCATAAGCAACGCCATGGCACTTCCAATCGGTAAGGTCCTCTACAGGCGCAGACCACACCACATAGTTTCTTCCGCAGTACTTGTCTCTTTCAATATCATGAGAACCATAGACATAAACTCTCTTTTCGCCGTTATGCTCAAACACTCTGGGTTCTCCATCCGGAACATGTTCCCAAAGCGGCATGTATGGGTTAGCGCCTTTGATATATTTCTTCATTGCAATATTCTCCTATATCCTACGTTGAAGTAGCAAATATAATGATAGATGATAACTAACAAATTTCATGCCTAAATATCTAACACCATTCCCCCTGACAATATGTCAACAGACACTTACCCCAGAGGTCATATTCATCATCATTATTTAAACGTTTGTTTATCATTCTCAATTAGCTCCTTTAATCTTTCAAGAAGTTTTTCAAGTTCATCTCTTCTTTCATCCACATTCTCAGGATGCCCCCAATAAAAATCCACCCAATCATTAACATTTTCTTTAATATCGGAATAAAGCATCTTACTGAACTCGACCATGTTAACCTTTATATACTCATGCCCTATTCCACCTGGTTCAGTAAGATCTGGTCCTTTTTCCCAAATAATATGGCAATCCCACCCAACAACACATATAAATGTTCCCGGATCCGTTTCTCCTATAACGCAAAATGGGTTCTTTGTTTCGAGTCCATGGATTGCCTGTCTAACCCACTCAAATGGTATATCATCGACGAAATCAAGTGTATATTGGGAAGTTCCCTCTAGCTTAAAATTTGTATATCCATTATCTGGCTTTGATAACATATCGTATATCTCCTTGCTTTTTCCATTTTTGAATACAGCATGAAACTTATCGGAACCTTCCCATTCTCAGCATTAACCGGTGTCCCTGCATATTATTTTTTTAGAACGTGTGGTACCTATTACTTTCCTGTGCAGTTAGTAGCTCCTAAAGATTAGAGCCAGAAACTATACCAACTTATTTTAGAAAAATACCATCTTTCTCTATCTCATATAATTCGAAAATAACAAAATCTCCAAGTTCAAGATTGCATCCCCTCTCCAAAAGTCCATTCCTGATTTCTAGATATCTATTCATCTCTTGTTTACTATCTAGTAATCCATATTTATTCAATAATATATTTTTGTACTCATCCAACCTTTCAAAATGTAATTCATTATATATGGCAGAATAGTACGAACCTCCTGAGTATGCGTAATCATATCCTAGAAAAAGCTTTTCCCCCCACATGATATTGGAACCATCCGGTAGCTTATTATCAGTACAACAAAGTATGATTCTATAATCTATTTTGTTCTCTGTAGATACTCTTATATATTCATTGATGTACTCAGGATCATTACACACATCAACATAAGAATCATCCCGCCAAGATAGTTCTATCTTATTTTCAAAATATCCTTCAAATGAATCAGGATACAGTTCATTTAAATACCAATTATCTCCATCTACTCCCTGATATGTCCGATTTTCCCTTTTTTGAAATATCACTCCGTTATTCACAACAGGCCTCCTTAATCATTCGTTACTAATCCCCAAGTTCAACGGGGATTAGTAACCAAATACCATTCCCAAAAACTATTGATACTTTTGTTTGCTTTAATCAATTTCGAAAAGGAACGTGAAACCTATAAATATGTGTATGATTCATAAAGTTGCCACCTGGAAAATGTAAACCGCTTCCAATATATGCCTGATGATGCTGAGGAACTCCATATTCGGTAGCCCATTCGTCTAAAATCTTTGCTTCTTCATAACTTATAGGGTTTCCATTTTTGCTTGTTGCACGGCTTCTTTTGAAATATCAAATAAAGCCTTTTGATCTGGTGTTTGGCTCTTTGATATATTTTCAACCGTGTTTTCACCTGCATTTTGAACAGCATTTGCTCCTTCAACAATATCGGCAGCACACATATTATGTACAAGCACTTCATTATCTCCAACAAAATATGTGTGATAGTCCTCAACCGCAAAATTATATACAGGTACAGTATTTTGCAGATGCTCCCAGCGTTTAATCCTTAGATGCAGTTCATTGCCTTCTGAATCCACAAGAGTTTCACCAACATTGAGATTTCCTGCTTCAATAAATCCTTTGCCTTTGACATAAAATGGGTGAGTCGGAGTAGTTACTATTTCTTCACCATCAATATTCAGATGAATCAGTTCCGTTGTTTCATTTATGTATGTCTCAAGAACTCTCTTGTATACCACATCTCCTGTTTCAGGATCCTCAGAAAGAACATACTCACCAGCTTTGATGTCTTCTATCGGAACCAGCCCTTCATCTGTTGAAATAACTGTCCCCGCCACAAAACAGGATATTCCTTCAATTCCGCCAACAGCAGCCGCTGTTGCTCCACCAACTATTGTCCCTCCAAGAAATGCGTCCGCAGCGGCATCATATGCTGCCCGCCATATTTCATCGGAACTCGCTCCTTTAGCATATGCTATTCCGGCGCTTATTGCCCCAATCGCCACAGAACAGAATGCCTGGCCAGCAACCGCTGCAATAAACACTGTCTGCAAAGCACAAGCTGA
>NZ_ATVS01000082.1 GCF_000420845.1 Butyrivibrio sp. AE3009 | reverse complement strand
CATGTTAAGCATTTTGACTTTATGGCCCAAACAAATATGAGGAATTAGCAATTTACGCAGTAAATTAGCGGTTTCCGAATATTTGTAGAATTGCGGGAATGACGATAGTCATGGAGCAATTCGTATATCATATGGTGTCAAAAGATACTTTTGACACCTACATCATATTAACGAGGACTAACATGAGTAAATTTAAGAATAATGACGGAACGGTAAAAAAACGTAAGAAACTCCCCTGGTTTGTCAGACTCCTTCTGTGGTTTGGCATCAGTGACCTGATAATTGCAGCGGGAATCATCCTTACTTTCAAATTCTATGTGTATGGCGCTGTCATGATAGATACCGACACCGTCGACACCATCACAATCAAAGTAAATAAGGAAGGCGAGGTAACAAGCGTATATTCCGGATCCCCCGAGGGCCGGGCAGCCATCGGCACAGAGAGCCTTCTCTTTAGCGATGTTGACACCGCAGTCAGCGCTGTGATGCTCAATCTCGTGGATATGGGCTATATAACAGAAGACAATCCCTCAGCACTTATCTCCGCCTATGCAAGAACCGATGAGCTGGGCGAGGAGCTGGCTGAAGAGCTGATGTATGATGCAGCCTACGCCGCTTCCGATGTAATGGACAGCAACTTCGAGAACGCACTGGTTCTTGATCAGACTATCGACAATGATGCATGGACCAAGGGCTTTGCCGCCAGATACAATATTCCCACCGGTAAGGGCGCTTTTATCATGAGAATCGTCAGCAGCAATCCTTCATTGTCAGCAGGTGAACTCGCAGCCAAGACTTATCCCGAGATTCTCCTTGCCTGCTACGAAGCCGATTCAGACCCTTACGAGTTCATCGACATTCTCGGTTACCCCGAGGACCTTCTCGGTGACGACTCCGAGGATGAAGACAGCGAAGACTATGAAGACTATGAAGAGTCCGAAGATAATTGGGATACAGAGGAGTATGAGGACGGCGAAGTTGATGAGTCTGACACCGAGGAAAATGCCGTAGATGAGTACTGGAACAACTACGACAACACCCTTGAGGACAACGAGTATTCCGAGGATGAGGAAGACGAAGTCGATGACGCTTCTGAAGATGATACTGATTTCTATGAAGACGACGACGATGTTTCCTACCCCGGCGGAGCCACCGGCAACACCTCTACCGGCACCACAAGACCTTCCCGCGGCTATACCGGCAGCGACTACAGTAACGAAGATGACACCTCAGATGATTACGACGAAGACGATTACAGCGATGACACCACTGAGGACACAACCGGGGACAGCTCAGATGATACCTGGGTTGAGCCCGATTACAGCAGCTGGTTCAGTAACACCGGCGGCAACTGATTTCCAATAATTCTTATATTTTAGCGAATATAAAAAGATGCATTTTGGCAAAAGATAACAATTCTTTTATCAAATGCATCTTTTTTTTGTGCAAATAATTCATCCACAATTTGATTTTATTACGACTTTTTTAAAAAACATCAATATTTTTTACAATAATAGCAACTTCTGCGCACCACATAGCAATCTTTGGTATGTGATTCTTTAGGAGAATTGCTATGATGAAACTGCTTACAGTACACTATTCAACTAGGGAAAGGAGTTTTTGTATGAAAAGAGGTTTGGCAGTAGTACTGAGCCTTATGTTGTTTGGGGGAGCAATATTTGGCACTGGTACAACAGCACAGGCGGCCTCTGTTACCAATGGCAGCTATGTCAAGGGTGACAATGAGAACAACCCGCTTGTGACACAGAACTACGGCGCAGATCCTGGTGTTCTGGTGTATAACGACACAGTTTACATCTACACAACCAATGACACACAGGAATTCGCCGGCAACAACGAAAACACATACGGCAAGATTAACACACTCAACTGTTATTCTTCCAAAGACATGGTCAACTGGACAGACCATGGCAGCTTTAAGATCGCAGGTAGCGGCGGAGCCGCTAAGTGGGCATCCAATTCATGGGCTCCCTGCATCGCAACCAAGAAAATAAACGGTAAGGACAAGTTCTTCCTTTATTTCGCTAACAACGCCAGCAGCATCGGCGTTCTTACATCAGACAGTCCTACAGGACCCTGGACAGATCCTCTCGGACGTGCTTTCATAACCAAGCAGACAGCAGGCTGCAGCGGTGTTGAATGGATGTTTGACCCCTCAGTTCTCGTTGATTCTGACGGAACAGGTTATCTTTACTTCGGTGGCGGCGTTCCTTCCGGACAGTACGCACATCCCAAGACAGCAAGAGTTATCAAGCTTGGCAGCAACATGATTTCAACTTCAGGCTCAGCTGCTACAATCGATGCTCCTTATCTTTTCGAGGATTCAGGCATCAACAAGATTGGTAACACATACTTCTACTCATACTGCTCTAACTGGAACTGCTCCAACGGTTACAGCAACGCAGCAATCGAGTACATGACAAGTTCTAATCCTATGGGACCTTTCACATACCAGGGCGAGGTCATGAAGAACCCCGGTGTATTCTTCTCAGGTTCAACAGGAAACAACCACCACGCTATCTTTGAGTTCAAGGGCAGTTACTACATGGCTTATCACACAAGATCAGTTGAGTCCAAGATCATCGGCAAGAGCCTTGGTTACAGAACAACTCAGATCGATAAGATCAATGTATCAGGTGGCAGGATCAGCGCACTCAAACCTACAATGTCAGGTGTTTCACAGCTTTCATACGTTAACCCTTATGACGCTGTTCAGGCTGAGACAATGTTCACACAGGCAGGCATCACCGTTTCAGGTAACGGCGACGGCGTAGCTTGGGTAGGCAGCATCTCCAACGGCGACTACACTAAGGTTAAGGGCGTTAACTTCTCCAAGGGACTTAGCTCCATCACAGTTAACGTAAACAGCAGAGGTTCAGGCACAATCCAGGTTAGAGAGAACAGCCCTTCAGGCAATCTTCTCGGAACCATCAACCTTTCTAACACCAACGGAAGCAACAAGAGTTTCACAGGCACCATGAAGAACGTATCCGGTGTGAAGAACATCGTATTCGTATTCAACGGAAGCTTTGAATTCGACTACTGGCAGGCCGCTGGCACAGGCGAGACAGCAGGTGGCGGCAACCAGGGCGGCAACGAAGGTGGAAACCAGGGTGGTAACCAGGGCGGCAACCAGGGCGGAAATGAGTCAGCTCAGGGCAGAGACACAGTCCAGTGTGAAGATATGACCAAGAGCGGCCAGTACACAGGCACAATCTCAAGTCCGTTCAACGGCGTTGCACTTTATGCTAACAATGACACTGTAAGCTTTGATCAGTATTTCGCATATGGCACACACAGCTTTACTCTTCGCGGCTGCTCCAACAACAGCAACATGGCAAGAGTAGACCTTAAGATCGGCGGTGAGAAGGTTGGTACCTTCTACTACGGTGATGAGTATCCCGCAGAATACACCATCGAGAACGTTAACCACAAGACAGGTGCAGTTACTGTTGAACTCACTGTTTCAGCAGACGACGGCACATGGGATGCATATCTTGATTACCTCACATGGGGCAATGGCTCAGGTTCATCTTCAGGAAACCAGGGCGGCAACAGTGGCAATCAGGGTGGCAACACCGGTAATCAGGGACAGGGTCAGACCGTTGAGGCTAACCTCCTTAATACCTACGGAGCTAAGTACGGCTATTCAGGAACATGTATCAACCTGTATCAGCTCAGAGACTCCAGCCAGCTCAACATCCTTAAGCAGCACTACAACTCAATCACACTTGAGAACGAGATGAAGCCCGATGCACTTCTTGGCAGCTCAGCAAGACTTATCTCTGTAAGTCAGGCTAAGAACCAGGGATACTACATCCCCAGCGGATACAATGAGCAGTATGTTCCTCAGATCAACTTCAACACTGTTGATGAAGTTATGAAGATCTGCTACCAGAACGGCCTTAAGATGAGAGCTCATACTCTTGTATGGCACTCACAGACACCTAGCTGGTTCTTCAGAAACGGCTATTCAGGAAACGGCGGCTTTGTAAATTCTTCCAC
>NZ_ATVS01000081.1 GCF_000420845.1 Butyrivibrio sp. AE3009 | reverse complement strand
ATGGAAATTTTCAGGGTTGCATTACTGTTTATTTGTCAAGGTACAGGAGCCTAGAATCCGCTCCACTACTGCCTTTGCGAGCTTTTCGATGTGTCCTGTCCGCAGCGGCAACGTAGATAAATATATCACTGTGCAATATAAGTGTCAACACTTTATTTAACGATTTTTTTCTGACTAAATATCAAACCGGATTGTTCATGCATTTTCACATAAAGAATGGCTCACTGCAGGGCGTATTATAACGCCATCTCTCTGCACTTCCGCCGGCAGCATTGTACCAATTTCCGGTTACCTCATTTATTATTGCAATGCTATCGCCGCGCTCTTCCATCTCGAATAAGAGAATTCTCTTCTTCTCATGAATATTGGGACAATGAAGTGACATCATGAGCTTACCTTCGAAGGTCTTAAATAGCATTGCATGTCCGCCATCAAGCGCATATAAAGGGATCTTTTCCTGAATCCAGGGGCCATGCACTGTACCGCTGGCAGATCTGGCGTATCCAACTGTATATCCGCCTCTTTCGGAGAAGCTGGACCAGAGCATTATTAGGGTCCCGGACTCTAATCTGTACAAAAAAGGGCCATCGGTTACAAGCCCTCCGTCAGCAGCAGAATTGCCGCGCCAGGGAGCATCCGATGCCCTGAACAAAATCTCCGGCTCCGATACTGCTTTTGACAGATCATCATTTAGTTTAACTGCGCAGATCTGACCATCATAGACCTGCATCCACTCATGGCAAAATATCATCCAGGGTGCACCTTCTTCGTCCACATACAGTGTCCCATCAAGACAGTGCCAGCCTTTTGGCGTAACCGGGCCGTCACCTACCGGCATAAAGGGGCCATCCGGAGAATCGGATACCAGGCACTGGCATCCGCGATATTTTCCCTCTGCTCTGAATGAAGAAATAATATAGTATTTCCCCTTCCAGATGTGACATTCCGGTGCCCAATAGTCCTTATCCGCCCAGAAATCTCCTTTTCGAAAGCATACCTTTGGCTCTGAAAAGTTGACAAGATCCGGCGATTTTAACACATAGAAGCATGCCTCATCACACTTTGCCTCAGGAAATCTCTCGGTGTCGACAAATTGGACATAGGTGTAGTAAAAGCCTGATCCGGCATCCGCAAGAATAAACGGATCGCTTATATGTACGTCTCTGATGCTGTAAGGGTAAGATACTGTCATGTCGGAATCCTCCATAGTATGAACATATACAATATTTACAATATCAGGTGAAATGTCTGATCCTCAGTTCTATTCCGGTCTTTTCGGACAGCTGTTTGCACGCTTCTATCTGGTCTTCGGGAAGAACATCCACTATGGACCACTTAACGTTCCCGATCTCTTCCTTGCACTTCCCCGCAAAATCCACCATTTTATCGAAGGCGCCCTCTACCTGAGGTCTGGTAACAGACTCATATTTAGCGCTGTCCGGCGCATTAAGACTGATAGATACGCTGTCGATCACATTGGCAAGTTCAGGAACAATATTCCTGCCGTTTTCCTCGTTTCCAAGTCCGTTGGTATTAAGGCGGGTCTTAAGCCCCTTCTCCTCCTTTGCAACTCTCGCTGCTTCCAGCAAAATATCAAGGGCACAGGTAGGCTCACCATATCCGCAGAAAACCAGCTCGTCAAAGCCTTCAAAATTATAGCCTCGTATTGCCTCTATAACTTCTTCCTTGGTGGGGTTCACCTGATGCCACAGAGTATCGGCATCCCCCACGCCGTCCTTAAGGAATCTGATGCAGAAGGTGCACCTGCAATTACACTTATTAGTAATATTCGCATAGACTGAAGTCTTGTATTTGTATAGAATATCCGCCATTTTATTATCCTCCCAAGCTTATGTAATTATCAGAACTGAAAAATCGTCTTTTTGATACCGGAAGTGTCAAGGGCTACCGCCAGAATGTAGAAAAAGAGTGCACTTCCTCCGGACTGAACAAAACTACCGGTAAAAGCTGAAAAAATCGCAACCTTCGTACCGAATAAAATCATCTCTGCAATATAATATCCTGTAGCTGAGATTAAAAATGCTATGACCGGAGCAGCCATGTTTCGCTTTGACAAAAGCCTGTTGCCACGGCTTGAAAAAGGAAGTACTATGAGCGATTTAATAATAACAGTTGGTATTACCCACATTGGCGCAGTAAGAAGGTCTGCAATACCGCCTCCAAGAGCTCCCACCAGCATAGCATAGGGCGCCGGCAGTAGAGCTGCTGCCAGGTAGATTATTGTATCTCCGAAGTGAACATAGCCACCGTTCACTCCCACAGGAATATGAAAAATGTATGCAGTAAAAATCACGGTTAATGCAGCCATAACACCTGTAAGTGCCATCAGTCTGGTTTTTGATCTTACGTTTTCTCTTGCCATCTTATCTTTGTCCTCCAATCCCTTCATACAATACTTTTTCATAGTCAACGCCATAGTTACGGTCCTTTGCATCCGTTCCCATAACAGCTCTGTATATGAAATCTGCAGTTGCCTTAACTGCTTCCACTATATCTTTTCCTATAAGTACGTTACTAAGAAGCGCTGCCGCAAAAAGGTCTCCTGTTCCCGAATAGCTTCGGCCGTTCTGGGGACTTGTTATCACATCTGCACCGTTTAGGTGAACTACCAGATTACCTATTTCCTCTTCGTTCACAGCAATTCCTGTTACCACGATGCTCTGCAAATCATGTGATCTGACTCTTTTGGCGATCTCTATGATACGTTCGATGCCATCGTTGCCGGCTGCGGCCTCCAACACCCTCTCCGGGTCTTCACCGGCAAGAAGGCACAGCTCTGTCAGGTTGGGAGTTATGATGTCTGCCATGGACACCAGTTTTTTAATCTTTTCCAGCATTTCGGCTGAATAATTGGAATAACACCTGCCGCCGTCTCCCATAACGGGATCCACCAGAAGGACTGTATTGTCTGTTTTAAAAGCATTGGCAAAATCCTGAACGTCATCGGCAACCCGGCACTGGGGCATATAGCCGGTCAAAATACCCTCGAAGCTCTCTCCGGCATTTTTCCACTCCTGCCTGCAATGTGACACCATATCCGAGGTGTCGTGCATATAGTAGGAGGGAAAACCTGTCTGCGCGGTCAGAACAGCTGTCGGAACCGGACAGACCTCAATTCCCATGGAAGTCATGACTGATATATCTGCCATAAGTGAGCATTTACCGAATCCTGACAGATCGTTAATTGCAGCAACTCTCATTTTTCCTGCATCTCCCTTACTAATCACTTAAATTAAGTGCAATTATATAGCAGTTGTTGGTAATATAGAAATAGCCAATAATGATATTTTTTATAATACCAGATTATCTCCTAAGCCTATCCGTTGACATAAAAATGCCATGTACCGAATAATGCAAACTCGATACATGGCATTTAATCCTATCTCGTTATTATTTAGCCCTGGCAGCAAGCTTCCGATTTCCTGCGGATCAGATCGGCAACTGCAAGATGACAATTGGAGAAATAATGACATAGATTACGTTCTTCCTGCCCAGGCACTAAGAAACGTGCCTACTACAGCAGATACAATGACAACAAGCTTAAGTACTAAGCTGATTCTCTTTTGATTTGCAGATAAATTATTCATTGTGATACCTCTTTAACAAACTATGTTACATTGCGCGCAATATGTTTGTATCACATGTTTATCTATTTGCAAGAACTTTTTGATAAAAGAATTATGTTTTATTGTTAATTATCCTTCTTACGGCAGATATACAGCAGATGGTTGGTGTTTCCAAGAAGTTCTCTTTTCTCAGAGAAATGAAGGTACCAGTCGGACAGCTTCTTGAAATCCTCCTCCGATACTGCAAAATCAGCCCTGGGCTCAAGCGGTTCGATCAAGCCGTCAACGCCTGTGGTGGTGATCCATGATACATCTTTTGCCTTGAATAATTCTTCAAACTCGACGATGTCATATCCGGTAAAAAGCTGTTCCTTAAAGTGCCTAATGCCATAATCTTCAGTGAAATTCTCCTCCTGTCCAAGCCCCCAGTTGCCGCAAAAATAGTTGGAATACATTATGGCGTAGATTGAAATGAAGGCAAAAAGCAGAATTCCGCCGGGCTTGGTCACTCTTATGGCTTCATCAATTGCCTTATTCACCTCATCTTTTTCATACAGGTGATAGAGAGGGCCGAAAACCAACGTAACATCGAAGGAATTGTCCTCCAGCATCTCAAGGCTTGTAGCATCTCCCTGAAATGAACGGATATTGGCCATACCCTCGCTGTTCTTCCTGAGAATGCCAAGGTTACTCTCAACCAGTTCAACGCTCGTTACATCCATGCCCTCCTTGGCAAGGGCTATAGAGTATCTTCCGGTGCCCGCGCCTATCTCCAATACTCTGGAGTTCTTATCGGCATATCTATGGATGTAATTCATAGTGGTAGCGTATTCAAGCCTTCCATGAATCGACCTCTCAAGGCGGCTGTCCTCTTCATACTGGCCATAGAAACTGCTGACGATTTTTTCTCTTGTTGCTCCTTCGGTAATTAGTTCCATAATCTTCTCCTCCTGAAATTAATATAAAAAACCTCATCAAACATAACACAATCAGACCCCTGATCATTATTATTCACGGGATTGGAATCTGATGGTGCGATTGAATTGATGAGTGCGAATCTTATCATGAACTACCCTCACCGACTCTGCGTCGGAAAGGGTTTCTGTTACGCCGCTTCGCGGCATGAACCTGCA
>NZ_ATVS01000080.1 GCF_000420845.1 Butyrivibrio sp. AE3009 | reverse complement strand
ACATTCCGCATTTCATGCTCCATGTTCTTACGACCGGCAAATGAATTTGTATGCAAGCATCCATTCGCTTGCCGGTCTTGTGCTACAAAAAAAGCGGGGATTAGTCACATCCCCACTTACAATACTATCATTATTCTCGCAATTAAATGTACGTTATACCGATAATTAATAAAATATTCAGATATCACTTTGCAACTATGAGAAGTTTTTAGAAATCCATCTCCAATATCTGATTCTTCAGCTCCTGCCTGCGATCGTTCAAAAGAAGAAGCTTGTTGTAGTTATAATATGCCTCGTTCCCAACCTCTTTTACAAACTTAAGACTGTAATAGGCATTGGACAGCTCTGTGATGAAGATAACCATCTCCTGGCTTCCGGAAAGAGATTCCTTATCTCCAAAGGCCTCCTCAATAAACCTGAAGCTGTTGGTGAGATGCCCGTCAGTCTCCTTGATCCCTGCCTTACGACTGTTCTCCCTTTTGGTAAACCAGTTCTTTGCAAGAATGAAGGAACCTGAGAGATCCTGCTCCGTGCCGGCTGCAGTTGTAATATAGGAAACGCAGTCATTGAGCCGGCTTATGGCAATTGTCCTGATTCTCTCCTCCTCACGGCTTACCAGCCCCGCCTCTTTGTCGTTATCCAGCTTGTACTGCATGATTCCGGCTCTGTCCCTGAACCACTCGGCGCCGTCCACAGCATCCTCGCCCTCTGCATCTGAGAATCTCCCGAACTCCTTGATGGTCTCGAACAGGATCTTCTGAACTCCCTGATCCCTTGCATAGTCTCTGAACTCTTCCATCAGTTTATCTGATAGAAGTCCCATAATACTGAGTTTCTCGTCAAAAGAGCCCTCTCGAAGAGCCTTCATATTCTCCGGGAAATTGCCCGTAAGGATATCCGGGATCTTATAAAGTTCATTATAGCGATGATACAGCTCATAGTAATCAGCAAAATCTCTGGCAATCTCCTTGTTCTGAATATACTGAACCACCAGATTCTCATCCACGGGAAGACCAAGCTTCTCATGAACCTTCATAACTCTCGACAGATCCTCCCAGCCCCTGGCGGTGACGAAGGTCCTGCCGTCAACATCGGTTTTGATGCTGTAGAAATTGTCCTTTTTTATCTCAAGATATGACAAAATTGCGCCGTGTACTGCTGCCTTGTAAGCATAAATCTTCCAGGAATCGAAGTCCTCCTCGATATTGATCTGCCTTACTCTGTCCAGAGTTACAATGTCGAACTCCCTTACAGACTTGTTGTACTGAGGCGGATTGCCGGCGGTCACGATAATGTAACCCGAAGGAAGCTTGTGACTTCCGAAGGTCTTGTACTGCAGAAACTGCAGCATTGTAGGCGCCAGTGTCTCGGAGACGCAGTTGATCTCATCCAGGAAAAGAATGCCTTCCTCAATCCCTGTCTTTTCAATCTGCTCATAAACAGCACCGATGATCTCGCTCATGGTATATTCGGTGACGGAGAATTTTTTGCCGCCGAACTCCTTCTCGCTTATCTTGGGAAGTCCGATGGCGCTCTGTCTGGTGTGATGGGTAATTGTATAAGAAACAAGTCCGATCCCTAAGTCCTGTGCGATCTGCTCCATTATGGCGGTCTTGCCGATTCCGGGAGGTCCCATGAGAAGGATGGGCCTTTGCTTTTCAGTAGGGATCTCGTAGCGGCCAAATTCGTCCTTTTCAAGATAGGCCGTTACTGCGTTTTTTACTTCCTCTTTTGCCTGATCTATGTTCATTGCTGTTCTCCTGTTTTAACTGTGTATTCTCTTATGTAAGTTCAGATGTAGAGCTTCAGCGCCCAGTCGGGAACCTTCTCGTCATCGTATTCCTCATCCTGCGGGAAAACGAAGGCTGTATCGTAGCTCGTGGGCTTATCCGGGTAGATGCCAAAGCCGTCAGTGAAGTATATAAGTCCTTTCAGGTTCTCAAACTCATGACTGTCAATGAGCTCCGAAACCCTTGTAAACACAGGCCTGAAATCCGTTCCGTAGCCGCCCTCCACGTGGATGCCCTCCGCAAACTTCTTCATGTCATCGACGGAAGTTATGATCTCTTCCCGCTGCACCTGATCGTCACACTCTATTATACGTATATTTATCTTCCGGAAAAAATTTTCTTCTGTAAGGAGCATGGCTGCAGTCTCATTAAGGAACCTCTGAACCAGCTCATCCTTGCAGGAAGCGGAAGTATCAATGGCAATGACCAGCTCCTGAATCTTTTTGACCTCACGGAATTCATTCTCTTCGATAAGTGGCATGTCCCCGTAGAACTCAAGTCCAAAGGAATACATTCCGTAGTCGAAGCTGTCAAGGTCAATGCCCCCCTCTTCCCTTAGTATCTTGAATTTCCGGAGAAATTCCCGATAATCTGTCCTTGAGGTGTTCTCAATTTTGAGGATCCAGGCGAGCTTCCCCAGTCTGTCACTGGATTGTTTTCCTATTGTCTCGATCTCGGTCTGAAGGCGCTTGGCCTCCTTCTCCCAGTTCTTTTCGTTATGCCGGATTTTCTGAAGGCGACGTGGATTTATGTACTTCTCAGTTTTTTTCCCATCCTTGTTATCAAAGGGAGAATCGTAGTCCTCATCTATCGGAGGCTCCTCTTTATCCTTGTCCTTGTTGCTATCTTCGGAATTGTCCTCATTATCCTCAAGCCTTAGCCAGAAGCTGTGATCATCCAGGGCAAATTCCCGCTCCAGTTTCTCCATTTCGAAGATATCAAGTTCATTTTCTCTCTCGGTAAAAAATCTGTATAGGCGCTCCACGGTCAGGACCTTAACCTCTTTTTCCAAAAGGCTGATCCAGCGGTCGCGATAATCGGAGCTGACTCTGTAGATGCACTGATAGTCGAACCCATCCAGAACCGATTCGGTGACGATGTCGGCGCACAGGTCGTATAACCTTGTGTCCTCATATTTTGCCGAAGTGTACATATGCCTGAATATGCAGTGAAGCAGCATATGCAGATAGGTCCTGTTCAGCTTCCCCGGTTCCTCCACAAAAAGCCTTGCCACGAAAGCAGGATTAAACCTGATGTTGACGGCATCCGTTCCCACTGTAGTTGTGGAAAGGTCCATCTCGTAGCCAAGGCTGTTTAGGGCAGCGCCGAAAAAGCGCATATCAATATATAGTTCTGTCCTTGAAGCCGCCAGAACTTCCCGTCCGGCGGCCTCCAGTTCAATTTTTTTCATGTATACTTACACCATAAGTCCCTGAATAAAGATTATCAGAATCAACACAGGAAGCACCAGTTTGAGGTACCACTTAAGGGCCCCCGGAAGCTTCATGCCATCGCCGGTATTAACTTCCGCAATATAATTGTCAAAACCCCATCCGAGCCTGGTCACACAGAACAGCAGGAAAATCAGCGATCCTGCGGGAAGGATCAGATTACTTACAAGGAAGTCTTCGGAATCAAGAATTCCTCTTGCTCCGATAAGATTGACATCACTCCAGATGTTAAAGCCAAATACGCAGGGAAGGCTGGCGATCAGCATGAAAATACAGTTTACCGCAATCGACTTACCTCTGCTCCAGCCAAAGTTATCATTGGTGCAGGCTACGAGATTTTCAAACACCGCTGTAACGGTAGAGAAGCTTGCAAACGTCATAAACAGGAAGAACAAAGTTCCCCAGATTCTTCCCCCAGCCATGTTGATAAATACATCGGGAAGAGTGATGAAAATAAGTGACGGGCCTGCGTCGGGCTTGATGTTATAGCTAAAGCAGGCGGGGAAAATAATAAGTCCCGAAATTATAGCAACGAAGGTATCAAGGGCACAGATCCTGATTGCTTCACCTGTGAGGGCATAATCCTTGGGCATATAGCTTCCGAAGATCTCGATGGAGCCCATACCTACACTTAAGGTAAAGAAGGCCTGACTCATAGCTGAAGTGATTACCTTGCCGATACCAACGCTCTTTGCCTTGCCCATGTCAGGCAAAAGATAAAACTTAATTCCTTCGGAGGCTCCTTCCAGCGTAATACTGTGAATCGCCAGTATTACAATAAGGCACAGAAGAAGGATCATCATTACCTTGTTAACCTTCTCAAGACCGTTCTGTACACCAAAGCTAAGTACTCCGAATCCAAGGAGCACTGTGATAATTGTAAAGATTGCCAGCTGTGTAGGGTCTCCCAGCATCTCCTCAAACACGCTTGCAGTGCCGCCTTCTGTGAGGTTCTCAAATCGTCCTGTTGCAAACTTGAAGAAATAGTTGACCATCCAGCCTGACACGGTGGTGTAGTACATCATAAGAAGATAGTTACCTATCATGCAGACCCAGCCGTGAATGTGCCACTTGTTTCCTTCCTTTTCAAGGGCCTTGTAGCCGTTAACAAGAGTCTTGCCTGAAGCTCGCCCCATCGCAAGCTCCATGGTAAGAACCGGAATTCCCATAAGTATCAAAAATATCAGATAAAATAATACAAAAACAGAGCCGCCGTTTTCACCGGCGACATAAGGAAATTTCCACACATTTCCTATACCGATGGCGCATCCGGCGCTCACTAAAATAAAGCCAAGTCTTGACTGAAAACTACCACGTTCGTTCATTTCATTACCTACCCGATTTAAAAATTTAAAGCTTTAAAGCATTTCAGCAAATTAACAGTTTATCATAAATCGGTCTGTTTTACCAGTGATCAGTTTTTTCGCCGTAGCTTTAGAATACAAACTCATCCTCTATTGCAGCTTGTGGCTTCTGTCGGCCCATAAGAACAGCGTTTAGTCTCGTCAGCTGCTTGGCTGTGGACAGCTTAAGAGCAGCATCTATCGCCTCCTCGGAAATGACTTTTTCCTGATAAGCCGTCAGTTTTGAAATCATATCAAGAAGCTCATCTGAGCGCTGTGTTTCATAGCGGCCCACGAGCCTTATCATGATGCTCTTATCATTTTTCCTGACAAACTGCTCATATTTCTCGCGGTATCCCATTAAAAGTCCATAGGGATACAGGAGCCTTCCGATAGCAATGTTCTCAGAGATCTCATTGCCGTCAATAACTGCCTTCTCAAAGAGCTTGTCGTATTCACTGTAGTTAATGCTCCTTCGGTCCACGCACTCCCTGTAAGCATAACCTGAACCGGCAATAGAGAACTGAATCGTCCTGGCCATTGTATTCTCATTGAAGTCGTAAACATACTCCGGAAAAGTAAGGCAAACATCCCCTTCATCCTTAATATGCATCATAAACCTAAGCGTCTTGTCACTGTCTGCCAAAAAGTTCCTTACAACCTCGAACCAGCTCTTGTTCACCGTAATCTCGATTTCTTCCAGCGCATCGCACTGCCTGCAGACACCGTCGTAATAATCATCGAGACTGTCAAATAACGTGATCTTCCTAAGACTCTTACAATTATGAAAAGCAAATCCATACAGCGTCTTAATGCTCTCAGGAAGCACCACCGTCCTAATATCCTGCCTCCCCGAAAAAGCATGATTCCCTATCGCCTCCACCGGCAGCCCCTCTATCTCTCCCGGAACCACCAGCTCCTGAACCTGCCCCTCATAGCCCGTTATCTCAATATACTCATGTCCGTCTTTATGAATCTTCTTCTCGTATATAACCATCTATATCTAAAACATCTTTCTC
>NZ_ATVS01000079.1 GCF_000420845.1 Butyrivibrio sp. AE3009 | reverse complement strand
GAGTCTTCAAGAAAATCTGCTGAAGAAGCAGAGAAGGAAGCTAAGAAGGCAGAGGAAGAAGCTAAGAAGTCCCGTGAGGAAGCAGCAATAGTTATTGCTGACAATAATAGCAGCAGTGAAAACAGAAGAAGCAAGTCAGACAGCAGCTCATCCTCAAGTAAGACAGTTGTGAAGAATGAGACCACAACCACAGAGACAACTCTTAAGGCATCAGACATCTATCCTGTAGTAGACAGCTACAAGGAGAAGACACAGAAGCAGGAAGAGAAAGTAGAAGAGGAAGATATCGCAACAATCGATGATTCCGACATACCTACCTACAGCGGCGTTGGCAAGATAACCACAGCAATGAAAAAAGCTTCGGTCAATCCGGTACTTCTTATAATAGTAATTGCTCTTCTTACATTACTTATTCATTTATACATCATCTTGTTCTTCAAAAAGAACTCCGATGAAAAGGATGATAAGAATAACAAGAATGATGATAACGAAAAGAATAATGAAGGCAGCAAAGTAGTAGCTGAATAATGAAAACGGTGATCTTCGGATCACCGTTTTTTAATACACAAAATTTCACAATATATAGTGACTTATCGGAAAGTTATTTCAAAAAACACAGAATATTCACAATTTAGAGGTTGCATGAATTTACGAAATTTTAACGATTTTGATATTATACTTTGGAAACTCTGTAATGGGTTTCAAGTTTTTGGATGATTGAAATAGATTCTCAGGACTATTAAGGAGTATGTATGCGTAACGTATTAACCAGAACAATTGCATTTATTCTTGCAATCGCACTGATAGCAGGTGTCTTTGACTATAGCGCGGTTACAGCGAAGGCTTACTCATATGACGATGCATCATATGACAATGCATCATTCGTATTTAACTGGGTGAACAGTACTGAGCCCGCTGGTTATACAAAAACATATAAGATTGGAAAGGTAATAAAAGTTGCCAATATGCAGGACAGCTATTTTCAGCTTCCGGATTCATATTACGGAACTGATGTTGAAACTGTCACTATTAAGCTTAATAAATATAACGGCAAATATCTGAACAAGCAGAGGGTGGGTGTTCTTTTTAAGAAACAGTCCGAAGATGCGGTGACCTATAAGCATAAAAGGACTGTAGATCCCAGTACTGGAACCATTACCTTCAAGCCTGAATTTGATCAGTGGTTTCAATATATCGGTTTTAGAGGGGAGTGTGACGGAGATACATATATTTATGTCGATTCAGTCACTGTTACTAAAAAGGAAACCTCTGCTTCAAAAAAGATCAGTTCAACATATAATGGAAAGACAATCAGCAAAACATTTTACGGCATTGATCTTACTTTTATAAACGAAAACCCAGCCGATAATAGGGATTCCTTTATAGGAACCACCAATGGATTTTATGCTGTTAGAGATTTCCAGACAGTATATTGTGATCTTCCGGAAGAAATTGATTTGAATAGGCTTGTCAGCATGAATGTTGAGTATGCCAGCCAAATTGGTGGTATGAGGTTCGAATATTACCTTAAAGACCAGAATGGTAATACAAGTTTCCGCGGATATGGAAATAACGGATATACAAGATATGGAGGCAGTTTTGAAAGCGGAAGACAAGCTGTACGTTTCGGTGTTACTGTAAATCATGACGATAATACAGAGAATGGGTATATGTCAAAAAAAGAAGTAGTAATCAACAGTATAACGTTTGTTCTTGCCGATGAGACAGTTGACCCTACTGATGCAATTAAGGAAGCAAAAGATGCAAAGAAAGCAGCAGATGACGCAAAAAAAGAAGCAGAAAGGAAATATAAAGCGGTAAAGAATAATGCTTCATCAACCACTATAGCTGAGGCTATTAAAGCAGCAAATGATGCTTATGAGGCAGCAAGGATTGCCGGAGAGAAAGCTGAAGCATTAAAAAACATGCTTCCAAATGTCGCAGACGACCAAAAAAGCAAGGTGAATGAAGCTATAACTAATGCCGAATCATCTGCTGATAATGCAAAAAAAATGGCAAAGAAAGCTAAAGATGAAGCTGAGAATGCAAGGGAGAATTTTGAGAAACTTGCAAAGGCTGCCGCTGAAAACGCAACAGAGCTGGCAAGAAAAGCCGATGACGCAGCCACAGCAGCCACCACAGCAGCTTCGAAGGTTACCAAGGAGCAAACCAAGGCTAACGTCGATGCTGCAGAGGCAGCTGCTACAGCTGCAGAAACTGCAAAAGCTAACGCAGAAGAGGCTGCAACCAAGGCGACAGAAGCAGCAAAAGAAGTAAGTGATACCACAATTAAACAAGATACTGTCAAAGCAGCACAGGATGCAACTTATGCTGCAGGCAGAGCATCTACCGCAGCCGAGGCAGCAAGAACAGCAGCAAAAACAGCCCAGAATAACTTGAATGCTGCAGCTAAGACTGCATATGAGGCTGCCAATACTGCAGCAAATGCAGCTGAGGAAGCAGCCAAGGCAGCAAGACAGGCCGCAGAAGATGCAGAGGCTGAGACTTATAAAGATCCCCTTACGGTTGATGATCTGAATGCAGCTGCAACAGCCGCAGAAGAAGCGGCCGCTACAGCCCTTCAGAAAGCAGAGGCCGCTACAGAAGCAGCAAATGCAGCTGAGGAAGCCGGAAAGAGCAATACAGATTCTGCTATTCAAACCGAAGTTGATAAGGCAGTTACCAAGGCAAATAATGCAGCAACTGTTGCTAACGTAACCGCTCAGGCAGCTAATACTGCAGCCCAGGCAGCAACAACCACAGCAATTGCAGAGGAAGCAATAAAAGCTGCTAAGACAGCAAAGGAGAGTCCGACACCTGCAAATATCGCTGCAGCCAATTTGGCAGCACAGAAGGCAAAAGAAGCTCAGACAGCAGCTACAAATGCTGCAACAGCAGCTACAAATGCCGCAGGAAAAACAACTGATGAGATTGCCAAGGAAGCAGCATTAACTGCAGCAGAATATGCAACAGTCGCAGCAGAGAAAGCCGGAAGTGCCGTAAAAACAGCAGAGGCAGAGGTAATACTTGCCCAGGATAAATTGGATGATAATGCCAAGAAGCTTGCAGAGGCAGAAAAAGCAGCTGCTGAGGCATTAGAGTGGGCACAGAAGGCAATAGATGCGCAGACTGCAGCAGAAAACGCCACTAATGTTCTGGAAAATGACAAAAATATAACGGAAGAAACCATAGCGACAGCCCTGGAGACAGCTAAAAGTGCCAAGGAAATAGCCGAGAAGGCGCTTAAAAGTTCTGAGTATACAAGCGGATTATACAATCAGGTAAAAGGCTCTACAAAAGAAGAGCTGGAGAAAGTAGATCATATTCAAAGTGCTTATGAGAAGGCATTTACTGAAGGAGAAAATGCTAAAACAAAAGCAGAACTTGCTGAAAAGGCAGCAAAGACTGCTCAGGCTCAGCTTGATAGTGCAACCATTGCAGAAATAAACGGCTATCTTACTTCCGTATCCAATATCGAAAATGATATTGCACAGGCAATGCAGGCTCTTAATACCGCCAAAGAAGATCTGGAATCAGATTCTGTATTAAAAAATATCAAAGCAGCAGAGGAAGTGGCTGAATCAACCGACGAAGCAGCTACAAATGCAATTAACGATCTGGAGGCTTTGATTGAAACCATAAACGGAATTGTTGATAAGGCAAAGTCCTCGAAGAATGCTGAGATATCAGATATTGCAAGCATAGAAGCCGTAGCAAATACTGTTATAAAATCAGTTAATACAGCCAAAGAAACAGCATCAGCAGCTAAGACTGCAGCAGCAAAGCTTAAGTCAGATGCTGATAATGCTCAGAATAATCTTAATGAAAAGGCTTTGGCTGCTATAGTAAAGGCCAATCTTGCCGCAGAGACAGCCAGAGAAGAAGCTAAGAATGCAGCAGAGGTGGCTAAAGCAGCTGCATACAAGGCACAGACAGCTCAGGAGAAGCCTTCCGATGCAGCCATTTTAGATGCAAAGGACGCAGCTAATATGGCAAAAGAAGCTGCAACAGAGGCTTTTGTTAAGGTAAATACCGCAAGAGAGGCTCTTGATGAAGCTAAGACAGCTGCTGAGGCAGCCGGTGCAGAGGCATATGAACAGCAGCTGCAGAATATCCTTAGCGATATAGATGGCTCCGATGATATTACGGACACTGCAAACAAGGCAGCTGAGACTGTAGAGGAGGCTGCCAAGACAATAGAGGCTACGGAAGTAGCAAATGATGCAGCAGTAAAAGCATCAGAGAATCCTTCCACAGAGGCAATTGCTAAGGCCAATGCCGCTGTCGCTAAGGTTAAGGAAGCAGTAGAGGCAGCAAAAAAAGCAGCTGATATCGCAAAGGAAGCCTATGAAAATGCCAGCGATTCTACAGCTAAGGAAGCAGCAAGGATTGCAGCTGAAGCGGCTGATAATGCGATTAAATCTGCCAATGTCATTGTAACCAAGGCAGAAGAGGCAGTTACAGAGGCTCAGGAGAAATTGGATGAAGCTGCCAAAAATGTAGCTCTTGAGGCAGCGCAAACTGCTAAAGATTTAGCAAATAGTGCAGCCCTGGCAGAGCAGGCAGCGAAGGAAGCTAAGGATAAACTTGATAATGAACTTAGCCAGGCCAATATAGATAACGCCGCTCAGAAGGCCAAAGAAGCAGAGATCGCAGCAAGAAAAGCATATGATGCAGCCACCGCTGCAACCAATGCCGCTGCCAAGACTAAGGATGAGGAGGCAGCACAGGCTGCAATCAATCAGGCAGAACTTACAAACGGTGCAGCCGATACAGCTCTTGAAACATCCAAAAATGTGGCAGATGCAGCGAAGACTGCTCAGGCTCAGCTGGATAAAAATAATAAAGACGCAGCTCTTGAGGCAGTAGGCGAAGTTACAGGCGCTAAAACAGCAGCAGAAGAAGCCTATAATACTGCAACAGGTCAGGCAGAAATTGCTAAAAACAGTGCAGAAGCAGAGGTGCCTTCCAAGGAAGGTGTACAAGCAGCAGTTACTGCTGCAGAAAATGCAGGAAATGCAGCAAATGAAGCAGCCGGTCAGCTTGCAATAGCTGAAGCAGCAGTTAAAAAGGCAGAAGAAGCAGCTGCCGGAATTACAGACGAGGAGCTTAAGAAGACAGCTGATGATGCAATAAAATCCGCAAAGACTGATCTTGAGACTATCAGGGATTACAGTGTAAAGGCGAAAGAAGCAGCTATCCAGGCTGAGGCAGATGTCAAGACTGCTCAGGCTAATCTTGCAGCCAAAGAAAAAGAAGATGCCAAGAATGCAGCTATAGATATAGCTGCCAGGGCAAATGAGCTTGCAGAGAAAGCAAAGGAAGCAGCAAAGAAAGCAAACGAAGCAGCTAAGGAAGCTACAAAGGCAGCAGAACAGGTTATTGCCAATCCTACAAGAGATAATATTATTGCAGCTGAAAATATTGCTAAAACTCTTGCCGGTGAAGGAGAAACACTGACCGTCGATGCAAAGAATAAAGGTCAGGATGCAAAAGATATTGTTAAGCCAACTATTAATGCAGCAAATGCAACAGATGATGCTACTGCCAAAGAAGCAGCAACCAATGCATTCTTCAATGCTTTGGAAGAAGGAACCAAGGCTTTAAGTGCTTATGAAAATGCTGCAGAAGCTTACAATACCGTAAGTACAGCAATAAACAATGCCAGAAAACAGCTTGAGGATCAAGCAAAGGATGCAATCCGGGTAGCAAATGATGCAGCATCAGCTATAACAAAAGAGGAAGGCGTAGTTAAAAAGGCAGAGGCAGCCATTGAGGCAACCAACACTCCTTCAATAGAAACAGTTTCAGCAGCTAAAATTGCAGCTGATGAGGCAGATGATGCCGCCCAGGCAGCCATTGACGCCGGGGCTGCAGCAAGAGAACTTGCTGCAAAGATGGCAACCGAGGAAGAGGCAAAAGACGAAACAACCACAGCTTACAAGCTGCTCCGGGCAGCAGAAGCTGCTGAGGCAGCAGCTGGGGAGGCCCAAGGAAAGGCTACAGACGCCAGAACAGCAGCAGAGACTGCACAGGGCAAGCTTGACAAGGATCCTGCAGCCTACAGCACAGTTCTTGTAGAGAAGAACAAGGCAGAGGCAGCAGCAGCGAACGCCGAAGCAGCTAAGAATACAGCAGTTTCAGAGAGCGATACTGCCA
>NZ_ATVS01000078.1 GCF_000420845.1 Butyrivibrio sp. AE3009 | reverse complement strand
AGCGCGGTTGCATTTATGCAACATATACCTTACGCGCGAGTGCGCATCCATAGCGGAGCGTTTTTTGTTTAATAGGAAATTCGGAGGAATTTCCTATTAAACAAGAAAATGAGCCGCGGTTTCCCGCGGCTCATCATCTGCCATCTCGTGAATTTTCCGGCAAGGCACGACATTACCACTTCCTCTTCCGGAAGCAATCCGGCCCTTATCATTCCTACGTCTTTTTCCCGTTTCAACGTTCCTGTTCACTATCTTCTTGAACTTACATAACATCAAAACCTCATCTCAAAGCACTAGCTTCACATTTACATATTCACAGTATTAAGTTTTCAGAAATCCTTTGGCCCTCCTGCCTCCTTCTGTTTCCGTAATCCATCGCATCGTACCCCTTAACTTCGTGGGCCCGACTACTGCATACTAACGTAGTTCCGTAGAACCTATAACCCACAAGGGCGCCTACTTCGATCTTCAATACATCCTTGTCCCAACTTCCGATAATCGATTGAACCGGCCGAAGCCGCGAGCAACCAACCCGGGCAAGTTATTAAAGCTGTCCCATTATTCACATCTTTTCAGGAACGCCTCGCCATCTCTTGATTCATTTTGAGTAATTCTAGTTACTCAATATCCTCGTAAAATGACGGCCCTTGCCAGAACGTACTCCATCTTTCAATAAACTCTTGTAGACATCCATCTCCAACTTTTCCGTTAACGTACTTCGGGGACCTCTTCAAACCCTCTCTCAAGGGTCCGTCCTTCGACACCCATCGCTATGTATGTCGCCATGAAAGGCGAGAATCGGCTTTAATATGGCAGCCCCAGAATTGATGCAAGCATCATCCTCTTCATCTCCGGATCGTTCTCAAGGAGATTGTAATATCCTCCGATTTCGGTGATATTCAGAGGTGCGGGAATTCGGGCTCTTGCTGTATCGCATTCCATTGCAGCTTTCCTGAGAGCCAGCCTTTTAAGTTCCATGGCTTCCTCTGAGGTCTCCTGTTCCAGAATCCTGGCCAAAGCAAGCTCAATAGCCTCTGTTCCGATGAGTTTTGTAGCCTCTTTTTGAGTCTCTTTTCCGCCTTCTTTTCCGGTCTCTTTTCCTGTTTCCTTTCCGGTCTCTTTTCCGGTCTCTGCGCCGGTCTCGGCCTTAGGATCTTTATCTTCAGTTCCCATATTTTTTCTCCTTTTCCGCTGCGTTCATTTATCTATGTCACCGATAACATAATCCTGTATTATCATGATTTCTTTGCATCTGTCTTTGGTGCATCTGTTTTCTTGTCGTCAGTTTTCTTGTCATCAGGTTTCTTGTCATCAGGTTTCTTATCATCAGGCTTAGCCGCATTTGTGTCTCCACCCGGCTTGCCGCCCTGAGATCCACCCTGTCCGCAGCAAAGTAGCATATACAGAGCCTCAACAAGCATTTCGAAAGCTGTATGGGATCCGCCACCGCCTGCTCCGCCGGTTCCACCGGCTCCGCCGCCTCCGGAATTGCCATCTCCATTCGGCTTGTTGCCGCCATCCGGATTATTCGGATTACCCTGATTTCTATTTCCGGACTTGGCTGATTGCGCCTTCATTACCTCGGTAGCATAGTCTACGACTTTGTTGACCATCTCCGCATTCTTGTTAAGAACAGTATCTCTTCCCGTCGCATTTGACTCAGTTGCTTTACTCAGAATTTCAGCTGTCCTCTCGATTCCGGTAATATCATTGAATTCCGGAGGAAGCTTTTCTACGAGGCTCTTGATTACATCGTTTACGCTTGTAGGAGTAGCAAGCGCAGGTGATGATATTCCAATAGGCTTAAGTTCTGCAGTGGTCTTGCCGCTTAGATAATCTGTCTTATTCAGGTAGGTGCTGTCAAGCGTCATGGAATCGATAGGTGAATCCTTCCAGTTCCAGAACCTTGTGATATCAATCTTTTCACTTACATTCGTAGCTCCGAGAACGGCTTCACCTATCATGCCATCTGTAGGAATGGATATAACCGTCGACGGTGATCTGAAGCAGGATGCGTGATACAGATACAGTGCATCCTGAACCTCTGCTGCCGTTTTTCCCAGTTTAACAGCAAGCTCTTCCGGATATGTGAACGGGAACAGTATACAGTTTCCATAGAATCCGAGAGGTTTTTTTACATTGATGCAATTAAGAAGAGGAATATCTGAAATATCTTTCTTAGCATCATCACCGATATCACCATAGTAGTTATCAAAATCCATATCTACATTGTACTGCTCAAGAAGCATAGCAAGATCATCTGTCGTCATCGACTGCCATACAGCCCTTGAATAGCGCAGGGTATTGGTCACAATATGCTGGAAAGTTCTCTCAATTTCCTGGAACCCTGCCACTGTAAGCTTAGGAGTTTGTCTTCCATAGGAATGCACGACAGGACTCCGTGACAGCACCGCTTGTGTTTCAAGTGCCGGGCCTTTGGTTAATCCTTCATACACAGTGATTTTCAGATTTCCATAGGAATACAACTCGCTGGCACTGAATGTTGCTATCGGATTAAAATACCACTCAGGAAGTCCTTGCTTGAACTGCGCAACAACTTCCGACTCTCGGTCACGGTCTTTCGTATTATCATATAACTTGTTCATCCAGAGTTTGTAATTCTTAATCGCATAATTTTCTGATTCCGTCTGATCCTTCTCATCCTGGGATAAAGCATAATCCCATCCGTCAGTAATGCTATTTCTTATCTCAAGCTCTGAAATATTATCCTTGGTGGTTCCATAGGGCAAAAGGAACTCAAAAGAAATTGAATTAACATATTCAGCGTTATAATTCCTGCTAAATATTACAGCCTCTTTAACTTCCTGCCTTGTATGAGGTTCATGTGCAAGCTCATTAGCATTGGAAATATTAAATTCTTTCGCTGCAAACCCGAGACCAAGCTCTCTCAGAATAAGTGGTGAATAGGTGTAGTTAATCACCCTTCCATATATGGGCTTAGTTCCGTTATCAAATGAGATCTTTGCTGAGAGATTATCAAATTCCAGGAAGTTTCCGGTTACCTCAATGTAATATCTTTCATCTGTCGTATTTAGATCAAACTTATCAATTTTAAAATATGGCAT
Source organism: Butyrivibrio sp. AE3009 (assembly GCF_000420845.1). Lineage (GTDB taxonomy): Bacteria > Bacillota > Clostridia > Lachnospirales > Lachnospiraceae > Butyrivibrio. The sequence goes on along the minus strand of NZ_ATVS01000078.1, from coordinate 3,224 downwards.
TGCATAAAACTTCTGCATCAGATCAAGACCGTTTCTGTATGAATACGGTATCATACTTCTGATTGCACTATAATGCCTTATGACGTTCTGATATCTGCTCTTGAAACTTGAACAGTTCATCTCGGAGGCACTGCTGAGCTTTCCGCTTTCACACTCAGGTCCATACCCAAAGTTTAGTTCCAAAGCTTGAGTCTCAGGTAAAAATCTTACCGGTTTAAGCGGTACAAATAGTACCAGATCGATTCCCTGTATTGCAGTCTCCAATCGGTATCTTCTCACAACCTCCCAATACTGCACTGTCATTGTGTGAGAGTGATTGTGATTGGCTACTATCTTTGTTGCAACAGAATCTCTCTCCTGACTTGTGGCCGCACGAATATTGACTCTGTTAGCCCTTTCATAGAGGCTTGCAGCAACCGTGAAATTCTGGTTGAAGGCCTGCGCAGCAACAGAAGCTTCATTATGCCTGTTAGTCTGACCGGCGCTGGAACTTGCGCTCCCACTGGATTTGGAAGTTGCCCCTGAGCCGCTTCCAAACAGGCCTCCAAATATTCCTGAGATCGCACCAAAAATTCCTCCACTGGCACTTCCACCTCCGGAGGTAGTCTTTGTAGAATAATCCATCTCGGAATATCCGTACATACTCTGCCCCATAGCATAGTCATACATTGCCAGGATGGCATCTGTCTGCGATTGTGTCTGGCTCGTTGACTTATAGTCCTGCGCATCAATATTGTCCTGAATCGCATATGAACTGCTACTGTCCCTTACAATAAGTCTCTGTTCCTCGCCCGGAGCCAGTATTAATGAATACAACAGTTCACCCAAAGCAAATCCATCCGGAACCCATGACTGGCTCAGGTTAAGGGTATAGCCCATACCAAGAGATGACATGATAGGATACCCATCAGGGTTCCTGCCAAAACTTTTTTGGAATTCCGTCACATCTGCTGGCCTATCCAGCTTACGACGTTGTCTTTTCTTACCCTCCTCATCATAATCGCCCATTTCAGGATATATTGACGGTTCAACCAACCTCTGAAGCAGTGAATAGCTAAAGGTTCTTGAGGGCGCCTTATCTGTCGGAAGCATAACCGCATCTTCGCCTTCGCCCATTAGCTTCACACTTGGAAGAGCTTTGGGATGATCATCCTTATACCCCTTAAAGACTTCCTCAATGAGTACAAAGCCTTCCTCTCCATCCTCAAGGCCATACTTCCATACAAGTTCAATGAGTCCAATAAGATAAGAAACCTTCCTCTGTTTTTCTTTCTTCGGTGCTTTTTGGCCAAAATCCTCATCAATGATACGGTCTCTTGCCTTGCGATAATTGTTTATCTCACCCTCAAGATACTTATCGATCATCTGTGGCAGCATCTTGTTATAATTTAGCTGCAGATTCTTGGTAAGATCATCGTCAAGATCAAGGATCTCGACCCTGTTCTTTAGCTTATTAAGGAGTTCCTTTTTGGCTCTGATCTCAATTGTTTCCTCATCATCTTTGGCAGACTCAATCTCTGCATGAAGATCAGCCATAACCTTAACTATTTTCCGGTCATAAGTATAAACACTGATTATATTGTTATACTCATCAATTGTTTCCAGATCCTCCAAAAGCTCAGAGGTCGATTTTTTTATCATCGAATCCTTAACAACTGCATTTCTTATAAGATCCACCACATCAAATTTGAAGACCTGCTTACAGCCTCCCTGAGAGATGGTAAAAGTAATAAAATCCCCCCATGTATAGTCCTTTGGAAGAGTAATGATAAAAATACCCTCTGCATTCGTATATGCAAAATTTTTCTCTGAAGCCGCCTCAGAATCAGCAGGATCCTTAATTACGCCATCTACATCCACCCTGAGATTAGCAACATTAATGGACTCTCTGGTCTTCTTTTCACCTATGCTGCGGTAAGTAACCTTACCTGTTAAATATCTGGGATTGGGGAGTGCTACCGTAATACCTCGAAGAGCATCAAGACCTTCGTTTATGATCTCACTTTCGCTTTTTTTATCAAGAACTTCAAGGACATAATCCATGCCAAAAAGATGCGTAGGCTCAGGATCATTGGCATCAAAAACAAGTGCCGTCTGTTCGTACTTGTCTTTGAACTGTCCAAAAAAGTTTTCAAGTTCCTCGCTATCCTTACCGAGTGCCTCAATTACCAACTGAAGATTATGACTTGCAAGAGCAGTTGGACACAGCTTGGCAGCCTCAGCTTTGAGATCCTCCAGAGCACCAGAATCATACTCAAAGTCAGGATGGGTATTGGATATGGACTTTAGTACCCCCCTGGTTGTTTCAACATCAATCTTGGCAAGATCCTGGACGCAGCGCACCCCCGCCAGCACCAGAAGATATGCATAATCCTCTGTCATGCCGTTAACGCGCCACAGATCTGCCTGCTTTACCCAAATGCTGACATGTCTTTTGTCAACCTGGAGCTTGCTTGCGATTGTCTGCCTTTGCTCCGGCGTTCTGCCATTGGCCAATAGCCCCGCGATATCCATGATCTTGCAGTTATTTGCAAGATTACGCTTTTGGGCCTGGCTGATTCCTTTGATCGGTATTAGTGATGTTCCCATTGTTATACCCCTCTACAATACAAAAACCACAGGTACTTTTATCGCATCGTCGAATTGATGTATTCGGCATAACATAATTTTATATTATTATCAGACATTAATCAGTATTGTTTATAAATCGTTAACAGTTTGTTTAAATACTCATACAATACACACAATATGTTGTATTTTGTAAATTTATATCCACTAATTTGAATATGCTTCCATTACAAAAATCATATGCTTCTGATAGAAATCACTGCCACTTATTTAGATTCATGTCCACAAAAAAAGAATGCGCTGTATATTCACAACGCATTCCTTGATTATAATCACCTTCTTCTGCCGGTGCTGCCACGCTGAGTACCGGAGTTCCCTGAATTGCTTCCTGAATTACTTCCTGAGCCGCTGTTGCTGCTTCCTCCTGTCATACCGGGATGATCCACTCTTCCGGTTGGTCTGGGGCTGCTGTTACCATTACTGCCTCTGCTGTTATTGCTACTGTTATTACCGCTGTTATTACTGCTATCATGGGTACCACTATTAATACCACTTCCTCCACCCGTCATTCCCGGGTGATCTACTCTTCCCGTGGGCCTGGTGCTACTGTTACCATTACTGTCTCTACTGCTATTATTTCCACTGTTATTACTGCT
>NZ_ATVS01000077.1 GCF_000420845.1 Butyrivibrio sp. AE3009 | reverse complement strand
GAGGAATTAGCAATTTACGCAGTAAATTAGCGGTTTCCGAATATTTGTAGAATTGCGAGAATGACGATAGTCATGGAGCAATTCGTATATCATATGGTGTCAAGTTTTACCTTAAAACTCTTACGTCCCTGGTGCTGACATCGCCGCTGCTCCGCTATCGGATGCATCTAAGGAACCTCCGTCCCCTGCTCCCTCGTAGTCATCATCTTCCCATCCGTAAATGGAGAATGTATCCTTGACAGTGCCTTTAAATCTGCCCTTACCCTTGACGATTACTGTCGGTGGCTTGAAGTCGTCATCGAAGGATGCTATCTTCACATTGTTCTTATAAGAAAGGGTGTAATCAACGCCCTGTTGCAGCTTCTCTGCTGAGCCGTCTGCGTGGTAGAAGTATACTTCAGTATCTGGTTTAACAGCTTTTCCCGTGTAATAATCACCGTATACTTTGACAACGACCCTACTGTCCAGGTCTTCATCGGTGGTGAAGTTGTAGGGTGTAACCTTGAAGGATACAGTCTTGCTGCCTACAAAGTGTGTCATCGCATATTTTCCGACGATTCTAACCTTGTGAGTTCCAAGGGTGCTGTAGTCGTTGTCAAGGCTGATGATGTCGTAATCAATGCCGTAGTCAAGGAGCTGATCCTTGTACCACACTTCTGCCTTGCCGTTTCTGAACATCTTCTGAATAAGTTCCCCGGAAACCATATAGCCATAGTCAAATCTTAAGGCCTTGCCATCTACTCCTTTTACTGTGAACTTGGAGGCATTGATGACTCCCTTGTCTGCACGATCATATACCACTACGGTTACGGGATCGTAGGTATCGCCGGTAAAGTTGCCGTTCTCTGCAGCAACAACGTTTATTTTGTATTCCTCATCAATATCATCAAGGATAACTGCTGAGGGGTTCACGATCTCACCGTAGGAATCCTCGTACTTAAGCACGTAGTCCCTGCCTGCCTTAAGTGTCTTCTTGCCGTAGGTAACCTTGACCTTAACGCTGCTGAGCTTCTTTTTGCCCTTAGCCACTGCAACAACAGATTCAGAAGCTACATAGGCTCTGGAAAGGGACTCTTTTTCAATGTCAAAATAGAACTTCTGCTTGGAGAAATTCTTTTTCTTGAACTTAACTGTAAAGCTGGGTCTAACGGCGCCAACCCTTGTGGCATTTACGTTGTTGGCATAGCTGATTGTATAGTCCTTGCTGTATTTGAACTTGGTTATGCCGTGATAAACGGATATTTCGTTGTTAAAAGTGATCTTGCCACCTGTGTAGTTCTTCTCAAAGAAGGTATCGGCAACGCCTGCGTCATAGATATCAATGACATCATCGCCTACCACATACCAGACTCCCTCGGGAACCTCGTCGGGGTCGTTGTCAAAATACTCTCTGATGGCTTCATCAGTGATATCTCCCCAGAACGGTGTATCATCCGACGGGTCGGGATTGGGATCCGGAGTAGGGTCATCTACAGGCTCTTCAGGATCCGGAATATCGTAAGGAGAAACCACAATGTCGATGCTTCCGGTAACACCGTCCACAGTAGCTGTTATCGTGGTTGTACCAACGCTGATAAAAGTAAGGACGCCGTCGCTGTTAATTGTTGCCACCTCAGGCTTGGAGCTTGCCCATGTTATTTTTCCCTTGGGCACATAGTCTGAAGGATCGTACCCGGCAACAACTGTGGTTGTATTTACCCATCTGCCGTCTACGTTGTCGACAGTGCTTTTTCTAGAAAGTGTAATGGAATTAAGCACAGGCTCATTTGCCGCAGGATCCTCTTCAATTACAGAAGATGAGTTGTCGGTATAGGCCTTGATTCTGTAGTTGTGGTCAAGAGGATACCAGCTTTTACCATATCCGTAGTAACTCTCGCCGGAATTGGCAACTGTGCTGAACTTGGCGCCGCTGCGGCTGATGTCATACATAAGTCCGCCTGCATCCAAAGTTACCACTACCGCAAACTTGGTTCCGGGAGCCAGCTCAACAGGGTTCTTAAGGGTTACGTTGTAAAAACCTGAGAAATCAACTGTTCCGGTGGTTGTAGCCTCTTTTACCAGGCGTCCGGAGGACGGTGTGTCTTTTACATTTGTATAAATATCAATGGTATATCCGGTGCTCTCTGCCAGGGAGTAGAAGGTGACAGCCTTAAGTATCTCCCCCTTGCTGCCGCCATCTGCGTGTGCGGTAAAGACATTGGCACCCTTGTCGGTATAGCTGTACTTGCCGTTGAAGTAGCCATCGTACTGATAGTTGTTGTCATAGTTGTCGGCAGTTGTAGCCTTAACAGCATAGAAGTAATCGTCAAGAGTTGCCTCATAGTAGGACATCCAAAAATATCCGGTGTAGTCCAGGTTATTGAGGTCTCCCTTGGTGGTCCAGCTGTTTCTTACAAGGAAAGCGCCGTTGCCTGGAGCCCTTGAGGCGAATTTGTCTCTGGAAAAATTGTCATCCCAGCCAACCACAACAACTGCATGATTGGACATCATGGATTCGGGATTGTAATAGCTCTTGTACTGGTCGCTGTAGATCTTGCTGGAAGTTACGCCCTCCATACTGTCGACTGCACCAAAATAGATACCTGCAGCGCCGTATTCCTTGATCATCTTCTTAACAGGATTAAGAGCTGTGATATCTTTTGAAGACCTGAAGCTGTTCATATCGATATAGGCAGTAAGAGCGTTAACAAGATGGACCTGGTCATCATAGGCATATGAATCCGCAAGGCCCGATCTCTGCACTCTGGCTGCGTTTGAATAAGGAACGTTTGCCTCGCTGGCAGCGCCTGTCCACTTCGCATATGTACAGAAGGCTTCCTCGAAGTTACCTCCGTCATTTAAGAATGTGTTAGAACCCGCCTTGACATAATCGCCCTTGGTTCCTCCCAGCGGATCCACAACAGAGTTATTTGTAAAGTATGCAAGATGAAGTTCTGACAGATCCGGATTACTCATAATGCCGTTCTGTCTGAGGTTGATCTCAGTCAGCGCATTCATCGCAAATGCCCAGCAGGTTCCGTAAGGATTCTGATTGCGAAGAGGCGGCAGGTTCTTGTTAACATAGTAGCTGGCATAGGTCTCCTGGAACTCGGCATCATCAGCCGCATCTCCCTTGATGACCTCTCTTACCATACCTTCATGGTTAAGACCTGTTGCGAAGGTAGCATTCTCCTCACTGCCTTCGGTCACTTCTGAAGCAGTGGCATCAGAAGTAAGGTCAACTTCGTCGGAAGTACTCTCGCTGTCTTCTGCCTCTTCCAGCTCAATGCTCTCTTCCTCAGCATCCTCGCTAAGAACCGTGAACTCTTCGCCTTCTTCGGCATCTTCAACCACTTCTGTGGCTTCTGCATCTGCATCCGCCTCTTCCTCAATAACCTCGGGCAGCACATACTCCTCTTTGCCCTGCAACGATTCCCCGATTTCTCCTTCGACACCCGTTGCCAGTGCCGTGCCTCCTGCCGAGAAGAACATAATTCCGCTCAGCAGCAGAGCAAGTACTCTTTTTTTCATACCTGATATACCCATTCCTTTTTACAAAATATGCGCATATTTTAGCGTAATATCTATCCTAACAAACCCCTCTCCTTTTTTCTACCGAATACAATAAAAATTCACAATTAATACACACCTTTCTCAACAAAATTTCATTCACTTCACTCCACCATAGTGCCTGTCACTTCATCCCCCTAAAGTGCCTGTCACTTCACTCAACTAAAGTGCCAGACACTTTAGTTGAGTGAAGTGGCAGGCACTTTAGGGGGATGAAGTGACAGGCACTATGATTGATGAAACGGCTCGGCGTGGGAAGATATATTACGGCCAACCAAGAATCCAATTCTTCCCCATCTTTTCGGGTATGGGAAAGTTCTTCTATGAAGCAGGCTGCCTCCTCGGAAACAGTAGGAAGGCGGAAAGTTACCGCGTATTGAGGGAATGGATCGACCGGAGAGGTAAGTGCGGATGGCGGAAGTGTCGGAAAAATGTGCAGTTCTTGTACGACGCGATGATATGCGGAACGAGAGAACAAAGGAAGGTCGACTGTCCACGAATAGGCATGAGTACGAGCCATTCCTTCGACATCGAGTCTTAGAGAATCACAAGGCGCACGAAAACAAGCATTTTTACGGTGCTTTCGTCATCCACACTTAACTATCCGGCTGGGCCATTCTCCCATACGCTAACTTCCCGCCACCGCAGTTTTCCCGGAGGCAGCCACTCACCTAAGCTTTCCCGCGGCCACATAAAAAGACCGGGAAGTACGAATACTTCCCGGCCGAAATATATCAGGGTATTAAATTACTGGAAGGCAATCTGTGCAAAGTTATAGAAACCAAGATACCAGATATTGAAATCATGTCCACCATTAAGCTCCTGCCACATGAAGTTCTGTCCATCCACAAACTGATTGCAAACAGAAGGCAGATTCTTAGCTGCTGCTGAAGCGCTTGAATAAGCTGTGCCATCCTGAAGTCCGCAGATGTTGTAGAAGTAGTGGATAGGATATCTGTTGCCGTTAAGCTTCTGAGCTGTTGTAGCTGCTGTGTTACTTGTAGGAGCAGCTGAGAAAGCTCCGAAATAGCTGAACAGATCTACGCACTCACCGATACCGATGTTGATTGTCTGCATACCACCCATTGAAAGACCTGCAAGTGCTCTGTGGTCTCTGTCTGTGTAGGTGCTGTAGTGAGAATCAATGTAAGGAATCAGGTCGTTTCTGAGCTCTTTGCCAAAGTTGTAGAAAGAGTTGGTTGAACCGCTTGCTGAAGCTCTGCCGTTAGGTGTTACAACGATGAAGGAATCGATGTCGCCATAGTATGACAGGTTGTCCATGATAGCCTTAACAGTTGAGTTGTTGCCTGTCATTCCCCACTCGTTCTCGTTACCGCCGATTCCGTGAAGAAGGTACAGAACGCTGTACTTCTTGGAAGAATCATAGTTTGCGGGAAGGTAAACATTAGCCTTCTTGGTGTAGGTACGGTTGTTGTTCTCTGTGTCATGTGCTGTGTAAGAAATGCTTACAATCTTACCTGAGCCATCGCCGTATCTTACCTGAGAATACTTGGAAGGAATGGAATTGCTGATGGTTGCTGTAGGATTGTAGTTAGGGTTCTGAGGCTGAGGCTCGGGCTCGGGTTCGGGCTCAGGCTCAGGCTCGGGCTCAGGCTCAGGCTCGGGCTGAGGCTCGTTTCCGCCTGTTGAACCGCCTGTAGAACCTCCGGTTGAGCTGCCTGCTGCAGACTCAAGTACATACTCAACTGATGAGCTTACCTGTCCGCTTCCGATTGAACCAAACTCTACGCTGCCGCCTGCAGGAATATATGCATTCCAATCAACAGGAGTGATTACGTAGTAGTCGCCGCTTGTTGTAACATTTACATTCCATGAAGAACCGATGTTAACCTGGCTCTTTTTAACCTTAAGTGTCCATCCGTTAACTGCGCTTGATGTGTTGTTTACGATCTTCCAGGTTACCTGGTAGCCGCCGCCCCAGCTGTTAACTGAGTACTCAAGCTCAGGACCGTCGCCTGTAACTACAGGTTCGGGATCTGGTGTAGGCTCGGGATCCGGAGTAGGCTCAGGATCTGTTGTAGACTGTGATGAGCCGTTGGTCTTCTCGAACTGCCACAGCTGATTGTTGCCGCCGTTAGCTGTCCACTGTACTACGTTGGTTCCGTCCGTTGTCTTCTTTTCATAGATATCAAGGACCTTGGCGCCTGATGTAGCCTTGGTTCCGATTGTGTAGTAACCGGCGTTTGCTGTTGTCATAACTACGAACTGCTGAGCTGTTCCGCCGTAAGCCTGGTAGATACCTACATCTGTTCCGTTGTCTGTCTCGCCGTTGGCAAGGTCAAGGTTAACATTGCCAAGTCCGCTCTTAAGTGTGATGTAGCCATCGCCAACGTTTGTAACATACCACTTCTGGTTAGCTGCGCCTGTGCCGGACTTAATAACTACGCTCTTCCAGCCGTCTGCGTTGTCAGCGTTAACTGTAAGATACTTCTGTGAAAGAGGATTCTTTACATAATACCAGCCGTCTGCAATTGTAGCTGTCTCAACAACTACAGGTGTAGGCTCCGGCTCTGGTTCGGGCTCGGGTGTAGGCTGAGGATCAACTACAGGTGTTGTGCTGCCGCTTCCTGATGTAGGCTGACCAAATACCTCTGTATAAGCCTGGATAACCTTGTTGTAAGCCTGTTTAGGCTGACCGGGTCTTGAGAAAAGAAGTGGTGCTGAGTTGCTGATCCATGTTGTCTGATCTGAAAGTCCCCACCATGTGATACCTGTGAGCTTGCCGCCATTCTTCTTGGCATTGTTAATACCCTTGAAAAGAGTGTATGCGTAGTTAGCCATATCGCTGTCACCCTTGTTGGTAATATCAAGCTCTGTGATCTGAACCTCAAAGCCTGCCTTGAGGAATGAGTTGAGGGCTGAGAGATAGTAATCTGTTGAAGGATAGTTTGTTCCAAGGTGAGACTGCATACCTACACCTGCACAAACTTTTTTGCCCTGGTTGATGTTGTTAACAAGTGTGATTACGTTGTTAACTTCCATGTATGTGTTGTAATCATTGTAAAAAAGCTTAACTGAATCTGTGAGCTTGAAGTACTCAAGAGTCTCATATGCGTAGTTAAATGCCTTCTTTACATAAGAAGCGTTGGTCTTGTTGCTGCCGTAAACTGCTTCCCAACCGGAGTTCTGAGCGTGAAGGATCTCGTTACATACATCCCATGCATAAACAACAGAAC
>NZ_ATVS01000076.1 GCF_000420845.1 Butyrivibrio sp. AE3009 | reverse complement strand
AAAAATGAAGCCTCCTATTCTGTTCTGTTGGCTTCATTTTATGTGAATTCTATATAAATAATAATACACTGGTTGTATAGTTTGGAAAACTAAATGTTTCCTAGTAGGAAATACGAGAATTCAAGACACGACGAAATTCTGATAACCATCGCCATATGAAACCACCTCTCCTATGAAGATATAGACATTTATGCCAATCGAGGCTGACTCCTACTCGATTTCGCACACGAACATTCCGCATTTCATGCTCCATGTTCTTACGACCGGCAAATGAATTTGTATGCAAGCATCCATTCGCTTGCCGGTCTTGTGCTACAAAAAAATGCTGCCGTACCAAAGTACGACAGCCTCTTTGAGCTTCTAAATATTCCTAAGATGATAAAAGAACCGTCCCAATGTCATCTATACCTTTGTATTAACCCTCTAGGATGTTCAGCTCGTCGTCAATAGCTCTGGATACAAACTGGTTTATGGTGATTCCTTCATTGGCGGCATATAGTGCAATTTTCTTATGCTGTTCAGGCTTAATACGAACATTGAATGAGCCTTTAAACTCACGCTCAGGCTCCTTGCCTATCTCTTTACAGTAATCAAGGTAGTTATCTATACAATCATGCATTGACTGGGTAAGCTCTTTTACTGATTCTCCATGAAAGTTCAAAGAATCATTGATTCCAAGAACATGGCCGATAAAAATCTGATCTTCCTGGTCAAATTCTACTTTTGCATGATATCCATTATATTCCATCAGTGAACTTATCATTCTATCTCACCTACTTCCTTAAGAAATGCTATGACCATCTTTATGTGATATCTGTACAATTCATTACCTGGGTGTGGGCCGTCAAACTGAAGAATGCGTTTGGTTTCAACATGATAATAGCCTATTCCTATTCCTGATCCTCTTATCTGTTCTGCATGCTCATTTTCTATTGTTTTTGAACCTCTCTACTTATAATATGATTGATATACCACAAACGTTACAGTAAAATATAAAAGTGTCAACACTGTTGACGATTTATATATTTACGCGCAATCCCTCTTCTCGTTATAGTACTTGGCCTGGGCGTTCCAAAGTTCATAGTATTTTCCGGCAGTATCCTGCAAAAGTTCCTCATGAGTTCCCTTCTGAATAACAGTTCCCTCATGGAACACTGCGATCTCGTCGCAGAACTTACAGGAGGAGAGTCTATGACTGATGTAGACGGCAGTCTTATCCCCAACTATATCATTGAACTTTTCGTAGATCTCTGCTTCCGCAATAGGGTCAAGAGCCGCAGTGGGCTCATCAAGAATAATGAAAGGAGCATCCTTGTAAAGAGCCCTTGCAATGGCGATCTTCTGAGCTTCGCCGCCGGATATCTCAACGCCCTCTTTGTCGATATTCTTATAGAGCCAGGTCTTAAGGCCCTTGGTCATCTTGGTCTCATCAAGCTCAAAGCCTGCATCCTTAAGGCATGACGCCACTCTTTCCTCATCAGGATTCATGCTGCCTGCCACATTCTCATCAAGGGGTCTGGAGAAAAGATTGAAATCCTGGAATACCACGGAGAAAATGTCCATATACTCATCATAGCGATATTTCTTGATGTTGATGCCATTAAGCAGGATTTCGCCCTCCGTGGGATCATAGAGCCTGCAAAGGAGTTTGATAAAAGTAGTCTTTCCGCTTCCGTTCATGCCAACCACTGCAAGCTTTTCTCCCACTTTGAACTTCATGTTCACATGGCGAAGGCTGTATTGCTCGCTTTCCGGGTATTTGAAGGAAACATCCCTGAACTCAACCTCGTACTTCCTGTCCACTCTCTTTTCCGTGGTGAGGCTTCCCTGGTACATCTTGTTTGGTATATCCATAAACTCGAATACAGTATCAAGATACCCTGCATTGGTGTGCATCATTGTCACTGCGGCAAAAAAGTCCTTGATTCCCATAAAGGTATTGGTGGCAGCGCCTGTATACTGGGTAACTGCACCGATTCCAAAGGCTCCCGCCCATGCTTTCAGGCAGACAAAAAGATATATGATTCCTGTGAGAACCATGGAGATCGCCCCTTCCAGGAATCTCCATCTTGCAGAAAATTTAGTATCTCTACTTAGACTAAAATACTTATCATAATAGTATTCTGCAATTTTTTCCTGACCATATAACCTCATATCTGCTGCTCTTTTATCATCTTCGCTCAAAAAGCAATAATAGGAAAAAGCTCTGTTTCCAAGGATTATCTTTTCCCCAAGATCAGTCCAATACTTGTCTGCCTTAGCACCACACGCGGGTGACAAAATAGAAATCAATAGCATAAATCCTAAAATCAGCAATATAAAGGCCTTATGATTAAGAACTTCAAATTCATGACCAGACGGAACCAACTTTGTAAACAGCGAAGCCCCAAGGGCAATACCCGTGATTATCCTAAGGAATGCGGTTATGCTCTTATCATATATATCTACTGTACGCATAAGCCCCCAATTGCCCCAGTTTGCTGCATGCTCCATCTTAGCAGCGAGTCTAATTGCGTACTTACTGTCTACATCAGGAAAATCCAGAATTTTCATCTTATCCGTCATTATTCGCATCTGATCAGCCCATAGTCCGTCATTGTATATATCACATCTTCGTACAAGCATCCCCTTTACAAGGCTAATCACTGCATCCACCGCAAGAATTACAAGAGTTAATGCAAAGAGTCTTCCGGGATTTCTCTCTCCTGCAAGCTCCTCTATAAGCATCGCGGCAATAAAAATATTCACGTAGGGACCAAGGGCCTCTAATACACACTTTGACGTAGAGTAGAAGAAAAACATCGGTTCATATTGTGTCATTATTTTTAGCCCTCTGATGTTTTTGGAAACATCATCAAATAACTTCAGGAATTTCGTTTTCATACTCGTACTCACCCCCTTCCTTGTAATATCTGCTCTGCACCTCAAATAAATGTGCATAGTCCCCGCCTTGACTTATAAGCTCATAATGAGTTCCTTCTTCTTTAACCCTGCCATTTTCCAATAGAAGTATCCTGTTACAAAACCTTGTGGATGCCAGCCTGTGGGATATAAAAATGCTTGTCTTTCCCTTAGTCATTTCATTATATTTCATGTATATGTCATTTTCTGCGATTGGATCCAGGGCTGCGGTAGGTTCATCAAGAACAAGCACAGGTCCATTTTTATACAACGCTCTGGCTAGAATAAGTCGTTGTGTTTCTCCTCCGGATAACACAACACCATTATCAAAGACCTGCCTACCGATTATTGTATCTGCTCCCTCTGGAAGCGAATCCACTTTATCTGTTAATCCTGCCTGTTCAAGACAATATCTGACTTTTTTCTCATCATATCCGTCAATCGTCTGTGAAACATTCTGAAAAACTGTACTCTCAAGTACAGAAAAATCTTGAAATACTGCAGAAAATAACCTGTAATAGTCATTTCTGTTATATTTCCTGATGTCCTCGCCATTAAGGCAAACCTCGCCTTCCGTAGGATCAAGAAGACCTGTAATCAGTCGTACAAGAGTTGTCTTTCCTGCGCCGTTAAGTCCAACTATTGCAACATTCTCTCCCGGTTCCAATGTAAGATTCATATTGCTTATGATATCCTTTTCTGATCCCGGATAACGGTAGCTGACATTCTTAAGTTCTATTTTGATCTTAGAATTTTCATTAAGGTTCAGCGCTTCTCCATCATCAAATTTATAGGACTCAGGCCATTCCAGGAATTCCCGAAGCATTGACAGGCCTATGCTTTTTTTATGTAGTTCCAAAAAACTGCGAAGGAGCCCCGTTATCCATGCTGTAAACCCACTGATTGCACCCAGATATAGAAGAAATACTGCTGCAGAAAGGTCCGTCTTAAGCAGCAATCTAATAAGATATGCATAGGCTATTCCATTTCTTAAAAGAGTAGCTATAAGGCCTACTACGTTTGCAAGAAATAGCTTTCTTTCCTTTTTAATTTTCAATGAACGTATTGATCTATACACGATATCACGCACGTCGCACAGCCATTCGTGAATACCAAAAATCCTAAGGTCTTTTGCAAATTGCCTATTAATTAATCTTCCGTAGAGATAAAATGATTCCTTTTGATACCTGCTTATCTCATCCTTATAGTAGTACTCCGCTTCTCCGATTTTTTTATTTATCAGGAATTCAATAACAGTAAGAACTGTTGTCACAAGGACCAGTAACGGATTAAGTGAAGAAACAATAATCAGATAAATGATCAGCCCCAAAACATTGTTGAGTATATCCGCAAGAACCCTCCACACAGCCTGAGTCGAAGAATTATCAGACATAACTTCCCTCTCCGCGGTGCTCCCCAAGTTCTGAAATTTTTCATCACAGAAATTGCAATATGACGTATTAGCTCTTTTCGAAGCTAAATCCATTAACATTTCTACTCTAAGAATAGGCCATGAAACAATAGCTTTTTCCCTGAAATATCCCTTGAGACCTGCCATAGAAAATAGCAATAAAGTAAAAAGCCCTACTGCTACGACAAGTTCCCAAATTGAGGAATGCAGTTCTACACGACTTAGTATCACAGGTGTAACCAGCATCTGGGTTGTAGTTAAAGCAGTATCAATAATAGCTATTAAAAGACAAATAATGATTATGTCTTTATGCCCCCTAAAAGCCCTCCTCAGCATATATGCAGTCATCTGCCACATATTGTATTTAGCTTTTCTTTTTTCCATACCAATATTCCTTCCAAACACGTATTACCTAGGTGATATCATCCTATCACAGAAAAACATCCCCGATCATTTCGGGGATGAATTGTAATATTCCGGGGATGAATTGCAGAGTATGCCATCCAAGGTTATTGTTCTTAACCCTGTGGCAATAGAATCTCGGTGGTAAAAGCCCCGTCCTCGCTGTTTCTTGAAAGGAACCCTCCAAGCCTATCAACGATGGCATCCATTCTTACAAGTCCAAAGCCATGGCCTTCGCCCTTGGTGGTGCTAAATATCTTGCCCTGCTTCTTGAGCTTTTTTCCCGCAGTGAAATTGGTAAAGGATATGTAGAGCTGCGTTCCCTTCATATCCATGTAAACTCTTATTATGCGCTCCTTTGGAGGCAGCTCCATGCTGGCCTCAATGGCGTTGTCAAAAAGGTTGCCGATTATGCAGCACAGGTCAAGCTCAGAGATATTGAGCTTAACTGGAATATGGGCATCTGCCTCCACATGTATATCCCTAGACTGTGCAAGGGATATCTTGCTGTTGAGGATGGCATCAGCCATGGCGTTTCCGGTTTTGATCACTGTATCCACCGTGTTAAGGTCCGTATCCAGCTCATCCAGATACTTGGAAATCCCCTGCAGATCTCCCTCTGCAGCCAGAACTTTCATCATCTGTATATGATTTTTGTAATCATGTCGCCAGCCACGCATCTTTTTATACATATTTTCAACTTCCTGATAGTGTGTCTCTATCAGTTCACGCTGATACGCATCGATCCTGCTGTCTATCTTCTTGTTAAAAAAACTCATCTTCTGCCTCGCTAATTCATGGAGATAATAGCCCTGTTTACCTTTTCGTATGCTCCTCTTGGAAGCGGAATGTTTGCTCCGTCCTTAAGTATAATGTCCGTCTTTGTAACCCTGGTAATACAGGATAGATTCACAATTGCTGACCTTCCCACTCTGAAAAAGCGTTCATCCAGTTCTTTTTCAATGTCTCCAAGAGTCTTCTTGATGGTGTATTCCCTGTCTGCATGTATGGTTATATAGTTCGCCCTTACATCAATGTATCTTATCTGATAAACCGGAACAATGGCCATTCCATCAGATGTTTCAACCGCTATAGTCTTTTCATTCTGGGATACTTTCTGAGTCGCCCTGTCAAGAACAGCAAAGAGCTTCTCTTCCTTCACAGGCTTCATCAGATAGTGCAAGGCCTCCACTTCATAACCTTCTGCAATATAGTCGGAATAGCCTGTAATAAACACAATCTGGATACGGCTGTTTTCCGCACGAAGCTTTTTTGCCATGGAGACACCATCCATTTTCCCCATTTCCACATCCAGAAGGATAATGTCGTAATCCTTGCAGTCTTCATACCGGAACATAAACTCTTCAGCAGAGGAAAAAAGAGTTGTCTCCGCTGCAAGGCTTCCATCGCTGCCACTTATCCACTTCTGCACCAGTTTTTCTATATATTCTCTGTCTTTTTCGCTGTCATCGCAGATAGCGATCTTGTACTTATCTTTTGTAGCCATTTATATTATTACTCCGCATTTTCAATCCATTCACTAACCAAGTATAGCGGAACATTGACCAGCCAGTCCTGTTCTCTATAATTTCTGCAAATACAGTTTACATTTTTTATGGCGAAAAACACAACTTATTTTACATTTTTACAAGGGAACACTTGGGGCATTTTACAAAAATGTTGACGAACATGACTTATAATCCGCGGGTTTTCCAGCTCCTTTATGCTATCAATATGTTGATAATCATATGAAACACATGTGAATTCTCCCTTTAATATGCCTTTTGGAATAAAAAACGAGCTAACAAAGGCTATCCTATGGTATATAAGCATACTAATACAGTAAAAAAGGAAGTATCAGTATGCCTAGATAGTGTCAAATGATCTATGAAAAAACTGAGTAGAAAAAATAGGCTCAGATGAACCTTGGAAATTGCAGATATATAGGTTGAGGTAGCCGGACGCCACCCTTGACAGCACAAAAAATAACTGCTGACGGTTAATCACCGACGGCGAAGAACTCAAGAACAATCAGATTTTCTCCGTCGTTTGCAGCAGTGTAGCAGTTATTTTTTGTGCCATCAAGGGCAAGCCGCTAAAGCGGTGGCTAGGTTAATACCTCGGGCTCAGAATCTAAGAACAATCAGCTGGCAGCCTGAAGTTCAAGT
>NZ_ATVS01000075.1 GCF_000420845.1 Butyrivibrio sp. AE3009 | reverse complement strand
CTGCGTGTTTTCCGGCTCCTTTATGGTATCAATATTTTGATAATCATATGAAACACCTGTGAAGTCGCATCTTAATATGCCTTTCAGGAACAAAAACTAGCTGGTAAAGGCTGAAATGTGTTATATACACATACTAAAACAGCATTATCTGGAGTATCAGTATGAATATCATAGGCCATCTAAGGTGATTAGCCCCTAACACCCTTGATATCAATATCCAGGGTGTTTCTATACTTTCAGCGGATTTGAATCTACCGGATATCATAACTACATATTTGTCTTACATTTCTAAGGAGTTCCAATTCTATGTTATAATGACTTCTATCGCGTCAACTGTTAAGTAATTTATGGCGCAGGATTTGGAGAATATTATGAAAAAAGACAATATCATCCTGGTGGGCATGCCTGCCTCCGGAAAGAGCACAGTAGGAGTTATCCTGGCCAAGATCCTGGGATACAGCTTCGTTGATGCTGACATCGTAATTCAGGAAAAAGAGGGCAGAAAACTTTCCGAGATAATAGAAACCGAAGGAATCGACGGCTTCATTGAGATTGAGAACAGAGTAAATGCCGGTATAGAGGCCCAGAAAACAGTCATCGCCACCGGCGGCAGCGCTGTCTACGGCAAAGAAGCTATGGAGCACTACAAGAACATCGGAAGAGTAGTGTACCTCAAGGTGGATATGGATCACCTTACCAAGCGCCTTAATGATGTAAAACAGCGCGGCGTGGTAATGCGTGACGGTCAGACTCTTATCTCTCTGTACAATGAGAGAAGTGTTCTGTATGAGAAATATGCGGATATAACAATTGACGAAAAGAACCACAGCATGGAAGAAGTGGTTGCGGATATTCTGGCGGCGATGGCTAATATCTGATTTTCATTTTCTTTTAATATTTTCCTCTTCGCTAACCATAGTACAATAATACATGGATGAAATTGCATATACATTTGCAGACAATTCCGCCAACGTACCTATGGTTAATGAGGAGGAGTTTATTATGAACAAAAAGAAAATCTTATCAATTCTGTTAACTATTCCCATGATAATTTCAATGGCTGCCTGCGGCTCATCAGGCCAGGGCGCCGGAAGCGAAGGCGGAAATGCCGGCGCTGATTCGCAGGCACCCGCTGCCACAAATTCTGAGGTATCCGGCAAGGTAGTCATCTATACATCCATGTACGAGGATATCGTCGATGAGATGCAGAAGGCCTTGAAAAAGCAGTTCCCAAATGTTGACGTTGAATTCTTCCAGAGCGGCTCCGGAACCATACAGTCCAAGATCGCCGCAGAGATGGAATCCGGTAAAATGGGCTGCGATATCCTTATGGTGGCTGAGCCCTCCTATTCACTTGAACTTAAGGAGCAGGGAATGCTCCATCCCTATATCTATCCCGAAGCCGACAAGCTTGCTTTTGAATACGACAAAGAAGGCTATTGGTATCCTGTAAGGACCCTTAACATGGTTCTTGCTTACAATCCCGAACTGAACAATAAAGAGGATCTTCCACAGACCCTCAAGGATTTCGCCGAGAGAGAAGATATGAAAGGACAGCTCTCCATGAGTAATCCCCTTACTTCCGGAACCGCCTATTCAACGGTTGTGGCTCTTCTCGATAAATACGGTGAGGACTATTTCAAGGCTCTCGGAGCTCAGAACGTAGCTATAGAATCAGGTTCCGTTGCTCTTACCAAGCTTGAGACCGGCGAGTGCAAGGAGATCATGATCCTTGAGGAATCCGTACTCAAAAAGAGAGAAGAAGAGGGCTCTGCCCTTGAGATAATCTATCCCGAGGACGGCTCCGTTCTCATTCCCTCAACCATCATGATCATCGACGAAGCTCACAGCGCCAACAACAATATCGCAGCCTGTGAAGCTATCGAGGACTATTACCTTTCGGTCGAAGGCCAGAAGCAGATCGTCAAGGGCTGGATGAACGGCGTACGAAGCGATTTTACAGAGGTTCCCTATGACGGAAGACCTATCTCTGAGCTTCTTGCGAACAACATTCCCGTGGACTGGGAAAAGGCCTACAAGCAAAGAGACGAGATCCGCACTATGTTCCAGGAGTATGTAACCGTGGAGTAATTCAAAGGGGAGCGACGGGGGTTCATGGAAACTAAGAAAAGATATTTTGATATTAAATGGCTGTTCATGGCACTGGTGGTGGCATTTCTCCTGGTTTTCCAGGTGTTTCCGCTGCTGTATCTGGTGGCGCGCTCATTTATATCCGACGGGCATTTTTCCCTGGAAGGTATAAAAAGGATATATTCCTACGGCCTTAACCTTAGCTGTCTTAAGAACACTCTGATCACCGCATCGCTGTCCATGGTATTTGGCGTCGTCATTGCTTTTCCCCTGGCCTGGCTGGTGGGAAGAACCAATCTCTACGGCAAAAAATTCTTTAGAACATTATTCGTGACCACCTACATGGTTCCTCCTTATGTGGGAGCCATGGCGTGGCTGCGTCTTCTTAATCCCACAGTGGGCACCCTCAACGTTTTTCTGCAAAAGCTCTTTGGGCTGTCCGCTGCACCCTTTAACATCTATTCGATAGGAGGGCTGGTCTGGGTTCTGACCACCTTCTATTACCCCTATGCTTTCATAACGATCTCAAGAGCTATGGAAAAAATGGATCCTTCTTTGGAGGAAGCTTCAAGAAGCTGCGGAGCATCGCCGGTCGCCACTCTTTTCACCGTGACGCTTCCGTTGATGCTGCCATCAATTGTGGCGGCGGGACTTCTTGTCTTAGTTGCGGCAGCCTCCTGCTACGGCATTCCGTCGATAATCGGAGCTCCCGGCAAAATCTATACCATAACCACCCGCATCGTTGACTACGTATCGGTGGGCTCAAGAGAGAGCCTGTCGGATGCCACATCCCTTGCGGTATTTCTTATGATCGTATCCTTCATAGTTCTCTATGTTTCCAATTTCACCGTGGCCAAAAAAGATTACATCGTAGTCTCCGGCAAATCCACCAAGCCTTCGATCGTGGACCTTGGAAAGTGGCGGATCCCGCTGACAATCCTTGTTTCCATATTTGCCTTTATCGTGGTGGTGCTGCCTTTTGCCACCGTATTCGCCACCTCTTTTACAATGAATATGGGAAAATCGGTATTTGCCCCCGGCAACATTACCTTCAAATACTGGAACACCATCGTTTCCAGGCAGTCCATCATCAAATCCACCGGAAACAGCATAATATCCGCAGTTCTGGCGGCGACTCTTGGAATGATCGTCTGTGTTTTCATGGCGTATCTGCTTAAGAGAACAGCGGCTAAGGGAAAAGAGATCCCGGATTTCCTTATAACCGTAGGCTCCGGAACCCCCAGCGTTGTAATCGCCCTGTCACTTATCATGACCATGTCCGGGAAATTTGGAATAAACATTTACAATACGATCTTCATAATGGTTGTGGCATATATGATCAAATACATGCTGATGGGAATGAGGACCGTTGTGGCGGCGCTGTCCCAGATAAGTACTTCCCTGGAGGAAGCGGCCCAGATTTCGGGAGCAGGATTTTTGCATAGAATGAGGGACATTACGCTGCCGCTGATCTTACCCTCAGCCGTGGCGGGATGGTTTCTGATATTCATGCCCTGCTTCTATGAACTTACCATGTCCAATCTCTTGTATTCCAACAACACAAAGACGCTGGGAGTTGAACTGTTTTTGTATCAGACCTATCACAGCCAGCAGACTGCGTCGGCCCTTGCCAGCGGGATACTGATATTTGTGCTGATCCTGAATGTGGCAATGAACAAGCTTACCAAGGGAAAGTTTTCCATCTGATGATGACAGGGAAAAAGCTATAACGGAGGAAATTATGGCAACCATAACATTAAAAAATGTGACCAAAAGCTTTGGAAACAGCAGAATAATAGAGAAATTCGATGCGGAGTTCGCAGACGGAGAATTCATAACTCTCCTGGGCCCCTCAGGCTGCGGTAAGACCACAACCCTTCGCATGATAGCGGGCTTTGAGAAGCCCACCACCGGCGAGATCTTCATCGGTGATAAAAAGGTCAGCGGAGAGGATACCTTCGTACCGCCGGAAAACCGCAATATCGGTATGGTATTCCAGTCCTATGCAGTGTGGCCCCACATGAACGTTTTTGACAACGTGGCCTACCCTCTTAAGATCAGAAAACGTCCGAAAGCTGAGATTCAGGAAAAGGTAAGGAATATCCTTGAGGAAATGGGTTTGTCTGACTATGAGAAAACCATGCCCTCCAAGCTCTCCGGCGGTCAGCAGCAAAGAGTTGCCCTTGGAAGAGCACTGGTATCGGAATCAGGAATCCTTCTCTGCGACGAGCCCTTATCAAACCTTGATGCAAGACTTCGCAAAAAAATGCGCAGAGAGATCAAGGAGATCCAGAAAAAATACGCCATAACCATTGTCTATGTAACCCACGACCTCACTGAAGCCGTGGATATGTCCGACCGTATTTTTGTCCTTAATGAAGGCGTGGTTCAGCAGGTGGGGACCCCTAAGGAAATATTGGAAACTCCCGCCAATGACTTCGTTCGTGAATTCATCTTTTAACGGATTGATGGGTTCAGGAGTTTTTTAGTCGTCTTAAAATTTGTTATGTACTTTTTCTGCGAAACACATCATATCTTTGATTTCGATAACGGTGCCATCATCCAGAACGGCCTTACCGGCAATTTTGCCAAATACCTGGTGCTGATCGGAGGCAATTATCTTGAAATTCATGTAGGCTGCACGGTCAAGAACCGGAATGAAATCCATTTCAAATCTCCCGTCGGAGGAAGTGATTTTCCAGGGATCTGTGTAACCTGATTCGGGAATATGGAAGGTTACGTCATCCAGCTTATGTACTTTTCTGTTGTAAAAAAGTACGTTTTCGGTGGCGGCGGAAGTGTTGCCAAAGCCATAGCCAATATTAAAGCCAAAGGCGTTTCCGTCTATATCGCAGTTACCTGATCCCCAATACCAGGTATTGTCGTAGGTCCAGACACCGCGGCCCCAGTCAAGGGTGCCGAAATCAGTCTTCGGGTCGAATTCATATTTTTTGCCGTCGTATTCCATATAGCCGGAGGCACGCATGGTGTTTATCTTCTGGTTATAGTAAAAAGCGTGCTTCTCATCCCAGGGAGTTGCGATGACCATGGTATCCATGTCGGGCTGCCTCAGGATAATGTCACATTTGAAGGGCTTTCCTTCGAAGAAGTTGTCAAAAGAGCAGGTGATATGGCGCTGACCCTCTGTTACTTCGTAGGACATTTGAAGCCTGCCATCGCTATAGGTGGTGCTGCCTGTCGAAGAGTCTGAGGGGAGTCTTAATTTGCCCATTGGAAGTGCATTTAGAACTGTTTCGGTGTGCTCCCACGGATTATCACCAAACTCGATAAGAGACACGGACTGAAGTCCGATATAGCCATCATCCGAGATAGTGAAAGCACCGGCAAAATCCTTGTTTAGAACCAGATAGTAATCCCACTCTTTGATACGCCATGCGGGAGCCTTGATCCTGCTTCTGTCATATCTTTGCAAGAGTCTGCGACTCCAACCGGGCTCTGAGAGTTCGCCGTTTTCATCCAGCAGGTCGTGAACGGTTGTCACTTCATGATTTCTGCCCATAATAATCCCCCTTTCATACTTATAATCATTATAGCATGGCGCACGATACAATAATGCGTTTATAAACGTTTAATTTGTTATCAATATAACGTTCATTTAAAATATAATCAGAAAAATGGGTGAATGTGTTTTATGACGGAGGCGCAGCAGATGGATAAAAACGTATTCGATGCCTATTCTGTAAAAAATCAAAATAAGATAATCACAGTTCCGGCGGGTATGACAATCCTTAGTGAAGGAGAGGTCAACCTTGATATGTACAAGGTCATTGAGGGAAATGTGGAGATGTACACCGGCTACGGAACTGATAAGGAAGTGCTTCTGGGAATTTTGAGCCCGGGAGCCTGCTTTGGAGAATTCGGGCTTCTGCTTCATAAACCGGCGATCTATACCATCACCACTTTTTCTCAGGTTAAGCTCCTTAGAGTTACGGAAGGAACCATGGGGGACTTCGTCAAGGAGAATCAGGACAGCATTGTTCAGATGATGAGGAATATGGCAGGGATGATGCTGAATATGTCCCATAACATTCAGCAGCTTAGTCAGGAGCTGGAGGATGTCAGCAGTAGGATTTCACCGGATGTAAACATTGTTCAGAAGAAACGAGACCAGGATGCGACAATGATCAAGGACTCTCTTCGCGAATATGCTGTGAAGGGGTATTCCTACAAGTTTTTTGGGAAAAAATAGGCTGTCTGCGGAGCGGTCTGACAGGCTCAAATCACAGAAAATTTGCGGATTTTATAGAAAATTTACTGTAAATTCACGGGGAAATAAAGGATAATATAGCTAGACGCTATATGCTCTAATAAATGTACGAAATAATGATTTTTGGATATAAATCGAAAGGAGAAACAGCATGGATGGCATGAGCACTCAGGATATTCTTAATGGGCAGGATCTTTCTACTGCCAATGTGGATGATCTTTTGGCTGCAATGAAGGCAGAAGAGGCCGCAGCCGCGCCTGCAGCGGCACCGGAACAAGCGCCGCCACCGGCTCCTGCACCCAAAAAAGCTGCGGAACCTGAACCAATTATGGACATTCCCAGTGTAGAGGATATAATGGCGGCAAGCGCAGCAGAGGTTCCCGCAGAGGCGGCACCCGCTGAGGAAGCTCCTGCACCTGCGCCGGTAGATCCGGAAGCGATGATGGCAGCAATGGCCGCAGCCGAGACTGCATCCGATGTGGATGCGATGATGGCGGCTATGGCAGCTGAGGCACCTGCGAAAGCACCGGCAGCCGAGCCTGTACCGGAGGCAGCAGAGGCTCCGGCTGATATGGACGCAATGATGGCAGCGATGATGGCCGGAGAAGGCGCTACGGGAGAGATGCCTACACTTGAGGAGGCACCTCCGGATGTGGATCCTGCCCTTGCAGCTATGTTGGCAGCAGCAGAGGCAGCACCGGCAGCAGAGGTACCGGCAGAAATGCCTGTAGCTGAAGAAGCCCCTG
>NZ_ATVS01000074.1 GCF_000420845.1 Butyrivibrio sp. AE3009 | reverse complement strand
GGATACAATGAGCAGTATGTTCCTCAGATCAACTTCAACACTGTTGATGAAGTTATGAAGATCTGCTACCAGAACGGCCTTAAGATGAGAGCTCATACTCTTGTATGGCACTCACAGACACCTAGCTGGTTCTTCAGAAACGGCTATTCAGGAAACGGCGGCTTTGTAAATTCTTCCACAATGGACAAGCGTCTTGAGATGTATGTTAAGACCGTTATGAACCACGTATACAACAACCAGTACGGTTCTGTTGTTTATGCATGGGATGTATGTAACGAGATCCTTCACGCTCAGAACTCCGGTTGGGAAGCAGTTTACGGCAGCAACAAGACCAACGCTACATATGTAAAGAAGGCATTTAACTACGCTTATGAGACACTTGAGTACTTCAAGCTCACTAACTCAGTTAGCCTCTTCTACAACGATTACAACACATACATGGAAGTAAACGATGTAATCAAGCTTGTTAACTACGTCAACCAGGGTAAGAAGGTTTGCTCAGGTGTTGGTATGCAGTCACACCTTGGAACCAACTATCCTTCAACTGATTACTATCTCCAGGCTCTTAACTCATTCCTCAGAGCAGGCTTTGAGGTTCAGATCACAGAGCTTGATATCACCAACAAGGGTGACAGCGATATGGCTAACTACTCTTACAACCTCTTCAAGGGCATCAACCAGGCCAAGAAGAACGGCGGCAAGATCACAGGTATCACATGGTGGGGACTTTCAGATCAGACAACATGGATCAGCAACTCTGCTCCTCTTCTTTTCTCAAGGCCCGGTCAGCCCAAGCAGGCTTACAGCAAAGTTCTTCAGGCTTACACAGAGACCTTTGGTCAGCCTACAACAGGCGGCGGTTCAAACACACCTGTAGTTGATCCTCAGCCTACACCCGAGCCCGA
Organism: Butyrivibrio sp. AE3009; assembly: GCF_000420845.1. Taxonomy (GTDB): domain Bacteria; phylum Bacillota; class Clostridia; order Lachnospirales; family Lachnospiraceae; genus Butyrivibrio. The sequence continues at coordinate 7,184 of NZ_ATVS01000074.1, read as the reverse complement.
TCCTGAGCCCGAACCCGAGCCTACACCTGTAGTTGAGACAGCAACCATCTCCGACGGTTGGTACTATGTAAAGAATCCTCTTTCACAGAAGTACCTCACAGTTGATGCAGACAATGCAGACGGCTGGAAGAGCGTTGTTATCAAGACAGGCAGCGGCGTACGTGCACAGAAGTGGTATGTAACAAACGTTGGTGATGGCTACATCACACTTAAGAACGGTCTTGGCGATGTTAACCTTGACCTTGCAAACGGCGAGACAGACAACGGAACAGACGTAGGTATCTACCAGGCTTACGGCGGAACAGCTCAGCAGTTCGTTGTTCTCACAACAGCAAATGCAGGCTACTACAACATCGGAACCAAGGCTACATCAGGTGCTAAGGTACTCGACATCTATGAGAAGAAGACAGCAGACGGCACTAACGTAGTACAGTGGGCAGCTAACGGCGGCAACAACCAGCTCTGGCAGTTCGAGAAGGCAGAAGCTCCTTCATCATCTTCAGAGACTGTTGTTACTCCCGATCCTGAGCCTACACCCGATCCCGAGCCTACTCCGGAGCCCGATCCCGAGCCTGTTGTAGTTGAAGGCGGACTTGAGCTTCAGTACTCAGTTAACAGCTGGGGCGGCGGCTACCAGGTAACCTGGAAGATCGTCAACAACTCCGGCAACGCTGTTAACGGATGGACACTCAAAGTTAACAAGAACCAGGTTAACATCGGTTCTTCCTGGAATGTAAATGTTAAGACCAGCGGCAATTACTATGTAATTACTCCTGTTTCATGGAACTCCTACATTCCTGCAGGCGGATCAGTTGAGTTCGGTTCACTTGGCAGCGGCCAGGCCAACAGCTCAATCGATTACACCCTTGAGTAATACAACCCCGTAACTTAATGACGCCGGGAAGTACATTTCGTACTTCCCGGCGTTTTTTGTATTGGCTACTACTTGTTATTACGTATAATTACAGGTTTTTTACTGAGAAGACGTAGTCCATTTTTTTCATTACGTCTGAATTGACCGTTTCTTGTATTTGACGTAGTCCTAGAAAATTCAATTAAGTCTATTCTGTATAAAACGCGAAAATGGCGTAATTCGCAATATACCTCCCACCAATACAAGATTAGAATTACGTCTCTGGCTAAAAAAGTGTTGTCCAGACGTAATGTAAAACCACAATTCCAATTGACGCTACGTCTCCTCCGATAAAAAGTCATTATAGACGTAAGCCCAAAAATGGACTACGTCTTATTTCAAGAATCCATTATGTAGACGTAAATTGCCCTCTTATTATCGATATCATATATGCGTAATATCGCGTAATGCCAATACATTATCAACATGTGAGAGTATTCCACTATTTGACCCACAATACATACATGAAATCCAAACAAAATATTTGGCACAAAACTTTTTCATTCATTTCATAGCTACCAAACCTCCTCGCAAAATGGTAGCATACACCCATAAAAAGGGCAGCGCATCAATCATCATGATGTACTGCCCTTCATTTATATCATTGTGATCTAGTAGCATCGATTCAGCAAAAGCCGCTACATACAACCTCACAGCGTCAATCCCATTTGCTTCATCAGATTTCGAGCTTATAGAGTTTGATTCCGGAATCTTCCCTGTAATCATCATAGGGCATTTTCCAGCCCCTCTTGCAGGTTACAACAAACAGATTACCTGACTCATCGAAGTAGTAATTTTCGATGGATTCTTTGAACTTAGCGTGGTACTGGAGCTTAAGGTTGTCATTAAGGATGCAGATCATCTTGTCCATGATAACGGCAACCATTGCTTTACCGGCTTTATTTCTGCATAGGTGGCAGGCATAGAGCTTTTGCTTAAGCTTAGCGGGGAGCTCACTGATCTCGCTAATTTTCTTCTTGCCTGGGTCTATAGAATAGCCGCCGGCAAAGATAAGATTCTTCTCCCGTATGTAGACACATCCGCCCCAGATCGATTCGAAATCAAAGGAGCTCTTGATGGGGAACTGTTCAGTGCGCTTAAGAACATAGTCATGTCCGAAGTAATCTACCCTTAAATAGCTCTGAGCTTCCTTAATGTCAGTGACCATCATGATCCTTACGATTTCCTCTGAGTCGGCATAGAAATGATCAAGCTTTCTGCAGTCGTAGCCCATATCATGCAGCTGGTCAGGAGTTGGTTCGAATTCCCGCTCTTTTCTGAGGGGCTTGTAATAATCCCCTTCTCTGACAAGATATTTGGCTTCACACTGGGAGTAAGTTACGAGTCCCTCGGGTCCCTCTACCTTCAGATCATCGCATTGGAGCTGTATCTGATATTTGGGAAAAACGCGCTTATCCACGGGCACAAGTATCCGATTCCTGTAGCTATCGCAGGCATCGCCTTGGGCTATATAGCCGATAGAATCGATATCATCATAGACAGACAGGGTCTCCGGGTAAAAAGGTGTCTGCCGGTGATAAACAAATCCCTTGATATTCTTCATGGTAGACAGCGATTCCAGATCCAGTCTTATGTCGTGACTCTTCTCAAATCTAGGCTCCTGCTCCTGAATCAGCTGATAGCAGTGCAAATGCCCTCTGTCCAGTGTCCCGTCATCCTCATGCCTCATCATGGAGAAAATGCCGTTTTCATAGTCATAGAAGCCACCCAGCACACCGGACACCTCTTGAAGGAGCTGCGCTTCTTTCTTGTCACCCAGTGCCCCTTTCTTGGCCTTTGGAGCAGTGGTATATTGCTTGATCACGGCATTCCCGGTTAACTCAGTGACTTTCAGAACCCCCTCATCAAACATCCTTTTATCGAGGAAAAGAGGTATCTCACTTAGTGCGCAAAGTAATTCGATAACCTTGCGTGCATCAGCCTCTGTCGTAATGATCTTCTTAAAGGCCTTAGCTGCCTTATCATCCAGCCCAAGGCCATTTATTATGTTCGGAAGGCCGCTCTTTTTGCAAAAGCCGTTATCCAGCAGATACTCGCCCTTCTTGGCTCCTGCCTCAAATACTGTCAGCTCAAATGCGGAGTCATCAAGATAGCACAGGGAAATTGCGGTTCCCTCTACTGCTGCAGATACTGCCTTTGCTGCTTTTTTGATTGCCATAGGTTCGGGAATGTCATCCTCCTGGACTATGGTGTCCCATTCCTTGGATGCCTTAACGATTGTCAGGTTCTTCCCGGGTTTATATTCTATTCCTTTCGGATTAAATACGTTGATGTTACAAAATGTCGTTCCCAATGTTGTCTCCTGGTCTAAAAAATTTTGTCTTCTGCCTCGGATAACGTTTGAGCATCCTTCTTCCTTGCCCCGTAAGGCGCTCACGGAGTTTCTTCTCATTCAGTCCTTTGCCGATGAATACACATTGGCAGTTGTCGTCTGGGGAGGCGGCTATGGCATAGAGCTTGTCTGCCAGGTCAAACCTCAGCACCTCCGAGCCCACCCAGAGCGTTCCCTTGGCGCGGCTTACGAGGCCGAATTCGCCGTGTAAACAGTCCTCAAGGAGCTGGATAAGTTCGCCGTAGTTGTGGAAGCCTGCGGTACCGATGCTGACCTGGGATAAGGCCTCTGTGTCTTTTCCTGAGTCGGTGCTCTCCCCTGTATTTGAACCGTTGCCTTTAACTGCGCCATCTCCTACGTCTGTCCTAGCTCCTGCACCTACACCGGCTCCTGCACTCGTACTAGCTCCTACACCTATACTAGCGCCTGCATCTACACCGGCTCCTGCACCTGTACTGACACATCCAGCCGTACCTTGTCCCGCAGCGCCACCACCGGCTTCAAGGATATCTCTCCACCAATCCTCATCCATCTTGCTGTAATGCCTGTCTGTCACCTTGGCCTTCGGATTGATCTTAAGTATCTCCTCTGTAACCGCCTTCAGCTCCTCATCGTCTGTATTCTCGCACTTAGAAAAAACAACCTTCCCCGCATTCGCAATCTGATCTGCGTACAGCTCAGGCCACTCCTTCATGTTACTTCTAAAATTCGAAGGCGACAGCACAACTACCGGCTCCAGAAGGTAATTCACCCTGCCAAGGATGGGTTTTAGATTCTCAATGATACTACTGAGCCGCCCCACACCTGTGGGTTCTATGATCAGATATTCCGGACTTAGAGAAGAAAAGATTGCCAGCACCGAATTCACGAAGCTGTCCTTCATCGTACAGCATACGCACCCTTCCATGAACTCCAGGACCTTCAGTTCTTCTTTTTTGCCCGAATCCTCAGCCGCCTTCTGAAGCTCAAGAGAGTCCAGATTGTTGGCACCATATTCATTTTCCAATATGACGGGACGCTTGTCCGTCCTCTTAATAAGTTCCTTGATAAAGGTGGTCTTCCCCGCCCCAAGGAACCCCGAAATCAACAAAATCTGCATATTGTCACCCGGTAACCAGCGGAATCCTGTACAGCTTCACCTTATCCCTGGGTCTTAGATCATAGCTGCATCCCAGAGCCAGAATATGGTCTGAAGTAATAACAAGGATATTGTCTTCATCATCGATCATTTTGGCAATTATGCTGCCCTTAACACTTTTGGACAGCAGAAGCTTGTAATCCATATCATAAACAAAGAAAGCCCTTGATGACTGGACAATCAGAACCTCCTTGCCATCACGAAGTTTCCTGCGGGTGACATACTGCATGTCAGGCGAAAGAGTGTCACTTACCGTGAAGGTTTTATTCTTCAGATCTATGATGTACTCACCGAGGATGATCTGCTGCTTTTCCTCAATATAGAGGTAGTCCGCACTGATGCTGTAAAATGCGAAATCAGGATCAATAGGAATAAAGTATGTCTTCTGATATTCCCGGTCTTCAGTGAAAAAATCCACCACTATATACTGCTTTTTATTGCGATAATCACAATATGCGCCGATGTGGATCATCAGACCGTTTTCTATCATTACTTCATTCCTGCACATATCAAAGAAGCTGGAGCGGGGATCCACACCCTCTAATAGCTTCTCGTTACCGGGGTTAAAAGGAAGCTTATATGGATATATCCATTTTTTAGCAAGGGCTTCATACTTAGTGAGAATAAATTTGTCAGCCGGTATCTCGCTCATTGCTATGACAGCCTTGATATCCTCTTCCTTGCCAAATTCATGGACAACACATTCTCTGTTATCTAACAAGTCGATCCAGTCCCCCAGATTTGCAAGGGCTCTTGGTTCATACCTCGGGGCCTATTCTTTGTAGGGAAGCTTGTAGTCATGTATCTGCTGGAGCGAAGGCTCTTTTTCCGCATTAATCTGATAGCAGTGAATATGGCCGTAATCGATTTCTCCCTCTGAGGGCTCAACCACTCTCACAACACCCTTCTGCTCGTCCCCGTATTCGATCATCTGATCCACCGCAATTCCGGGAATCTCGCACAGAAGCTCTGCGGTGTTATCAAACTTAGGTTTCTTGGCGATTTTGGCTTTTTCTTTCTCGATTTCTTTTAGAACCGCCTCTTTGTCCGGGATTATCTTGTCCGGCATATGCTCATACATATATTTTTCTACGTAAAAAGGGAGCCCTGCCAGCGCTGAAAAACTGCTTATGGCATACCCTGCGCCTAACCCTTTTTTCAAAAGATATCTGAAGGCCTTGGCGTCGGTGGCATCAAGATCCAGCATACTCACCATAGCTGAGGCGTTCTTAACCTCCAGCTTGTCATAGCCGGTGTGGTAAAAAGCTTTCTTCTTGCCGCTACTGTATATTTCAAGGTCAAAAATATCGTCATCAAAATACGTCGTCGCTACTATATTTGTATCCAGCGATCCGGACAAAGATGCTGCCAGCTTGCATATCCTGTCAAAATCGTGGTCATCGTCGTTTTCAAGAATCGTATCCCAGTCCTCTGTAATATTGACTTTCAGATACTCTTTGCCCGGATCGTAATCCTTTTTCTCCGGGTTATATACGTTCAGATTGCAAAGTGTTGTCCCCATGTATTTCTCCTCGAGCCTTATATTTTTCGCCCTATTTTATTCCGGCTTTCTTAATACTACGACACGCTCTCTTTTTCCCCTGTCCGCCTTGTATGATATGTTGTAACCTGCGGTCAGCTCCTCTATTTCCGCCCAGTCATAGGGATGAAACAGCATATCACTGCGGCTCTCACAAGTATACTCCATCGTACCGTCTTCTAAAAGCCTGTGCTCTTCATTAAAATCATCTTCCTCGGGAATATCAAACGAGACCATCACAAGGCCTCCGGGTCTTGTGATTCGAAATAACTCTGCCAGCGCTCTTTTGGCATCTGCTGCCGTCAGATGATCCAGCACCGCATGGGCCACAACTCCGTCAAAAGAGGCGTCCTCATACCCCGTATCCAATATGCTCGCCGCCTTGATCTGAGCATCTGCGTACCCGTACTTCTGAAGCGCCGCAGTCGTGATTCTCACCGCAGTCTCGGATATATCAAAGCCCGACACCCTGAATCCATTTGACGCAAAAGCAAGACAGTACGCACCAAACCCGCATGCTGCGTCGCAGACGGAGGCTATACCGTTTTGTTTAAAAAAATCGATTTCAGGGGTGGATAGGCGATTGTAGCCTTCGAGGTATTTGAATAGGTCGGAGGCATTCTCTTCCTGCCAGCACCGGTTCCAGTATGATTCATAGTCGTGTTGCATAGGTTGTTGCTCCTTGATGCTTATCTGATTCTCTCTGATACAACGAAAATCCGCTTATGATCATGATTGCTGTAATTTTGCAATATTCCTGACTTCAATAGCAAGGACAATACTGAATATTACCTCCGTCAATACAAACATTCCCGCCAGAACCATTGCAGAAAAGAGGTGTCCCACTATCAGTGCCATACACCGTCACCATTTTTTCCGGAACAGCGCTGAATACCCACATGACGATCAGAATATACAGAAACTGATTCAAAGTAAATGAACTGCCCTCACCGACTCTGCGTCGGAAAGGGTTTCTGTTACGCCGCTTCGCGGCATGAACCTGCATGCTGCTCTACGCAGCATGCAGAACAGGGCATGTCCACTATGCCCCTATCCCATTGGGTTACCTTTGGGAATACTTTTCTTAAGATATTTGCAGCCCCGTTTATGTCTGCATTTGTTACAGTACCATCGTAATGCCTGTATAGGCCTCTCTTTATCCTCTTTCCGGAAAAAGAGTATGGTTTGTCATCTCCTTTACAATATACAGGCAATTCATCCATTGCAAGAAAATCAGCCT
>NZ_ATVS01000073.1 GCF_000420845.1 Butyrivibrio sp. AE3009 | reverse complement strand
AACTGATAATATATTATGCTCTTTCTAAGATAAGCAAAATCAAAAATCGCAGAAGAATAATCCGTTACTATTAGTTCAGCCTCAGAATACATCTTATTATATGACCCAGCGTAAATTTCACAGCTTTTTGACTGTGGGAGTAAATGAACATACTCTCTAACCTTAGGATGTGGCATAATTGCCAATTTATATCCCATAAGACTCAACTTTTCGCAAAAAGTTGAGTCTGACATGATTCTTTTTAATGTCTTGAAATATTCTGAAGAAGCAATTTCTTCATCTGAATAATCCATAAAAGCAGATCTCCAGGTAAAAGCGAACACAACAAGTTTTTTTGGCTCATTTCTCAGATAATCAAACCTTGCAAGTCCGGTAAGCCAAATATGCTCAGGTGCTACTTTGTAATTATCTCCCATCATCTGCCTTTTCTCTTGGTATGCTGAAGTAATAATATAAAAATTCTTATGAGAAGCAGGATTTATATACTTAGAAATATCTTTCTCTGATACCCCATGCTGTAAAAAAATCTGTGGTGTCTCAACATGATTTTCCATGTGTATCAGGTATGCACTGCAATTACAGTCCGCTACGCATAAAAGCAATTTGTGAAGCTTTGAGTCATATTCCACAACTTTTCCTATACTTCTTAGCCGTGGATAGTCAGGGCTATCCTTTCTTATGGCAAATACAGATTTCACGTCCTTATCCTGAAGATATTTAAAAAAAGCTTCTCCATTATCGCCTGCCTGATTAATCCTATCACTGATAATCCAGATATTCCTGCCATAAAAAGGCCTTACTACAATCCTTATTAGTTTAAATACCGCCCTTTTGACCTTAAGCCCCAAGCCCATAATTATTCCTTCTTTTCCTGCATTCAGATATTAAATATTATTTGTTTTAATACCGGAATATCAATTTTATTTTCGTCAAAACCACAATTGGAATAATCTCTTCCCAGCATGTCATTGACAGCTTTCTCTAGTCCACTTAACGAATCCAGATAGAACAAAAAGCCGGAATCCTCAAAAGTTTTATATGCTTCATGAACTTTGAAGTGATCATTACCTATTACGATGCAAGGGGTCTTTGTAATCAGTGCAAAAATCATTCCGTGAAGTCTGTCTGTAACAACCAGTCTTGATTTTCCCCATAATCTCCACTTACTTTCCAAAACAGCCTGTCTTTCGGAAGTACTGATATTTCTGTTTATACAAGTATCAGTAACTAATACATCATCCTTTTTTTCGCAGATTTCAATTATTGATTTCTTCTGCTCTGTCACCAATGTTCCTTCTTTATCGGAACGAATGCATACTACAATGCCTTTCCTATCCTCAGATGCAAACTGCGAGGCATCATATAGCGATACAGTATCATGAATAAACCGAACATCGGCATCAAAGCTTTCTCTCATGAACTCATAGGATTTTTTATCTCTTGCCAAAAGCGTAATATCTCTACAGCGTGCAATCATTTGCCTGTCTTTTTCCAGTGCCTTTTTCCCTTCTTCATTGCCAGCAAAAAAGCAGGTCTGAGGCATAACAATGATCTTGTTGTCCTTTAAGCCTGAATATACCTTTCCTCTGTGAACCTGCGCAAATTTATACAGACTTCCGAAATTCCCGCCCCCTTGACATATAAAAACATCATCGGGACCAAGGCATTTTTTCAGCACACTGACAGGTCTGTCTATAGTCCACCCATCAATAGCAAAAAACTGATATTCCTTGTGCTCTTTACAAAAGTCCGCCAGGATTTTTTCTGCCACGTAAGCAATTGCATGATCTCCAAGATTATCGAAACAAGGAAGTTCAAAATATACAATTCGCTTTTTTGCACCGCCTTCAAGCTCGTACCCTTTATTTGAAAGAATAAAGCTTATTTGTTTCCTTATTTTTCGTCCCGTTGTGAATATTGAACTAATGTATTTTTTAGCACCGGAATACAGCTTGTAATATGTTTCATTTCGTAAATAGACAAATATAAGTTTCTTATCTTTTTCAGAAATATATGGATTACTGAGGAATTCCTCTTTATTCCGCTCTATATATTCCTGTGTTGCCTTCACATCTGCTAACGAGTCATCACTATATCCGCTTGTGATATTCGAAAAAAGATATGGAAGGAGCCTCGCCTGTGCCTTAAGATACAAGTCGTCATACCCTTTTTCCTTAAAATACGAACAACGCTCTATCTGACCCAAACATGAAGCATGACACCCTTTATGCCACATTTGCTTTGATTTGTTAAAAGAGATACTGTCATCCCTTATAAGATAGTAATAAAGATAATATGGTATCTTGACTATTTTACTTGCTTTATCAAAAAGCAGATAGGTAGTCGCTATATCTTCATAATTTCTTCCATCCGGATATCTTACACCGTCAAACAGTTCCGATCGATATAGTTTGCCCCATGCATAACTCTTGATCTCATTATCTTCAACCAGTTTTAACAATGCATCCGCGCTGTTATAAACAATCTCTTCATCACAGATTATGTCAACTATAGACAGTTTATCTTTCTTCTCCTGATAATTGGAACAAACCGAAATATCGGCTCCTGTTCTGATTACTGCATCGTATAGTTTCTGCACATAATCCCTGTGAACATAGTCATCACTGTCAATACAGACAACCCATTTTCCTTGCATCACATCAAGAGCTGCATTTCTCGCACTTGATAACCCTCCGTTAGGCTTATGGATAACCCTGATTCTGTCATCCCTTTTGGCATATTCGTCGCAGATAACTCCGCACCTATCCGGTGATCCATCGTCAACAAGGAGTATCTCCAGATTCTTATAACTTTGGGTAAGCACAGATTCCATGCACTTGTCTATGTAGTTTTCAACCTTATAAACCGGTATTATAACCGTTATCAGATCCTGCATTATTTTCTTATGTATCCCTTAACCTTACGTATAATATTCTGCGCACCCTCAGTCTTGTAATAAACAGAAACAAAGATCATGGTGCATATTACTCCTACAATTGCGCCCTTAACAAAAAGGGTAAACCAGTTATCAACATAAAACTTCGATGAAACAAAATATACTGTTCCCACTACTGCCACTGACAGAAGTAAGTTTTTCAGCATATCCAGGAAGTACGATCTGGCACTTCTCTCAAAATATTCCCTGAATAAGAGCTTTGGCTCATACCAGAAATAGGTAGTAAGTCTTGCTATAGCTGATGCAAAGATAACTCCTGCAACACCTATTAGTTTGCCCAATACAACAGATAAAACTATATTCTCAATGGTGGCTACCAACATAATGTATTTAGTCTTCCTATACAGTCCCGATGCATCTCTGTAGCTCCACAGGGGCTGAAGAGCGCAGGCAAGGAATGTGTTCAGTGACACAGCAATTACCAGTAGCATCGGCAGTCTGTGGCTGTCGCCCAGCCATATTCTGACAAGGTCATCTGCCATAATACAGTAACAGGTGGTGATGATACCGCAGAAGATAAAGCTCATGGACTGTATACTCTGAAATACCTGATATCTCTTCTCCGACTTCTCACTGGCAATGACATTACCTATACTGGCAGTCATGGCAGAGAATATGATCTGTTCAATAAGAAGAAGCTTATGGCTCAGCATCAGATAGTTAGAATACAATCCAACCATAGCGGTACTGATAACCATCGAGATGATGATATTATCAGTCGCGGAAAAGACTGTTGTAGAAACCTTGTAGATAAACACAGATTTCATGTTGTCTACAATACTGTCCTTAAGCTGCTTGTCCACTCCTCGTTGTACCTTAAGGTTCCTGATATAGGGATACTCACTCTCGGCTTTTTTGGATGCGATGAGATTGTTGATAATGCCTATACCGGTTCCGATGGCAAGATACAATATATAATTTCTGAAAAAATACAGAACAAGGATCTGAAGAACCACCTTAACAAAATTGGTTCCCATTCTGATCCTGGTAACCTTGTAATTCTTCTGATCGGCAGTAAGTAAAGTCGTCTTGTATACAAAAAGATAAGATGTGACAACTCCTGCAAGCGAAAATAGGTAGTAGATTTCAAGATGATCTATCTCTTTTTCGGTATTGACGATATATTTCAAAAAAGGTATACAACAGAGCCCCAAACCGAGAACCACAAGTGCAATGGTGTTATATATTTTTTTATAAAATGTAACCAATGACCTTATCTTATCTTCATCATGCTCCGCCAATGGCTTGTAAAAGCTATATGCCATAGCTGTCGAAAATCCAAGATCCGCCATGGACAGAAGTGTCAGTACATCCCCGAAAATACCGTTAAGACCAAGATACTCATCACCCAAAGTCCTGATAAATACAGTTCTTGAAACAAAGCTAAGAAGCATGCTTGTAAACTGATATATAAAACCCATACTCATATTCTGGACTGTACGTTTAGATCTGCTTGCGCTCATTTTACTCCCCAATGATCATTATTTTCTGAAATTCAGATTAAGGCGATGATACATGTCCAGCATGCGATCAACTTCCTTTTTGTCAGCTCCCTCAATCTCTTTTCTGTGATTTCTTGATTCCTTGCTGCAGGCAGCTGTTAAGGCCCTTACAATCCAGGCTCCCGGAAGAAGAAAGGGCATTTTCTTAAGGCAGGGATATTTCTCCTGCATGAACTTAAGAGAAGGGAAATAGTAGTGAAGCTTAATGCTCTGTCCCTCCTGTGATACCTCCTTGGCAAGCTGGCTCCATACACCATTCTCGTTCTTGCCGTAGATTCCGCTGTCAATCATGTACGCAAAAAGGCTCTCGAAGAACTCAGGGCACTCCTTATTATCCATCCAGATATAGGCAAGCTTCCTCATATGCTCTTCGAAGTCCTTAATTCCAAGCTTTTCAAGCTCACCAACAAGATAAGCATTATCCATCTTATCTCCAAGCTTATTTCTGTATACATATATATCCAGAAGATTTCTTACACCGCACCCTGTCTCAAAAAAGTGCTTGGACATATGAGAGATCATGTAGATATAAAAATCCTCAGGGCTAAACTCATAAGTATACTCAGTGCCTTCCTTAAGCTTAGCCTTAAAATTGTCCTTGAAATACACATGCTGCTTGTGATCTGCATTTTCATCAAACAGGCACCAGTGAACCTCCACATGAACCTTATTAGGATCAGTAAAGATCATATGATGCTTGATAAGACCATGATTTGTGTAGCCCAGTTTTTCCATTACAGCAGCTGCCTTATCAAGACTCTCATCATAGACAACCAGGTCTATATCACTCATCTCTCTCATCTCAGGAGACGGATAGAGGCTCTTAGTAACAGCTCCCTTAAGAAGTTGATGCCGAATTCCTTCTTTCTCAAACTCTGCGGTTATCCTATTCGCTGCCATCATCTGAGTGAAGGTCTTGAAGGTACTTAGTTTAAGATAATCCTTGGCCCTCTGAGCCTCCTCTTCGCCAATCTCAAGCTTAAGAAGTGAACTTGCTATTGGATATTGCATCTGACCGGTTACTGATATATCAAGGAGCTTCTTTGCTGTCAGCTCCTTAGGTATATCCAAGGGTTTTCTTTTTTCAAAGCACGCCCTTATAAGTTCGCTTGTATAGGTTCGTATGGTTGAATAATTACTGTCCATCATTGGTTTCCACACCTTGTTCCTCTGTACTTGTCTGCTCCCCCACATCTTGAGCAGCATCCCCTGTCACGGAGTCTGTATCTGTGTTATCTGCGTCTTCTTCCGAGTTTTCCAAGTTCTCTTCGCCTTCCTCTTCCGATTCTTCCTGATCTTCGTCATCAGCATCATCGGTTGCCCCAAGCAGCTCCATTTCCCTGATATATTCCAGGTCTCCGCCCTTTTCGGCAAGTTCCTTGGCATAGAAGGTTATGTAATCAGGTCTATTTTCAAAGTAGCTCCTGATAAAATCAATATCTGTTTTGTACTGAGCCTCTTTGTAGCTTCCAGTAAACCTCTTATAGGTTTCCACGGCAGGTTTCCTCATAAGCTCAGATACTTCATCCAAAACTGTATTGACATTCTCGGTTGAGAATCTCTCAGTCGCCATACTGTTCATGGTGTCTTCAAGCTGTTTGCAGAATTCCTTGTTCATGAGAAGTGACTGAAACAGCTTGTCCATTCTGAGAGGCCCATGCATAAGTGTATCAATGGATGCCGTTCTGTTACTGGCATTTCCCATAGAATTACCTATTGGATAATTCATTATCCATCTCCAGCGACCATCATTATAACCGGTTCCTCCGGAATCAACAGTTCTCCACATAGTACCTTTAGTAGTTCCGGGGCCGGTATATCCTATATAGACACGTGCACAGACATATTCTATATAATTGTCCATATCCATCATGGTTTTCGCTTTATTGTAATTCTCAGCAACACTCATATCGTTTTCAGTGATAAAATTGTACATATTCACGAAATTAGCCTGATATGCAGCTCTCTGTCTCACTATGACATCGCCTTTTACATCATAATTTCTGACGAAATAATTGGCATTAAGTGGAGCCTTCATAAGGTATACTCCCCAAAACTCGCCGTCAATGAACAAATAGCAAGGTGACATATCCAGAGTTCCAACCTTTGAATCCTTAAGAATCCTGCTAACAAAAAAGTCCTTTGCTTTTAATGTCTGGTCATCTATATAAGTCTGCAGGATCAGCGATCCATCTTTTCCTATATAGTCCATAATCGAGGAACCGGCAAATTCGGAAGGGTCTCCCACATTCAGTTCTAACCCCTTCTGCCTTGCCCCAATTTCAACATCAGAATAAATCTTAACGGTTCCATTCTTTACCAGAGTCTTATCCTTAGTTGTCTCATAGAATGCCACCTGCCCGTTCCTTTCCCATCCATTTAAATAATTTGCATAGGAGTTTGGACTATCCTCACCGCTGATGATTGCATCTTCTCTGGCTCTTCCCGGAACGTAAATTCCGTTGAAATAATCAAACAGATCCTCGGGGTTGGCTGTCAATGATATTACCGGAATATCTGCATAAGCGGAATCATTTGCAAATCCAATAAAATACTCCTGAATCGCAGATCCGGTAACCTTACCTGAACCATCTACAGTTATGGCTCTTACAATCATTCCTGCATCAACGGTATAAGGATTATAACCTGTCTTATTAAGATATCCAAAACCAAGTCTGGAATATACGTATTTTCTTCCGCTCTTGTTGCTGATAGTAAAAGCACCTGTATATTCTGTTGACTCTGTAGTCGGCTCGGTTCCATCGGTTGTGTAATAAATCTTCTCTCCGCTTTTTGCTGAAAGCGAAAGAGAAAATGCACTGTCATAGAAACCTCCGGGAGTAGAGAAGCCAATTCCTTCAACATAAGAGTATTCTTCTTCTGTGAGTTCTTCTACATTATCAGTACCCTTGGTGGCTTCCATATATCCGATATTGTAATTCACATTATTGGTAACACCATAGCTTGATGAACCGGAGAGCTTTGGAATGATCATTGAATCAAGAAGCTTCCCCTCCTTGTCTGTGAGGCTCATAACATTATAATCCGAGGCGCCGGGATTCTTACCAATATTAAACACAAGATATCCCGTTGCAGCTATAGTGGTTTCATCTGCGATAACAGCCGCCTTTTTGCCGGAAATATACATCATCGCACCGGAAATATCAGCAATATCTGAGCCCTCATTATATAGCTCAATCCAGCCCTCGGCATTTACTTCGCTTATCCTTACTGAATCAATGGCAGCTTTTTCGGACACAACAGTCAGATTGTCCTTTTTACTGTCGTTAATAAGCCTTTCCGATATCTGTTTGTCATGGGTTCTGGTTGTATACACTATAAATATCAAAAGAAGCAGTGACAAAACACTAAGGCATATGATAACCCAATCCTTCATTGTAGCTTTTTTCTTTGCCTCAGGATCCATTTGCTCAGCCTCTTGCCTAGACTTCTTGATATCTCTGGCAATCTGTCTGGCCTCAAGTTTTGCTTCCTTCTCGGCCTTTTTCGCTGCTTTTTTTTCTTCTTTGAGTTCCTTGGCACTCTTAGCGGTTGCGGTCTTAACCGTAGCTTCCTTCTTAGGTTCTCCCTTCTTTGGCTCTTCCTTCCTGGATTCTTCTACCTTGGGTTCTTCTACCTTGGATTCTTCTACCTTGGATTCTTCTACCTTG
>NZ_ATVS01000072.1 GCF_000420845.1 Butyrivibrio sp. AE3009 | reverse complement strand
GATCCTTCTTGGACATTTCCGCATATTTGTTATACGTATCGTCCTTGCTCATCTCATACTGAGGTTTTTCTTCAGGCTTCTCCGAATCCTTTATGGACTTCTCAGCATACTTATTTGAGGCCTGATCCTTCTTCATTTCATACTGAGGCTTTTCTTCAGGTTTCTCCGGATCCTTTCGGGACATCTCTGCGTACTTGTTGTAGGTGTCATCCTTACTCATCTCGTACTGAGGCTTCTCATCAGGCTTCTCCGGATCCTTTCGGGACATCTCTGCGTACTTGTTGTAGGTGTCGTCCTTACTCATCTCATACTGAGGCTTTGCATCAGGCTTCTCGGAATCCTTAATGGACTTCTCAGCGTGCTTAGTCTTAGCCTGATCCTTCCTCATCTCGTACTGAGGTTTCTCTACAGGCTTCTCCGAATCACGTCCGCTGGCAGTTGCATTTTTTACATTGGCCATGTCACTTGCCATCTCATACTGAGGCCTGTTAAGCGCACCTGAATCGCTTCTTGAAATACTGCCGTTTTGCCCCTTGCTGTATATCTGGCCACTCTTATCTATAGGGCTCATCGCAGCGTTGACGTTGTCCTCCATATGTACCTGCATGCTGTACATTTCCTTGTTGACTTCACTTGCGTCAACTCGGATAAGCTCACCGCCATCGCCTTCCGAATAGGTACCTCCCATCTCATCGATGGGGCTCGGCTCGGCATATCGTAAATCTGAGCCGTCGTTCTTCATTTCATACTGAGGCTTTTCTTCAGGCTTTTCCGAATCTCTTCCGGTGGTCTGGGCATACTTGGTTTTGGCCTGATCCTTCTTCATCTCATACTGAGGCTTTTCTTCAGGCTTCTCTGAGTCTCTGCCACTGGTGGTAGCATTCTTCGCGTTGGCCATGTTGGCCTTCATCTCATACTGTGGTCTGTTAAGATCACCATTGTCGGATCTGACTATCTTGCCGTTATCGCCCTTGCTGTAGGTCTGGCCGTCCCTGTCTATAGGGCTCATCTGTGCATTGACGGTATCCTCCATATGTACCTGCATGCTGTACATTTCTTTGTTGACTTCGCTTCCGTCAACTCGGATAAGCTCACCGCCATCGCCTTCTGAATAGATACCGCCCATCTCGTCGATAGGGCTCGGCTCGGCATACCTTAGATCTGAGCCGTCATTCTTCATCTCATACTGAGGCTTTTCTTCAGGCTTTTCTGAATCTCTTCCGGTGGTCTGGGCATACTTGGTCTTCGCCTGATCTTTCTTCATTTCATATTGAGGCTTTTCTTTAGGCTTCTCTGAGTCTCGACCGTTGGTGGTGGCATTTTTCACTTTGGCCATGTTGGCCTTCATCTCATACTGAGGTCTGTTAAGATCACCTGAATCGGATCTTATAATTGTGCCGTTATCACCCTTGGTGTAGGTCTGACCGTCTCTGTCAATAGGACTCATCTGTGCATTGACGGTGTCCTCCATATGTACCTGCATGCTGTACATTTCCTTGTTGACTTCGCTTTCATCAACACGGATAAGCTCACCGCCATCGCCTTCCTGGTATATATCACCGATCTCATCGATAGGACTCTGCTCAGCATATTTAACATCTGCGCCGTTATCCCTCATATTGTACTGAGATCTGTTGAGATCTCCGCTATCGTTTCTTATCAAGGATCCGTTAGGCCCCTTTATATAGACATTTCCCGCAGCATCTATAGGACTGACAGTTGCATGCCTGGGCGTTTCCTGGTTGTCTTTAATACTGTAGGCCGGTTTGTTGACCTCGTTAATATCTATACGCTTCCATTGCTGAGTGTTGCCATCCCTTTCATAGATGCCCTTAGCCTTATCAATGGGGCTCTGAGGAGCATACTTGGCATTGTCCTTATTAATATGCATCTCATACTGAGATCTGTTAAAATCACTTTTATCAGATCTGGCCATGGCAGAGTCAGGGCCGGTTTTACCATATATGCTATTGGCAAGGTCCTGATCCGTAGTATCGACATTTTTAGCTTTTTCTTTATCGACCTTCATCTGATACTGAGGTCTGTTAAAATCACTTTTATCATTTCTGGCAAAGGAACCATTGGGACCTGTTCTTTGATAAATCTTATTTGCAGCGTCCTGATCCTTTGTATCGATATTTTTAGCTTTTTCTTTATCGACCTTCATCTGATACTGAGGTCTGTTAAAGACACCTTTATCCTTTCTTGCAATTTCCTTTTTATCGTTCTTGGTATAAGTTTTGTTTTCCTTGTCAATACTGGATCTTTCGGCATACTTATTTTTGAGAGCATCCTTCTTGTAACTATAGGCCTCCTTCTCGGATGAAGATTTGAAAGGATTGGTCACTACCATAAGCTCTCTATATGCTATAGTTGTAACCTCAGTCAGAATGCTGCTTCTTTCGGCATTGAGTTCACCGTATTCCTTGCTGATAACGGTACATCCCGTAAAGGTATAAAGTCTTGCAGGTAAAGCATCCGGAAGAGATGTGAAACCTTCCATTGCCTTATGTCTGTATACATGCAGAATAAGCGGTAGTACCAGCTCCGTGCCGTTGGCAAGAGGGTCTAACGCTCTTTCTGTTCCTACGTATCGTTCTATTTGGAAAGTAAAGGGTTTGGAGATAGGCTTGCGCTTTAGATGAATATAGTCATTGACGCCGCCTTCCTTGATATACTCGTATTCGTTTTCTTTCGTAAAAGCGCGAACACTTTTTAAGGGCAGGAAATATATGCCTTCAACCTCCAATACGAAGTTAAAAGCTGTTATGGGATTTCTTACTCCTTCATCTGTATTTCCTAACAAAAATGACTCAACGCTCATTGATCATCCTCTTTATCTGCTTGGTTTCATATCCAAAAGACTCTTTTCCTTTTTCTTGGAGGGTGAAAGGCTCTTGTTTATTCCGGATATCTCGCTGCACCAGCGTCGCCTTTCGGCGTGCTCAAGGTTCATAACCTCATCTTTTCCCCAGTGGAAATAATAGGAGATAAAAGACATTTCCTTGTACAGTTCATCCTTTGGATAGAGCTTTAACCCTCCTGAGTAAAATTTAGAGGCACCTCAAAGGTCTTGCCGCAGTCTGGACATACACATCTCATCACAGGCGGTTCCACATCATTTATCCTCTGATACATGTCCTGAAGATATGCGAGATCTGCGGTGAAAAGTTTCTCTATAGTGGTGGCCGTTATGCTGTCCAGGCCGTCGATTCCTGTGATAACCTTGCTAAGGATAACAATTGTAAGATATGAAGGATTGGCAAGGACTCTCGGGTCTCTTGTGGCGGAAATCTCATCTCCCGCTGTCGCAAGTCTCATTCTCCCCTTTCTGTGTAGTTCCCCCGCTGCATCCATATACCCCTTGGGAAGTGTAAATTCGTACGTAGTTTCCATAGCATCCTCCTTTTATGTGTAGTAACAATGATGTTTGTGTTGTTTCCTTTGTATGACACAGGGGAAAACTCCCCTGTGCCCTGAAAAAAAGCAACGTAATTTTAGTTAGGAATAATGAGTTCCTCGTAGCAGATCTCAACAGTCTCAATGGCAACATCACTGTTCTTGGCGTCAAGATCAGGTGCTGTATACTTGGTTACCCAGGCATTCTTAAGTGACCATTGTCTTGCGCCCTGTGAAGTTGTAACAAGGCTGTTGGGTGCGCCGGAATTGATATCGATCAGCTCGATGGTTACGTCCTGACGAGGAATCTGACCACGTGTCTCGCTGACACACTCCATGATCCATGTCTTGAACGCGCTTGAGATAATATATCCCATCTTAAGTGTTACATTTCCGTGCTTAACTAGTCCGGGAATCTTAACAGGTGCCAGTGAACCTGAATTACCCTGGCGGAACTCAATCACATCAACCGTAGCCTCTACTCCTGTGATCTCTGAAAATGCAGCTGAGCCTGCAATGGTATCAACGGTCACAAGGAAATTCATCTTAGTTAATGGGTATGAGCTCTTTCTATCGTTTTCATATGCTCCAGTAGCCATAAATCATGACTCCTTTCTTTCATTTTTTATTATTCACCACCGCCTGCTTCAGATGTGTGCTGTGTCACTCTGAAGATTACGAACTCTGCGGGACGTGAAGGTGCTATACCAATGTTACAGATAAGTCTTCCGTTCATAATGTCATCACGGGACATGGTGGACGGTCCGATCTCAACGAAGAATGCCTCTGAGGAAGATCCTCCAACCAGCATTCCGTTTCTCCAGAGTGTATCAAGGAATCCGGAGATAGTGAGATTGACTCTCTGCCAAAGAGTAGGATCGTTAGGCTCAAATACAACCCAGTTGGTGTTGGCCTTGATACTCTCTTCAACGAAGATGAACAGTCTGCGGACATTGACATACTTGAAGGCGCTGTTGGACGAAGCTGTTCTTGCGCCCCAAATACGGATACCCTGGCCGGGAAGCTGCCTGATAAGGTTGATTCCCTCAGGATTCAGGATGTCCTGTTCATCCTTGGTATAGTTAACTGAAAGACCGGAACAGAATACTACTTCGTTAGCAGGTGCTTTGTGAACACCTCTGTCGATATCTGTTCTTGAGTAAACACCCATTACAGCTCCTGACGGAGGAACGAAATCAGGCTTATTTGACGATCTGTCAAATACCTTGATCCATGGATGGTACATAGCACAGTAGGTTGAATCCACAATCTGTCTGAAGCCGATAAGGTCTGCAGTCTTAGTCATGTCTCTTGGCATATCAAGTACTGCAAAGCGGCTGTGAAGATTAGAACAGTGACCAACAAGTGCCACCTCAACCTCTGGAATTGTTACGCCGGGGATAGCCATCATGCTGACAACATTGTTCTCAACAAAGGCTGCAAGTCCGGTTCTCTTTCCGGGGCCTAAATCCTCACCTATGAATGTGCCTGCATCAACCTTGGATACAGAGCCGTCTGTACCACCGTCGAGAAGGAATACTCCATCCTGAACATCCTCTCCGAGGATTGCAGCTACAGGGTTGCCGGCTTCCTTAAGAGGAGCAACTTCAACCTTTACAATGTCGCTGCCAGCCAGTCTTGATCCGATGTATCTCGGAGACTGCATATTCACTGAGAGCTCGGGATAATTCTCAACGTCGTCGCCGTAGCGAACTGTCATGTCGATGTTTACAAGATAAAGAAGTGACTTGGGAATGATATCCGTATCAACGGCTGACTCGGGAATATCATCCTCGAAGGTTACTTCATTATCGAAAATCGTTTTGATTCTTGTATAGGTATCCTCAAATACAACAAGATCGCCTTCTCTGAAACCCTCAACACTCTTTGCGATAAAGCCTGTCTCGGTCTTTTCGATGAGCTGCAGTTTACGCTTGGTATTGGTTGCAAGCATAATCTGAATCTTGTTGCCCCATGTTCCGGGACTGGAAGCCTTGATGTCAAGGATTCCCTTCTTGGCGGATGCATATTTTGCATCTCTCGGAGCTACACGCATTACATAGCATCTTGTTCCGCCGTTGTCGAAGAACTGCTCTACGCTGTTAGCAAGAAAACGGTATTCTCCATAGCCAAACTCTGAAAGAAATCCGCCAAACTGCTGCTGGAAGCTCTTCATGCTGGTAACAAGAAGCGGTGCTCCTTCGATGGGACCTTTCTCAGCCAATCCGATAAAGCCTGCTGTACTTGTTCCTACGCCTTCGATACCCCTGGGAGAATTATCATATTCTTCAACGTATACGCCTGGTGATAAATACTCTGCCATATACTTTACCTCTCTTTTTAGATTTTCATTTTGCCGTGGCCTTTAGCTGTGCAGGATTCGTGATGGAAATCTGACCGGCATATGCACACATAAGCTTGCAGTCATTAGTCAGACATGGTTTGCCGCTCACAAGCACCTTTGGTTTGGTTGGTATCCAGCAGCCTGCCGGGACGGGCATACATGGCTGGGGGGTAAGGACGCCTAGCGCAGCTGCTGTAGCTGCGGCTACCTGGGGATTTGCAAGGGACGTGCACAATCCGAAGGGTCCTATATTAGCCCCGGGCTGACAATCCTGAATTGTGGCCGTGGGCTTACCACTTACCATTACCTTAACCTGAGATGTAACTCTTATTGGTGCGGGACCGGTTCCCATAGTGCACATGGCTGTTCCGCCTACTGTAACAAGCTCACTCATTCTTTCCTTCTTCCTCTTCCTTTTCACCTAAAGGATCTAATTTAAAAGCGCCCTTCATCAGGTCCGTTTCTCCGCGTTCAAGGTGAAAATCCAGGGGCCTGAAATATTCGCTGTCCCCTGCCCTGAAACGAATCAGATAAGGCAGATTGTCAGAATCATTTCTGACCTTGAGCGAAAATTCTCCCATTGGCCCTGCCCTTCCGTAAACAATACGGTAGATCATCTCGTTCACCTTGTGCCCCGCATCGACGGGAGCCCTTATAGCAACGCTTGTCTGAGTTTCAGTACTTAGAACTTCAAAAACCTCGTAGCGCTCTTTGGTTTCTGAAAGCAGTGCATATTTCATGCACTCAAGATTGATCCGGCCTCCTGCGTTTCTCGGAAGGAAGGAAAGGATATACTTTCCTCTCTTTTCAGTAAAAGCGCTGAAGCCACATATCGGACGCATAAGATTTATGGCCTCGATATGTTCCAGTTTCGGAAGGGTTCCGTAAATTTCAAGTACACTTCCGCCTGATCGATTTTTCTCTGACGGCATCAGGAAAACATCAATTACAGGCAGTCTCGGATCCAGAGTCCCATAGTTGATACTCACGTCCGTTTCATCGTATCCTTCAGCCTTAATGTGCATAAGAAAGTCTTCCTTGCCAAGACCTATGAATACCCAGTTGCCGTCTCCTTTAAACATTGGTTTAAAGGTCGTTTCACCACCGGTAAACCTGACGTTCGTATCATCCACGTCTCTCCCGGTCGTAGTGTCCACAAGGTGAAGCACCACCGAAAGAGTCGCTCTGATCACTGTTGTCAATCTCTTCTTTTACCCCCTTTCTTCGCCAGTTATAGACAATCCAAAGCTTGCATCGGTTACCCTAGGAGTATCAATGTACTCGCCGCTGGATAAGTATACGGGGGCCGCCCTGTAGAACAGGCTTATCTGATATGGTTTGTTGATAGCCTGCCAAACCCGCACCTTTTCCTCCAGACTTATCTTCGCCTGAGACAGTACTATCGGAGGTTCCTGCGTATCAAGCCAGGATTGCAGCTCATTGGGAAATACTGAATTGTTGTCATTAACAATTTGCGCTATTTTTCCAATGATTTTTTGTATATCCGGATCCTTTAAGCCCATCTGGCCGGATCCGTTTATAAAGACCATATAGTATAGTGAGTATGGTCTTGGCGGTTTCATGATCTGTGCCCGTCCTCTTTCTATGAATCTGGGCCCTGTGACCTCAACGTCCTCTCTTATGTCGTAGAGATACAGCCCCACAATATAGTCAACATCCTGAGAAAGGGGCGATGAGATCTCGATATTATTGGGAGATGGGATGGGCTCGGGGCACATCTTTTCTCTCAAGGTCTTGATAATATATGCACTAACATCTGAAATTATCGGATAATCAGCCATCTATACTGCCTTTCGTTAAAATGGTTCTCAGTTAATACTGTCTATCACCGCATCCACTGCTTGTTCTATATCAGCCTGCATTTTGGGAGTGATGCACAGTGCATAATTGGTTCCCTTCAGGTACTCTGCCGAGCATCCAAAATACGTCATCGCATCCTCTTCCGACAGATACATATCTCCCTGAACCACCGGTTTGGCGGCAAGGCTCTCCGGGGCTGAATCCGTGGTCTGTTTGTACATCAGTGCACTTCCTCTCTTGAATATGTAGATCAGAGAATTGGAAGTCATGGTTGCTGATGTCCTGGCATCGTCATAGAAATATCTGAAGGTTGTACAATAGGCTATAGTCTTTAATGAAACATATTCCGAAGCACCTCCGGAGGAATATTTCCTGTACATATACTTGTTGTCTTTTTTGTACATTCCCGCTGCCAACTGTTTGGACAGATCATTTCCTGCATTTATTCCGCTCTTGCCAAGCTTTGCAGCAACTGCTGCAGCTGAGGCCAGTTCTTTGTCATTCATTTCTTCCAGGTCTTCACCCAGAGCCTCTTCAAGTTCACTCTCCAGGTCATCAGCACTTATGGAAAGAGCTTCCTCGGATAATTCAGGTATGTCTGCATCCGTCACAAGATCCGATAAATCACCGGCTCCATCTGCGTCACCACTACCTGCTCCGGTTCCTGCTCCTGCTCCGGCTCCTGTGCCTGCTCCGG
>NZ_ATVS01000071.1 GCF_000420845.1 Butyrivibrio sp. AE3009 | reverse complement strand
ATACCAAAAAGGGAGGTCAATGCTCTTTTTATTTTGAACTCCCGATAAATCAAGGTTTTAGAACTAAAAAACGGGTAGTTAATTTGACACTACCCCACATCACAAGGAGGAGAACATATGGAAATCACCGAGAAACTAGACCTGCTACTTGAAAAAGCAACCAAAGACAACGCATTAAAAGAAAAGCTCCTGGCCACCTCCGCATCCGCCAATCCCCTGCACGATTTCTGCGCCATAGCCACAGAATGCGGCATCCCGCTCTCCGTCATGGACATCGTCAACCAGGGTGAGGAATTCTACGCCGAGATCAAGCGCAGCACCAACGGCGGCGGTGAGAACTCCCCCGATCTTGACTTCCAGAACGATGAATACTCCATCTTCATGATGAGGCTCAAGGGCTGATACAAAAAAGATGGTTCAATCCCCCCTGCGATTGAACCATCTCTATTTATCTACAAACCTGTCTTTTTTTCTTCCCATGCATCATAACAACAATAGCCGCTATAACAAAAGTCGAATTACTGATAAGAGTCTGCTTAAGGTCACCCCTGCCACCGGAAGTCCTGTTGTCCGCAATGGACATCCCTGCAATCAGGCCGTACCGCGACATAGTCATGAAATCCAGCGCCGCATGGAGAAGGATAACTCCCAGCAGGTTTCCCCATTTAACATATATTGCACATAACAGCATTCCCATCATGGCTGTCGCCAACATCTGAAGAAGCGTAGCCTCAAGATCCCGGCTGTAGAAATAATTGGAAAAATGATACAGGCCAAAGAGCAGCCCGCCGATCAGGACCGTGATCACTTTTCCCTTGCCTTCTTTGCTAAATTTACCCGCAAGAAGTCTGGTTATGGTGCCTCTCATAAGTAGTTCCTCTGACAGACCGACCATCAGCAGGAACAAAACAAAATATACGATATGAGATGGTTCTTTTAACATCTTTCCTTTATCAAACTCATCTATCAAAAAAACAATACTGCCCAGCACTGAGATAATCAGTATCCATGCTCCGGATAAAAGACTTTTCCCAAGGTTCTTAAATGGGTCCTTTAGCGAATCCAGTGTCCCTATACAAAAGGCGATCAGTAATGCAGGAAGAACCTTCAGAAGGATCTCGGCAAAGAAATATGACTGATTAGAGGTGCCGAAGCTAAAGTGTAGGGCTGTTCCCAGCTGCCACATTAATTCGTAGAGGGAGAGCTCCGCGATGAATACTGCTACGATCGCGATAGATACATGTTTTTTGAAAAAAGTATGTATAGAGTCCATTAAATAATAACCTTCCTGCTTAGATCTATTAATCCCTTTCCCTGCGCCAAGCCCCAAGCAAATTATTATACAATGAAAATCACCAAAAGTGAATTTCATTCTCTTCTCACACCATCATCTCATATATCTTCCTGCAATCTTCCTCATCCAGCCTCACAAAACCGGAGATGCTGCCAAAATTGGGGTATAATGAGAGGTAGGTGTTCTTTTCTACAGAGCGAAGCCACGGGGGATGTGGCATGTGACACTTTTGTGATAATCCGTTTGCTAATATTTGTTTGCAGATGTGAAAGACAGATGTGAAAATTTGAGGACGCCTAATGAGGAGGGAATTAAATATGAGAAAATTACAGGTAACGAAAGTATTGTCCAGAGTGATGGCTGCAGTTATGGTAATGGCAGCTGTGACGGGGTGCGGAAGTAGGGAGACAGCGGCTGTGATTGAGCCGGAGCAGGTTCCGCTGGCTGATGGAGTGGATGCTGCTGAGGACCAGACCGCTGTTGATGATGCGGTGTCGGAGGTTCCTGAGGTTCAGTACAAAGTCTATGAGGATCCCAACGAATGGAAATGCCAGTATGATCCCGGCTGCATCGAGGTAATCGGCGGCGGTGCGCAGATGGCCTTTTCCTACACAGGTGAGTGCGCAGGCACAAACATTCTGATGGTAACCTACACAATCGATAAGGATGCAGAGCAGGCCGCCAAGGACTACGTGTCTGAGTGGGGCGAGGCTGCTACTATGACAGAGACACGTTTCCCCGGGACTGAGGACGTTAAGGGCTATTATGTGTATCTTCCCGCCGGCGACGAGGGATCAGGACTGTATATGGTAGGATTTACGAGAGACTACCTCGAGGGTGCGCTCCTTTTTGAGTTCACCGGCCACAAAAGCGGCAACGAGGAGATGGATATCGCTGTCAGCGACGCCTTCGCAACGATATTTGATACGTTAGAGTTCGTGGAAGAAGCGACTGACCCCGCGAACGAGGCCGCAGCAGAAGCTACAACGGAGGCTGCAGCGAAGCTTCCGGCATATGAGTATCCGGGACCTGAATATTTTTACTTGGTATTGTACAGCTACCTTGATGAGGAGCTGGGCCAGTACTTCGATCGTGGCGATGTGTCGATTCCCTGCCCGGTGATTCTGTGCGAGGATGATAGTGATAGCAGCGACATCAAGGTTTACGGCGATTTCTGGTTCTACAATTATAACCTCAACGGCGACGTGCTTGAGACTCTGGGCGGCGGCTCTTTTCCCGGATGCATTCATATAAAGACCACCGAGTCAGGCGATTATGAAGTGACGAGCTTCGAGCAGGTTGGCGACGGCTCAGACTTTGAACCCACTGCAAAAAAGATCTTCGGCGAGCACTACGATGCTTTTATGAAGGCATACTCCGACTCTGAGGCCACTGAAGCAACCCGCGCCCAGATCATCGCCAACTATGTAGCCGCCAACAATCTGAGCATCACTTCTTACAAGGATTTTGGCTGGGATCCGGTTGTACTTCCGGAAGAGAATATTGATTCTTTCTACAGCACATTAGACTAATCTAACCACGCTTTTTTCTCTCCCAAGGCACCCAGTTGTCGTCTTCGCAAAATTCTTTCTGGATCAGTTGTTCCTGCTCTCTGTGGGAAACTCTGGACTCAACGAATCTGCGATACCGCTCATGGGGCTTTTTTGGGAAAAAACCTAAAATGCGCGAAGTTTCGGTAAGATTCCAAATGGAACTTATTATGAGCTTTTGCGCATTATTTATTGCGGGAAAATACGAATTGACGTACTTACAGTAACTGCTGTACAGGAATTTTTCCGGAGAAACGACCATGTTTGCTTTGACTGGATTGAGATGGATGTAGCGACTGCTTTCCAAAAAGTACGGTACATCTTCGATGAGCTTGGCCTTGTAGCGGCCTTCAAAAAGATGCCCGGTCACGCTGTATTTTTTGTTATAACCTTCAACATAAATACTGAGGATTTTCTGCATGATTATGCTAAGTGACGTCTCGCCGGTTTCGATGATCATGTGGAAATGATTGGGCATAAGACAGAGGGCATGGATTTTGAAACCGGATTCCGATTGGATTTTTTTGACACACCGTAAAAAACGTAGGTAGTCTGAATCATTGTTGAAAATTAGCTTTCTTCTGTTGCCTCTGCTCATGACGTGGTAAACTGCGCCTTTGTACCAGATTCTTCTAGGTCTTGCCATATAGTGTCATTCCTTTTTAGTGTTATTGCGTTTAAGTGTTATCTCTTGGTCCAAATAGTTGGGAATCAGCCGTGACAAGAAATGTCTGGCTGTACCTGATTGGAGTTAATGAAATTGCGAAAGATTATCGCAACACCGATAGGATATCACATGGCAAAAGAAAAAACAAGCGCATAAAAAAGTGAGCATATCAAAATGAACATGCCCACTTCAAAATTCTTAAGTTAGCCCCGGTACTCCAGGCACAGCATGGTAAGATCGTCGAACTGCTCGGCGTCTTTGACGAAATCGCTGACGGCTGATCGCACGTTGGTAAGGGTGTCTTGGAGCGACGGGGGTTCGGAGCCGCTTCCGGATTCGTTCAAAGCAGCAAGCATGCGCTCTGTGCCGAACATGTTATTGTAAGCGTCGCAGGCTTCCGGCACGCCATCGGTGTAGAGGAAGAGACGGTCTCCTTTTTCCAGAGTGATCTCGTACTCCTTGTAGCGGGTGCCTTCCATGCCGCCGATAACAAAGCCGTGCTTGTCTTTGTAAATTTCATATTCCCCGCCGGAGCGTTTAAGAACCGGGTACTCGTGGCCCGCGTTGGCGCAGGTAAGCTTGCCGGTGGAGATTTCCAGAATTCCCAGCCAGACCGTTACGAACATGTCGGTCTGGTTTTTTGATGAGATTGCTTCGTTGGTCTTGTTAAGGGTCTCCGCAGCGGAGGTTCCAAGCATGGCGCAGCTCTGGATAATGACTTTGGAAATCATCATGAAAAGAGCGGCTGGGATGCCTTTTCCCGAAACGTCTGCCATGAGCACGCACAGGTGATCATCGTCGATCAGGAAGTAGTCGTAGAAGTCGCCGCCAACCTCTCTTGCGGGCTCAACGCTGGCGTAGATGTCGAATTCTTTTCTGTCGGGAAAAGGTGGAAAATCGTGCGGAATCATGGATAGCTGAATCTTGGTTGCAAGGGACAGCTCCGTCTCGATTCGCTCGTTCTGGGCGGTGACTTTGGTCAGATTGGTCTCGTAGTCCAGCATCTCTTTTTCCATGGTAGACATAACGTTGCACAGGTTCTCAATCTCGTCGCCGGTGTGGATATCAAGGGTGGAAAAAAAGGATTTCTCGCCGGTGGCGCTTTCTTTGTGCTTGACGTAATCCGATGATGCCTGGGCGATGCGGTTGATGGGCTCTACGAGGCCTTTTTTGATCCGCTTGTTCTGAGTGTAGGAAATCAGGACGGTTACGGCGCCGAGGACGATGAGCAGCTGGAAAAAGAATTTGACCATCAGGGTGATCTCTTCGCTGATGGAAATGTCCACCAGCATAAAGGCGCAGAGGTTACCGGCGCTGTCCTTCATGGGCACTGCCACTGAGCACAAAAAGCCGTATTTGTCGATCCAGGCGATGTCGTAGAGCGTTCTGCTGTCGTTGTGGTTTAGGAACTTCATCATGCCTTTTTTGTTGACGGGTTCCCATTCTCCGGGCTTGATGCCCTGTCCGTCAATGTCGTCGGCGTCGGCGATGTAGACTATGCGCGAATTCTGCTCATCGTACATGGCGATGTACACTGCGTAGACGTTGTGGTATTCCTTGGTTCCCGCCAGCATGTTGATGAGGCGCCTGTAGGTGCTGTCGCTCCCTGTGTCGATGGAACTGAAGTGCTCAAGGTACGCCGGGGTTCCGACTGCATTTTTTTCCTCATCGCTGAGCCCGTTATATATATCCATAACTTCCCGGGAAAAACCAAGGCTGTCTGCACCGTGAATGGCGCTCATTGCCGCCTGCATTGCCGCAGACTCCGCGACCCTTATAAGCTGTTTGGTGTTTGAGACTCCGTAGAAGGTCAGAGCCATGATCTGCGCCACGATTCCGAAGGCGACGCAGCTAAGAAGTGTAAAAGATCTTGCTTTTTCGGCAAGCGAATGGTTCTTGTTGATACTCAATCTTTTTCCCCCACAAAAAAGAATTATTGGTATGTGTATGCTGTATTAATCATACCACGAGTATCTGCAAATGTGAAAAAACTGTGAATTGGGGTCAGACCCCAATCACAGTTTTTTCACATTTGCGGTATATTAAGCTGTCTTCTGGTTCTCTTCCTGGCTCTGAAGTGAGAAGAATGCCATCTTCTCATTAAGAGTCTCGGCCATATCACGCAGATCGCTGGCAGCGTTGCTGATAAGTGAGAATGTAGCGTTGAGCTCTTCCATAGAAGCATTTGTCTCCTCGGTAGAAGCTGCGTTCTGCTGAGAAATTGCGGAAAGCTCCTGGATAATATCTGCGAAGCTTGTCTTAAGCTGATTCAGAAGGTGGATCTTCTCTGAGATCTGCTTTGTGGAATGATCTACGTTGTTAACGTTCTCTACGACAGCATCCATGTCATCCTTGGTGTTGGTGAGCTGCTCGTTCTGCTCCTGCATGCTCTCGCTGAGCTTTTCGATGATCTGAACGTTCTTCTGAGACTCCTCAACAAGAAGCTCAACGATTGACTTGATTGAAACAGCGGCCTCTTTTGACTGCTTAGAAAGGTTACCGATCTCGGAAGCAACAACTGAGAAGCCCTTGCCGTACTCACCTGCTCTTGCAGCCTCGATGGAAGCGTTAAGAGAAAGAAGGTGTGTCTGCTCCGCGATCTCTGTGATCATGTTAGAAGCCTCTGCGATGCTCTTTACAGAGTCGTTGGTGTTGCGGATCTGTGTATTGATATCCTGCATTGAAGACATAACGTCAACATTCTTGTCCATAAGGCTGCCAAGAGTATCAACTGTACGCTGAGCGCCTGTCATCATATCGTTAGCTGCTGCTGAAAGAACTTCGATTCTGTCAGTGATATCGTCAATGCTGTCGCCCATCTCTATTGTGTTGTTTACTGAGTTTTCTACACTTTCTGCCTGTGAAGCTGCGCCGCGGCTGATATCCTCAACGGCTGTTGTAACCTGCTCTGCAACTCTTGAAGCAGACTCTGCTGATGTAGCAAGGCTCTCACCTGACTTTGTAACGTCCTCTGACAGCTTCTTTGTAGCACTGATAACGTCCTGAAGCTTGTCACGAACCTGAGCGGAGCTGGATGCGATGACACCAAGCTCATCCTTACGATTGAAGGTTCTGTCGTTGATATAGAAGGAAAGCTCACCCTCCTCAAGATTCTGGAGGCCATCAACGATATCACGGATAGCCTTGCTGGTTCTTGAGATGATAAGACGGGCAACGATCAGATTAAATACAAAGAAAAGAAGGAATGTGGCAAGGATCGCTGTTCCGGCTGCCTGCATGTTCTTTGCTACGATAGTTGTATCACGACCTGCGAAAACCATACCTGCTGTGGTTCCGTCAGAGTTCTTAAGAGGAAGGTAGTATGCGTACCAGTTCTGTCCGCCGATCTCGAAGTTCTTTGCAAGGTACTCTTTTCCGTGTCTAAGAACCTCTGCGATTACTGCATCAGAGGCCTTGGTGCCTTCCATACGCTTGCCGGTGGTAGCATCTGTAAGAGAAGTAATATAACGTGTATCTCCGTAGAAAATAGTGAAATGCATACCGGTCTGCTTATTAAGGTTATCAAGCTGTCTCTGGTAGTTATCATGTACAGCAACGCCGCCCTTAAGAAGCTGGCCATCCTCTGATAATGACCAGTCACCCTCGTACTGATTAGAGATCTGATTCTCGAGAAGGATAGCGGCTGCCTGAAGGCCCTCTGAGAAAGATGTGTAATATGCGCTCTGAATGTGGTTGAATCCGATGTAACCGATCAGTGCAGACATAGCGATCGCAAGCACTGATGCGATAAGAATAATACCACGGACCATGTTTCTACTCTTCTTTTTCATTTCATTTCCTTTCTGTTCGTATTTCTACAAACAATAAAACTCAACACAAAAAAGCATGGGAGACATGTCCCATGCTTCTGAAAAATTCGTTTCGAAATCGATCTGCGGGTATTGCCCCGATCAGATCATTATCGAATAAGAATGCAACTGGCTGACATGTTAAAGTCCCTATAGCTTTGCGCCACAAGCTTTCGCTTGCTTTGCCCAATATTTCAACAACAAAATGCATTATATTTCAGACGCTCGCTTAATGCAATATTAATTTTTAATTTATATTTTTTTCATAAATCATGTCAAAAGAATAACTGTAAAACAATAATCCTTTGTTGAAGATTTACAACAGAATTATTTCGAATGTGATTCTATATAATATGAAGAAACGGCTCCGGCAACATAGTTTCACGTTTTTGGCAATCGGTTAAAAGTTAATTACTTGTTGACTTAGCGGCTATCTATATGTAATTATATGGACGCAACAATTATAAAAAATATATTAAAAAATTATGATAACGAAATTAATTCAGGAGGGTAACAATGAACGAGCTTGCAGTTTACAATGATGTTGTGACAGAAGAGAAAAAGTATATCGCTTTTAAGATTGGCGATGAGAACTTTGCAATTGATATTTTTTCCATTAATACTATTATCGAACTTCCTCAGATCACAGGCATGCCCGGTGCTGAGGCGCATTACAGAGGAATCATTTACCTGCGCGGTGAGGTGATCCCTGTGCTTTCCCTTCGTCGTATGATGGGTCTTGAGGATGATGTTTTCACACGTAGCACCAAGATCGTTGTTGTTACTTTGGAGGAGAACAAGCAGGTCGGAATCATCGTTGACCAGGTTATGGACGTGATCTCTGTTGCCGATGAGGAAATCAAGGAATCATCTGCTTTCCTTAAGGGCTGCGAGTACCTTGTAAGCGGCGTTGGCAAGATCGACGGAGAGCTGTATTCCATGGTTAATCTTGGATTCCTTGCTTAATTGTGTCCAAAGTGTGATTGGGGTCTGACCCCAATTCACAGTTTAGACACAA
>NZ_ATVS01000070.1 GCF_000420845.1 Butyrivibrio sp. AE3009 | reverse complement strand
CTCCCGGATCAACCGAGTTCATAAAAGCACTCTTTATAGGAACTATTCTTACAGCCACTTCCGTTAGCATAACAGTCCAGGTTCTTAAAGAACTTGGGAAGATTTCCACAGAAGTGGGAACAACGATCATGAGCGCCGCAATCATCGATGATGTAATAGGAATCGTGGTTCTTACAGCTGTTCTTGGTCTGAAAGATCCAAATGCCAATCTTGCAGCTGTTTGCTTAAAGACCGTAGCCTTCTTTGCCCTTTCGGTTGTTGTGGGAATGATCATATTTAAGATAATGTCAAAAGCAGAAGCAAAATGGCCTCATACCAGAAGAATCCCGATCATGGGACTGGCACTTGCTTTTGCGATGTCTTATGTTGCAGATAAGTACTTTGGAGTAGCTGATATCACCGGAGCCTATGTCGCAGGTATTATTCTCAGCTCCCTGGACAACTCCGAGTATATAGACAGAAAGATGGACATAAATTCATATATGTTATTCGGCCCCGTATTCTTTGCAAGTGTAGGACTTCAGACAAACCTAAGATCTGTTGACATGACAATCCTTGCATTCTCGGCAGCATTTGTTGTCGTTGGACTCCTCGGAAAGGTTGTAGGCTGTGGCATCGTAGCAAAGCTCCTTAAGTACAACACTTCTGACTCGTTAAAGATTGGTGTCGGTATGATGACCAGAGGCGAAGTTGCACTTATCGTGGCTCAGAGAGGTTTAAAAGCTGATATCGTTGACAGCAGATACTTTACCGCAGTAATCCTGTTGATAATATTGAGCTCAATTCTGACACCTATAATATTGAAGGCTATATATGCCTCAGATGAAAAAGCTAATTCTCATGCTTGAGTTAATCGCCTGTAGAACTGGGATTGTACAGAAATAAAAAGGTCCGCTTTCTATTAAGAAAACGGGCCTTTTTATTACTTAGCAGGCTCTTCTTTTATATTTTCTCAAATTCTTCAACAGGAAGCGCTTTATAGAAGTAGTATCCCTGCATCTCCGTGCATCCAAGCTCTTTTAGCATTTGAGCCTGCTCTATAGTTTCAACTCCTTCTGCAATCAGTTTTATACCAAGTCGTTTAGCCATATAGATCATGCATTCAATTATGATACGGCCCTTTTCTCCACATCCATCACCAGTGAGGAATCGAAGATCCATCTTGATACGATCCACAGGAACCTCTTTCAGCATGTTCAGCGAAGAGTATCCGCTTCCAAAGTCATCCATTTCAACCTGGAAGCCAAACTTTCTGAGTCCCTTGGTAATGTTTATCAATATTTCCGAATCCTGTACATATGCTGTCTCAGTAATTTCAATCTTCAGCTGATCTGCTGTAAGTTCATATTTTCTCAGAAGGTCACAGAAATACGCTACAATGTCCTTGTTATCATGTATGTCACATCGTGATACATTTACAGATACAGATCTGTGTATTCCCTGCTCATTCCATCTGCGCAGGTCCTGACAGACTCTTTCCCAAACATAGCAGTCGAGCTCATATATCGAACCGGCATCCTCCAAAGCAGGGATAAACTCTGAAGGAGGAATCCAGCCAAGCTTAGTATGATTCCATCGACAGAGCGCTTCTGCCCCAGTAACCTCTCCGGTTTCAAAATCCACCTGAGGCTGATACCACACCTGAAGTTCACTTTCCCTTATGGCAACCCTCAAATGTCCAACAACGTCAGATATCCATTTCCCCTTCTCCCATTGACTGGGATTATAGAACTGATATCCATCCTTAACCGTGTCACGAACCTTTTTCTCTGCTACACGAGCACAATCGAGCATATGATCGACATCAGGATTCTTGTAATCTTCCGGCATTACCACATATACACCGCTGCACATCTGGACCCTTACTTCTTTTCCTCTGTCAATGAAGTAATTGCGTACCAGATCAAAAACCTGTGCCTCGTCGGCATCCATCTTTTCACTGCCACCGATACTACGGAGCACAACAAAGTGATCCCCTTCGATTCGACCTATTGCCTCCTCATCGCTCATTACTTCCAAAGACTTTGATGCCCAGAACTTCAAAAGCTCATCTCCAGCTTCTTTTCCCAGGTTATCATTTATATATTTGAAGTCCCTGATATTGTTGTACGAGATCATATATGGAATATCCGGATGCTGCGTCAACAGTTCCACTACACGTTTCCTGAATCCATTCATACTGAGCACACCAGTCAAAGGATCTCTGTCAACAAGTTGTTTGACTGTTTCTTCATGCTTGGCATGCAGTGCTTTCTGTTTCATTATGACAATTATATTAAAAATAGCTAATATAAGAATTCCTACGAGAATAATCAGACCATACTCATGAATATAGTCTTCTAAATCATATTTGTATAACTTACGTGAAGTATGATCCAGAACAACAGCCTGTTTCTGTGTGTCTGAAAGTGTATCTATGCCTGTATTAAGACGTTCTATTATCTCCTGTCCCTTATCTGTATCCAGCGCACCAGCTCGAAAATCCATGGTAAACATTGCTGCAGGCTGAACCTTAAGATCATCATAAGTAGGTTTCTGCAGAACATAGCTCCACACATATGAATTATGCAAAAGTGCATCCACCTTACCGGCACGAAGAGCCTCTACACATTCAGGCATTGAGTCATATAAGGAGATTTCTATTCCTGGATATAGCTGACGAACTGTTTCGGCAGCACCGCCCAATGAACTAAGCATTCCAACACGTAGTTCATGCATATCAGGAAGATTACTCTGATTAACCGTAACAAGTGTAAATGGTGTTTGGATAAGATTATCAGAAACAACAGATGGATTTCCTGATGAGCTTGTTATGGCACTTCCGAATGGCATAATCACATCATATCCCGGGTTATCAAGGGCATCCTTAAGATTTTTCTCTTCCAGGACTCTGAAAACAGCTATATATCCAGCCTCTTTTGCTGCCGCCGTCATAAGATCTGCACCTATTCCGGTAATTATCCCTGCGTCCTCGTCAAAGTAAAACATAGGGCAACGATCTGTAGGTACTCCAACAATGAGATATTCATCTGATTCTGCATTAGAAACAATGCTGCTTATGACCACGCAGCACAGAATAGCCAGCATACATAATGAAGTTATTATTCTTTTACGGAGAGCGCCTTTCCCTATCAAAGCAGCACCTTTCTATTGGTTCTGAGTAGACTGATTTTTATTTCAATTGGATATAGAACCGCACGATAATTATATCAAAATCTTATAAAATACCGATAAATATATGATTATATAAAGATAAAGTTTACAGTATTTATCCAAACAAAGCCTCCGGTTGTCATACCGAAGGCTTTTAAATCTCTTTACCATCTATCTGTTTTAAAACCTCGTTCCGCACTTCGGACAAAAGTCAAAGTCCTCTGTTGTCTCATATCCACACTGTCTGCATCTCTTATAACCGGTCGTAAATCCTCTTCCGCCGCTTACCTGAGTCAGATGACTTGGCAGAATCTCCACTTCTTCGCCCCTTGCGATCATCTTACCAACCTCCGGATCAAGCTCATAAACAGTTCCGCAGCAGCTGGTCTGCACGTAGTAATGCCTGTTCCACTTGAAAGTCGGTATAAAGAAAAGAGACAGCACCGTATATGTCATGAACACGTTGAAGCGCCCATATTTCCCACAGATCACGCAGGTCATCAGCTGATTGAAATCAAAATCCTTCCTGCCATCTGTAATTCCCATGATAAAAAACATCTACTTCCTCGCTCCGTTCTTAGTAATCCCATCCTCATGCTGACAACTCCGTCTTTCTCGCCAACTTCTTCAAAACCCATACGCTTATACAGCTCATATCCAACCTTCATCACTTCAGGCTTGGTAGTAAAAGTAACTTCCTTAAATCCAAGCTCTTTTGCCTTATCAAGCATGGTATTAAGCATTACTCTCGCATAGCCTTTGCCGCGAAACTCAGACTTGATGAATAATCTCTTGGCTTCACAGATAGCATCATCAATCTTCCTGATAGCAATGCTTCCAACCGGGGTCCCGTCCTCACTTCCAAGAAGCAGCGCTCCGCCCTTATAATACCCGTCCAAATCAGCTAGTTCCTTATCAAAAGAAACAAAGCAGCTCTCCGCACCTTTTATCTGGGAATACTCTTTGAAAATCTCTTTTATTACTTCGTTGTCTTTACAGACCCCAACATTAAACTCTGACATTTTTCATACACTCCTCTCGCTCGTTATATTGGATAAAATGGACACTTCTCCCTGATGCACTGCTGATTCCGGGAATAGAATTCACATTCCTGCTCCTCGTATATCAGCTTTACATCATAGTGCTCATTCACATATTTTATTCATCAGTTTTCACCTTACTATCTTGCTTATAATTTTCCCAACTTCTTCATCAGCTGTCAGGTCATAGACCATCCTGTAACAGTCAAGGGCCTGCTGTGTGTCGCCAGCTTCATCAGCCTCCTGTGCCGCTTTGTAGAGAAGTGCCAGTGTAACAGGATTCGCCTCGGTTGGAATATCATTTTCCTTCAGGATCTTCTGTATCTGGTCAAGATCTTTATCAGCCACCTTTTTGCCAATAGCTTTCTCAAGGAACTCAAGCTCCGCATCGGCTTGCTGTGAATCCTCGAAGTACTTACTGTACAGATAACATGCTGCAGCCACCTCAGGTTTGTACTTCTCCAGGTAGTACCACCCAAGATTCCTGTAATAAGCTGCAAGCTCAGCTCTGGTGCAGCAGTAATTGTAAGACTCTGTCGTATAGGAATACTCCCCCTCGGAGTCGCCAAGCTGCTTGCAACATAGGATTATCCCAAGTATGGCTTCCATATCCACAGGATTCTCAAGATGCGCACTTAGCCACTCCTGCTGGGCCTTCGCGTAATCCCCGGAAAGAAGCAGCTCTTTTGCCTTAGTCTTGTACGGCGTCAGAATATCCTCTTCTGAAATTTCATATTCATCATCGCCCAGGCAGTAGTATTCATATAAAAAGACCTCTGAAATGTGCCTGAGGCATACATTAAGCTTACTCATGATCTCACATTCCTCATCAAAACTCGTTTTTATGCTTTTCAAAAAACTCAAAGTAAGTCCTTACTCCCTCAAGCTCCGTCCACTTCTTGATATCTACCGGCCTTTCATCAAGGTCATAAATCAGTGCACCTTTTAACGCCAACAAAAATGGTGAATGTGTTGCTATTATAAACTGGCATCCAAAGAACCTTGCTGAATTCTGGATAAACTCAAGCAATTCCAACTGCCTCTGAGGCGAGAGTGAGTTTTCAGGCTCATCCAACAGATAAAGTCCATTATCTTTAATCTTTTCAGAGAAATATTGCAGAGCACTTTCTCCATTGCTGTGCTCTATAATGTTATTTCCAATCGTATCTCTAACATACTTTGACTGTGTCTTGGATCTGGCATCCACAACTTTCTTGAGCTGCTCATAATCATCCAATGATTTCATCTGAAACTTTGAATGCTTATTCTCAATCCATTCATCAAAAGCCTGCTCTCTCTTCCGGTCAACGCCATCGTTCAGTGCTCTTAAGTTGAGCATAAAATCAAATACATCATCACTTGTAATCATCCTGATTTCTTCAGGTCTGCCTTCATGTGTCATCTCAAAATCACACATACCGATATAATCACCAAAAAAACTACTTCTGTTGAACAATGTATCTCTTTCGGCTTTCAGTTTCTCTGCCATAAGGTTCAGGGCTGTGCTCTTTCCTGAGCCATTGTTTCCATACAAAATCGTTATTTCAGAAAAAGACAGCTCCCGCAGCTCATTCTCTGCGAACACCCCAAACGGATAGAACGAGGTATAGCACGTTCTTCTTATATAGTTTACAAACTGCTCTTCATTTTCCACTCCTGGAAACTTAAATGAGTCAATATATCTCATTTTAAACCTCAAAATCCAGGCAGCTTCTGATCTTGGTATAAGGTCTCACCTTGGAATCAGCTACTGCTACGTGCTCAGGATGTACAGAATATCCCTTAAGCGCATCAACGCTCTCAAAAGTAGAATCCAACATCAGGTCTGCATTTGAAGACTCAAGACCATTGATATTGACCTTGATATCCACGATTCCGGGAACCTTTCCCATTAGTCCTTCAAGGCCTTCCTTGATTCCCTGCTTAATTGTCATCTTCTCTTCTGCAGAAAGTTCATCCTTAAGTGTCCATAAAATCACATGTTTAACCATTCTCGTTCCCCTTATCCTTTCCATCACTTCCTTGTTCCGCTCAAGCGCATCGTAGATGCCATCTTCAGAAAGCACTCCACGCTTCAGATCTTTGGGCAAAAGCCCATCTTCATCCAGCGCAAAATCATCTTTCCAATCCTGGTCGGAATAATATTCATCAAGTTTCTTGATCTCTGTCTGATATTCCAAGAGCTCTTGTGGTGCTTCCTCAGCGTTATCCATTTTTCTCAAAGCTTCATCCAAGATAGATTCCATTTCAGCAATGCGCTTAACAGCACTCTCAACCTTATTCATCACCCAATATCCCCATCTCTGCATTCGCAGGCATAATCAAAAACCGGGAACCACCGAAACTCAGAGTCCCCTTTCAAATACAACGGATGTCTGGGATTTCCCCATCTGGTTGTAGTGCCAAGGTAGTACCACTCAGCCTCTTTTATCGTATCCTGAATGTCATAAAGCGTGTTGCCAAGATAATCCCTTGAATCAATGAGATCACCCCAGGCAGCCCAGACCTTATCGATGAAGTAAGATTTCTGAAGAGCCTCCAGAACCTTGAGATTCTTCTCGATTAGTTTTTTGTCCGCCTTGGCAGGCAGATTGTCGGGGTTTGTTGCCCTTAGCGGGTAAAGATTCGCCATGATCCATCCATCACATGTAGCATCCTTTAGAACAAACTTCCGAACTCTTTTAATAGTGGGGTCTAGATTATTCTCTCCTGCAGAAGCTGTACTAG
This sequence comes from Butyrivibrio sp. AE3009, assembly GCF_000420845.1. Lineage (GTDB taxonomy): Bacteria > Bacillota > Clostridia > Lachnospirales > Lachnospiraceae > Butyrivibrio. The sequence goes on along the minus strand of NZ_ATVS01000070.1, from coordinate 1,483 downwards.
GATTCACGCCAAACACAAGCATGTTCCTTCTGCCGGGCTGTCCAAGAAGATATCTTTCCTTCTCATCCCCGATATAAAGCCATCCGCCTGGGATGTCATCCTGCTTTGCAAGCCATGCCGGGATATCATCCAGCATTCTTTTATCTATTCTCATGTATCCCTCTTAACACCCTTTCCTTCCGCTTTTATGGTCTTCTATAGAGCAGGCATCAGGTGTTCCATATTCAATTAGGCCCACAACCGCTGGATCAAGAGTTATGCTTCCGTCTTCAAAAACAAAGGCCGGTATACCAACATCGCCTATTTCCTTGGAATGATCGAATGCCGGATTGGTATCACGTAGTCTGGTAAAAGCACTCATGTTTCTGATATTCTCACCAATGTTAATGTACTCAAATTCATTCTCACGCCCTATAATCTGCTCATGAATGTAATCGCAGTAGGGACATGTAGGCATTCCGTAAATTTTGATCATTGTTCTCCCTCCATAATGTCATTGTAAATATCCCCCAATAAAATCAATACTTTCTTCATATACTTTCAACTCCCCTAATTATATGCAAAAAAGTACTTCGACGCTATATGAGACATCGAAGTACCCTCTATATAAATCCCCATGAAATCGAGTTGTTGCAGGAAGGAAGGCTACGTACATTTTGGCGCAGCCTTTGTGTGCTATGAAAAAGTGTTGTATCCTTCCGCTGTACCTAAAATGTAGTAAGATATCAATGAAGAACAAAACATTTAAAAATTTAACGGAGTCATTACATGAAAAAGAAAATACTATTTATGGCAATTGCTGCTGCACTTACTTTGAGCGCATGCTCCGGCAAATCCACAACCACTAATCAGAAAGGCAACTCAGATGCTGTATCAACTGCATCCACCGCGGAAACAACAAATTCAGCTATAATCAGCTCGACAACAGAATCAAATAGCAGTTCTGAGGCAACCTCAGACACAAGTACCGAAGAGCCTTCTTTTGAAGCAGGATACAAACAAGCTTACAAAGAAATCATCGAGGCCGATCGTGAAAAGAAAGCATCCCTTACAGAAGAAGCCTCATATGATGAACTTGCAGAATGCATCGACTGTTACTGGCTATATGATATAGACCAAGATAATATACCTGAACTTCTGATAAGATACGGAGACTGCGAAGCTGCATATCACGGAAAGCTATATTCCTATATTGATGGAGAAGCGAAATTCATAGATGATCTTTCAATGGGACACACAGGATTCTATGCAGTTCCTGGTGAAAACGGAATTCTCAGCTATTGGGGACATATGGGATATGCAGAATGCTGGAAGCTAACGCTTAATGGCACTGTGCTTAGCTCCGAAGAATTATATTCAGAGGATATCAATGAAAAGATGCAAGCTGGAGAAGACGTCTGGTACAAAGCTTCAAATGATATTGTGCCCGGAGCCTATTACCTGGATTCATATGATTACAACAACACCTATCCAATAGAGATGT
>NZ_ATVS01000069.1 GCF_000420845.1 Butyrivibrio sp. AE3009 | reverse complement strand
GGGGACGGTTTTTATACCAATGGGGACGGTTCTGTTTGGTACAGTTTTGCGCGCAAAACTATACCAAACAGAACCGTCCCCATTGGTATAAAAACGTCCCCCTTGTCATTTAATTAGTGGAATTAGCTTAATAGTTTTTCCAGGAAAAGTCGAACTGCCTTATGTTTACCTATACTGGGGTAGGATATAACCTGAATGTTATATGCATCCAAGAAAAATTCTCTTTCTATCTCATTTACATCTGGCATGAGTGCATAGTGTTTCTTACCGATATTCCTTGTTCTTAAGGACCTTAATATATAGTCAACATCCGGATCTTTGAAACTATATCCAACAAAGAAAACCGTATTGTTTACAAATAGGTCACTCAAGGTTCTCCGATATTCTTCATTATCAATAAGCTCTATGAACTCATTATCCATTATTCGGATGCTATCGGGTTCATCACAGGATCCGTGAATTTTGTATATCGGAAACTTATTATCGCTACCTGAACGAGCAGACATCTTATCCGGAAGTATAACTTTGTATGCACCGTTCTCTCTTGAACAATACTTCTCTGCGAAATCATCAAAATTAGCCGTGATAACAGCACTAAATGGTATCTTACTCAGGAGACTTTGCAAATAGGACTCTTTATTCGCCGTGGATAGTTTTTTGGAGATTACATCTGCAAAATCACTAGGACCCAATTTTTTGCGGCAATAATATACTACAGGTGCTGTTTTATTATGATCCATCAGAGCTTGTATTTCTGCGAGCTTCCGTTCTTCAAGATCCGGATAATTGTCTTTTACCTGCTCCACAAATGCATGAACTAATTCATACCATATGGGAAGCTTTCCGTCGGCGGATGCACCAGCTCCGGAAAATAAAATACAATTTTGCTCCTTTAGTGAAGAAGATAACCCTTTGGGGACACCTGGTACCGTGATTTCTACACTTTCTTGTGCTTGGGAACCAATAAGGGTGGAGGGTGTGAATGTTTCTACCGTCTCAACAGCAGTATTTGTGATTTTGTTTTCTGACGTAAGATTGTTCTTGGTTTCATAAACTGTATGATTTCTAAACGGATACTCGATTATTCCGTCCGGATGCTTTGAACTTATGTAATTTGGTCCCCAACTAAGACTGTTACTATCGTATTTTCGCAAAACAGTTTGGCATACTCCTGTATCTAGGTCAACAGAAGTATAGTTATATGAATAGCTTTCTGCATCTTTTTCGTAAGTAGTACCTGAAACAATATAATGAACTTCTCCTTCCAGGGAGGTTGAAGTATATACTTTATCATCATGAATATGGCCATGAAGAACAAAATCACTATGGGCAGTAATTACCCGTTCTACTATACCAACATCATCATCTCTGAAATAGGAAACCGGATGGTGCAAAAAAGAAATAACCAGTTCGCCATCATCATTATCTACGGAAGAATAGGCGTTGACTACATTTCTTTGTCCCAGAATTATGTTTCCTTTTTCTCCCATTGATGAAGACGACCACGCTGAATTGAGACCAACAATGGATATTTTTATACCATCTTTCACACGTTTTTCTATAAAGTATGGCTCATCGCTCCATTTGGCGGCTGTTTCATCACCAACTAAGTTCTTTAAGAATTCATTATAGTTATCGAACTTACTTTTCCAATAGCTCTTTATAGAGCTATCCTCGAGAAGGTTGGCTATTTCATCTTCAGACGAAGGTTGAATGAGTTTACCCCAGAGGTTCGATGCATTACTACGAAAAATGTCATGATTACCGGGTACGATAAAAATTCTTTTCTTTGCGTCTTCGTGATTCCCCCAAAGAGAATCAAGCACTTCATTAAAGAATTTTTCTGCATAAGCATATTGATCAGGCGATGCGCTAAATGCTATATCTCCACTGACAAAAACAAAATCAATAGGGATTTTGATATTTTTAATATCCCTCAGTAATTTGTCATACACAGCATTCGAAGGAATGGAACCATTCTTTCCCCCAAAATGTAAATCAGATAAGTGAATCCAAGAAACTTTTCTCCCGTTTATCTCACCCATTACCGTTAGCCTCCCCTAGAATTGGTATACGCACTATTATAGCTTAATCAGCGCTGTATTATTAGGGTAAAGTTAAAAATGTTAAAAAATATTGATGAATACCGATGATTTGAGTTGCAGTAATTAGCTTGAACCTGTATCCGGACATATACGACAGACTCGATGAGTAGCCCGAAACCGGCAACTTGTCAGCACTATCCCTCAGTGCTATCATAAAACTGATGTATCGAGTAGCCTATAAACTCACTATTAAAAAGAGCAATCTGCACAAGAGAGTAGGCGATTTAATGAACGGAAAAGTCTTACACGGGGGACGGTTCTGACAAAAGAACCGTCCCTGTGTCATACTATAACCACGGAGGGATCTGCCTATGAAGGAATTCATTATTGAAAAAGGCATTGTCATAGATGACATTTACAGCGTAATAGACGGAATCAGGGAATTGAGCGGCCAAACGCTCACCGACGCAGAAACCATAAGGAAATTCATAACCAAAGAGAAATCTACCAAATTCTACATCGACAAAAAAGGCACCGGCAAAATGCAGCCGGACCGAGACACGGTGTACCTCTGGCTCGACAGCGGCTTTGTAGACGGGTACGGTAATCCTATAATGATATCCCTGCTAAGTGATAATTATGGCGGATATTCAGGTCACTATTTCGGAACAATGGACATTCTCGCAAGAGGTATCAAGAGCTATTTCCCCAAGAATGCCAAAGATATATCCCGTAACCTGAATAACCTTAAGAGCAAGTATCAGAGCAAAGTGGCCGAAAGAGACCATCGCCATATAGATAATGAGCAAGAGTATCTTGTTATGATATGCAACGGAGAGGCTGGCAGCTCTGATTTCGAAAGGCTTATTAACGGCCTTGGGGTACAGTTCGAGGATCCGGTGGATGAAACGGCTGATGCAGTCAAGGAAACAGAAGCCCCCAAGGAAGATCAGAAGCCTGCCATAGATATGTCTTTTAGGGAAAAAGAGATAACTATCGGCCTTCTTCTTGATACCATAGACGACATGCAGGATTACATCAACGAGCTTCTTGCAGAATTAAAGAAGTCCAATGAGGACAAGGCCAAACTTCGGGAACTTGAGCAAAAAAATAAGGACCTGGAGCAGGCTCTTGTTGACATCAGACACTTCAACGCAGAGCACAACACCGAAACTGAAGCACCCAAAGAAATCAAAGACGGCCACGATCTCCTCGGTCGCAGAGGCAAGATCCTTGTATTAGGCGCAACCGCCCTTGATGTAAAAACAATGAACGGCATAGCCAAGCTATATGGCTTCAGGAAAGATGACTTCGAGTATGAAGTAGACTATGAAAAGATAGTCAGCTTCGCCGGAAGGAGCAGCAAGCTTGAGAAGTTCTCAGCGCTAATCCTTGGTGCATGTCCCCATAAGGTTCAGAATCTGGGAGATTGGAGCAGCTTGGTTGAGAAATGCAAGAATACGGAAGGAATGCCGATTGCAATAGATGCCAGGAGCAGGTCGGGAGAGCTGAAGGTGACGAAGGAGTCGTTTAGGGAGGCACTGCTGCAGATAAGTAATGAATTAAGTCAAAATAAAAGAAATTAAGGAAATCGTATAATGTCCGGTAACATAATAAAATCATTAAAGAAAATCGACCACCGCTTATTCCTGGCGCTACTCTTCATGGGCCTGTGCCCAACAGTGTATACGACACTAAGGACTTTCTTCCTTGGAACGCTACCCGGGGAGTGGTCCTATTCCATTGCAGGGCAGTTGTCGTGGATCAATCTGATATACGAAGTAATAAATGAGGCGATAATATTGCCTCTTTACTTCTTTATGGGGAGCGCATTAACAGACAAGAAGGCATTTGCCAACAGAATCAGAAGCGGGTTACTGATGTCCTTCGGAGTATATGCAATTGTTTCTGCGTTGGTGGCGACATTCATACATCCGCTACTGAGGTTCATGGCGGTGTCTACAGATATCATTGAAGAATCTGCAGCATATATACGGATAGAATGCGTGGCAAATGTATTTGGGATTATCTACAGCTTCCTTCTGGTGGCATTGGTATCCATTGGAAAAGATAAGCTTGTGTATATCATGACCGGAGCCAAGCTGATTATGTGTATCGCACTTGATACGATGCTGGTTTCAAATCTTAATGTATCATTAAAGCTCGGTGTTAATGGCATCGGTATATCAAATTGCATTTCCAATTTGCTGCTGTTTGTTATTGCATTTGTACTGGTGCATAGATGCGGGTATCCATTGTTGGCAAAAGAGAGGTTATCCTTTGCGTGGATGAAAGATTTCTTCAGAATCGGTGGCATCTCCGGATTAGAATCCCTTGTAAGAAATCTTGCGTATATGCTGATGGTTTCACGTATGGTAAATATGGTCGGAGAGCAGGGAACCTATTGGGTTGCCAATAACTTCATCTGGGGATGGCTCCTGTTACCGGTCACTCAGCTGGCTGAGCTGATCAAGCAGGAAACTGCCAAGGATGAAAAAGCGGTGAAGGAAAATACACCGGGGTACTTCTGCATCACCACGGTAACGTGTGCTATGTGGCTATTATTGATTCCGGTTTATAAGCCATTTATGAGATATGTACTTGGCTTTGAGGATGTGGAGAAGCTCTTTGGATTAGTGATGGTACTGTTGGGATTTTATGTCCTATATGCTTATCAGAATGTTTTCGATGCGACATTTTATGGGCGCGGGAAAACGGAGTATATGCTACTGGAATCTGTGGTGACGAACAGTATCTATTATGGTTTGTTCTTTGTGTTGTATCTGACGGGAGTATGGACGCCGACGTTGATTGGGATTGCGTTAATGTTTGGTGGGGGTAATGCTTTCGATAGCGTGGTATCATATATTGTGTATAGGCATTTTAGAAAAACTGACATTAATACATAATCAAAAGGACATCCACATGACAGATAATAGGAGAATTCTGTTAATGAGATCGGCTGTATTCATACAGTTAAGGGTTATGATCTTAATATCTACGGAGTTATATTTGGTCCTGAGATCCGCTATGACAGGCAACTCCAGACCATAGTTATTGATAAATCCAATTATTATGATCATCTTGGCAAGACAGGAAACCTTGACGAATTGAAAGGCTACATTCAGAATATTTACGTAACCCTTATGACCAGAGGAATCAAGGGGACATATATCTACGCCTGTGATTCGGGCTTAAGAGAATATCTGAAGCGGTATTTTTAATATAAAGAAATGGGGAGAGCAACAATGACTTTTGAAGAAACATGTGCACGTATAGCCGGGTTCACCGAGGAATGCGACTGGGATCAGTTTCACAGCCCGGAGAACCTGGCTAAGTCTATTTCTATAGAGGCAGCAGAACTTCTGGAATGCTTCCAGTGGAGCTCAGAAGCTGATGAAACCGCGCTTAAGGAAGAACTCGCTGATGTCATGAATTACTGCATTCAGATGTCACAGAAGATGGGATTTGATAGCTGTGAGATTCTGAATGAGAAGATTGATAAGAATGAGAAGAAGTATCCGGTGGATAAGAGTAAAGGGGTAAGTACCAAGTACGACAGATTGTGATTGGCCGAATTTTTTATCCCTCCCCCAAAAACTTCCCCATCATCACAAAATTCTTCGTCTCATAAAAATCCAACTTTGAATAAAAATGCTTATGCATCTCATCGTTCACACTGTTTAGCTCTATGATAGAAGCGCCATTTTTACAGACTTCCTGTTCCAGTGTCTTCAGGAAATCGCTGCCATAGCCTTTTCCCTGATAGCCCAGAAATATAACAATCTCGTCAAGAAAGTAGCCTCTTATATCATCGAATTCCTTGAAGTACCCCATTAAATATCCGGTTATGGAATTATTGTCATCAATCTGAACCATGCACATGGAGTCTTCCATCGTAAGTACCTGGTGGATTCTTTTGTATGCCTTTTCGTATGTCCAACAGCAATCTTCTGCAGTGTTGTAGTATTCAATGTTCTTTTCTACTACGTACGCTAAATCTTGCTCTGTCATTAGTCTGTAATTCATGATCTACCTGCCTGACGTGTTTTTTGATCAACAAGGATAATCTTATCACAGTATTGTATGAACGAAACAGTTAATAAGCATATTGAATAGAAAGATATCCCAAATAAATATATAATGAGATTATCTGTTTTTTCACGGAGAGAGGTATTGTGTGGTCGGGAATTATAAAGTAATTACGCTATGCGGCAGCACCCGCTTCAAAACCGAATTCCTGGAAGCCCAGAAAAACCTCACCCTTGCCGGTAACATCGTCATCAGCGTGGGCCTCTTCGGTCACTCCGGAGACAGTGAAGTCTGGGAGAACATGGACGAAGGAACCCTGACCAAAACCAAGGAAATGCTGGATGACATGCATAAGCGCAAGATCGACATGGCGGACGGCATATATGTTATCAATGTTGGCGGCTATATTGGAGACAGTACGAGATCTGAGATAGAATATGCTACCACCCATGGCAAGACAGTTGAATATTTAGAAGATAATTAAGGAGCACTAATGAATACCACAGAACTAAGCAAATTTATAAGTCTCATCTTGAGACATAAACCCGGGGCAATAGGAATCTCCCTGGACGAACATGGCTGGGCCAATGTTGATGAACTTATAGCAGGTATTTCAAAGACAATGCCTGTCAACATGGAGATTCTGGAAGAGATAGTAGCAACGGATAATAAGCAGCGTTACACCTTCAATGAGGACCACACTCTGATCAGAGCTAATCAGGGGCATTCGATTCCTGTGGACGTGGAGCTTAAGAAGGCAGTGCCTCCGGAGATTCTTTTCCATGGAAGCGCGGAGAAGTTTGAGAATTCAATTGATGAGCAGGGGCTGATCCCTAAATCAAGGCTCTATGTGCATTTGTCAAAGGACTATGAGACAGCGGTGAATGTCGGAAAGAGACATGGGAAGCCGGTCATCTACAAAGTAAAGAGTGGCCTCATGGATAAGGATGGGATAGAGTTCTTTTTATCTGAGAACGGAGTGTGGCTTACCAAGGCTGTGCCGATTAAGTATTTGGACAAGATGGAGTAATGGATCATGGCAAAGATAAAACTAAGGAAATAACGTGATCGATTTTGATAATAATGCAAAAACGCTAACGTTAACCGGCGGTCGCTTGTGAGGCGACCGCTTTTGACTACCCGGGTGCTAGAATATCCTCAACAACAAACAAATTAATACAGATGGAGGACAATAATATGGCAGTAAAAGGAGCAGTTGTAGGCGATATACTTGGAGCACAGTTTGAGTTCGACAGACCTCGTAATCTTGATTGGAAAAATGTACCTCTGACCGAGGGAGCTGCAATCGGATTTACAGATGACACGGTGATGACTCTGGCGATAAAAAAGGCCCTTAAGACGGGAGCAGATCTTGTCGAGACTATGGTTGATATAGGGCGTAAGTATCCGCATTCAGGATACGGCGGAAGGTTCTATGGCTGGATAAACGGAGATAACCATGAGCCTTATAACAGCTGGGGCAATGGCTCAGCGATGAGGGGGGCTTTTGTCGGCGAGTTCTACGAGGACTACGAAGAAATGCAGAAGATGGCTGAGGCTACAGCCGCTGTTTCCCACAATCACCCTGAGGGGATCAAGGGAGCCGTGGTTACAGCCACATGCATCTGGATGGCACGACATGGTAAGAGCAAGCAGGATATCTATGATTACGTCCTGGAGCAGTATCCTAAGGCTGAATACGAATACAGCATTGCTTACAGCCTGGATGAGATGCGGCCTCACTACAAGTGGAACGAGAGCTGCCAGGGCTCGGTCCCTGCGGCCATGAGATGCTTCTGCGAAAGCGACGACTACGAGAGCTTCATCCGAAATGTTTTTTCCCTGGAGTGTGATTCTGACACCTTCGGAGCAATTGCAGGGGGCGTTGCGGAAGAGTTCTACGGCGGCTTCGGAAGTGTGGACGGCGAGGGTCTTCTTAAAAAGTACCTGACACCGGAGCTGTTGGAGATTCTGAATATGTGATAATGCATTTTAGATTTTGGGTATATGTACCCAAAATCTAAAATCGGGATTGATAATGGAAAACATAATCTACAATGAGCTCATCTATCGTGGCTATAATGTTGACGTTGGTGTCGTGGAAATCAGAGTGGATGAGAATGGAAAAAGGACTAAAAAACAACTGGAAGTAGATTTTGTGGTCAATCAGGGAAGCAAACGATACTATATACAATCTGCATTTGCTTTGCCTGATAAAGAGAAGATGGATCAGGAGCAGGCTTCGCTCGTTAAGATATCTGATTCTTTTAAGAAAATAATCATTGTATCCGGGAATGCAAAGATTTGGAGAAATGAGCAAGGTATAATGATTATAGTACCTCTGCGAGAAAACCCCTTCCGTCAGGTTGGGGATGAATCGCTTAGCTTTTTTGCTTTTTGTATTTCCCAGACTTCATGTATTTTCTCTTGTGTTCTTCAGTCCGCTGCTCTTCAATGTACTTTTTGACAGTTTCCATGG
>NZ_ATVS01000068.1 GCF_000420845.1 Butyrivibrio sp. AE3009 | reverse complement strand
TCCAATCTATTTCCAAGTGTACATGCCTCTTTTCTCAGGCACTCCTACAATAAACCATTGCTGTAACAAGTGTCTTTCTGTAAATGAGTTGTTCCGGCAAACACTCATACTATCACAAATCCGCTCCACGAGTGTTTAACTGAGATATAATTAAATGGACTACTAACTCCGTCCCAACTGCGCCATTATATACTTTCTAATTATTTCAACAACGTCATTAGGTAACGTAACTGTCTCGTCTTCAACATTTTCTTTTACAGGAATAAAATAATTGCTATCCGGAATAACAAAATCAAATGTCTCTACAAAGTTTTCGGATGGAAGTTTGCCGGTGATTGTCCTAGTAAGGACCATTGCTACAAGATAGTCGCCTACAGCTGAAGCATGCTCGCCATCACGGAAGTACAGATCTGTACCAAGATCTGAAAGTTCCTCCATTGCTGCGCTCCACACTTCTCCTATTGGAGCTAGGAGTACATTTTGACTTGCGGCCAGTTCTCTGTATCTTCGATTCATTTCTTGCTGGTTTTCAGGCTTTCTCTTCTCGGCCCAGGTTTCGAAGATGACCGGTTTAGTCCCTACTTTTTTGCACAATTCTATAATCCTGCCGGCATTTACTATAGTATCCGGCTCATCTCCCATTGGATGGGCTTGTTCCTGAATCACGCAGTAGTCGTAACCGCCGTGAAGTATGCTAAAACGCTCTGAAAAGTACTCCTCTTCCATGTGCCATTTAAGAGATCTGCCAGAATAGGCTAACATAGTAACAAGGCAAGGCTGCCCTGTGGAGTCCTCGAGCATACGTCTTGTTAGCTCGGGCATATCATTCATATATGTATGACTGTTTCCAATAAAAAGAACTTTCATTGTCTCCTCCCGTTACTTGAAGCTAGTAAACTGCTGTCATAGCTATAATGATACTATGCAAAAAGGCATATAAAAAAGAGACTTTTTAAAGTGATTTCTTCTAAAAATCTCTTTTCGTGCCAAGCAAGTGGAACAATATACCGGAACATGATCCTATATTTCTACCATCTTTCTTATACCATTAGGAATTACTTCAAATCCAAGCTTCTGATAAAAGCCTTCCTTCCCTTTGGCAGAAACACCTCCGATAGTGGTAAATTTCCCTGTTGAAGAATTCTTTACAGCATACTCAACAAGGTAGTTAACTATCTTGGTTCCTATGCCCATACCTTGGTATTCAGGCAAAACCACTATTTCCTGCAGATACCAGTACATCGCACCATCACCAACAAGTCTTCCCATTCCTATAAGTTCTCCATTGTTCAAGGCAGAGACATTTATAAGCCCATTCTTGAGGGCCTTTCTTGCATGCTCAATCGGAATATCTGCAAAGCCTGTAGTGGCCCTAAGCCTAACAAAATCTTCCGGTTTCAAAACATTCTCAACAAGTTCAATCTTAGTGCCCAGATATTCCTTGATCAGTGCGATATCTTTTTTGTCCTTGTCTCGCCCAATTTCTTGTTTCATCAGGACAAGACCCTTGATAGAGATTACCGGAACGTCATCAACCACATTAATTGTATCTTTGATCCAGTTCTCAAATACCTCTATATTTTCCCCAATTTTGAACGTCCTATTACCGCTTTCCGTTAAAGAAAAAGGGTAGCCATCTGCCTCAAGTTGATCTGCCATCTTAGACATGCATCCCATATCTATATCATGGGTTTGTTCTCGGATTCCGTATAGAACCATGGCACTTCCGGTTATTATCCAATATTCATCGCGGCTATATGGAAAATCATCCAGTATACTAATGATCTCTTGCTTATTCATACTCTCTCCATCATTCCAATTGCATCATCCAAAGAAACGCAATCTGCAACTCTTTCAACTTTTCAACTATTTCTTTTCAAAGATAGGTATTATCCTCCACACTTTTTTAAACTCATTACGAAGTATTCTACTTTGCGACCTTCACTCCCTAAATGCATCCCACTGATACTTGCAGCTTGGATTCCAGATGATCCAGGAATCAGAGCCATTGTCATTTACTGCTTTGATCTGGGCCTTCACCTCTTCTACGCCGTAGGTGCGGTAGTTCTTGAGATAGGAGGCGGTAAAGCCTTGAAGCCAGGGGCGCACACCGGCCTGGGTTCTGTCTCCCCGGGGATTGACGGTCTTTAATTCTGCCTCGGAGTATTTCATTGCTCCGTCGATTGCTTCGTAGGGGTACAGGTCGGGGGAATCAAGGCCCATGGAGCCTTCATAATAGTGTGAAGGGTATATCATGGGTGATAGGTATTCGCAGTACATGGAGAGCCACGCATAGTCCTGTCCTACGATATTTCGGTCAGCTTTGGAATTAATGGCCGTTCCGAATACGTCCAGGGAAAATGGCATGTTCTCTCTCATAAGAGCATTATGGGCTTCCATTACAAATCTTACGATGGCATGGCGCCTTCCGTAGCCGTTCATTCCGATATCTTCCTCTTTGATGCCGGTGGGAAATCTCACATAGTCGTACTGAACTTCGTCAAAACCGGCGGCGTGGCAACCACGGGCAACCTCTATAAGATACTCTTTGGCCTCTGCGTTCTGAGGATTGATCCAGTTAAAGCCTTTGTTGTCCTCATAGATATCCCCTGCTGCAGTCTTAAGCATCCACTCCGGCTTAACTTCATCTATAAAGGGATCTCTGAAGGCAACACATCTGGCGATCACATAGATATCGTGGTCATGAAGAGTCTTGATAAGGCCTGGCATATCTTTTACCAGAATATCCTCTGTCCCCAGGTCATCGATCAGTTTGCTGTCCATGTCAAATACAATTTTGCCTTCATCGCTCTTAACATCGATAACCACTGCATTTATGCCTGTTTCATCTATGTGGGTGATGATATCGTCCATCATATTTTTGGTTCCTGCCACATAGGCACTGACGTAAATTCCGTGAATGGGAGAAGGGTCTTCTTTCTCTTCTTCAGCATAGGCCGGAGTTGTTATCATAAAAAAAGTTGCAACAGATATTGTTGCAGCCAGAATGCATCTTTTTAGACATAAAGTGTTTTTCATTACAATCTTTTCCTTCGCCTGGATGTGATAGTGGGGACAGTTGCGCAGCTTCATGCTGTTGGTCTTCAGATACGCATCTATCTGCTGCTTGATGGAAGGGTTTATCCTGTTACCAAAAAAGTTCCCTTAAGTTCAAATGAAAAAGGGAACTTTTCTAATAGAAGTATTTGCGTGGCGATATAACGATGTTTTTAGTTTTTTTATTCGTTTTTTAGACTTGCTTTTTTACATCATTAGTTGTTGAATTATGAACTGATATACTTCCTGATTCTTGGTCTGCCAGTTATCGCAGATGCTCTGGGCAATCTCCTCCGTAGGAACTAAGAGCCGAAGATCCATCAGGTTCTGGCCGTTCTCCTTGGCAATGAGGCTGACGGTGTATTCGTTGTCACCGGTCTTGTGGTAATCCCCCAGAATAGAGGATTCATTTCGAAGCTTCATGCTGTTGGAGCGAAGGTACTCATCAATTTCATGCTTGATGGAAGGATTGATCCTGTTCCCGAAAAACTTCAGGGTCTCTTCGCCCTCGGCTGTAAGCTCCAGGTAAGTTCTGTTGGCCATGGTCTTCTCTACGATAAGCTCAGAAGAAGCCAACTCCGCAAAAACCTCCTGAAGAGTCAGGAAATTGGTATATTCTTTTTCAAGAATAAAATCGTAGATCTGAGACTTGCTAAGGGACACCTCGCAGCGTTTTAACATGTACAGAACTATCATTTTATATAACGTAAGATACTGTGAACTCACAAAAGAGCCTCCAAATCATTTAAAACATAACTACATTCAGATCAAAAAGATTCCTGATACAGGCGGCATCAGCAGCCCTTCTTATAGCACTCTTTTACTGCAGCTGAAACAACATCTGCAACTCTTGGATCGAAGGCTGCGGGAAGGATATTCTCGTCATTAAGCTCTTCGTCCGGAACGAGGGAAGCAACTGCTGTTGCAGCGGAGAGCTTCATCTCCTCGGTGATCTGGGTTGCACCGCACTCGAGGGCTCCCTTGAAGATTCCGGGGAATACAAGAACGTTGTTAACCTGGTTAGGGAAGTCGGATCTTCCGGTTCCGATAACGCGAACACCGGCCTTCCTGGCAAGATCGGGCATGATCTCGGGAACAGGATTGGCCATTGCAAACATTATAGCGTCCTTGTTCATGGAAGCTGCCATCTCCTCAGATACGATGCCGGGAGCGGATACGCCGACAAATACATCGGCACCCTTAAGAGCATCGGACAGGCTTCCTGAGAGCTGGTCGGGATTGGTAACTTCCATCATCTTCTCCTGCATCCAGTTGAGGCCTTCTGTCTTCTTGTTAAGGATTCCAACCTTGTCGCAGAGGGTTACATTCTTGAAGCCATATCTGAGAAGGAGCCTTGTGATGGCGATTCCGGCTGAGCCTGCGCCGTTAACTATAACCTTGCAATCCTCTTTCTTTTTGCCAACCACTTTGAGGCCGTTGATAACGCCGGCAAGAACGATGATTGCTGTTCCGTGCTGGTCGTCGTGGAAAACGGGAATATCGAGCTTCTCCTTAAGTCTTTCCTCTATTTCAAAACATCTTGGAGCTGAGATATCCTCAAGATTGATGCCGCCAAAGCCGGGAGCAAGATATGTTACGGCTTTGATGATCTCCTCTGTATCCTGAGTATCAAGGCAGATGGGCACTGCGTTAACACCGCCGAATTCCTTGAAGAGAACGGCCTTACCCTCCATGACGGGCATGGCTGCGTAGGGTCCGATGTTTCCAAGTCCCAGAACTGCGCTGCCGTCGGAAACTACAGCGATGGTGTTCTGCTTGATGGTGTACTTGTAAGCAAGGCTCTTATCCTCTGCTATAAGCTTGCAGGGCTCCGCAACTCCGGGAGTATAGGCCAGGGCAAGGTCCTCTTTGGACTTGACCTCTGCCTTGGACCTGATCTCCAGCTTACCCTGCCACTCTTCGTGTAACTTCAGTGCTTTTTCTGCGTTTGTCATAATGTGCTCCTCACTTTAGAATTTTTTACCTACAATATCATACGCAAATGATACTACCTCACCACGTCTGTCGGTATCAATATATTTAAAGACATTCCAGATATATTTTTTATGCCCGCCGGTGGTCTGAAGGCCCAGAGCAAGTCCCAGAGCTGCGATCTCGTCGCCGGCATCGGTCTGTCTTGAAAGCATTAGAGCATCGATGTGTCCGTTATTGACCATCTTGGTGTAGGCGTAGGCAAAAGCCGCTGCCTGAACCGCTTCACCGGAGGATGAGGAATAACCGATCTCGCTCAGGATGATTGATCTCATATTACCCTCAGCGGTCCTCATGGCGTCGGTCTGCATATAATTGGTCAGAACCTCTATATTGTCCATGGTAATGACGGGTGTTGAATAATCGTGTGTAACGTACTTGGACGCATTCCAGAAAGCAGTGTTGCCATTGGGGAAGGAATAGGGGTGAGCAGCAAGGCCCCAGTTGATATCGCCGTATTCCTTGAGCTGGGCGGCAAAAATGTCCAGCACGTCCTTGGCGTCATAGTCGCCGGTTTTGGAAGTGTTGTAGGTCCAGCGCTGGTCAATTGGAATATAGACCTTGGCTGCAGAGTTCTGACTTTTTATAGCGTTGTAGAAAACTCTGAAGGACCTGGTAAAAGCGGCTGTGTAGGTATTAACGTCAACGAAGGGCATGTAGTTGTACTCTTTCCTTGCGTTGACCTCATTAGCAATGATCCACATGCTGACATTGCCGTGGCCCGATCCTGAATAGCGGTTGGCCAGAAAGCTTCCAACTGCCGCAAGAGCCTTGACTCCGCTCTCGCTGGTGGCGTTGAACATCCTATAAGGCGCCGAAGAACCGCCCCTTGCGTCGGGATGTGTTATCTCAGGAAAAGCGGATACGCTGGCATCGTTCAGGATGATAGCGGCAACGTCAATTCCCATGTTGTTAAGACGTCTGAAAAGGTCATCGTAGTTATTAATGATGCCTGCATTGAAATGGTAGGTTACTCCGCCGTAGCTGTAAGCAATTCCGCCTGAAGTAGTCAGAATATGTGACAAAGGAATGTTGTAGGTTGCATATTCAACTCCCAGATCAGCAAGCTCTCCGATTCTCAGAGGATCGGGAAGAAGCCCCTTGATGGACTTGTGGGACATACCACCGTAGCTGTAGCCCGCGCAGGCCCCGGGATTGGTGATGTATCTGGGGTGGCTGATGGCAGTGTACTTGCCGTCAAGCTTAACTCCCACCGTAAATTTGGAGAAGAGCCTGGAATCGGATCCACCCTTATTAAGGTTAATGGTAAAAGAGGTATCGTCTCCCTTGTAGATCTTGGCGATGGGCTCAGCGTCCTCAGTGAGATTATCCTCGTAGGTTGCCTGCTGGAAAAGGTAATAATACTTGTCATCACTCTTGGGAATACCGTCGCTGGTCACATCAACCTTGACCTTGGAGGAATCCACGATGAGGCAGTCATTTATCTTGGCAAAGGTGGATCTGTTCTCCGCAGTCATCTCCACCGTTGCGGGTCTCTCTGAAAGTGCCTTGGATACGGCGGTTCCTCCGCTTACTATATGACTTATGATATCTTCATTGATGTACTCCGAAACGGTTTCCGGAACGTATGGTTCCACCGATGCTTCAAAAAGAGATGAGTCCTCCTGTGCTATCTCTGTCCCTGTGTTCTGTCCGAATATCACCCACAGGATCATTGCCAGGACAAAGGCAACTGCGGCGCCGCCGGCTATGCCTGTGATTATCATTGTTCTTTTATTTCTACGGGTTCTGCCCCCACTGTATACGCGTTTCTTTTTTTTCATTTACCTTAAACGTTCCTTGCTATATTAGTAAAGCTGCGTCACTTACCTTCCCCATCAATGTGACGACTTCTAAGTTTCTTCATATGGTCCCTGATCTTGAGCTCATAACCGTTGCCGGTGGGGCTGTAGAATTCCTTGCCGTTAAGCTCATAGGGCAGGTACTGCTGCTCCACGTAGTGATCAGGATAATCATGGGCATACTTGTAGCCGATGCCATGACCGAGCTTAGCTGCTGACTTGTAGTGTGCGTCCTGAAGATGAGTCGGTATCGGGAGATTCCCGGTCTCCCTGACTGTTGCCATAGCCTCGTCAATGGCAATAATGGCCGCATTACTCTTGGGCGCAGAAGCTATGTAGCTGGCTGCCTGTGAAAGAGTTATCCTGGCTTCGGGCATACCGAGGCGCTCAACAGCAAGTGACGCTGCAACAGCCACCTGAAGGGCCTGCGGATCTGCGTTGCCGACATCTTCGGAGGCGCAGACCATCATTCGTCTTACGATGAACTTGGGGTCCTCGCCGGCATTCAGCATACGGGCAAGATAGTAGACCGCTGCATCGGGATCGGAACCTCTCATACTCTTGATAAAAGCGGATATTGTATCGTAATGGTTGTCGCCGTCCTTGTCATAGCGGGCAACCTTCTTCTGTATGCATTCTTCAGCGACTTCCTTAGTGATATGGATAAGGCCGTCACTGCTTCGTTCTGTGGTCATAATGCCAAGTTCTATGGCATTGAGGGCATGCCTTGCATCGCCGTCCGCAAGATCTGCCAGGAAATCCGCAGCGTCCTCCTCAAGGACAGCATTGTAGGCTCCCATGCCTCTTTCCTTGTCTGTAACCGCTCTGTTTAGCAGTTCCTTGATATCGTCTGAAGTAAGGGGTTTGAGCTCAAAGATGACTGACCTGGAAATAAGAGCTCCGTTGACCTCGAAGTAAGGATTCTCTGTGGTAGCGCCGATAAGGATTATAGTTCCGTCCTCAACAAAGGGAAGGAGATAGTCCTGCTGACCCTTGTTGAATCTGTGTATCTCATCTATGAAAAGAATGGTTCTCTTGCCATACATACCAAGGTCATCCTTGGCCTTCTTGACGACTTCTTCCATATCTTTTTTGCCTGCTATTGTGGCATTGATCTGGGTAAATTCGGCCTTGGTGGAATTGGCGATGACTTTTGCCAGAGTGGTCTTTCCTGTTCCCGGAGGGCCGTAGAATATGATGGAACTAAGCTTGTCGGCTGAGATTGCACGATAAAGAAGCTTGTCCCGGGCGATGATGTGCTGCTGCCCAACGACCTCGTCGAGGGTCCTGGGACGCATCCTGGCGGCAAGCGGAGATTCCTTTTCTTTATTGTTTTCTCTCATATACTCAAATAAATCCATAGTATTCTTATTCTACTATTTTTGCCCCCAAATTGAAAGTGCAATCCGACATTAATTGGTTTCCCGAACACCCGTATATATCCCATAGCCCCGAGGACAACAGGCAAGCCCGGGAAGGCAGGAAAAACGGCTTACAACAGCAAAAAATTTTGTCATAACCCATCGGGAATTTAAGGCACCCCATCCAGCCAGGCGGTCTCCTTTCACCCTGTTCAGAACAGTCACCCGCCTGTCCGTCTGTGGCGCTCTTAAATTCACCTCAACGTTATAAGACAAAATTTTTTACTGCTGCAATCCGTCTCCCCTACCTTCCCGGGCTTGCCTGTTGTCCTCTGCTCTTTGAACCTAACCGTGGTGCTTCGTGAAAATCCAATCAGTGTCGGATGTTAGGGGTGGGGGCATAGTAGAATTGCGCCTACTATCTGCAATCGCGGGGGCAAGGTGATTAAAGCGGAGGGAAATGGCGTACGGTTGCAAGTACTATTCGGGTTA
>NZ_ATVS01000067.1 GCF_000420845.1 Butyrivibrio sp. AE3009 | reverse complement strand
TGGCTGGATTATCCGGTTAAATTACGTATCATCTAGAGTTTTTATCTAAACAGACGTAGTCCTTTCCGGGCATTACGTCTAAAATCCCATTTTTATTTATTAGAAGTAGCGTGCTAAGTATTTTATTACGTCTATATTTGGGGAAAATGTATAAATACGTAAAGCTACTTTGGAAGTGAAAAAACGGGCAGAAGGATTACGTCTTGTTCAATGATTTTAGCAGATAGACGTAACCAGTTTTGAATTTCTGTGGGACCGCTACGTCGCATACAGAAAATTACATTATAAGACGTAACGAGATTTTGGGACTACGTCATATATGAGAAAACATGCATAAAGACGTAATCAGCCAACTGTTACACAACTAAATGTTATCTGTATTACGAATAAGAATGATGGGCTTGTATAGAGCAAAAGAATAGAGCAAAAGAATAGAGCATAAGAATAAAGCATAACAATAGAGTGTAACTATAGAACTGTCAGAATTTGCCATGTAAATGAATAGAGAAAAAAGGAGGATAGCGTGATCGATTACACAAAAGAACTAAATGACCAGTTAGATGAACTAAATCTGTTACTTGAAGAGGCAGACAACAGATTAAAGAAGGCGTGGAATATCGAAGAGGGAAAGCTTCGAGTCTGTTCCAGCCATGGTTGTCCGCAATATCATTTCAGAGCTAAGGGGCAAGAGCAAGAAAAATATATTCCGACTTATGAGAAAGATAAGATTAAAGCGCTTGTTCAAAGAGAATATGATATAAGCATAAAGAATGAATTGGAAGTCTCAAGCAAAAAGCTTCAGAAATTTCTAAAGAGCTATGATTTTAATGCAATCAATGCTGTCTATGATAAACTTCATCAAGGCCGAAAAATTATGGTCAATCCTATAATTCCTTCACAAGATATGAGAATTGAAGAATGGTATCATAACAATCCCGGCGGTAAGAATTCATATGAAAAAGATATTGCTTATGTTACTAAGCGAGGAGAAATAGTTAGATCCAAATCAGAAAAAATACTTGCAGATGCATTTTGTGATAGCGGCATACCATATCAGTACGAACCCTGTTATGAACTGAAAGCAGATCATTATAATTCAGAGCAAAACAATGATAGTAGATTAGAAAGGCGTATATATCCGGATTTTGTTCTTTACAATGTGAAAAAGGATAAAACTATTTATTGGGAGCACCTTGGCCTGGTTGAAGAAGAGGGATATGCCAACAAAAACTTCAAAAAGCTAATGGATTATGAGAAAAATGGACTTATCATTGGAGATAATTTAATAATAACCATGGAAAGCAAAGATATGCCACTGGATGTAAGGATTGTAAATAGGAAAATAGATGAATTCTTAAGGTAGCACTATATGGAAAAAAATAAAAAAACGATAACAGCTATTAACTATTAACAAATGTTATCCGATAAATAAGATGTAAGGATAACTATACATATTTTTAGGCGCAATATTTATAGATACATAATACACGGAGGTAGACAAATGGCTTTATCAAATATAATGACAAGATCCCTTATATCTGCCAGTAGTTCCATGAAACAAGTAAAAGCTCAGCATGCAATAAAGTCGCAAATGGAAGGAAAAACCGGAGTGCTTGAAGCTGAGATCAAACAGGATTCCAATACTGGTGGAAATGTTGAGAAAAAGAAGGAAGAGCTTGCTCATTTTCAGCAGAAGGCATCAGAACTTGGCAAACAGGAAATGTCTCAGCTGTCAGAACTTAATAGCAATATGAACGAGGCAGCCAAGGCAGATGCTGAGGAGCAAAAGCAGAATGAACGTATTGAAAAGCAGCGTGAGAAGAAACGTGCTGAGAGAAGAGAGCAGGCCGAGCAGCTTCAGGAACAGATTGCTGAAAAGGCTTCCGGAAATGTTCAGATTCCTGGTGAAGGCGAAGAAAAACAGATTACTGTTGCAGGTGTAGAAGTGAAAACTAAGTCTGCATCAACTTATAATACCAGTGTTCCTCATATAGACGAAAGAGTAGCACCAACGACTCCTTCAGAAGTATCTGCAAGCATTTCAGTTAATCACAGCTTGGATATAAAGACTTAAAATCTTAAATGTTTATTAATTTGCGTTTATAATTAATGTTTGTTATTTCATGTGTTATCCTATAAATAGAGAAATAATCTGATTAAGCACATGCGGGAGGTATATTATGCCAAGAGAAGAGATGCTTCCAAGTGAAAGCGAATGGATGATCATGGAGGTGCTTTGGAGATGCGGCCATGACCTTACATCTGCTGAGATAACAGACAGACTTCCGAAGTCTTCCAAGATGACACAGAGAATGGTAAGAGTCTTGATAAACAGACTTTGCAAAAAAGGAATGCTTACATATACCGTGGATCCGGATGACAGCAGGGTTTATCACTATACAGCTGCAAGAGGAAGAGAGGAGTGCCAAAAGGCAAAGAGCAGTGCTTTTGTTGAAAGCTATTTTGAAGGTAACAGGCTTTCCGCTGCATTTGCAGTATTAGATAAAGAAAATCTATCTGAAGAACAGATAAAGGAACTGGAAAACCTAATAGCTAAGGCTAAAGAAAAAAGATAATAATTGCAGAGGTCAGCCCGAATCACATGCTGATGAGGGCGTGAGAAAATGATACGAAAGTGAGCGTGTCTCTTTGCCGAAGGCAAAGAGACACGCGAATATCTATGAAGGAACTGAATAGATATAAATGAGTCTCACGGATGAGCAAAGGAGCAGTTATGCAGGGAATGCTGTTATTCTTTAATAAGCTATATGGATTTTTAGAATTTGTATGTGTCTATTTCGCGACCATACTTGGTTTTTGTGCGATTATAACGATTTTTGTTCTGGGGATCATTATGATTCTGCGAAGCACGCTGTTTTCTAAGAGCGTTTTTGGAAAGGCGGCTTTGTGGTGTCTATTGATTCCTGTTATTTTTTGCGGGAAGCTTCATGTTTACTATGAGACTAAGGCCGGTTTATATCTGATGCTATGGTGGCATGATTTATGTGTAAGGCACACATGGATAGGAGTTCTTTACATCATTGTAATATTGGCATTGGGATTTAAATTTTGGTGGAGAAGGAAAAAGCTTACAGATTCAGTAAACCGTTTTTATGATTCCGAAGAGTACAGTTCAAAATATGTAATCAAGGCGTTTCCTGGTGAACTGTCTTCGTTTTGCGCTGGATGCATAAGACCTGTAATTGTTATCCCTGAAAGCATTTCATCCGATGAAGCCGGGGTTGTTATAAAGCATGAAGAGACGCACATTATGCTCGGACATCTTTGGATACTCCTGGCATATGATATCCTGCGAGTTATGCTGTGGCCTAATCTGTTCCTGCATCTTTGCGTAGGATATATGAAAAGAGACCTTGAGGACATCTGCGACACTGTTACAATCCAGAGAAGCGGAATTGATGCATGTGATTATGGCGAGACAATCTTAGGTTGTGCCAGGCATATGATGCAGACAAGGAAAAAGCTCGGATGCGAGGGCGGAATGTCTTTTGCGTGGGATGACAGCTATAAGATTCTGAAAAAAAGATTGGAAAGGATCGTTGCCAGAAAAGCCTATAATCTAAAGATTCTATCTATTGGTGCAGTTGCATTAGTGATTCTGGTTGTAGCTTCAGTAGGAATCATTAAAGCCAATTCATATAATAGGACCAATGATCTGGGAATGATAAGTGGAATTTGTTATACAGGAAATGCTCAGAAAATCTATACAGATGTGGAAAGATCAATCGTAGTAGATTTTGATGATGATTATATTTACGTGGATGGAAAGGCTCTGTTGGAGCAATATCCTGAGGCAAAAGGAACAGATGAATGGTTTCACATTTCATCAGGCGGCTACTATAAGATCCCCGGAATCGGTGGCGGTGGTGGTTGGGCTGAGATTAGTGCAACCGAAATTCATGACGGAATTATAAAGCTGGATAATCATACTGATATGGGTATTTGGGACCGCATTATCATGTGGCTGTAAGGAGGTGATAATGCTGTGAATGGCGGATGGGAAGTAAATGTAAGCGGAAATACAACGCATTACAGAAAAAAACTCTATGATGCTTATGGGAATCATGTTGGAACCATAGGAATCTGCAAACCTACTAAACAGACCGGAAAAAAGAAAAAGGCAGCTCTTTACAGTTTCAAACAGGTCTCTTCACAGGTGCTTGCTGCTAAGACTTCAGGAAAAGCAGCACAGGTATCAACGAGCATAAGGATGAAGATAGGTCTTTTGCGTAAGCAGCTAAAGAACGGCGACTATGATGAAGAAGAAATCCTAAGGGCTATACTTCATGCAGAAATGGTCCAGCGTGCCTGTGACAAGAAAAAGAAGAATCTGAAGATGGAAGAACGGGCAGAAAGAGGCATTGAAAGTGAAGAAGAAATGCCGCTTGAGCCGGAAGAAACCATTGATGAAGAAGCTTCTGAGGAAGAAATTAAAGAGCTGGAACAGGAAGAGTTTGAAGCTCTTATGGAAAAGCTGGATGAGGCTTACGAGGACATGATGGAAGAGGCATCCGAAACAGCTGAGCTAGATGAGGATCTGGATGAGATGGCAGAAGCTCTTTCCGGATCTATGACACCGGAAGATCTGGAGCAGCTTAAGGTGAAACACAGATCGGATGAAGCAAAGGACATTCTGAAAGCTGACCTAAAATATCTGAAAGCCTTGTTTGACAGATTACAATCGGAAAAGGAAAACGCTGGAAAAGCCTCATTAGCTGGAGGATATGACTGCGGAGTATCGTTGTCACTTGGAGGAATGGATATGCCAGTAACCACCACATCATCGCAAAGTATGTCGGTGGAAACAGGTGGATCATTTGATGTTGAAGTTTAAGATTATCTTCGATAATCACGTCGCTCCGCTGAGGATGCACACCTCGCGGTAAGGAAAACTATTGCTTGCGCAATCCGCTCGGGCGCAACGAGCCTTTAGGGCTCTTTATTTTAACGGATACTGCTAACAGATGTTAATAAAAGGATGCTAGTCGCACTTAGCGAGCAAAGCGAGCTTAGTAAGACTGTATCCGAAGTGAAACGGAGGTGGTATTACATTATGAGTATCGGAATCAACACAAACTATGGAAACTACAACTATGCAGGCGTTAATAATGCTGAGCCTAGCTGGGCAAAGAACGATGAGAAAGACGAAAAGAAGGAATCAGCGGTAAACCAGCAGGGCGCTGTATATGAGAAGACAGCCACAGAGAAGAATAGCAAAGAGGATGATTCCAAGGCAATCTATAAGAAATCAGCTACAGACAGAGCAGCTATTGTTCAGCAGATGAAAGCAGCAGAGGAACAGCAGAGAAAGCAGCTAATGGCAATAGTTCAGAAAACTCTGCAGGGACAGGTAGGTGCATATGGCAAGGCTACAGGAAACAGCATGTGGCAACAGCTTGCTGGTGGAAATATCAAGGTTGATGCGGCTACAAGAGCGCAGGCACAGAAAGATATTTCCGAGGATGGATACTATGGAGTAAAGCAGACATCTCAGAGACTATTTGACTTTGCTGCAGCTCTTGCGGGAGATGATGTCGATAAGATGAAAGAGATGCAGAAAGCTATGGAAAAGGGATTCAAGCAGGCTACTAAGACCTGGGGACGTGAACTTCCGGCTATATGCAAAGAGACTATGAATGCAGCCAATAAGCTGTTTGAGGATTATTATCAGCAAGCTTCACTAAGCTCGTAAAGACCTCGCTAAGTGAACTTGCATGGCTCGCACTAAGCTCAAAAAGACTTCGCTAAGTGCTCTGCTCAACTCTAAACAGCAGGTGGTTTGATCATAAGAAGGGGGCTGGTGGTTATGGCAGATGGTCTTAAAACATTTTTTAGGGAACTATTAGATCCAAGTCCTATCAAAGAAAAGCACGTTGATCTCACGATGGAGCAGTTTGAAGAGCTTCAGAGAATATTGGAGAACGCCTATGAATATAAACATGCAAGGATTAAATCTTCTTAACAGACCTATGAGCAAAGCTACGCAGGACCGAATGGAAAGACAGGCAAAGCGCGACAATCAGATTGCTTTCTTTGAAAAGCAGAAGGAAAACCTAAAGAACATGAAAACCGACTCTCTTGAGGATATCCAGAGGAAGCTCGATATGTTCCAGCAGTATGATGACAAGATTGATGCAGCTAAAGCCTCATATAACAACTCCCAGATGTTCCATATACTGGATGAGGCCAGAGAACGCGGTGAAAAGATTGCTGAAGAAGCTGAGAAGATGGCTCCAAAGACTCCGGAAGAGCGTCGTGAAGAAATGATCGAGGAAACAACTGGTATCGATAAGGATAAAGGTATTATTTCTGAGGTCATGGATGAACTTGAGAATCAGATTGAAGAACTAACCGAAATGGCAGAGGACGTGGCAGAGCTTAGCGAGGAGAATCTTGAAGCGCTATCAGATGAAGCTCTTGCTGAAACTGATGCCGCTGCAATAGCTCAGGCGAAGGAAATAAATAACATGCCTGTTGATAAAGCTTTGCCTGAAAAATACAGGCATATTGATTATCACATTTAAGGAATGGATTCCGGGTAATAGCAAAGGAGGGTGGATATATGTCAACAATCAGAGGATATTCACAGAGCAACTATTATGATAGCACAGATAACGATTATAGCGCATATAACCAAAATGCCAGTTCATTCCTGGCTGGTCTAAGTATCAATTCAGGAGCTGGCAATAATAATGGCATCATGGGTGGGATAAACCTCTCAGATTATGCCAGCATAAAGAATGGATCCTATGGAAAACTTGTTAAGGCTTACTATGCAAAACAGAAAGCTGATAGTGCTTCATCAGGCAGGGATTCGTCAGCAAAACTTACATCTATGGGAAGTGCTGCAGGAACTCTTGCAAAGTCCGCAGGTGCTCTTATGAAGGACTCGCTTTGGGAAAAGAAACAGATAAAGACAAAAGATGAGAAGACAGGCGAGGAAACTACAAAAGAAGATTATGATTGGGATTCCATTACTAAAGCAGTAAAGTCATTTGTTGATAATTACAACAAGACAATTGAGAGTGCAGGAAGTTCAAACACAAAAGATGTTCTTAGAAATGCTGCATGGATGACCAAGACGACGAAATCTACAGAAAGACTTCTGGAGCGAGCCGGTATATCGGTAGGTGCTGATAATAAGCTAGAACTTGATGAGGATGCCCTTAAAAAGGCTGATATCAGTACTTTAAAGAGTGTATTTACAGGTTATAACTCTTTTGAATCAAAGGTTTACGACAAGGCGCAGTCAATGACAAACGCCGCAGCAAGAGCCGGAGGCACGTATACGAGCACTGGAAATTATTCAGATGTGCTGTCATCAATTTTGCCTTCAAATATCGATAAAAAGGAGTGAGTATGTCAGGAAGGGGCTGAGATTATGAAAATTACAGGTGCTTACGATCCTTACACAATTGCAAATGGTGAAAATACCAAGAAAAAGCCAAATTCTGTCAAAGAATATTCGAACTACTTGACACAGAAATATGGCTGCTTGACTCCAGGAGCTAATTCTGCTGTCTCTGTCACTGGCGGATTACTACGAAAGCAATGGCTGATGAGAAAACCGGCGCATGGCTGGAACGAGAATTAGCAAAGGCACCAGATTATATTAAGGCAGCCCAACAATCAGCTAAAGCGCATGGAGACACTTTGAAGTCTGTGACTATCGAATTTGGCGAAGAATATAGCACAATGTGTACACTTACTGTGACGGATGGTGGTGGTACAGATCCAGAAATAGATAAGTGGCTTGAAAAGCTAAAAGAGAAAAAGGCAGAGCAAAAGAAAGCCGAGAAGAGACTGCAGAAGGAACAGCAAGTTATAGAATCACAAGAGGACCTTTATTCTATGGAGCTGCAGGGTAAAGATCTTGAAGATTTGACAAAACAGTTTTCCAGAAAATTGTCAGAGAAAATGGTTGTGAATCCAAATGGCAGTTTTGATGTCAGGGCTTGACTAAAAGCTATTTTTTGCCGATATACAAATAGAAAACCATAATTATGCATGATACATGATAGTGTCAGATTTATCGCAGGTGGAGGTGCTTTATGAGGATACAACAGAACACGGATGTTCAAATAAATCCTTTTCAAAATCAGGATAATGTCAGGATTGCCGCAGGTGCGGGAAAAACCGCTCATAAGAGTGGTAATCTGTCCTCAGTATCTGGGGCTAATCTCAAGGGTGAAAGTCTTGTTCAGCAGAGGCAGGGCCTTGCAAGAAAGCAGGCACTTAAGGTTGTGTCAGATGCTTTTGGCGGCGAGAAGAAGCTGGATGCTCAGATGCAGGGCATTAAAGATGAGATAAAGCGTCTTCAGGATGTGATAAACGAAAAGACTGCTGATACGATGGAGAATGCTGCCAGGCTAAAAGAGTTACAGGAACAATATGGAATTGATCCGGACAGCGAAGAGAATAATGAGCTTTCAAAACTTGCGTTTAAGATGAATAATTCCAAGGATGGCTTATCTGATGAAGAAAAAAGCAAAATGTCAGAGTATCAGCAGCAGGCTTTATACTATGTTGCGAAGAATCAGCAGAATTCACTTGATATAGACAGGGCAAAAGCTCAGCAGATGGGAAATGTTCAGGGCTATGCAGATATGAAAAGAGAACGAGCTAAGTCACAGGATATGCTGAAAGCTCAGGATGAAGCTGAAGATATTATGGAAGCAGCGGGCGAAGAGGCTATAGCTCTTTTGACGCAGGAAGCAGCTGAGCATGTAGATGAAGAGCAGAAAGAACGCGAGGAAGAAGCCAAAGAAGCTGCCGAAAAGAAGAAAGAAGAGAAGAAGGAAGAAGCAAAGAAACTCGAAAAAGAAGCTATGCAGCAGGA
>NZ_ATVS01000066.1 GCF_000420845.1 Butyrivibrio sp. AE3009 | reverse complement strand
GAAGAGGCTATAGCTCTTTTGACGCAGGAAGCAGCTGAGCATGTAGATGAAGAGCAGAAAGAACGCGAGGAAGAAGCCAAAGAAGCTGCCGAAAAGAAGAAAGAAGAGAAGAAGGAAGAAGCAAAGAAACTCGAAAAAGAAGCTATGCAGCAGGAAATGATAGAGAATATCAAGGAACACGCTGCAGAGAGCCAGAGAACCAGTGCTGATACCAAAAGAGCTATTGCAAGAAGAGAACGTGCAGAAGCTGACAGCATGGGAGCAGAGGATGCCCAGAGAACTATTATTTCTGAGAGTGCATCTATGGAGGATACGCAGAATGCTGTTAATTCTGAAATTACGAATATCCTCAATAAGCTGAGCTTACTTTCAAATGATGTTAAGGGCAGCGCTGTTGACAGTCAGATATAAGAATGCTATTCATGACATAGATGATGCTATTGGTGACATTAGTATTATCTGATAAAGGATTGATGCCGAAAGGAAAAAGAGAAACCCTTGTGATATTCACAAATCATGTACAAGGAGGTAGATGATTATGGCAGGAATCAATATAACTTCAGTGAACAGACAGGTAAAAGACATTAGTCAGGAAATATATGCTGCAAAGTTGCAGCGTGACGAGATGCAGACAAAGTCTGTAAATAAGGATGAGAGCAGTGGCTTACAGAACGCTGTCGCCGATAAACTAAGTGATAAATCTAACATAAATACTGCTTTCTCAGATACGGCAGCTACTTTGTCTATTTCTGCTTTAGGTGCTGAAGAATTGGAAAAAGTAAGAGATTCCTGGAATAATCATCCTGTCAGCGCGTTATATGAAAAAGACATACCGGTAAGCAAAAATGCAGAGGGGGTATATAAAATTGGCGGAGCTTCATTTAATGATGAGGAGTTATCTGCAGCAAGAGATTTGATAACAGGTGTCGGAAGTCAGTTAAAGAATGGATATCTCAGTTACAGAGATTATGCAAAGATGGAAGTAGCGCATAAGGTTGTTGATAAATGTGCTACTGAAGGATTTAATGAAGCTCAGGCAAAAGCTATTAGCTGGGCTATGAAAGACTATAATCATAACCTGATCAGAACTCAGGAAAGGATGCTGGCAAATAAGAAAACCAAGACCAATGATGATCCTGAATCCGGAAAATATTTTGGCATTGAGGTTCATGTGCCAAATGAAGTAAGAAAATCAACTAATGAGTATGCAAGCACAGATATTGCTACAAACAATGATCTTATTAATAAACTTCGTGATAGTATAAAATCACTTGATATAAACGATAAGGACTCAGTATATAAGTATAAAGCACAATATGAAGAAATAATGAGACCTGTATACACGACTCAATATCCTTTGCAAAGGAATTCAGATATTGACGATATTATATCCAAAGATGTAAATGAGATATTGAAACTGAGCAGTAGATTGTAGACAAAGAAATTTAAGAAAAATATAGCAGTTAAATAATTGACTTTATCTCAGGAAATATGTATTATGATGATACAAACAGATGACTAGAGCATCTGTTGACTATGAAGTGTAAATCCCTACTGGCAGGGGGATACATGGAGTCTATGGGCGGGTTTAGTGTGACAACCGCGAGCCAGTTAGGCGTAAGCTGAAAAGAAAACACTTATAATTAAAGCCTCGACGTTACTGTCGGGGCTTTAATTATGGAGGTATATGTGGAAGTAGTAAATAAGATTAAGAAAAACGCAGATGCATACAATAATCTGCTTGGTATAGAGTATTATTTTTGTCTTGGTTATAAGGGAAAAGGATTTGAAGTCAGAGTTCATTTTTCTAAGGAAGAGTTTCATCATCTTGAAGGAATTGGTCAGTTACGTGATTTGAAAATTCACAGTGAAAGTGGAAATAGAACCTTTGATATGGCTTTAACAGGAGATGTTTTAGAAGATGAACTGAAAAAATCTCATTTTTACCAAAGTGGATGCGTTCAGAATAAAGTGGATTATCTTTATCTTCTAGAACGGATATTTGACGAAGACAATATAGTATTTAGATTCAGAAAATCGATGAAAGGCAGTGGTAAGATAGAAGCTGAGTTGTTTCTGACTTCGGAGTTGGAGAATGGACAGTTCTTTGTATATCTTGATAGAGTCGAAGAATCTGATGAAGAATACTACTGTAGGTCATTTGTGGCTAACCCTGAATTTGATAGAACGCAAGGACATGTAAAGCTTACTACCCTTTGGAAAGAAAAGATAAATTTTGAGACTGGCGAGAGAACTGTTTTGTATAGGTATAAAGATTTCTCACCAGATCAGCTAAATATGTGATGCAATGATTATTGAAGAATATAGTTATTCATTGATGACGAGGAAGATGTTTGACCAGTTGTTTGACCTTTCGGTCAGTCGGTGTTGTCAAACCTCCTTTCCATGTGGCTTTTGAGAAATTTCAATCGTGTTCGAATCACGTCACTCCGATTGCATTGAAAGCCGCTTGTTTAGCGGCTTTTTTATTTTCACTTTTCAAAAAAGTGAGTGACCAAGTGAGTGACCTAATAGGACACCTTATTCTGCAGATAGCTTTCTTTGGACATGGTTTCAGCTTTTTAACGGAAGAATGATATTTAAGTGGAAGATATCGTTCTCCGTATTTGTGTTGAGGGCTCCTTCGAACTTGTCTACAAGCAGCTTGATGCTCTTGATTCCATAGCCGGTTCCGGCACTGCCGACGTCTCTGACCGGCAATTCATCTTCAAAGACTATATTTCCTTCATAATAATTCCAGATATGTATCACAACAGAATCACCAAATTGCTTGAGGCTCACATCTATGAGGCGTTTGTCGGAATTGTTGCAACTGCTATCTGCAGCAATATGACAGTTACCTATGCACTTGGCAATCTTGGAACAATTATAGCACTTGGATGTAGCGGAATTGTTTTGGCAGTTCTTGCGGTAGTACTTCCAAATAAGTTTGGAAACCATGATATTCTTGGCACTATTTCAGTTTTGGGAGCGATAGCTCTTTTCACTACAGCATTTGGAAAGATCCTTTCAGAGAGAATCCTTCTCATCGCAGGACTTTTCAGCTACGACTCAGTTAATACTGTAGGCTGGCAGGTATTTAGCGTAACAGTAGTTGCATTTGCAGGTTTCATTGTGGGAGCGCTTGTTCTTATCATCGGCGCCTTCACCCGTTCTGTAAAGGAAAACGCATAATTTGTACAAGATAATAATTCTTGAGGAAGACTCCCGGCAGCTGCCGGGAGTCTTTTGGCATATAATAAAGATATAAAAATTGTGCAAGATTATGTTGACAACAATCGTAATTTATGAGAATATGGATGGGCGTTAGCAAGTGCTAACAAGAGAGGAGCTTATTCATGAAAAATAAATTATTATCTACAATTATGGCAGCAGTTATGGGCTTATCAGTAGTGGCTTGCGGAGCTTCAAATGAGACACAGACTGCCTCAAATTCAGTTAATACAGAGACAGAAGTAAATTCAGAAACAGAGGTAAACTCAGAGACAGCTGAGGGTAAGGCAACAGAGGATGCTTCTACAGACGAGATTTCAGCATCTGAGGATGTTTTCCCGCTCACTATCACACACGGCCTTGGCGAGACTGTTATTGAGTCAAAGCCTGAGAATGTTGTGGCAATTGCGTGGGGCAACCCCGATGTACCTCTTGCTCTTGGAGTTATTCCGGTTGGAATTTCAGAGGCCAATTTTGGACCAAGAGATGAGAATGGACTTCTTGCATGGACTGCCAAGGCTTTTGAGGATGCAGGCGTAAAGCCGAATGTATTTGATGATACAGACGGATGGGATTATGAGGCAATTTCAGATTGTGCTCCTGATGTGATTCTTGCAGCTTATTCAGGACTTAGTCAGGAAGAGTATGACAGATTATCAGAGATAGCACCTGTTGTTGCTTATCCTGAGATTGCATGGTCCACAACATGGCAGGAAGAGACAGTAAATGATGCCATTGCACTTGGTATGGAGAAAGAGGGCAGAGCACTGGTTGAAGATACAGAGAAGCTCATTGCTGATAAACTTTCTCAGTATCCCGAGCTCGAAGGCAAGAGAGTTGCTTTCTTCTGGCTTTCAGAGGATGACCTTGGAACCTTCTACATTTACACAAGCAATGATCCAAGAGCTGCCTTCCTTTCAGATCTTGGATTTGTACACCTGACAGCGTAAAGAGCCTTATCACAAGTGATCAGGATTTCTCAATCACAGTTAGTGCTGAGAATGCAGATCTTTTGACTGATGTAGATATCATCATCACTTACGGAACAGAGTCACTTGTAGATGCAATGCAGGCCGACGGAAGATTTGCAAACATTCCGGCTGTAAAGAACGGAGCATTTGTGCTTCTCGATTCAAATGATGTTCTTGCAGCAGCCAGCACACCAACAGTTCTTTCCATTCCTTATGCAATTGATGACTATTTGAAAGCGCTTAATGATGCAGCAGAAAAAATTCAGTAATTACAAGTTAATAACAGGGCTGGCGGTGGAGATCGCCTTCGTGCTATTGGGAGTTTTTCTCTCAATATCCTATGGCAGCAAAAGCATTCCTTTTTCGGATGTGACGGGATTTTTTACAGGGGCACTTACAGATGACTTCACTTCAGCAGTTATCTCAGCCAGAATACCCAGAACAGTTTTTGGGCTTCTGGCTGGTGCTGCGCTTGGGGTATCTGGAGCACTGATGCAGGCTATCACCAGGAACCCTATTGCTGACCCAAGTATCCTGGGAGTCAACACCGGGGCTTCGCTTCTTGTGGTGATCGGGATAGCATATCTTAATATTTCCTCCGGGATAAAGCTTATCGGACTTTCTTTTACGGGAGCTATAATTACAGCTCTTTTTGTATATGGAATCGCATCTGTGGGCTATGGGGGTGCAAATTCGATCAAACTTGCCCTGGCGGGAGCTGCGGTATCAACAGCTCTTGGAGCGCTGGTAAACACCATTATGCTTCCTGATTCACAGGTCATGAAGGAGTTCAGATTCTGGCAGGTGGGCAGCATAAGCGGAGCTACCTGGGATGATGTAAGACTGCTTATTCCGTTTTTTGTTGTCGGCGCAGGTTGTGCACTTCTTTGCGCATCCCCTTTAAATGCATTGGCTCTTGGAGATGAGATGGCTGTATCCCTTGGGGTAAAGGTTGGACAGATAAGGCTGTTTACTGCGTTTGCAGGAGTGCTTTTATGCGCGTCAGTTACTGCTCTTGCAGGACCTATCGGCTTTGTGGGACTTATGCTTCCACATGTTTGCAGGCAGCTTTTTGACAATGATCTGAGAATAATAATTCCATTGTCCATGATCGGAGGAGCAGGTCTTTTAACCTTTTCCGATGTACTTGGAAGAATACTGGGAAGACCCGGGGAGCTTGAGGTTGGAATTATTACTGCAATAGTCGGCGCTCCGGTATTTATCTGGATCGTTTGGAAGACAAAGGCAAAGGGCATATGACAAATTCAATAGATAATGATTTAAGAAAAATATATAAAAAGCATGACGTTCAGAACGCCTTTTGCATCGTGGCTCTTGTTGTCATCATCGGCATTCTTTCAGTGTTTATGATGACTCTTGGCAATACTGATTATTCGTTAAAAGAGGTGTTTGGATACCTGTTTAGTAATGAAACAAAAGGAGCTGCATATACCATAAAAACCTTGAGGCTTCCAAGACTGCTGGTAGGCGGTTTTGCGGGATTTGCTTTTGGCATTTCAGGATTTACTTTTCAAAATCTGTTAAGAAATCCTCTTGCTTCTCCGGATATTATAGGAGTTACGGCAGGATCCTCTGCGGCAGCTGTTTTCTGCATTCTGATCCTTGGAATAAGCGGCGCGGCTGCTTCATTTTTTGCCGTGGCAGCAGGACTTATCATAACTACACTGATATTTCTTTTATCAGGAAAAGGACATGCATTCTCAAGCAGGATGATCCTCATAGGAATCGGAATGCAGGCGGTTTTGAATGCATTGATATCATGGATGCTGCTGGTGGGCTCAGAGTATGATGTAGGAACTGCGCTCAGATGGCTTCGCGGAAGTCTTAATCTTGTGCAGATGAGTGATGTGCCTGTAATTGTGACAGTGACTGTTATTTGCAGCGGACTGCTTCTTATATGTAACAGATACCTTCGTATGATGCAGCTTGGTGACGAATATGCAACGACACTTGGAGTTCCGATGACAGCAGTAAGAGTATGCTGCATGGTCTGCGCGCTTGTGCTTAGTGCAACAGCGACAGCTGCCACAGGCCCGATCGCATCGGTTGCATTCTTATCTGGGCCGATTGCCCAGAAATGCACCAGGAACGGCAAAAATGCCATGGCTGTTGCAGGCCTTGTGGGAACGATACTTGTTTTTGCATCAGAACTTGTCAGCAAGAACGTTTTTGAGACGAAGTACCCTGTTGGCGTAATAACAGGACTTTTAGGGGCGCCGTATCTTCTTTTGTTACTGCTAAACCTGAACAGAAAGGGAGAAAAGATCTAATGGATGGATTTGCACTTAGTCATGATTTCTGTGCCAAGAACATCAGCACGGGATATGAAGAAAAACTGATACTTAAGGATATGAATATTACCATCCCTGCCGGAAAGTTCAGTGTTTTGATCGGACCAAACGGCTGCGGAAAATCAACTTTATTAAAGAGCTTTGCACGTCTCTTAAAACCAAAGTGCGGAAACGTTCTTCTTGACGGAAAATCAATTTACGAACTTCCAACCCAGCACCTGGCAAAGGAGATTGGGCTTCTTCCCCAGTCGCCGATTGTCCCTGCGGGCATAACAGTGGCAGACCTGGTTGCGCGAGGAAGGTTCCCTTATCAGAATCTTTTCGGGCAGCTGTCAAAGGCTGACTATGAGGCTATTGCCTGCGCTATGGAAGCAATGGGAATAGCGGAGCTAGCAGATAAGAGTGTGGATTCACTATCCGGCGGCCAGAGGCAGAGAGTATGGATTGCGCTGGTCCTTGCGCAGGACACAGATATCCTTCTTCTCGATGAGCCAACCACCTACCTCGACATTGCATATCAGGTAGAGATCCTGGACTGCCTGGCAAAACTTAACAAATTAAAGAAGACCACAATAGTGGCCATACTCCACGATATCAACCTATCCATCAGATATGCTGACCACATCTTCGCTATGAAGAAAGGACAGCTCCTTGCAGAAGGAACTCCAAGAGACATCATCACAACCGATCTCATGAAAGAAGTCTACGGCATGGAGAGCTCCATCATCACCGATCCCGAAACCGGAGCCCCCTACGTTATCCCAAGGAGCAAAGCCGGCTGATGTTTTGAAAATTATGATGTGGAAATTATGACCTGGTGGCAGATACTTATCATTGTTCTTGATGTTGTATTTGGTCTTATGGCTGCACTTAGTATTTTTATGTTTATCCGCAGCAAATAGAGAAAGAAATCACAGGCATAAAACTATGTCTTTTGTAAAGGGGCTTCCGGTAAAACGGAGGGCTCTTTGCTTTTTTTAAATTGTGATAAAAAACATGGGATTGTTTTGGTCAGACAGCTGAAAAAGCTTGATGAGAGAGCAAAGATTCCGACATTTATAACGGTCAAGTCCTTTTTTGTGTGTAAATTACCTTTAGGTGCTAATCGGCGCTATGCCGCCAATAGTTTCAGCTGTTCCACGGCTATTTCTTTAAGCTGAGGAATGTAGTCATCTACTGTTTGTAGCTGCTTCTTGGGGTAACCAGATGTAGTTGCTGAAGCAAATGCTTCGTGAACATCCATAAGCACGCTCCCCATGATTCTTATTACAGAAGCATCATTAGGGAATACTCCAATCACTGTTGAGCGGCGCTTTAGTTCTCTGTTAAGACGCTCTATGTGATTTGATGTTCGATGATAGATCCTAAGGCGTTCTGGCAATACCATTACTGTCATTGCACTTTCGAATCCCGCGTCTAGACATTCCATAGCTGCTGGCGCAACATCACTGTAATCACCTATTATGCGGTCTCGGATCTTTCTTGCCTCTGAGATAGTTGAAGCGTGATACATTTCAAGCAACTCGGAATGGAGCCCTTTTTGATACTTATTGGGCGTTTTATCAAGTATATTTCTTGAGAAATGAGTTTGACATCTTTGCCATGGAACTTCAGGGAAGACCTTCTTTATTGCATAAAGGATACCAGGATGAGCATCGGAAGTAATGACTCTCACTCCGTGCAGGCCACGTTTTCTAAGTGACTCGATGAACATGAACCATGTATTGTTTGTTTCGTTATCAAACAGGTCAAATCCAATGACTTCACGCTTGCCTTCAGTATTTGTGGCATAAGCTACCATGAAGGCCTTTGATACGATTCTGTGGTCATTACGTACCTTGAAATAAGTAGCATCTATAAGGACAAATGGATATGCATTGGTCAGCGGTCTGTTACGAAATTCATTAACAATGACGTCCAGATCCTTGCATACCTCCGACACCATAGACTTTGAGTAGGAAGTGCCACATAATGTTTCGACAACCTTTGCTACTTTTCTGGTAGATACACCGGCAACCACCATTTCGGCCATACTTGCTACAA
Organism: Butyrivibrio sp. AE3009; assembly: GCF_000420845.1. Taxonomy (GTDB): domain Bacteria; phylum Bacillota; class Clostridia; order Lachnospirales; family Lachnospiraceae; genus Butyrivibrio. Next base: position 415 of record NZ_ATVS01000066.1, on the reverse strand, counting down.
GAGCAGCCTCACTTCTCTGGTAATTATCAAATATAAGTGACTTGAATGGAACATCTCTATGCCTGGGAACTACTAACTCAATCTTACCAAGACGAGTAATCAACTGGCGCTCTCTGGTGCCATTACGGCTGTCAGTTCGGTCTTCAGAACGCTCGTATTTTTCTGCTTTGAGTTGTTCTGTAGATTCAGCTTGAAGGATGCTGTTCAAGCTGTCCTGTAGAAGCTTTTTAAATGCATCATCACGATTTGATGAAAGTAACTGTAGTATTTCTTCTTGGTTTAAAGTAATATTTAGTTGAGCCATTGAGCTATACCTCCGGTTAATTTGATTGTGGTGATTTAATTATACCTAAAGGTGAGCCTTTGGCTCTTTTAATATTAATTTATAAATTTACACCATTATATGGACATTACT
>NZ_ATVS01000065.1 GCF_000420845.1 Butyrivibrio sp. AE3009 | reverse complement strand
CACAGCGCTTCCTATTCCTCTTGATGCTCCTGTAATCAGTACTTTTCTGTTCATTGCGCTCCCTTCCCCAATAAACAATCGATGGCATAGGGCTTACTCCGTTGCAAATAACTCTCGCAAGCCTATGTCATCATTATATGATATACGAATTGCTCCATGACTAAAGTCATTTTCGCAATTCTGCAAATATTCGGAAACCGCTAATTTACTGCGTAAATTGCTTATTCCTCATATTTGTTCGGGTCATAAAGTCAAAATGCTTAACATGCAAGCATGTACGCATTTTTGACTTTTGACACCCATATCATTATATATAAAAGCCAACCTCCTGTCATTTGGGAAGTTGGCTTTTGAAGGCATTTTTTTGTCGGTACACGGATGGAATCAGCAGTGTTTCAAGGCCTCTATGACGGTCTCCTCAACGAAGGGCTTGGATACGAACTCCGCGGCTCCAAGTTTAACGGCCTCCATCATTTTTTCCTTCTGACCCGCTGCGGTTATCATGACAACCTTGGCATCGGGGCTGTTTCTTTTGATGAGCTTGAGGCAATCTATACCGTCCATAACAGGCATTGTGATATCAAGGGTAACTATGTCGGGTTTAAGCTTAACAAATTCATCAAAGCCCTCCTGACCGTTAACGGCTTCGCCTGCGATGGCATAACCTGCTCTTTCCAATATATCCTTAAGTATTCTTCTGGAAGTTCTTGAATCGTCTACAATAAGTACGTTCTTCATATATTCACCCCGCTCATTAACTAATTCGCATGTTCTCGGAGATTGCGATCATATACTTGACCTCTCCCTGACAGATGTATACCGGCATTACCCAGATCTCGTCGCAGCTGGCCTCGCTGAAGGATACCTTGAACTCAGGGGGCTCCAGCTCTATTTTGCTATCGTTCCAGCTCTGCTCCGTGGCATAGAGACCGTTGATACAGTTGATCAGCTCACAGACAGCGTCCAGGGCATCCTCTCTGGTCTCGATGAACTCCTCCTTGGTGTAGGCAACTGCCATCCTCTGGACATCTTCATATTTACCGGTAATGGCAACTGTGGCTTTCTGATCTCCGTGGAGCTTCTGGAAGCCCATAACCTCTTCCTTGAAGCTTCTTACTTTATAGGCCTTTCCGACATAAACATGGGAATCAACCAATCTGTACATGTTCTTGATGCCCATGACGAACATCTGGCGGTACAGAGGATTCTCGGTATTTACAAAAATCGGAACTATCTTGGCCACGTCACCGGTCTTGAGGGCAGCCATATCAGACTCCGTAAAGCCATTAGCCTTCTGAAAATTCATCTCCGCCTCATAAATCTGTTCAAGAGGCAGATAATTTGTATCCACAAGGGCCTGCACAAAAGCAAGATAGCCGTTGCCCTGCAGCTCCAAAAGGCGTCCAACCTGAGTTTCGGTGAGATACCCCTTCTCGATGGCAATGTCACCAAAACGTTTGTCCACAGTTGCCTGAAGAGCATTGACCTGCTCTGCCTGTGCTATGGTCATGAGCTTCTCGGAAACGGCGATAACACCCAATTTGGCCCTGTTGGCCTCCTGCAATTGATAAACCTGGGAAAGTTGTAATTTATTGATCAGATTCTGCTCCAGCAGATATCTACCGATTATTCTGTCAAACATACTTGTTTACTCCAAGAAAAAGGAAAACGGATATTGGTCTACATCTTATATTGTAGACTAATATCCGTTAACAAACAAGTTATATATTGTATTATATTATTCTTTTGGCTCCTCGAATTCTTCTTCGTTTCTCTTCTCGTTGAGCCTTGTCATTGCCTGGTCGAGAGCTTTTTTGACCATTGCTTCCTCGGACTGGTTGGCTGCGGAAACAGGTCTTCCTGCGCCCTTTTTCTTGTTCATGACATCTGCCTGGTGGCCTGCCATCTCAAGAAGCATCATCTTGTCCTTGGGAATGATGATCTGCTGGCCATGAGGATTGATGCGGATTCCGTCCTTGTCAGCAACGAACTTGAGTATATCCTGATAGGTGAATACTGCTGCGTTCCATACTTCGTCCTGAGGCTTCTTGGAGAATTCGATCATATCTGTGAAGATAGGCAGATACTGCTTGTCATCAGGTGTCTTCATAACAAGAAATCTTATCTTGGTGTCCTTGTTGAACTTCATCTTGCCATCTTCAAGGACCTCAACGGGGCCCTCATGCTGCATAGGTACGATGAACTGAGAACTCCTGACAAGTGAGAGCATTCTCATCTCCTTGGCCTTAAGAACCTCAGCTCTCTTCTCATAATTAACGGGCCATCTGAGCTCTCCGAGGAAATCCAGCATTGCAAAGCTAAGTCCGGGATTAACCGGTGCGTTGTCCTTACTTGCCTCTGCGTTCCAGTCGCCGGGTGCAGCAACGATCTCATTTCTCTTGAATCTTGCTCTGTATGCTCCGTTATCCACAAAGAGGTTCTCTATACCGATGTAATACAGATAGTCAAAGAAGCCTCTCTTCTGTCCTGTGGGATCGTTCTCATTCTCGACCTTGATCTCTCTTACAAGGAGCTTTCTGAACTGCTTGGAGAAAAGCTGTGCTCCTCTCTCTGCAAGCTCTTTTTCAAAATAGACATTACCAAAGCCGTGGTCGATGAAAGGATAGCCTGTAGCGCCATCGTAGAGAACGTACAGAATCTTGGAATCACGGACTCTATTAAGGAGCTCGTTATATACCTTTCTGTGGTTCTTCTCAAACTCAGGAAGAGGTGATGCCTTGTGATAAACCTCCTGAGCGGTCAGAAGGAATAACAGTTCCTGGTTGGACAGAGTCTTAAGTGACTCAGGTGACAGGTCCTCTTCATAGATCATGGGACCGATCTCGTCCTTCTTCTCATCACTTACGGTGTCTTCAAAGGAAGCACCTTCAACGTCCTTAACATTGACGGGATTGAGCCTTGGGGCTGTGGGCCAGGTAAGGTCCTCGTGTGCCTTGATAAGCTCCTCACGTTCTTTCTCTTTTTTCTCAAGTGCGGCTTTCTCAGCGGCAGCCTCTGCCTCTGCAGCCTTGTTTTTACCCCCGAATAAATCAAAAATACCCATTTACATTTGTTCCTCTTTCTATAAAACTGATGTCATTATATATGAAACCCTTCAGGTTTTTCAACTCTCAAAGAAAGTTTGTGAAACCCTTGCAAGATACTCAGGGTCCTTGCTTCCCGCGCTCTCGTAGGGTGAGTGCATGGCAAGCTGTGCAAGGCCTATATCCACTGTGCTGACGGCAACCTGCTGGGTGGAAATGTTGCCCAGAGTTGAGCCGCCGGCCATATCTGATCTGTTGGTGAAGGTCTGGTAAGGGACTCCCGCCTTGTTGCAAAGAGCCTTGAATCTGGCTGCGGATACGGCGTCTGTTGTATATTTCTGGTTGGCGTGGAACTTGATAACAATTCCCTTATTAATAACGGGACGGTTCACGGGATCAGCCTTCTCTGCGTGATTGGGATGAACAGCGTGGGCGTTGTCGGCGGAGATCATGAAGCTGTCTGCAACTGCCATGTGGTACTCCTCCAAGGTGCGGCCAAGGCTGTAGTTAATCCTGGTGAGGGTGTCCTTAAGGAAGGTTGATGCTGCGCCCTGCTTGGTGGTGCTGCCGACTTCTTCGTTGTCGAATACGCAGTGAACGCTGCAATAATCGGTAGGCTCAGCGGCAAGGAAGCCCTCGAAGGTGGTGTATACACACTCCTGATCGTCAAGTCTTGCGCTTCCGATGAACTCCTCGTTTGCGCCCCAGACTGTGGGTTTAACTCTGTTGCACAGGAACAGGTCATGACCAAGGATGTCTTCTGTTTTGACACCGGCTGCCTTAGCTACTATTTCAAAGAGCTTGTCCTTGGAGGAGGCATCTCCTATGATCGGAAGCATATCCACCTGGGCGTTGTACTTGTAGCCATCGTTGGCTTCTCTGTTCATGTGGATCGCAAGCGCAGGGATCATGAGAAGATCTCTGTCCACGTAGACGAGCTTGGTCTTGATGCCGGCTTTTTTGTCAGCTACGATCACTCTGCCTGCAACGGAGAGAGGTCTGTCAAACCACTGAGCGCAGAGCATGCCGCCGTATTTTTCTACGTTTAATTTAACATAGGCGCCGTCTGCGGCAATCTCCGGGTTCTCCTTGATCTTGAAGGAGGGGGAGTCGCTGTGGCTGGCGATCATGTTAAAGCCCCTAAAGTCCTTCTTAGGAATCTTGAAGGAAATGATCGAAGAGTCGTTTCTTGTCACAAAGAACTTGCCGGGAGTAAGCTTCCAGTTCTCGCTCTCCTTAAGTTCCTTGAAGCCTTCCTTTGCAAGTTTTTTCTTAAGATTATCGATGACATGGAAGCAGCTGGGGCTCTCATCGATGAAATCCAGCATTCTCCTTGTTACATCGTCATAAATGTTCTGTGTTTTTTTAGCCATAAATATTTCCTCTTTTTAGACTTATCTGTTTTTCTCCCGCAATTCTACATCATTATAAGGACTTTGTCATCTTAATAAAAAAAGGTTTGTAATACTGCGGTGTTATGATATAATGTAAGCGCTTACACGTATAAGGCACAATAGCTACGGGGAAAAATAGTTTTATAGAAACGGGGTAATTATGACAAGAGAAGAAACCTACAAAATGCTCAGCGAGTACGTTGATTATCTGCTGGCAAACTCTGACGCAGAGCATCCTATGTGGAACATTGAACATGTACTTGGAGGTAAGCCCAACAAGTGGAATTACATAGACGGATGCATGATCACCAGCATACTGTCACTGTATGATATGACAGGAGACAAAAAGTATCTTGATTTTGCCGACAGTTTTGTAGGCTGGTTCGTTCAGGAGGACGGTTCCATCAAGACTTACAGCACTGCTGAGTACAATCTTGATAACATCAATCCATCCAAGAACCTTTTTAAATTATATGAATACACAGGCAAGGAGAAATACCGCAAGGCCATGGATACCGTAAGGGCGCAGCTTGAGACCATGCCCCGCACCAAGGCCGGTAACTTCTGGCACAAGAACATCTATCCCTACCAGGTATGGCTGGATGGAATGTATATGGCGCAGCCTTTCTATATGGAATATGAAAAGAGATTCAACAAGATGCAGGGCTGCCTTGATTCCTTCAGACAGTTCAAGAATGTTGAGGCTCTTATGAAGGATGCCAAGACAGGACTCTACTACCACGGCTACGATGAGAGCCGTAAGATGTACTGGGCTGACAAGGAGACGGGCTGCAGCCCCAACTTCTGGTTAAGAGCTCTTGGCTGGTTCACAGTGGCTCTCGTTGATACAGCTGAGGCCATGGACGAGTCAATGTACTACGAGCTTCGCTATCTGCAGACAATGCTGAAGAACCTGGCTGATGCACTTATTCCTTTCCAGGATGAGAGCGGAATGTTCTATCAGGTTGTGGACAAGACAGATGATGAGAGAAACTACCTTGAGACCTCAGGAACAGCGCTTATCGCCTATGGACTTTTGAAGGGTGTGCGTCTTGGATATCTTCCCAAGAGATTTGAAGAGGTTGCTATGAAGGCCTTCGACGGAATCACAGAGAAGTACCTGTCCCGCAACGAAGACGGTTCACCTAAGCTTGGCGGAATCTGCCTGGTGGCAGGTCTTGGCGGACCTCAGCACAGAGATGGCTCACTGGAGTATTATTTCTCAGAGCCTGTAGTTGAGAATGAAGCCAAAGGTGTTGCACCGCTGATCCTCGCCTATACTGAAATGTTGAGAAGACAGTAAAGCATCGCTGATTAAAAAACGCTTCTACCTTGTTATGGGTAGAAGCGTATTTTTAATTGGTCGGTTTCTTCACAGGATTCTTCAGCCAATCTCGTTAAGGCGTTATAGTATTTGCCGAGGAGTCGGGCTGCGATTGTGGTGTTATAGAAGATTATATTCCAACCTTCAGCTGATTCTGTCAGGATGTCGTGTAAGGCATCAAGGTTTCTGCCGTAGTAGTCGGGAAGAGGAAGCTCTTTTGCAAGGAGATCCTGAAGCTCGTCCTTGGTGGTTACTTCGCTCATATCGATATAAAATACTTTTTCCTGCATGATGATCCTCCTGTATCATAGGCGTTATCTGATTATCAAACAGCAATTGTCTACGGTTCATATAGAAGTTCAAAGCTCTCGTAGTGGTCATCGGTGTAGTAGATGTAGCCGTCATCGGAATAGATGATTCGTTTGGCGCCGCGACTGCTTTTTCCGAGGGTGTCGATGTCACATTCGTGGTATTCCTTGTCCTCGGGAAGGAGACCCTCGTAGTTGCCGAAGTAGTCACCGCCGATGGCTTTGCCGGGTGCATAGTCCTCTATGCTTCCGCCGGTCCAGCCTAGCTTCTTGGCTTCCTTCTTGGTTATGAAGTTGGAAGGGAGCTTGCCGTAGGTGTGAAGGTATAGGGCAACTTCGTCTTTGCTGCTGTAGGTTCCGTCTTCGGGAAGTGCAGTGTTAGTGGTCGTTTCCGAAGTTATCGTTTCGATGGTTGCAGCCTCGGTAGTCGCTGTCTCGGTAGTCGCAGCCTCAGTAGTCGATGGCTCGGCGGCCGACGGTTCCGATATATCCTCCGAGGCTATGTCGCCTTGGGATAGTTGGGGCTCCCCCTCATCATCGATTAGGTTCACCGCGCTCTCAAAGGAAACAAGTTCCGATGCCCCATCCGCGGTAGTCTGTATCCTTCCGCTCTGCGCATTCCTTCCGCAGCCTATAGCCATAAGGATCAGCGCCATTATCAGCGCAAAAACACTGCCTCCGGCCAGTTTTCTTCTAACTTTTCTCATCATTACGAAATCCTTTATTATGTTGAAGTGACAGGCACTTTAGTTAATTAAAGTGACAGGCACTTTGTTATGATAAAGTCTGCTTTTGAGCCTAGTTCCCGGGCTGTGGATTCGTCAATTTCTTTGACCCAGGGGTTCTTATGTGATAAGTCTATGATATCACCGTTTGCGGTGACACTGCCATATTCTCCAAAGAATGTATCAGGCTGGTCTTTGCTGATGGCACCCCAGCCGGAGAAACGCTCAGGTGCTATAGCCTTATCCATTGTGCAGCTTAAGAATACTGCCTTGGCTTCATCTCTCCAGGGGCGGCCCAGGAATACGGAATTATCGCTGCAGCCGGCAGCGCCGTGGATGCGGCAGTTTCTGAATATCATTCCGATGTTGCCGGAAAGGCCACAGGGAGCAGTGATGTAACCGTTAATCTCTTCATTCCTGTTATTGCAGGTAATATCGCAGTCGTCAAAAACAGCATCTGCTCCGCCGAAGATAAAATCCACATCTCCGGTGATACGGCAGTTCTTGTAGTACTGCTTGGTAAGAACACGCTCTGTCATAACTCTCGGTCCCATGAAGCCGTTCTTCTGCCTCTCGGTCATAGGAAGCGGTGCCATGAACAGTGTGTCCTGACAGCCTTCCAGATCTACGTTCTCAAAAATACACTCCCTCGCATCCGCATATACTGCCAGCGCCTGTCCTGCTGTCCGACCATCTCCTGCAGTATTTCTAATGGTCATATCCTTAACAACACATCGCTCTCCGCCCAAAAATGCGGTATAAGATCTGAAAGTCCCTCTTTTGGAACCATCCGCCATCTCATCAAAGGCTCCATCGCCATACTCCAAAACAGTCTTCCCCGGCCCTTCTCCAATAAAACTAATATTCTTTTTCTCAGAGAAAATTTTCTCCCTATAAGTCCCTTCCCCAATACGGATTACAGCCTCCTCTCCATAGGGAACAGCCTGAATCGCCTCAGTTATAGTAGAAAAGTCTCCATTTACAGGAGCAACATGTATTTCTAACATTTTTGTACCTCATTATTACGTATAATAATTCAATTTAGAAAAATAAGACGTAGTCCAATTTTTGCATTACGTCTTATTTGTCATGCTTTGATATCTGACGTAGTCCTATAAGATTTGTTTACAGTAATGTCCATATAATGGTGTAAATTTATAAATTAATATTAAAAGAGCCAAAGGCTCACCTTTAGGTATAATTAAATCACCACAATCAAATTAACCGGAGGTATAGCTCAATGGCTCAACTAAATATTACTTTAAACCAAGAAGAAATACTACAGTTACTTTCATCAAATCGTGATGATGCATTTAAAAAGCTTCTACAGGACAGCTTGAACAGCATCCTTCAAGCTGAATCTACAGAACAACTCAAAGCAGAAAAATACGAGCGTTCTGAAGACCGAACTGACAGCCGTAATGGCACCAGAGAGCGCCAGTTGATTACTCGTCTTGGTAAGATTGAGTTAGTAGTTCCCAGGCATAGAGATGTTCCATTCAAGTCACTTATATTTGATAATTACCAGAGAAGTGAGGCTGCTCTTGTAGCAAGTATGGCCGAAATGGTGGTTGCCGGTGTATCTACCAGAAAAGTAGCAAAGGTTGTCGAAACATTATGTGGCACTTCCTACTCAAAGTCTATGGTGTCGGAGGTATGCAAGGATCTGGACGTCATTGTTAATGAATTTCGTAACAGACCGCTGACCAATGCATATCCATTTGTCCTTATAGATGCTACTTATTTCAAGGTACGTAATGACCACAGAATCGTATCAAAGGCCTTCATGGTAGCTTATGCCACAAATACTGAAGGCAAGCGTGAAGTCATTGGATTTGACCTGTTTGATAACGAAACAAACAATACATGGTTCATGTTCATCGAGTCACTTAGAAAACGTGGCCTGCACGGAGTGAGAGTCATTACTTCCGATGCTCATCCTGGTATCCTTTATGCAATAAAGAAGGTCTTCCCTGAAGTTCCATGGCAAAGATGTCAAACTCATTTCTCAAGAAATATACTTGATAAAACGCCCAATAAGTATCAAAAAGGGCTCCATTCCGAGTTGCTTGAAATGTATCACGCTTCAACTATCTCAGAGGCAAGAAAGATCCGAGACCGCATAATAGGTGATTACAGTGATGTTGCGCCAGCAGCTATGGAATGTCTAGACGCGGGATTCGAAAGTGCAATGACAGTAATGGTATTGCCAGAACGCCTTAGGATCTATCATCGAACATCAAATCACATAGAGCGTCTTAACAGAGAACTAAAGCGCCGCTCAACAGTGATTGGAGTATTCCCTAATGATGCTTCTGTAATAAGAATCATGGGGAGCGTGCTTATGGATGTTCACGAAGCATTTGCTTCAGCAACTACATCTGGTTACCCCAAGAAGCAGCTACAAACAGTAGATGACTACATTCCTCAGCTTAAAGAAATAGCCGTGGAACAGCTGAAACTATTGGCGGCATAGCGCCGATTAGCACCTAAAGGTAATTTACACACAAAAAAGGACTTGACC
>NZ_ATVS01000064.1 GCF_000420845.1 Butyrivibrio sp. AE3009 | reverse complement strand
TATCATAGATTAAATATGCACCATCCAAAGGACAATTTTCTTTATGAAGCTGTTGTTTTTCCGCAATATATGTTACTCGATTTTTTATAAGCTCCTGAAACGCAGGTAATACATTAACTGCACACTTAGCATTTACCCCATTTTTTTCAAAGCAAAATGTATGTACTCCTTGTTTTTCAGATTTCTGATAAAGTTTTTCTTCACCATCCACATAAATCTTTATATCTTCCCCTTCAAATACAACATATTGATCTGCCTGTACATCCACATATCCGGGATTTATCTGATTAATCTTTTGATAAAAATCCTCTTTCCCCTGATGCCAGAAAAGTTTCCATTCGATTTCAAAGGACTCCCCCGGATTCAGTACCTGAGGTGTTGGATGCATAATAAAATCGCCCCTGTCATTACTGATACGAGAAAGGTCTCTCTCCACACTATATCCGGCAAGACTGCCTTTTGTCAGTACCAACCCCAAGTGAGGGGGTTCACCTCCCATGCGAAGAGCCATTACATAAGACATCTCTCCTCCACAATATATATGTGTGTGGCAACGCATTTTTGTACAAATATCAGAACCACAATAATCATCATTAAAAGGTGTGTAAATACCAATATCCGTAAGAGATGTAAAAAGCGGCTTATCACTGATATTAGTAAAAAGATATTTCTCTGTAATAATATCCTCTTCATCCTGACAGCATACATCAACTGAAATCTGTGATGGTATCTTTACTGTTCCCCATTCGGTAGCTCCCTCTATCCAATTCATTTGATATTTATCTGCTGCGTTAATTAATTCTTTTCGCATCGAAATAGCCTCCATCTTAAATATTCTGGCTATATCATAAGTCTTTTACTTTTCATGATGAAATACACTATTCTGAACCTATTATTTTTTTGATTGAGCTATTCTGAACTCATTGCTACAATGAATACAATGAATACAAGGAGAAAGATACCATGGCAGATAAACGAACATTTGTATATGAAAACTTTGAAATGTCCTATGAAGAAACAAAAAAAGGATGGTCTATGCCTTATTCGCATCACCATACCCATTATGAAATATATATACTGCTTTCCGGAGAAAGAACTGTTACTATTGGCAATACCACACATCTTGTAAAAGAAGGATTTGCATGTCTATTTGAAAGCAATATTTCTCATCGCAGTGAAGGAAATACTGATTACTCAGGTCTCTGCATTCATTTTTCAAAGCAGTATTTGGATAGATATTTTCAGCCAAACATTGTTTCCACATACTTAACATGCTTTAAAACACCAATAATCTTCATTCCTGCAGATTACAGAAAAAAACTTCTTACTTGGAATAAGGCTATGAGCCATACTTCTGAGTCATCCTACTTGCTTCTTGCACAAATACTGATAGATCTCTCTAAATTTCAAAAGAAATACTGCGCTGATAGCAGCTTATTTGTTAGTGATGTCAAAACATCCAGCGCCCAAAGAATCATAAACTATATTGACGCAAACTATACCACTCTGCAAAATGTCAGCCAAATTGCTGAATGCTGCGGCGTATCAGAAAGCTATATCCATCGCATTATCAAAAAGAATACTTCACTGACCGTAAAAGAATACATCAACAAACTCCGTCTTCGTCATGCGATACATGAAATGGATTGTTCAAACAATTCATTTGCAATTATAAGCAAAGCTTGCGGTTTTCAGAACATATCTTATTTTTATTATCTATTCAAAAAAAATTATGGACTAACACCTACAGAATATCGTGAACAACTAAAAAAAACGCATAAATAACCAGTTGACACGTGCTCGTCATAAGCAATAACGATTTTCTGCTCTTTGACGGAAGCTCAGGGCTACTGTATGCGGTTGGTGGCAACTTTGTTATTTCTTTAAAAAATAATCCTAGTTTCAGTCTCGCTCTAGCATCACGATATATTAAGGTGTGCCTTCTTCTAATTGTCTTTTTTCGTTGAGATTAAATCCATGTGCCTTGTAAAAATGAATAGCTTCTTTGTTCTTCTCCAGCGTCCATAGGAATCTGCTATCATATTTTTCTTTTGCGAACTCTATCAATTGGGCTCCTATGCCTTGGTTCCAAAAAAAGTAATCTACATATAATTCCGAAATTTCTTTTCCCTCCAGATGTATCATTCCCTTAACTATGCCATCATCATATACCCAAACTTTATTGAGAAGTTCAGGATCATTGAATTCATTGGCGACCTTTACTACCTGCAGCTCGTTAAAAGAGTAATCATCATTATGAAATATTGAATAATCATACTACCAGAATAGTTAGTACCTATGGTTATAATATGACGATATTGCCTGCTATATTACTTCCACCAATTTGAATATCTATCGATACTTATTTCGAATATAGAACACTGAAATTACTAAAATGATAGGAAAACCTATACCTGCCAATACTCCTGCCTGCAAATTATTAGCCGCTTTTTCAGATATACTTCCAATAATAGCAGGGCCCATTGCTCCCCCTAAATCTCCTGCGAGCGCTAGAAGTGCAAACATTGCTGTACCTCCAGTTGGAAGTATCTGTGATGATATACTAATTGAACCTGGCCACATTATACCTACAGAAAATCCGCATAATGCACATCCAATCAATCCAACCCATGGTATATTTGCCAGTCCGGCAACCAGATAACACATAAGGCACAATACTCCGGATGCCATCATGAAAATTGTCAGATCAACTTTTTCACCGAACTTTCCATAAAGAAGTCTACTGATTCCCATGCACACTGCAAATCCGCAGGGTCCAGCCAAATCTCCAACCGTTTTGGAAACATGTAGTGCTGATTCAGCATAGGCGGATGCCCACTGTCCCATCGCTATTTCTGAAGAACCTGCGCAGATCATGAGTATAATAAAAATCCAAAATGCTTTTGTTTTCAACAGTTGGGGCATTGTCATGCTCTTACCATCTTCTACCAGTGGTTCGATTGGACAGGTTGCAAAATTGAAAATGTTATAAAGCGGAATGACCGACCATATAAGTGCCATTATTCTCCATTTTTCTATACCAAAAACCGTAAAGAAGGCTGTGGAGCCCAAGACAACTCCAACCCATCCCCAGCAATAAAAGGAATGAAGAAGACTCATCATTGTATCCTTATTTTCGAATGGACATGCTTCTACAATTGGACTTACCAGCACTTCTGTCAATCCACTTCCAACAGCATATATAAATACACACACAAGGATTCCCCAAAATGGTACTGACAATAAGTCAGGTAATACAGCAAGTCCTGCAAGTCCTAATCCTGATGTAATCTCTGCAGCTATTACGCATACTCTGTAACCCATTTTATCTACTATACCTGCACATAAAAAATCAACTACAAGCTGTGTAACAAAGAATGCTGTTGAAATAGCAGCCAGCTTTCCAAATGATATATTGTATGTATTATGAAATGTTATAAACAATAGCGGTACAAAATTAGCGCAGATGGCCTGTGTTACAAATCCCAGATAGCATGCAAGCTGTGTTTTTTTATAATTCTTTTCTACTTCCATTTTTATTCCCCGGCCCTGATATTTTTTACCGTTTTGCTTTCAATAGAAAGATTCTCGTATATTCTGTCTCCACCTTGGCCTGTAGGTGCCTGAGCAAGTAAACCTACTTTCACAGACTCAGCATCTTTCATTAAGAAATATCTTGTCATGTGGAAATGCACTCCATCCAGGGAGTAATGAAAAGAAAATGCTCTGCCCACGCGACAAACTCTAAGATATGCAAAATTCTGTCCTTCAATATCGCATCCATTAGCATCATCGGATTCACCATCTTTAGTTACAACACTTACAGCAGCGTGTGTTCCAAAGTCAGTAAGTTCAAAACAGCATTTAGCCCAGTTGTCCATATCCTGCATAACCATTACAGATGCAGAATCATAAGTTTCCTTAAAATCATGAGATACCTTTACATTAAGAACGAAGTCGCCCTTAACATCTGTGTAGAAATATGGAGCATTACAAAGTGATTCAGGAAGAATTCCTTCTTCACTTGTTGTACTTCCACCACAGAAGAAATCTGTCAAAGCCGGTGCTTTTATTGTAACCTTATTCTCTTCAATTTTTATCTCACCTTTATTGATCCATTTAAAATTATCAAACATAATCTACAGCCTCCTCTTTTTGTTAGTGCTTTTTTGTTAATCGAAAGAAATTATTGTAATTATATCGTATTATTAATATAATAAAAGGAATAAAATGGTCAAATAGTATAACTATATCTTCAAGAGGAATAATTATGGCACTCTCATCATGTATATCATTATCAAAACAAGCAACTCCATTCAATATAGATGAAACTGGAACCCATGGAACTGTAGAGTTTCCAGTTGCCATATATAGAGATGATATCACCGAAGATTTTGTCAACTGGCACTGGCACGCTGAAATTGAGATAGGCCATGTCGAAAAGGGCGTTATTCTTTTAGAATGCGGTAACAGAAAATATATACTTTCAGAAGGAGACTTATTTTTCATAAATACCAATGTTTTGCATTCCATGCGTAATCATACCCCCGTCAATGCAGCAATTTTTAAATCTGTCATATTTGACAGCTCTGTTATAAGCAGCAATACAGAAAGTATTTATTATAAAAAGTATTTACATCCTATCATCCATAGCGCAAGTATTAGAGATTTTATGCTGAAGTCAGATTCCATATTCTTTAGCAAATTGGACAATATTATCAAAACTGTATGGGAAATAATAAATCATGAACCAGAGGATTACGAGATATCAGTTAGAAATGAATTATCTGATTTTTTTGCTGTACTAAATCATATGAATCTAACAGAAAGTATGCTTACCCACACAGTAAATCCACTGTTAGAGGAGCGCGTACAGATAATCCTAAACTACATCCATTCAAACTATTCTAAAAATATAACGTTAGATGACCTGGCTAATGCTGCAAATGTTAGTAAAAGTGAAGTTCTTAGGTGCTTTAAGTCAATTATCAATATTTCACCAATTAAATATCTTAAGAATTTCAGATTGCAAAATGCGGCATATATGCTTAAAAGCAGCACTTACTCAGTTCAAACAATTTATGAGTTATGTGGATTTGATAACAACAGTTATTTCTCTAAATCATTTAAGGAACTGTTCCACTGTTCACCTCGTGAATACCGTAATAATTAAGAACAAGGCAACGATGAAGATTTAGAACGGCCGTAGCATATCTGAACTACTTGATTAATATAAGAAAACCCCCAGATAAAATCTGGGGGTTTCGAATCTGCATCTGCAGAATGATTATCTCTTTGAGAACGATTAATGATTCGAAAGTGCCTTGCTTTCGACATTTTCAAGTTAAGTTGCTGTTTACCTGTTGTGTACGGTAGAAAGCTCAGGACTACTGTACGCTGCTGGTGGCGACTTTAATAACTGCGATCAAAAATAATACTCTGATTTTACTTTCTACTCATTAAATCTTTGTTTGTCTTTTGTATGATTATCTTCGAATATATCTTTCTTAGCGGAGCACACGGGACTTAAACCAAAGGTTCACAATGTACCCACAGCTCTAATTAATCCGTTATTTCTCCTCCAGCCTCTCTAAGATCAAACAATGAAACGATCTTAAACTCTTTCTTTTCAGTATCCACATCCCTAAACCAGATGCTTCCACTATTGATACATGCGCCCTGCCAGTTCGCCCATAGATCTGATATGTCCCATGATGCAAGTACGGTCATCTCTTCCTCATTAAATGCTTTTTTAAGAATAGGTATGCTTATCGTTATTCATTTTACTAAAATGTTTATGCCACCGGTAGGATTTCCTCACATATTGCACGGATCTCTTCACTGAAAACAGTATCTTTTGGCCAGATGAAGGTAAAATCATGTTTTACCCTAAAGTCGTCAAGGGGGATTGTTTTCAGATATCCGGACTGCAGTCCGGATGCAACCGCTGCTTTATATAAAAAGGTGATGCCACAGTCTTTTTCAATAAGGCTTATTATGGCATGCATGTTCTCCACCTGGATAAAATTCCTAAAATCACTTGTAGAGTAATTGTTCAAGGCAAGAGCTCTTTCTAATATATTGCGCGTTCCTGAACCGGGTTCTCTTATAAGAATTCGCTCGGGAAAGAGATCTTTTATCACGCGCGGTTTCTGAGTGAAAGAGTGCTTTGCCGAACAGACAGAAACGAACTCTTCTTTGCTAAAAAGCAGCGTTTCATAATCATTTTCAGGAAAATATCCTTCTACAAGTGCAAAATCTATAACCCCCTCGGAGAGTTTTTTAAGAAGCTCCGATGTGTTGCCAAATGTAATCTTAAGATTAGTATCCGGGTGATTTTTTATGTAATCACTGATCGGATCAGCAATTATGTATTCTCCTATGGTCATGGTGACACCAAAAGAGATGTCTTTTAAGCCATGGTTATTCTGTGAAAGTATTTCTTTGAGACTTTCATCATCATTTTTTATCTGATTCATTTTTTTATACAGGAGTTTTCCGTTGTCAGTTAGAAAAAGTTTTTTTCCATCCTGAGTAAACAGCTTTGTCCCGTATTCATTTTCAAGATGATGTATGTGTTGAGAAACAGCGGGCTGAGTAATATTCAGCTCCTTAGCCGCCTTGGTGAAATTGAGGTGTCTGCAAACGCAGAGGAAAGTATCTATTCTGAAATCCAGCATAATCAGTTCTCCATAACGATAAAAAATATTTATGGTTACATAATAATATATAATTTTATCTTTTTCAAAAGACAGAATAGAATAAGACCTGCGAAATAACAGATTAGAAAGTGAGAGAGGTCTTGAGATGGATTTTTTGAAAAAGAATTATTTGGGAATAATCGTATGCTTCACTATTGCAGTTCCTTCATGGCTCCTGGGAAAGCGCTTCCCTGTCGTTGGCGGAGCGGTGATTGCAATCATTCTGGGCATGATAATAGCCCTGTTCTGGAATGACAAGGGGAAGGCGGCTGATGGAATAAAGTTTACATCAAAGATAATTCTGCAGGCGGCTGTTGTCCTCCTTGGATTTGGTATGAATCTTTCGGTCGTTCTTCAGACCGGAAAACAGTCACTTCCTATAATTATCTGCACGATTTCAACATCGCTTATCCTATCATGGATTCTTCATAAGGTTATGAATATCAAAGGAAACACAGCTACTCTTATCGGAGTTGGCTCATCAATATGCGGCGGCTCAGCAATAGCAGCTACGGCTCCTGTCATTGATGCGGATGATGATGAAGTGGCACAGGCAATTTCTGTGATATTTTTCTTTAACGTGCTGGCAGCACTTCTTTTTCCTTCGCTGGGAAAGCTTATAGGTTTTGATATCACAACAGGAGAGGCTTTCGGTATTTTTGCGGGAACTGCAGTTAATGATACTTCTTCCGTCACTGCAGCTGCATCAACCTGGGACAGCATGTGGAACCTGGGTAGTCAGACTTTGGACAAGGCAGTTACAGTGAAGCTTACAAGGACATTAGCAATCATTCCGATTACACTGGTTCTTGCTTATCTGAGAGCAAAGGAAGCAAAAAAGGATGGAAGCACCACCAACGGTTTTAGCTTCAGGAGAGCATTCCCGATGTTCATAGTGTTCTTTATTCTTGCTTCAATTATCACAACACTTTGCTTGGGAATGGGAGTACCTTCGGATATTTTTAAACCTCTTAAAGAACTTAGCAAGTTCTTTATCATAATGGCCATGGCTGCTATAGGCCTGAACAGCAACGTGGTCAAGCTCATTAAATCCGGTGGAAAGCCGATACTGCTTGGTGGCTGTTGCTGGGGCGGAATAACAGTTGTAAGCCTTGTGATGCAACATGTAATGGGGATATGGTAAAGACCTGAGTCTGAATAAAGTTCCACATTACGGTTCTCCCTTACAGCACTTGCCGGTGGTTTCATTACAGAGAGTTTTTATAAAACCACAGAATTCCTTCATGATGTCCGTGTTTATTGAATAGTAGTGCCACTTACCTTCTTTCCTGTCTTTAACCAAGCCCGAATCCACAAGTATCTTCATGTGATGAGAGAGAGTCGGCTGTGTAATATCAAACTTTTCAAGAAGCTTACATCCGCATTTCTCCTGATCAGAAAGCATCTTAACTATTTCCATTCTGTTGGGATCTCCAAGAGCCTTACATATCAGCACTTCGTCTAATTTGGCCATAATCTTCTCCTTATATAGATGTTTATCTATGTGTTGATAAAGCATATACATAGATATTCGTCAATGTATTATTTCAAAAAGGAGACAGAGCTTTTAAAACTCTGTCTCCTCCGTGGCAATTTATCTTCTTATTTTCCTTACTATAGCTCACTTCTTTTTCTTTGGAGCAGGTAGCTCTTCATACATCGCCTCTAACAGATTGCGAAGAAACTCTTTGTTCTCAGCATTATCGACAAGGAGCATCTCCTTCGCTCCCTCGTATGGAAGTTCCAGACCGACTTCCGGCATCATTTTCACAGCAGACTTTACAGGCTTCACAAGAAAACGGTCATCATAAATGCCACCGACTACTTTTCCACGATAATAGATGATGTATTCTCCCATCACCGCCGCTCCGTATTGCTTCCATCAACGGATAAAGCATCATCATTGTCTTAGAACATATACCGTATCCATCTTGATTCACAGGACAGCCATATGTGCAGGTATACTTATCGCCGATTTCTTCTCCGTTTCTGCAATATCGCTCAGTATGATCCCCTCGAAGGAATCCCACAACCTCTACGGTAAATTCATACTCTTCGTCAAACCATTTCTTCATAATCCGGCCTCCGTCACACTATCCAAACAGCATATCTGCAGCCTTTTCCAGTTCTCTTCTCTCTTGAGAATCATCATAACCGCTTTCCTTGTCATCAATCCCCTTTACCGGATCGATCAAAAACAGGCCGTCACGGTTGCAGTAGAAGAATATCCTTCTGACTCCCCTGATCTTAAACCGTGCTTCAGCGCCCCCTTCCGGATAGAACTTCACCATCTGCATTTCATCGGATGAAGCCGCCGCCACAAACGAAATATAATGCTCCTTTGTCATGCTGTGATCGATACGCACATAATATTCATCTTCAACACGCTCGATAAAGACCATGTGACGCTCATCTGTTGGTTCCGCCTCTAAAGGCATGAGCTGGATACCGTGACAATGGATAGCCGCCTCCCCCATACTGTGTATCACATTACCGCAGATTGGACAAACATAGAACTTCGACCGCAGCATATTTGCGGATACATTCGCATTGTGAATGGTATTACCCGATATCAGCTCTGTAACTGAAATCTTAAATGCCTTCGCTATAGGCTCCAGCAGAGTAATATCCGGCAATCCTCTCAGGTTTTCCCATTTTGAGATACTTTTGTCAGTTACTCCCAGCCTTTCTGCTAGCTGAAGCTGTGTCATCTTGTTCTTTTCTCGCAATTCCTTAATAACTGCACCTGTAACATATTGGTTCATTTTCGTTCTCACCTCCATGCACAGATTGTAAATCAGTTTTTCTAATGATGGTACCTACGGAGAGTAGAGTTGAAGTTATTATCTTCCAATTTATTCTTCCATCAAGGATTATGTATTACATTTCTCTTTCCACTATTGGCAGTTCCTCTTACTTCTTCGTGGTAAAAGTAATCTACGATTGTTG
>NZ_ATVS01000063.1 GCF_000420845.1 Butyrivibrio sp. AE3009 | reverse complement strand
AACCTGACGGAAGGGGTTTTCTCGCAGAGGTACTATAATTGAGATCTATCCATTCTCCTTCACTTCCCTCAGCATTTGGAAGATCCCCGAAGCTACCATCTCCTTCCTGATATTCGTAGCCATTTTCTCCGTCATGTACGCTACCGGAAATAATAATTTCCTCGCGCTGAAGATATTTCACCGGAACATAAATCCCACTTGGTCCCCAGGGCTGCAGAACTCCAACGCTGATGTCATAGTCAATATCATAAAAATCTATAGCAACAAAGGCGCCGTACCCTACAGCTTCTGCCGGTAACAGAGTCACCTTCGCTTCATCTTCGGACAGGTTAAGAAGATATCTTACAGCCGTAACAGGATCAAAAAGTTTCTTATAGTTACCTGTCGCATTATTCTTAGCATTTCTGTTTAATGCCGAGCCAAGTCCATTCTGCGAATAGTCCAGTGCATCAGATAGCATGCTGCTGGCATCCAATGCCATCCCGTACTCTTCTGAAGATTCAACATCCTCATAGCTTTTGAATTTCTCAGAAACTACCTTGTAATCACCATTATCATCTTTTTCTACTCTGATAGTTTCCTTCCACAAATATACATGTGGCTCAGAGTCCGTAGCGCAGTAATAAATCTCAGCCTCTGTTTCATCCGCACCGTTATATGTAAAAGCGCAGCTGTGCTTGGAATCAGGATTCATACCCGGCCATGGACTGGACCAGCCAAATTCTGCGCTGTCGCCATCAATTTCTAGCAGTCCTTCCCTAACCAGGTTATCCCGAACATCATCAGTTACTGCCCCAAGTATCCCGTCTGCATTTCTGTCCTTGAAGTTCTCGCACCATTGTTGGATAAACCTTTCCCTGGTCATTACGATATTTGCTTCCGCATCGCTGGTTTCATCTGATATATCTTTACCCTTGGACAAGCTGGTAAAAAAGCTTGATGAAAGTACCAAACATATGGCAACAAGCGCAGTGACAAGCCACAGCGTAGGTTTTCTATAATTAAAAATCTGCTTTATTCTCGTTCCAACGCCAATCTCTCCAAAAGCCAGAGGATATGCAAGAACAAAGCGTTTGTGCGTACTGCACAGAAGAAGTGAGTTGGCATAGGATTTCTTTTCATCAAGGGACATATGGCTGATTACCTTCTCGTCACAGGCAAGCTCTATGTCTTTGCAGAAAAGAGCATATGACACCCATAAAAGCGGATTGAACCAATATACCGCCAACAAAAGGAAGCCGAACTGTTTTCTGAGATGATCAAGCCTCTTAATATGTGTCTTTTCATGGGCAAGAACGTTCCTAACAGTTTCATCATCAAGTCCTGAAGGCAGATATATCACAGGTTTAAAAACTCCCAGGATAAATGGAGTATCTATCTCATCGCAGACATATACATTACTCTCATTTTCAAGTCTAAGGGATTCTCTCGTCCTCTTACGAATCGAAATATAACTGAACACAACATAGGCCAGGATAACCAGCATTCCAAAAAGCCAGAGCATCTGAAGTCTTACAAAGAGATCTCTTCGCCAAAGTGATGAATCCGTATTAGAATCAGGAATAGGTTCTGTGACTATGATCTGCTCTGTTGGAAGATAATCAGTCACATCACCATCAGTAGCTGCAGGATTCTCCTCATTTGGTGTGTATTCATGGGGCGTAGCCTCAGCTGTAAAAGCCTCGTCATCATCCGTGATGACATATATCATGCTGTCAGAGTCATTTGCTCCGACAAAGTAAGATTCTATTCCATCCCCAAACCTTGGCATAAAGCCGATTGATGCTTCTATCTGAAAAGGGAAAAGAAGTCTTAGCGCCACAATAGCCCACAGAACTCCCATAAACCATTTTGGTGCCTTCTTAAGCAGAAATCTTATCAGAATTACAGCCATCATTAGAAAAGAAGCTGCTATGCTGATCTCGATGATTTTAATAAACAATGTCCCCATACATATTTCCTCCGCAAGTCTACTTTATCAGTCTTTCGCATTGTCAATTATTTTCTTTATTTCCGATATCTCTTTTGATGACAGCTTCTGTCTCGAAGTAAATGCAGCAAGAAACGCCGGCAATGATCCGCCAAAGGTCTCTTCAACAAACTGCTCGCTCTTCCTCGTATAAAACTCTTCCTTCGAAATCAATGAAGTTACTACTCCATCATCATTCTTAAAAAGCCCTTTGTCACAAAGCTTTTTAAGAACCGTATAGGTTGTTGATTTCTTCCATCCCAGTTTTTCAGCACATAATCTCACAAGTTCACCTGAACCAACAGGCTCATTTTCCCATATAAGCTCAGCAAACTGCATTTGAACTTCCCCAATTTCCATAACAGCTCTCCTTTATCATTTGGTCTATACCCTATCGACTATTTTAGTTTATACCCTATAGACCAAACTGTCAAATTAATATAAAAAAAGAGAAGCTCTTCGCTTCTCTCTACATTTACTGCCGGCGACCGGGATCGAACTTTTAGTAGTCTCGCAAAGCCGCAGAGAAAGGGACTTCGCCGGCCTTGCTTTTCTTTTGTCCCAAATTTGTACCACTTTTGCAGAATATAGTACCTTTATAAAAAAGCCCCAAATATGCATAACATAATTATTATTTATCTTTATTTATCCATTATACAGAGATAAAGACAAGTAATATTCCGTTTCATCTTTTACAATTCACCCATAATGATTTTCAAAAGATCCACTACACCAATATCTTGTCCGGATTCATATTTCTCAAGTTCAGCCATATCATCTTTTCCAAAAGAAATCAGTCTATCAACCTCATCACTGCCTGTCTCCTTCTTAAAAGAATCAAAGGCATGTTGAATTGTTTCTGAATCAAGGTTTGAATAAAAAACAAAAGGAAAGCCGTACTTATTGTCATTAGTAACAAGATATGATTTGCCTATATCAGTAACGCTATCCCTGATTTCCTTTCCAACCTCTTCTTCAAGCTCTCGAAATGCTGTCACTAAAGGTGATAATTTGTTATTATCTGTGCTACCATCCTCGCGTATGGCACCACCAATAATCCTGTCAGAAGGGTCCATAACTCCACCTATTCCCTGAATCTTTCCTACAAACTCTGAACCTACGCCATTTAACGAAACAAACAGCTTTTTGTCAGATGAAACTAATATGCAACCGGCATACATACTTCTACATGCATACTCTCCAAGATCCATGATCTCACTGTATTTGTAATGAGCATAATCAGAGGGCTCACAGGTTATCGTGACTGTGCCGTCATCATTTTCCATATTGATTACAGAATATAACGCCCCATTAAACATCCCCGGATACTTTGCTGTAAGTTCATTCCAGTAGACTTGTACTCCTTCTTCAATATCCTTAGGAAGCTCTCTTGCTGCAGCTTCTTTTATTTTTAGCTCTTTTATTGGAATGATTTTAGTCATATTTATCTTCGCCTTCTATGTATTTTTTGATTTCTTCGGCAGTCCTTATCACATTTTCAATATCCGCATCAGAAGCATTATCTTTGGCAAAAGCATTGATATCACGCAGATACTGCAAACCATATCCGAATTTTTCCAGCATCCACTCCTGATTAGGAAAAATCCATATATGAAAGTGCTTGGAGCGTTCTTCCTGCACCAAAGTAACAGTTTCAGCAATTTTCAGTTCCTTTAGAGCTCTTTCTGCAATTGCTATTGTATTTCCTATCTCAGTTCTCTCGTCTGCGGTTAATTCCGCAAAAGACTGAATATGTCTTTTCTGTTCATAGCCTCCCCTTTGCATATTTGTTTTCATCTACAAGGATAAAGTATTCCCTTAGGGCAAGGTCAATACTTTTTTTATTCATTTATGCACTTCCATGCGCTCAGAAGCTTTTCCATATTCCATGCGGCATTGGCAGGGCTAGTCGAAGGAAGGCATATTGCAGGTCTTTTGATCACAGGCTCTGTATACTTTTCATAATACTTAAGTGCCGTTTTACCATTGACATATATTGCCTTGATATCCGCTATGTTTAAGATAAGGCTTAAGTCGTTCGGCACTACATTAGTGATGCTGGAGTCAGACGAACCGACAATATCGCAAGACTGTATCACATCCCATAATGCAATCTTGTTCCTTATCAAAAGAGCTTTCTTCTCCTCAATCGTCCCTGGCTCTTCCTCTTCGAATACTCCGGAAACCACCTTCCAAAATCTATTCTGCTTATGCCCATAGAAAAATCCTTCTTCTCTTGATTTAACAGAGGGAAAACTTCCCAGAATAAGTATTTTTGAACTCTTATCATATATTGGTTCAATTGGATGTATAACCATAATTAAGTCTCCCCTTCCCCCATCCAACATATATGCACACTATTCTATAGTACAAGATGACAACAAAAAAGAGAACCGCAAACTAATGCGATTCTCTAATGCTTACTGCCGGCGACCGGGATCGAACTTTTGTGACATCTCAGAACCCGCATGGAAAGGAGCCTTGCGGACTCACCTTCTTTTTTGGTCCAATTTCTGACCCACTTTCGTATGATAAAGGATACTCATATTTACTGAATAAAAACGATTATTGTATGCAAGTTTGAAGACATAACAATTGTCCAAAACAGCATCTCTCATTCCTTCCGGTATTAGTCTGTTTCTATCTCCCTGTAACCTGAAATCTGTCGTAAGCAACTTTTCCAATAACTATCAAAATAATCGCTATAAAAACATATATGATAGGAGCAGCCACATATGTTGTAACATAATGCCCTCCAAGGCCTACCAACCTGTACTTCATCAGTGTCCATATACTTATCTGATTTGATGGGAGCATATCTTTTATCTGTGCCAATACTCGGTATCTTGGTGGAATTAGTTCCAACTGACCGAAAATAAACAATCCCACCATGAAGCCCATTACTGCAAGGCTGTTCTTTATGACCTCTGATATTGCCATTGCAAATGCGGCAAAAAGAATAGCTGCGCTGATCATAACGATCATTTGCACGATAATAAATTGCCCCATCGTTAATGAATAGGCTGATAAAGGAATCTCCATCTGAACAATAGCATTAAGGCCATTAATCCCGTATAGAACAGCAATCAGACCAGCCAAAAGAGCCGCCGATAAAATTGAACACCCAATTACAACAGATAAGCCAGCTGCTATTTTTAAAAGATATGTCTCCTTCCGCCCATTTCTGCAACTGATCACTATCTGATCTGTACGCTGACGGTGCTCTATCGTAAAAACTGTAGACAGGCATAACGCCGAAATAAGCATTATACACATAAGTGTCAGTGACATTCCCTGAGCAAAATTTATGGTCCCCTGACAATAACGATATGTAAATGGTGTATCTATTTTTGCATTCTCATTTTGCCACCACACTATCTCTTCATCAGCCAGCCTTTCCTCTTTCATAAGGTCCAAAATGGCTGCTTCCCGCTCCCTGTAAAGCTCATCTGCTGAATACTCCTGTAGGCGTGCATTATCAGATATGATACCATTTTCAATCTCTGCCACCTTTTCGTATTGAAAGTTATCAGCTGTCCATTGCTATATGTTCATAATCTTCTGAAAGAGAATCCGGCTTCACCCGCCTGAACTCATCTATGCACAGGTTCCTGGCAATGGTGTAGAGATACTTCACCTCATAATCATGTATATTGCCTTTCTGACTGATAAATCGAAGGAAAGTTTCCTGGGTGATATCTTCAGCTACTGTCCGGTTCTTTATCCTGAAATAGACATACCGGTATATTTTGTCGTAAGCATTTTCTAAGTCCATGGATACCTTTTTCAACCTCCCTTCATAATGATTAACGGATGAGCCATGTAAAATGTGCGGAAAACATCAAAAAAAGAATATTTTTTACCACATGAAATAGACCCTCAGAATAGCATTATTTCTGAAGGTCCACCTTATACTTTCTGATACCACCTAAAACCATTCAATAAATCGCAAGTGAAGCTATAGTTGTCAACAAGCTTATTTACCAAACAATAATCCTTCATTGCAAAATCCATTAAGATTTCATGACGATCCAAACAGCTCTATTACCTCGTTCAGATCATCAACCTCAAAATCTGCCTGTTCCTCTTCGCCAAGAGCATCCCAGTATTTCCACATCCCTTGCTTCACACGAACAGTCTTCATACCTATTTTCTTAGCAGGTATTATGTCATTATCAACCCTATCTCCAATCATGACTGCATTCTCAGGTTTACAATTAGCCCTTGATAAGGCAAGCTCAAATATTCTCCTATCAGGCTTCTCTAATCCTTCTTCTGCAGAAGCAATGACAATATCTATAAACTTTAAAACACCATGTTTTTCTAATCTGGCTGCTGTTCCCGGAAGCTGATTAGCAATGACTCCAATTTTATATTTCTTACTCAATCGCTCAAGGCACTTATATGACTCCGGAAACAATTCCTCATCTTCACTTCTCCAGCGAGGTCTTTCTATTCCATATTCCTGAATCAGTACTCGTTCTCCCTTTTTCTTTTCCTTATAAAGCTGAAGAACCTTATTCTGTATCTCATCAAAAGGTTCATTAACAGCATCAGCAATTTCGTGTAGTCTATGTAAAAATGGCTTTTCCTCACTTACCAAAGTTGAACCAACATCAAAAAAGAGCCATTCTATGTTATCCAGCTTCATCGCAAATCCTCTATCATCTTAATTGCATCATCAACAGAAATGCAGCTTGCAAATCTTTCCGGCCACATCATATCGTTGTAATACTTGTAGGTAGTTTCTCTATCCATGTAATCATTGTCGAAAGTAGAATTGGTACCTTTCGGAATTATTACCTTGTATCCTCTTTCAAAAGCCGATTTCACAGAGGCATCAACGCAAAAGTTCGTCTGCAATCCGACTATCATCAAATCTTTTTCTTTGGATTCTCTGAGATAATTTGCAAGATCATTATTACCAAAGCAGCTGTTTATCGTCTTTATGAAAATCTTCTCATTTTCCTTTGGAGCCACCTGATCAGCTATCTCAAAATCCTTGTCACCAAAAGAGAAGCCAGTTCCAGGGCCATCATCATGCTGAACATAAATAACCTCAACATTATTCTTCCTTGCAGCATCAATAATATTTGTCACATTCCTTATGAATCCGTCAAAATCATATAGTCTTTCATCGGTGATTCCTTTTTGTACATCTATAACAATAAGCTTCATCGAACACCCTCCAACAAAAACATATTTTTACTATAACAGAAAAAGAGCCATTTAACAGAAATTCATACTGCTAAATGGCTTTTTAGACTAGATGACTGTCGAATGCTGCCATCTATATGCATCATTATCCTTTAAAGTCAGCTCCATGTTTACCTGGTCAAGCTGCATCTGCAATTGCTGACGCTTTGTTTCATCAGCTGTTAATAGTTCCTGCTCCAACTTAGCTTTCTTTCACATCAAAAGCATTAAGCCTCTTTTTATACAGTGTATAAGTCTGATAATTATTTAACTATTTTCTTCAGATATTCCTTCATCTTGAATGCACAGAAATATGGGAACGTATATATATCATTTGCATGTCCCACATTAAAATCTCCTAGCTTTATTCCATATGTAATATCACTGTAATTCTCATTCTTAATGAGTGTAGACAAAGACTTTGACTGGTCACTATTGGACTTAACCTCAACAGGTATAAGATCATTCTGAGTTCTTACAAAAAAATCTTCTTCCAACGTAGAATTTTCCTTTTTGTAATAAAAAAGTCCCAATCCCTGCTTAATAAAGGCCTCTGCCACAAAATTTTCATATAAAGCACCTTTATACACTCCAAGGTTTTTATTAACTCTAAGATCTTCCTGAGCTTCCTCATCCAGCGCGGATACCAATAATCCGGTATCCGGATAGTATAGCTTATATTTACTCTCCTCAATATTTCCCTTTAATGGCAGTTCAGGATACTGCAAGCAATTACACTCTGTTATAACGCCTGCATCAATAAGCCATTCTATACATCCTGTATATTCTCTTGATCTCGCATTTTTCCCAAGCTTATTAAATTGGAACTTCTTGTTTTCTTTGGCCAACTGAGCAGGAATACTTCTATAAACACTTATTATCTTTGTCTGATCAAGACCTTCCGCGTACTTTCTTACGTCCTCTTCATAATCAAGCCTGATCTGCTCCTGTACATCAAGTGTTCCTGAGAATGTTCCAGACTCAATATATAACTTTACGACCTCCGGCATTCCTCCAAGCACACTGTAATCCAGGAATAAACTCTTAAAGACAGTAAGCTCATTGTCATTAAATGGCTTAATCTCAAGCATATGCGATAATATGGAATCAATCTGTTCCTGGCTATAACCTTTTGCCCAAAGAAACTCTTCAAAATCCATAGAATACATCTCATAGTCCGTTTTTGAGCCAACACTGTTACTATGAATCTTTTTATAATTTATTCCCAACATGGAGCCACTACAGATAACATCATATTTACCGTCTATCCTAAATGACTTGAGCGTTGTTGCAACATCAGGGTTTTCCTGTATCTCATCAAAAATAATAATGGTTTTGCCAGGCACAAACTTTAAAGATGGATCAGCTAATGATAAATTCTTTATTACGCTTTCCACATCATATCCATCTGCAAGGATTTGCATAAATTTTTTCTCTAAAGCAAAGTTTATATATACAACATTTTCATAATTTCCCTCAGCAAAATGCATGATTGATTCGGTTTTTCCAATCTGTCTTGCGCCTTTTACTATCAGAGGTTTATGCTCAGGATCTGCTTTCCAATTATTTAGATAGTCATCTATCTTTCTTCTGTAATACATTTTGTCAACCTCCAAAATAATGCTATCACAAAAAAATAGGCACTTCAATCATATTTCACACATTTTATGAGCCACTTATTACAATCTATAACACATTTCATTATTATTGTTATGACGCCAGCATCAATCTGTCCCACTTTTGATTTAATAGAACAAAGAGTCGCCCGCGACTCTTTCGCGCCCGAGCGGTATTGCGAAGCAATAAACATCATCTCCACGAGGTGCGCATCCTTAACGGAGCGTTTTTTATGATATAGGAATTTCGGAGAAATTTTCTCTCATAAAAAAGCTGCAAACTCAGATAAAATCTAAGTTTACAGCCATACACATTACTGCCGGCGACCGGGATCGAACCGGTACGGGTATCGCTACCCACGGGATTTTAAGTCCCGGGCGTCTGCCAGTTCCGCCACGCCGGCATTTACCATATTAATTTGTGGTAAAAAATATGCGATATGCATCATGCATATCGCACAAGTGGGGCCTACAGGGCTCGAACCTGTGACCCTCTGCTTGTAAGGCAGATGCTCTCCCAGCTGAGCTAAGACCCCAAATTTATACTGGGTTTGATTTTTGTAAAAACAAAAATCGAGTGGAGATTCAGGGACTTGAACCCGGGACCGACCGGTTATGAGCCGGTTGCTCTAACCAACTGAGCTAAATCTCCTGAAAGTGACTCCGACGAGAATCGAACTCGTGTTACCGCCGTGAAAGGGCGATGTCTTGACCGCTTGACCACGGAGCCGCATCAGACCGTTTCAACTTCTAGTAACAGTCTATCTCTAGTATAGTACTCATAAAGTCATATGTCTATACTATAGCTCCCCCTGTCGGACTCGAACCAACGACACTTCGGTTAACAGCCGAATGCTCTACCGACTGAGCTAAGGAGGAATGTTTGTACCTTCAAAAC
>NZ_ATVS01000062.1 GCF_000420845.1 Butyrivibrio sp. AE3009 | reverse complement strand
GGGATTTTCTTATGGCACATAGAAAAGAGGTGGAAGGTATGCTGGATACAGAATACAATGAAGCTGAGGTAAAAGAGTTGTTTGTGGCAGATGGAATCAGGAAAACTGTTGCTACATTAAGAAAACATGGAATTGATGATCAGACCATAGTTATTGATCTATGCGAACAGTACAGCCTCAGTGAAGATGAGGCTAAGAAGTATATGTAAAAAAGAGTTTAGAGGAGCCCTCGGTGCGTGATGCGCCGGGGGCTTTTTTAGTGGGGTGAAGTGACAGGCACTGCGGTGGAGGAAAGTGACAGGCACTTTAGGGGGATGAAGTGACAGGCACTTTAGGGGAGTAAATTGTGAAGAAAGGATAAAGGGATTATTAAAAAAGTGGGAGGGGGGAGATGACACCGAAATGGAGAGGGGGAGTAGCGAATAATTTAAATGTGATAGTCAAAATATCGTATATGAAAATGGGACGGCATTCTGTAAAGTAGCGTGGTTTAGAGATAGATTACGCTTTGTTTATAGGATGTTAATAAATTTGTATACGCTATTATGCTATCATATATATACAATGGCGTTATAAAGATATACTAAATAACGTATATTCTATGAAACGCCAGGAACTTGATTCTTTGATCCTACATAACACTATTGAGCTATGAAATGGGACGCATATCTCGATAACCTTACGTATTACGACCGATGGTAGTATTGCTGGGAACAGGCCGGACTTGTAAGGCCGACGATGTGGGGCAAAGTGAAAAAGTGTGATTGCTCATAATTGTGTGAGCAAGAATGGTGTGAAAGGAGAAACTGTATATGAGAAGTAAGCTATTTGGAAGGCTGATGAGTTTTACTCTCTCAGCTACCGTGGCACTGACTTCGGGTATTCCTGCACTTGCCTATGATGGCGGAGGAGGAGATTTACCTGAAGAAGAATTGGAGATCCTGGACCTCGAGGAAGAAGAGGGCTTAGGGTCTGATTTTGATGCTTCCGAATTTGAGGAGGAAGTCCTTGACGAAATTGATGTTGAGGATAGTGCTGAGTTATTAACAGCGGAAAGTACTACCCTTACTGTAACTTATAGTGGGATTACTCCATCTCCATCAGTCAGTCCATATCAATGGGAATTTGAAAATGATGGAACAAATGCAGTAACTACAAATTTAGATACTGTGTTTGCACAAAATTATTATACCATGACATCATATAGTATAACCACAGGTTCGCATTATGGATATTCTATAATTGATAGTACATTGAAATTTAATCCACAAGAATCTGATGCAACAGTGCTGGATGATCTTGCAATAACCGCAACTGCAACACCTAAGACTTATACCATAACTTTTAATGTTGCTGCTAATGGTGGCGAGGGTACAACTACAACTTCAGACGGGACATTCGATATTACTAATCCAACATTTGCATTTCCTGCTACAGCCCCAACAAAAGCAAACATGGTTTTTGATGGATGGTATACAACTGCATCTGGTGCAGGAACTAAGGTGTCTTCAACTACATTCCCAACTGAGTTGATACCTTTAGACTCTACTTCGATAACATTATTTGCACGTTTTGCTAGTGATACGCCTGCACCTGATGGCATTGACAAGAATATGGCCATTAAGTATAACAACGCTGCGTGGTCAACATTTAGTACTGTAGAGACCCCATCTTACACTTACGGTGATGCGACAGGTGCTGATGTTACATTTACAGCTGTTGCAGATTCTAATGATTATTCTAAGGTAAGCTGGAAAGTATATAAGCTTAACGAGAATATTGCTATGGGAGCTACTTACAATAATACTGTGTATGGCTCTGGTGGAAGATGGAACAACAGCAATCTTACTCAGATAACAGATCTAAGCACACTTAGTTCTGAGTATGGTCTTTCATTTGTAACATCAAACGAAGGGAAGACATTTACTCTTCATAACAACGGGCCTAAGAAAGCGCTTGCAACTACTCCGCTTGTTATTGAGATTGTTGATTCAGAAAATCCGCTCAATATCTGTAGAAGAGAGATTAGGCTTTCAATAGGAAATGGTACTATTTCACCTTCTCCTACATCTGTCAATTTTAACGCTGGCATCGCTACACCTATCAAGATGGGATACGAAGTAGCAGATCCAGCTGAAGATATTACTTCTTACAAGACTCCTGTTGTTAAGGCTAAGAACATAACGCTTACAACAAGTATCCTTAAAGAATATGAGCTTAATGATATGGAGTTTGTCTGGATTGGAGCTGATGCTGACGCTTTCGATGCAGTAATAGAGAAGAATAATACTTTGTATGTTAATGCTCCTGAGACCATCACAATTATGCCTAAGAAGGGCCTTAGCAATAAGGGTGATAAGGCTGGTATGGATGGTTCTGCTGGATGGGATGGAACTGAGGCTGGAAAGGTTATAGCTTCAGGTTTAGGAAATCCAGCATATGCTGATGGAACATACACAGCTACTCTTTACGTTAAGTCCAAAGCATATCAAACTTCATTTAAGATTGCTACAGTTACCTTTGCTGTAGGAAATAACCTTGCAATCACCGGCGCAGTTGCACATGGTGGAGAAGAGGTTGAGTTTGCAGATTATTATGCAGTGACACTAACTGAAAGCACCAACTTAAATGTTGGCGGATATTATACAAGAACAGGTAATGGCACGGAGGGTGACCCCTATGTGTATACAGAAGCATCAGGAACAGTATCATCAGGTACTTATTATATAAAGATGGCTGATCTTGGAGAGATTCATATTGGCGAGTCCTTCCGTGATATGGTTATCACTGCAAAAGGCGGAAGCGGAAAAATTTCATTTGTTACAAACACAGATAGAGTAACTCAATTTGATACTCTTGGATTAGTTGGAACTGCTACCGAGAGTGCTGATGAGGCTACTTTTAGAATTTCCGGAAAGGCCCAAAATAATGCTACTGTAAATACTTATTATTTCGTGCTTCAGGCTAAGGATGATGATGAAAACGTATCTCCAATTACTGCTTATAAATATAAAGTGGTTAATGCTGATGTAACGTTGTCATTAGCTGGTGAAGCCCTTAAGTATGGTCAGGCAAATACCTTTGAGTGGCATGCTCCTAAGGGATACACAGCAGCTAATGAGGCTAAGACTCTTGCAATAACAAATAAGAGCGAAGATGCGGTAGTAGTAACAACATCATGGTCAGGAGGCACTTCGGACTTTACACTGACACCCGCTGTAGGTGATGTAACAATCGGATCTGGAGAAACAAAGAATATTACTATTACTCCTAAGGCTTCAGCGAGTGGAAGCACAGTGAATAGTACAGATACATTGACAATTTCTCCTAAGTCATCCACTACAAGCTTTGCAGCAACAAGCATTGGACTGATATTTAAGGAAAATGCAACTGACTTTGATATTACAAAGCCTAGTTCAACTGCCACGATCACTGACGCATATGTTGGAGAGGCTTATGCATATCAGTTTGGCGTTACAAAGAGCAGTACTGTTACAGGAGTAACATGGAGTGTTAAAAATGTTCAGGATGGAAGTGCTAAGCCTGTAGTTAATACTTCAGAAGGAATAGCAGCGTTTATGGATAAGTATGGACTCTCACTTAATAAGAATAGTGGAGCCCTTACAGGAATACCTAAGCAGGTATCCCCTGCAGGAAATCTAACAATTACAGTAACCGGAAAGGCAACACCTTCAGGTACAACGGTAGATCGTCAAGTTACGCTTGCTATAAAGGCTTCAACTAAGACATTTAAGCACTCTGTAAATGGTGTCGAGGCAACAGCAAAGAACAAGATTGATCTTGGAAAGTTCTCATTAGATCAGCTTGATACTCTTTCACAGACATTTACTGTAACCAATGCATCAAAGCTTGATATCGCAACTGCTGTAACAACAATAACATCAGTCACCTCTAGCAATGCATCAACAGCATTGACAGGTAGTGCGTTTGAACTTGTATTTGATGAAAACTCAGCAAATACTAATAATCTCCTTAAAGCAGGTTATGAGATTGCAACAGGAGAGAGCAGAGATATTAAATTTAAATTTAAAAATCCTACATCATGGGCTGTTAATAATGCAGGAAAGTATGAAGCAACAGTAACAACTACTGATTCTGCTAGTGGCGCATTTAATACATTTGTATTAAAGTTCGAGCTTGTTAAGGCTCCATTAGTTAGCTATACATCTCAGACATTTACAGTAGGTACAGAAGTTAAGGTTACTGCAAGCACAGGAAAATACGCTGTTAAGTTAGCTGATGGCGGAAGCGATGTCGCTTCTACATTCAATTTTGAGTGGGTAAAAGGATCAATTCCTGGACTTTCAGTTTCACCTGCAGGCGTAGTTTATGGAAAGCCTACACAGGCTGGAACATTTGATGTTACCGTTAAGGCAACAAAGAAGACAGATAGCAGTGTTACTGCTCTGTTTAAACACACAATTACAGTTACTGCATCATCAACAATTTCAATTATAGCATCAGACTTTGGTCTGGCTGCTAATACAGCTATACCTACAGGAAAGGCACTTCTCCTTAAGGGTGCAATAGTTGGTGATGCTGCTGCTACAAAGGGAACCATTAACCTTAACGCTTCAACCGAGAATGCAGAGAATGTTGTTATTACAGTAGAGGATGCTCCGGATAACAGAACAGCTGGAGCGGCAGCAGCTGCAGACAATGTTGATGCGAATATTGCAAAGTATCCTGATAACCCTTATAAAGGAAGCTCAAATTATATTGGAGTTGATAAGACAACATTTGCAAATATCCGTACTTCAGGAACAGAGAACTTCAGTATTGTTACTAAGGGTTCTCCTGCACCTGGCGTTTACAAAGTAAAGATTACAATCAAGGGTACTAATACCAATGAGCTTGTAATCTATGCAATGATGGTAGTTGTTGATAAGCTTGCTATTACTAAGCCTAGCGACTTTACTACAAGTATTGGTACCACAATCGCTGCTGGTAAACTTAATATCGCAGCAGTTGGTGGCGCATACTCACAGACAATAGAATGGGGTGAGGAAGGCACTAAGGTTACAAGCGGAACAACAGAAAAGACTGAGTTTTATGTAACTACAAGCGGAGCAGATAATACACAGTCAGCAAAGACAGGTTTGACTCTTTCACATGAGGCTACCGCAGTTGGAGTTACAGGAAAGACAGCTGCTGCTTCCGGACTTATCAATGATATTCAAGGAACAATGAAAGTAGCTGGAACCTATGATGTTAATCTTAAGGCATCAATTGCAGCAGCTACTTATGACAGCAGCGTTAATTTCACCTCAGTAGCAACTGCAACTCCTGATATGAATGCTGACCAAATTATTAAGTTATCTAATACAGATATCTTTAATGGTTCTCTTGCAGGCGTATATCCTAAGCAGGAAGGTGCTAAGGCAACATTTAAGATTGTTTCAACTAAGTCTAATGATATTAACATTACAGGTGTTACAACAGGAACAGATTATGGAACTATTCAGGGTCTTCAGAATGGTAATACCCAGGTTGGCTTTGATGGATTTACATGGGACGGCGTTGTTTCAACATATTCCAACACAGCAATTCCTGTTGTCGTACAGGTATCAAATTCCAACACTGTAATTGATATGACTGCTAAGGCAACAGTTAAAACAACTAATTTTGAAGTTGTAGCTCCTGCAACAGTAAACATAGTTAAAGCACTAAATTCTTCAACTCCTACAGACGCAACATTTACAGTTAGACCTAAAGCTGGTCTTGCAAAGGGAACTTACACAGATACACTGACAATAAGTGGTGATGATTTCGAGTCTGTAAACTTCACGCTTAGCCTCACAGTTGAGGATAATACATATCTTACAACCATTGATGATGGTAATCCAGATCTTGAGAAGAGAATTGTATATGCTAAGGATAATGTAAAAACTGGTAAGGTAGTAGAGATTACGAATTATGTTGCTGGTAATCCGGCGCAGAGTGCATCACTTACTATCAGAAATACCGGTAATACTCAGATTAGCAATGTGAATGCTTATGAAGTTAAGGCAGATGGAAGTAAGTATCCTGAAGCATCAACAGAAACTATGCTTTCAATTGGTGTTCTTCCTACGATTATTGCAGAGAAGGATACAAAGACATTATCAGTTACTGCCAAGAAGACAACTGCAGGCGTTTATAGCACATATGTAGATGTTCATTTTACAGAGGGAACAGGTGCAAGTGCTGTAGAGCAGAACGTAATTATCCCTGTGACATATACTGTTTTCGATAAGGATCTTGAAACTATCGAATTTGCGCAGACTGGCGATATAGAGATGTCTGCAACAGAAGGATATGTACCTTCAAGCGTAGCAGTTAATGTTACAATCAAGAATACAGCAACAGCAGCATCTAGCGTATTCACAGGCTACACAGTAGTTATGAATTCAACTGGAGCAGCAGTTGGAACAAACTTCTCGATTGCTACAAAGGCTGAAAAGACAGACGTTGCAGCAGGCGGAAGCATTGTTTACACTGTAGTACCTAATAAGGGCTTAGAAGAAGGAACATATTCAGACGTGATCACAGTTTCTGGTGGAAACCTCAAGACTGCAGTCACAAAGAATGTAACCTTCGAAGTTGGCGCTTCAACATCTTATACAGTTAAGGCTACAAGCGTAGCTGAAGCTTATACAGTAATTGGAGCAACTACAGCAACTGGTCTTTATAACTCACTGGTAAATGGTTTGGCAGAAAGAACTACAAATGAGAATCCGACCGTTACTCCTGCTGGTTCAATTTCAACAGGTGCTACAGTTGCATTAGTAAGTCCAAGTTCAACTGATACTCATGCAGTAACAATTGATTTTGATGATGATTCTAATGTTGATGTAACTATTGTGTTCTGCGGCCAAGATGATTCAGGTAAATTAAAGAATATTATCGGTGCAACTGTTGTTAATAACGGCGTAACTGTAGGAAGTAAATCAGTTACCCTTACAGCTACTGATATTGCAAAGGCTAAGGGAACAGGAACAACAGCAAGAAAGTATTATTCAACAATCAACTTCTCATTCCTTGGTAAGGTTATATTCGGAACTCCTGAGACTGCACATGGAAACCAGAATGCGATTGATATAGATCAGGCTAAATTAGACGCTAATATTTCTGGTGGAACTCCTTTTAATGGAACAGTATATGCAGAAAATAAGGCTGATATTGAAAATGATAATGTAGTAGTTCAGTATTACAGAACATTAGATAAGTCTAAGAAAGCATTTGGCGAGATTTATGCATATGTACCTTTTGGTTCATCTCTTGGTTCTGTATTTACAAGCGGTAAGCTTCCTACAGCTGTAGAAGCCAAGAAAGCTATGAACGGATGGATGTCTGGAACAGATGTTGTTGCAGCTAGTAAGATTGTTTATAGTAACATGACACTTACTCCTGCATTCCATACACATACCTACGCTCCGGCTGCAGAAACAAATGAGAAGTATGTAAAGTGGATTTGGACAAAAGATACAAAGGGCAATCTTAGCGCAGAACTTCATCTGTATTGTACAGATGAGAACTGTCCTGATGTTACTGCTAGTGAAATTGTTGTAAACGATAAGTCTAAAGTAGATGGCACGATAATTAATGATGCAGATGGAGCTGCTGGCAATGGCAATCAGCCACTTAAGTATGACACACCTAAGAAAGCTCCTGCAGATTGTGAGCATGGCGCTGGATATAAGTATCCTGCAACTGCAAAGGTATATGGAACATCATATACTGGATACTATATCGAAAATGAAGTAGGAGAACCTCTTGGACACCTTTATGATCTTACAATGGATCCTGATATTACATGGACTGACAAGAATGAAGATGGACTTATGACCATTGATGAAGTTAAGGTTACAAGAACATGTTCAAGAGATGCAGCTCATGTTAAGGAACTCACTGTTGTATCTATCGGCGAAGAGAATAAGGTGGCTCCTACATGTACTAAGGCTGGATCAGTTGTATACACAATCACTTATACTGATATCACATCAACAGGTGCAACAGCATCTAATGTAACAAAGAAGTACAACAACGGAACAGCAATCGTACTTAAGGCTAAAGGACACAGCAAGGTACTTCTTGCAGAAGTTACAGATTTCAACGAGTCAACACGCGTTGCTAAGAAGCTCACACTTACATGTCCTGATTGTAACGAAGTTCTCTTTGAAAAAGAGAATGTTGAGTTTACAGAAGACGCATCAACTGGAACATACACATATAAGGCACTCCTTATAACCGGAGATGAGTATGACGTATCTTATACCAACCATGCACATGTATGGGAAGGTGAGTGGTCATGGGCTTCAGATAACTCAAAGGCAACTCTTACAATCACATGTAAGCAGGGTGCAAAGCCTGAAGTTAAGACATTCACAGTTGATTCTACAGTAACTAAGAAGGGTGCTATGTATACTTACACAGTATCTTACACCTACACTTGGACCGAGAAGGGCGAGAAGAAGACTAAGACCTTCGAGGACAGCAAGCAGATTGTTAAGTCAGATGACGGTCAGGTTGTAGAAGACATTGTACCTATCGACGAAGTACTTGGTATCTACATCGAAGGCCTTGAGGAAGAATACAAGTACACTGGCGCAGCCATCAAGCCTGTATTCAACGTAATCGACGCAAGCACAGGTCTTACATACCTCGTACCTGGTGTAGATTACACCGCAAGCTACAAGAATAACAAGAAGATTGGCTCAGTAGCAACCATTACAATTAAGGGTAAAGGAAACTACTCAGGCCAGACCACATCCGCAACCTTCACGATCGTAGATCCTAAGAAGGGTGTAGAAGAGGATGACGTAGCTAACCTCAAGGGCGTAAAGGTAATCCTTCCTAAGGACGTTGTTTACACTTATGACGGCGAAGCTAAGTATCCTGAGAAGTTCTCACTTAAGGTTGGCAAGACAGTTACAGAGTACACAACAACCGATGGCGAAAACTATTATGACGCATCAGGTAAGGCACTTGAAGCAGTTGTAACATTCTCTAACAATGTAAATGCCGGCACAGCAAGAATGCTTCTTTCCGGTAAGAACAATGCTAAGGGCGTTGCAACAACAACCGGAGCAAACTTCAAGATCGCAGCAGCTCCTCTTAACGAGACAGACTTTGCAGTAACTGTTGATCCTACAGAGACACAGTGGGCAGTAAAGGGTGCAACACCTTCAGTAGAGCTTACATGGAAGGGCGAAGCACTCCTTGCAGGCAGAGACTTCACAGTTAAGTATGCGAAGAACACTAAGCTTGGAACAGCAACCGTTACCGTAAAGGGTAAAGGAAACTTCTTAGCTAAGACATCAATTGAGAAGACCTTTACAGTTAAGGCATTTGATCTTGAGAACGCAGTTATCGCATCTGCAACAGCAGCAGCCGGAAAGGCAGCTAAGAGCGTTAAGGTAACAGTACTTGACGAGTATGGCAACGCAATTCCTGCAGGCAAGCTTGCAGTAGCAGTTTACGATGGCGAGACACTTTACACAGGTAAGCTCGTAGCAGAGAAGGAATACTCAATCGTAGCTACTCCTAAGAATGCTAAGGTTGCAGAGCTTACAGGTGCAACACCTGCATTTACAGTTAAAGTTGGCTCAGACTTCAGTAAGGCTTCCATCAAGCTTACAAACAAGAAGTATGCAGCAGAGTACACCGGCGATCCTATTACCTTCACAGATGATGAGTTCAATGCAATCTTCACATCATCCATCAAGGTTAATAAGGTAGCTAAGACTCTTAAGGCAGGTGAGGACTTCGAGATCGTTGGTTACACCAACAACATCAAGAAGGGCACAATGACAATCACTCTTAAGGGTAACGAGGATGCCGGACTTACCGGAACTAAGACAGTTAAGGTTAAGATTGCTCCTAAGCCTATTAAGAAATAATAGAATAAGGTAGTACCCCTATTTGAATTTCATAACACACCATCAATTCGAATAGGTAAAGGGGAGGCAGCCCGCAAGGGCTGCTTCCTCCATTATAAGGTGATTACAAAACACCGCCGGAAGATTTGAATAACTTACCCGGCGGTGTTCTTTTGGCTTTGCAAAGTTATGCGAAGCAAGTATTGAGTTAATAATAATGCATGTATTGTATGCGGCTATATTGCTACATTCAGGTCCATGTTTTTTTGTAATCAAGGGCTTCTTGAATAAGCCTATCTAGCTCAGACCCATCTGGATCTAGTGCTTTCCTACCACTTAGTGCTTGCCTCATTGTTAACATATATTCGCTGTTCAAATCAAATAAATCATAGCAAGTATATTTTGCTTTACTTATCATTTTAGGTGAAATCCCATTTTTTATACGGATGATGATTTGTTCTTCTTTGTAGTCATAATAGTCAGAGGGATCATCAAAATACGGATGTACAATACTGAACTCCCAATCCTTGTATTTACTATTAGTGGTAATTACAGTGTTTTTATCATGTTTATAAAGAAAACCATTGCAATCTGGGCAAGCAAGTACTAAATTTTGTGGCTCAAATGTTACCTGTGGATAATCAAAGAGTGGGGACAGTCCCCAAGTTGATTCTGTGAACACAAATCATCGTTCAACAAAGCACGGAATAAGAATTATTGCCAGAGCAAACATACATTCGATATAATAATCGCATGGGTGCTACCACTACGATTACGGTAGGCGGTTGGCTCTTTGCCGGATTTGATCTGAGAACTCTCTGCTATTTAAGGAGGGATAAGCTTATGAGAAATCTTAAAGGGAGCTAGCGATGCAACTTATTTTGATGATAATGAGCTGCGTAATGGTAGCAGTTGGCTT
>NZ_ATVS01000061.1 GCF_000420845.1 Butyrivibrio sp. AE3009 | reverse complement strand
ATATGATATACGAATTGCTCCATGACTATCGTCATTCTCGCAATTCTACAAATATTCGGAAACCGCTAATTTACTGCGTAAATTGCTAATTCCTCATATTTGTTTGGGCCATAAAGTCAAAATGCTTAACATGCCAGCATGTACGCATTTATGACTTTTGGCACCTATATCATTAATATATCTAATTGATTATAAGTGAGCAATAGCTTACAATTAACAGGTCTGACAAGACAATTTCCATGAATTATGAAAGGAGACATTTGATGAAGGCAGAATTTTCACCTTATCTGAAAAGTATCGCTGCCGGCCTGAAAGAGCTCATAGCCGAGCTTTCGAAGCACTTTGACTATGTCAGCGTGCTCTCCACGGATTCCGTGGGCTTTTCCATGGCAGCTTCCCAGAAGGTTAAATCCATAACGGGCAACACACTGATGACTGAGAGAGGAAACGTTGTAAGAGTCTACAAAAATGGCCTCTACAGCGAGTATTCCTTTAACCTCTTTGATCCTGACAAGGCTCTGGAGACAGCGTCCAAGATTAGAAAAATCCTGGATGCACAGATTTCCGTTCTGGATGAGACCGGATCTTTAGTTTATTTTACAAAACAGCTTAAGGATGAGCCTCAGGAGCTCTTTGTGGAGATGGAGACAGACTCTCTTCCCGAGACCACTGATCTTGCTGCCCTTATGGACAAGCTCCAGAGCTTTAGCAACGAAGGCATCGCACTTTCCGAGGAGATCATCGACTGCAACGTAAGAGCTCAGTCCACCCACGTTTGTAAGATGTTTTTGACTAAGAACAAGGACCTTCGCCAGAGCTATGTATACTCCGAAGGCGGCATTTCCATGACCGGTGTTCGCGGTGAAAAAATGGACTATGCCCACAACGGCGTATCTGACAGGGAAGGCCCCCACATTTTTGACACCCTTGGAGAGACTGTTAAAAAGACCTTCAAGGAGCTTAATGACAACTTGGGTTCAAAGCGCATCGAGCCCGGCGAGTACGATATCATCACCTCACCCGAGGTTTCCGGCCTTATCGCCCACGAAGCCTTCGGCCACGGCGTTGAGATGGATATGTTCGTAAAACAGCGTGCTCTCGGCGCTTCCTACATTGACAAGCGCGTTGGATCCGATAAGGTTACCATGCACGAAGGTGCCAACTGTGTTAAGGATGTTGCCAGCTACGCTTTTGACGACGAGGGAACCCTGGCTGGAGACGTCATCGAGATTGACAAAGGAATACTTAAGACCGGTGTCTGCGACGCCCTCGCTGCTCTCCGTCTTGGCTGTGAGCCTACAGGTAACGGCAAACGTCAGAACTTCGAGCACAAGGCCTACACCAGAATGACCAACACCATGTTTGATCCCGGCGAGTACACCAAGGAAGAAATGATTGCCTCAGTGAAAAAAGGCTATCTTCTCTCCGGCATGTTCTCAGGAATGGAGGATCCCAAGCACTGGGGTATTCAGTGCATCATCGCAAGAGGCTACGAGATTGTTGACGGCAAGCTCACAGGCAAGGTCGTTTCACCCGTTGTCCTTACAGGCTATGTTCCGGATCTTCTCGGCTCGATTTCAATGGCCAGCACCGACTACGAGTCCTTTGGCTCAGGAGCCTGCGGCAAAGGCTACAAGGAATGGGTCAAGGTTTCCGACGGCGGCCCGTATCTCAAGGCAAGAGCAAGACTTGGTTAATTATCGGGAGGAAAAAAATGACAGACAAGATTATAGAATTATTGAAAGCCTCCGGCGCCACTGCCTATGAGGTTTCAGATACAGTTACAGAAGCCTGGGAGTTCTATTTTATAGGCCACAGGCTGGATCAGAACAGAATTAGAGACGTTGAGCACATAAACGTAACAGTGTACAAGGCTCTCGAAGATGGCAAGTTCCTTGGAAGCGCATCAGATGAGATTGCCCCTACCGCAACAGAGGCTGAGGCAAAGAAGATCATCGATGACCTTCTGCTTCGCGCTTCCTATGTTAAAAATGCATATTTTGAGCTCAACAAGGAAAATACCCAGGTTGAGAACAAGGATTATGATGTAGAGAAAATGGCAAAAGACTATATCGAGGCCCTTCAGCAGATTCCTGAAACTTCCACAGAGGACATCAACTCCTACGAGATTTTCGCTGAAAAATGCACCAAGCGCTACGTCAACTCCGAGGGCATCGATGTGACTTTTGTCTATCCCAGCTCACAGGTTGAGGTGGTAGTCAATGCAAGAAACGATGATCACGAGATTGAGCTTTACCGCATGTATAAGGCAGGAAGCTGCGACAAGGACCACCTGGTAAAAGAGCTCACCGACACCCTCCGCTTTGGCAAGGACAGACTGAAGGCAACACCTACACCAGCCCTCAAGAAGGCAACTGTCCTGTTCTCAACTGAGGATGCGGCTTCTCTTTTCCAGTACTTTGGAGCAAAAATGATGGCCAGCATGAAATACCGCGGTCTCTCAAACTGGGAAATCGGCAAGGAAATCGCTGATGACGTAACCGGTGACAAGATAACCTTAAGAGCCCTGAAAGAGCTTCCCAACTCCTCTGCCAACAGGCCTGTAGACAGCCAGGGTGCTCCAGTTCACGA
The DNA here is from genome assembly GCF_000420845.1 of Butyrivibrio sp. AE3009. GTDB lineage: Bacteria > Bacillota > Clostridia > Lachnospirales > Lachnospiraceae > Butyrivibrio. Next base: position 8,646 of record NZ_ATVS01000061.1, on the reverse strand, counting down.
TATGTACATTTTAAAGGATAATGTTCCCGAGAATTACTGGGGTGACGTTCAGTTCAGATATTATCTTGGAATCAAGGATTCCTTTATTGCAGGGAACTTCTCAGTAGACGGAGGAAGCAGCACTGAGGCTGAGCTTCGCAGCGGCACCTACCTTGAGCCCGTGGAATTCTCAGATTTCAGCGTTGATCCAATAACAGGTGATATTGCAGGTGAAATCCGTCTTGCGTACTATCATGATGGCGACAAGGTAACTCCCGTAACAGGCGGCTCCGTATCAGGAAGCCTTCCTGAGCTTCTCAAGAACATGAAGCTCTCCAAGGAGCAGAAACAGTATGACTGCAATCTCATTCCTTCTGTAATTAAGGTTGAGAATGTGACAATTGCAGGTGCGGAGTAAGCAGAAGTCAGAGGGAAGTCAGTGGGGACGGTTCTCTTTGACTCATTTTCAAAGCAAATGAGTCAAAGAGAACCGTCCCCACTGACTTCCTTTTGCCATAAGATCCCCTAACTAACTCATATTTATGATCGGTCATATGTTGTATAGCCCAAACGCTCCAACTCAGCCTGAACTTTCAAAAACTCCCTTTTATTCTTATTCAAGAAAGGAAATGACGTCTTATTAAATACTACTCTCGTTCTTTCATCATCATAGAATAAAAAGAAAGGCTCTTCCGCACATATATCTCTTTCTGCAACGCAAAAAGTGTCCGCAAGGATCTGATACTTACTATCTGCCCAGTTCTTTCTGCATTCTTCAAATAGAATCGTTTTTCCATCCTTAAAATGAATTCCGCTTTCGTCTATATACAAAATCTCTTTGTAGCTATATTCATTATGTCTATCCACAAGAGTTCTCCTTGCTACTTCCTCGCAATCACTAATATTTCTATCAAATTGATACTCTTTTTTTCAAATTGTTCATACATAAGAGATATCTGCCTTTCTATAATGCTTTTCTTTATTCTAGTTCTACCGATGTTCCCTCTTTACCTTGTAAAAACAAAGATAACAAGCCCTATGATAACTGCCAGAATTATTATGCCCGCTATTAACTGCCCTTTCCACTTATCGTGAGCGTCAGGGCTTTCCGGGTCAATCTTATTCATTCTATTACTAATTCTTTCAATTTCACTGTCCTTAAAATAATTCCTGGGTTCATGATTGTTTCGCATATTCGTTATACCTTCCCTAAAGATTCCTTCTTCCCAACTCTTTAGTTTTTATCATGATAGCATGATGGTAATGTCCTTCAATGCATATCTGCTGAAACATACAGAATTCACGTTGAAATGTCGTGATAAGATGTGACACTGGGACGGTTCTTTTGTCAGAACCGTCCCCACTGACTTCTAATTCATATATTTGCGAACGATACAATGCGGTGCTAAACCATGAATTCATTTTTTGATTTTTCAAGTGGTGCTTTTCTGTGAATTGGTGGTGCTCTGGTGCATGCAGGGTGGGATCATAGCCCGAAATATTCACTTTCAATATTCGCTCATTAATTCTCTATATTTCTCGTCAGGAATTACGCCGATAACATCTCCTATACTATCATACGAAATCTCTAATTTTGAAAGGAATGTTTTTATAAGTCCTTCGCTATCAAAAACAGCTTTTTTACTCTTCTTACACTTTTCTCCAATTACCCTGATCGAGTCTACGATGTTTTTTACAACCATAAGATACTGATGATTATAGTCTGACGAAACAAATTCAACGTAAGGAATTGGAAGACGTATGTCGGCGTATTTCTTTTGATAACTAATATATTTTCTTGGCTTTCCCCATCCCCTAATTAAATTCTCATCAGGATGGCAATTGACCACTATACATATACTCTCAATACTATCCGAAAATTGAGAAATCTTAAAATTTTCCTCGTCCACTTTTGCACTAATATCTCTAATGATTTCTGAAACCCTAAAAGCAGTTCCCCATATCTCACAACTTAGAATAAAAGCTCTCCCCATTTACTTTAACCCCTTAACTTTTCCTCACTTTTTCTAATTCTCTCTTGATTTTCTGTGCCGTTTCAATAAACTTCGCATGGCATACCTCTTCTCCAGAAGTCAATGTTCTTACCGAAAATCGGGCATTCACGATCCCCTTCATTTTTCATACTACCTTTTACTCCATTATTACTGTTTCATCTTTTGTAATAATACATCCATACTTATAAACTCTTTTTTCTTTTCATAATCAAATTCCAATTCAACCACAATTCCATCAGACTCCCATGAATCAAAGCCGATGTAATACCCGGATTCATATTTGGAATCCAATATATCGTAGATGCTCACAAGATGCGGATCAAAACCTAAAGGATCTGATAAAGCCCCCACCATAACGTCATAAGGATATGCCCACAAACAACCGTCATAAGCAACAAGATTGGTATTAGGGTCATAATGAATATCCATTATGATAAAGGACTCTCCAACATTCAGATTCATGTCGTTGGTCTGCCCTCTCGGTATATAATTGAATACCTCTAAAGTATCTACATCAATATAGCTGATGCCATATAGATCAATATGAAATGGGTAATATCTATGCCCATTACTATGATTTATAAAACGGGTAAATGGCCTGCACTGATCATCTACTGATACATACTCATATACAACTTCTTCGTTTTTTAACAGCTTGCACCTTAGGAATCTGGCATAAATCTCTCTTTCCGATCGGTGAATATACTTTTTTATGTGTAGTGAAAAGTCATCAGGAAGCTCTACAACTTCTTCCCCTGCAAAATACTTTTCATCCTCAACATAACTACTGTATCTGACCCGTTCATCATATTCTTCTGTTCCATACAAGTTGGTATAGTCAAAACGGCTATCATATGTCGTCATATTCCATTTTTCCTTTTCTTTTTCCTGAGTAAGCTCTTTTACCCTTTCAAGCCGTCTTATACTCCCAATATATAGAATCCGTTATATTCCCGTGCTTTTTCAAGCCACTCTGTCAAATCCTCATATCCTTCCGGTTTGTTTTCATTGGCTCTTTCAATTATTCCAGGAATCTTTTCAGGGTTGAAATATGTTAGTCCCCAGGTATCAAACAATGATTCCTTCATTCTTGCATTAATGCCAAGTCCAAAAATATCCTTATATTCGTTATAGAATTGATTCTGATAATCTCCATGTATATACAACGAATCATTTTGCCAAAATACGTTTTCATCTAGATCAAGAATATCCTTTGTTTCAGCATCCTTCGGCAGTTTACAAAAGCACAATTGAATGTAACACGAACCGCCGCACTCTCTTCTTTCATCCTGATTATCGAAGGTCATAAAAAGCCTATATTTTTCAAATAAAGGCAACTTCTTGTTCAGCCACTCAGCCAATCTGGGTATATCCTCTATTGCCTTATCGCAATAGTACCTAAACTGCTCTTCCCCAAAATAATCCTTCTGAGATATACATTTCCTTTCGCCATTGTTATAGGTATCAATGTTCCATTCCTTTACAACCTCCAAGGATAATATGTACGTGGTGCGCCTATTTCCGGGATGTGCAAAAATCACCCACTTCATATGTTCGTCAATGCACCCATATTTCTCAATCACGTGGCATATATAATTAAATTTTTCCGATGATTCTTCGCGTATTTTAAATGCTAAGAAAGGAATATTTCTATAACGGATTTCCTCTTGATACATTTGAAAGCGCATCCATGTTATATCCAGGAAATCCATGAAGATTTCACTTATTATGCGATTATATGAACCACTAATTTCTTTATTGTCCAAATCACTCATTTATTAATCACCGGTCATCCCTGTAACTGATTTTTTCCTTAAGAACGTTTGGAAGGGATTCCTCATCAATTCTAGTATTTATGAGGAACATCTTTCGTAGATTCGTTTGCTTGCTCAAATCAGGTAAACTGGTTACATGTTTAAGATCCTGTAGCCTTATTATTTCAAGATCAGTTAGTTTTTCCAAGAATGAGATATCCTCTAACTTGTTGATATGCCATAGTTCGATTTCCTTAAGGCTTTTCAGTTTCGAAAGATACTGTAAATCAGTATTTGAGTTCCAAAGGAGTGCAAGCCTTTCCAAATTCATCTGATAAAGGAATGTAAAGTCATTAATCTTGATGCCCCTTAAGGCTAAAGACTTTAGTTCCGGAAGATTGCTGATTACTTCCAGATTTTTCTTTGCTTTTTTTCCAAGCCACAATGACTTCAGATTCTTATATCTCAGGAGCCATGTACAGTCAAACTTAATGCCAGGTCCCATGGTATCTGCCATAATGGTAAGTTCTTCAAGATCAGGTGAAAGATATTGTATAAATTGATAATCTCTCAGATCAAAGCAATCGATATAAAATGATCTTAAATTCAGTTTTGTCAGCACATCAAAATCAATCTTTTGCTGATTATCTCTTAAATATAAATCAAGACGAAGCCTGGTCAAATGAGGCATTTTCAGAAGAAAAGAAATATCGACTTTATCCTCTTCAATAAAATCCCATAGTCTGAAAGTGATATCTGGTCGAAGCGAAAGGAGCTCATCAATTATCTGATATGCTTCATCCGGTAAGGACTCTGAAATCTGAATAGTTTTGATTTCCTTGTTATTAACAATATCATTTATTACTTCATCATCAATGTCTTTATACCCGAGCCACTTCAAGAAACCATTAGTATGACTCTTTATTGCTATATCTATATAATTTGAGAGATTTATATAAGTCCCCAAAAAGTTTCCTCCAACAATCACATAGGCAATGAATATGATAAACGGCGTTACTGCATCGATGGCAGATATTAATACCAATCAAGAATATTGCTACGTTTAGACTAGAATTAATCATTGCTCAATGTCATTTTAGTATTGCAATATGCAGATTACCGGCGCTGTTCAATTCAATTATATAACTAAAATCTTCTGGAATAAGCCATGCATAGAAATCTACCGCACTGACATCATCAAAATTATCAAAAATAGACCTCATCTTACAAGAAACTCCGGGAAGTAGAGCATTTGACCACAATAAAAAAACATTTTTTTCAATCTCACAACAATCTGGAATTTCAGCCTTACTGAAATTGAAATTATTATAGACCACGTCATCCCATAAAATATGTCCAACATAACTAAATGGTAGCATCGAAGTCAACCAAATCCATATCTCAGCATGTCTATCTGCATTTATTCTGGTATGCGGCCCGATACTTTGCATGCATTCTTGAAAAAGAACATGATTTGAAATATATTTTTCTTTTACATACATTCTGTTCTTTTCTTTTAATAATTCATATTTTTTCCTTGTTTCTTCATCCATATAAGCACCTTAATTCCATACTCATTTTGAGCTGTTATTCTAACTTCAAACATCATATAATCTTGCCAGATTTTCTCAATGATAATGTTGTTTAATTGTGCTCTCCTTATTCAATGAATTGTTTTGAATATGCCATGGAACAAAAAGCCTTATTCTTTCCGGATAGTAATCTTAACAGATTCTTGCTCCAAATAGCCATTCTTATCCAACTCAATCTGTGCTCCTGAAGGTACGTCATGCTGCGCAAGATTAAGTAAATGATTTGCCAATGATTTAAGTCCGGCGGTATTGGCTGTTATCAAAATACCATCATTATTAATCGAAGATTCTATCCTGTAGCCTGCATTCCAAGCAAGCCGCAGCTCTTCTCCGGGATGATAATCACTAATTTTCATCACAATGTCATGCGTATCAGAGTTCTCTTCATAACCGTGTCTTATGATTGCTTTCTTATTCACAAAGAGTTTATCTTCAGATACTTGACCTTTTAAGATCATTTTCACGCCAATATCACGAAGATTAGAGATTAAAGAATCCTCCCTGTCTTTTTCCAGGTAGAGATTATTGATTCTTTCATGAGCACAAGATTCAAACCAACAATACCCATCCTTAAAAAAGCTAATGTCAGTAGGCGATGTGGGATAGTCAAAATCCCATAAGCATCCTATCTGTTCTAATATACTAAACGCTTCTATTTCCGTTTTATATGTGATAAAAAAACATACAGGATCATTGTCATCTAGTTGCTTCGTTAATGGCCATTCTTTTACTATTTCAGCTCCTATCCTGAATTGTTCCAGCTGCTCTTTTATTTTTTGAACATTTTGGCTATATTTCTCATTCTCTTTTCTTCGATAATACAAAAGTGAAAACGCATCGCTATAGGCGAATAGCATTGCAAGAAAAAGCCTGGATTTTTCTTTATCTTCTAAGCCGCTTACATAATATCTATTATATGTCGTCATGTTCTATTTTTTTCCTTTTCTTTTTCTTCAGTAAGCTCTTTCAGCCTTTCAAGTAGCTTTTCAAGCCTATCTTTTCTTTCACCCAAATCCTCAAGCTGAGAAATCCAGTAAAATCCGACCCAATCATCAATATTGGCTTTATGGCACCATCATTCAATTACCGGATGCGGTAAATTTATAAATCCACCATTTGTATTGATAACAACTGAGTCTCCGGATGCTATATACTTATCTATATTTATCTCATTTGAGAGATATCCGTGCATTGTTGAAACAAATAAGGTTGTTATCTCATCCGGAAGTTCTAATTCAATCGATTGCCCATTCATGATTCTTATGCCGAAACGGTCGAGCACCTGCATATCCAGTCTTGAAACAGGTCCTCCGAGCATTGACATCTTACATGCATCGCCTTTAAGTTCATATTCAGACATAAACTCAGTCTTGTTTTTGTGAGTCATAATCCAATACGGCACAATAGCATTGGCCCATTTCTTTTTTCTGGTCACTTGAATGTTTTTCATACTTACTTTATCCCCCTATTTGCCTAAATCATTACATTTTTTTCTAAAGTTAACAATTGTTCTGTGACTTTTGGTTTTGTGCGTTATATACCAGTATTTTTTATACAATTTCATATATTGTTGATTTTCAGCCCGTAACCACATCTATGTCATGTTATAGGCTGGAAATCAACAATCAAATAACGCTTCCATGGTTATCACATTAGTAAAAATCCCACTGTAAGCATTTTTCTTTAATCCATACGTGGTTACAAGTGTGTTCCTGACAACTTTTTTTCTGGATATCTTTTCCATTATAAGCCTGTCCCTAGTACGCATCTTCTCTTCATAGCTACTATCAACAGAAAACTCACCACTATAAAACTTCAGCTCACAAAGATTTACTACATTATCTGCACGATCTATCAGTAAATCGATCTGAGTTCCTTCTGAATCGTCGTTTTTCTCTTTTATCCACATGGACATGTTTGCCTCAACTCCATTAATTTCCAGAGCTTTCTTGATTTGTGGATAATGTCGATAGCATACATTTTCAAAAGCCAGGCCTCTCCAAGTATTTAAAGTGCTTGAATTTACATTGTATTGCCAAAAACTTTCTTTTTTCTTTTGACCTTTAATAAAATATAAATATGTCAGGCAATATGGATCAGACAATCTGTATTTTTCTTCCCGTTTACCATCTGAAAACGGAATATATTTTATTAAAAAGTTACTTTCTTCAAGTGCTGAAAGAATCTTGTTTAGTTCGCTACCTGAAATATCACTGAATTTTTCGGATATTTCACTTCTTGTATACCCAAGATTCCTTCCAAACAAAAACTCAACAATCTCTTTTGTCTTTGTAGGTTTATCAAATGCTGATGTAAAAAGATTTTCATATTCCCCTTTAAGCATAGGATTCTCATCAAACAGTATCCTATCGATATTCTGAGCCAGGCTCAATCTTCCGTCCATATAGCCCAGATAATAAGGAACACCACCAAATACCATATAGCTCTGTGTAATATCGTATCTGGAAAATTGGATATTCTGACTTAAGAAGTATTCTTCACACTCTTTCAGGGTAAATGGCGACAGTTTTATCTTATGGGTAATCCTGTTATAAAGACCACCTTTATTATTTATCAGCTTATTCTGAATCCATGAGTTAGCACTTCCACACACTATCAGCATGACATTTCCACGTTCATTACACCAACCATTGTAGAATTCTTCAAATGCTGTAATAAACCTGGATTTTTTGGTATCCATCCAGGGGAGTTCGTCAATAAAAACTACCTGCTTTGAACCATCATCTTTTTCTGTAAGCAGCTTCTTAAGCATAAAAAAGGCCTCAAGCCAGCTGGTTGGTCTTGCACCTTTTTTCATCCCATACATCTGCAGGGACAGATAAAAGCTTTCAAGTTGATCCTTTAAGGTTACTGCTTTTCCGCTTTCATTTACTGGTGATAGTCCTGTATGATGAAATGCATATCTTCCCTTAAAAGTATTATTTACAAGATATGTTTTTCCAACACGTCTTCTGCCGTATATCACCACTAAATCTGTCTGCTTTCTTTCATATATCCTATTCAGTTCTTCCTGCTCTTTTGTTCTTCCTATCATGCTAATTGTCCTATTTTTGATTTTTTTATTATTACAGGACAATTATAACACATTTTTGCATTATAATTGTCCTGTAAGCATATTTTTTTATAATTAGAGGACAATTATAACAAGTATACTACAACATATTTTCCATCTTAATCGAGTAGGCTGACTCCTACTCGATTTCGCACACGAACATTCCGCACTTCGTGCTCCATGTTCTTACAACCGGCAAATGAATTTGTATGCAAGCATCCATTCGCTTGCCG
>NZ_ATVS01000060.1 GCF_000420845.1 Butyrivibrio sp. AE3009 | reverse complement strand
TGAGAGGTACGGGGAAACGTCAAGACATGTCCCGCGAAATTGAGAGGTACGGGGAAACGTCAAGACATGTCCCGCGAAATTGAGAGGTACGGGGACACGCAATGAAAGTCCTGCTAAAAGAGAGGAGTAATACTATGCAAGATGCCCTCAGAAAAAAATATGATGATCTTCTTGAGATACTAAGAAGCTATAAGAGCGTGGTAGTGGCCTTTTCAAGCGGCGTGGATTCCACGCTCCTTCTCTATGCGGCAAAAGAGGCACTTGGTCAAAACATGCTTGCTGTTACCGCATCAACACCTTCCATTCCCCGAAGGGAACTAACGGAAGCCTGCGAATACTGCAAGCGCATTGACGTAGAGCATGTGGTCCTGGAACTGGATCAGCTCTCAGTCCCGGGCTTTAAGGAGAATCCAAGCGATAAGTGCTATATCTGTAAAAAGGCGATATTCCGGAGCTTCGTAGACCTGTGCAGGGAAAAGAATTTCTGCGAAGTAGTTGAGGGCTCCAACCTGGATGACCAGGGAGACTATCGCCCCGGCCTTAAGGCTATCGCAGAGCTGGGGATCAAGAGTCCCCTGAAGGAAGCCGGCCTGTCCAAGGCAGAGATCCGTGAAATATCCCAAAGCCTTGGTCTTCCCACCTATAACAAGCCATCCTATGCCTGCCTCGCCAGCCGCTTCCCCTACGGAGAGCTCATCACAAAAGAAAAGCTCGCCCTTGTGGACAAAGGCGAGCAGCTGTTATTTGATATGGGGTTCAAGCAGTTCCGTGTCAGGATCCATGGTGATTCCAACTATATAGCCAGGATTGAGCTGTTACCCGAGGACTTCGGGAAGATTCTCTCCCAAGACCTTAGAGATCGCATCAATTCTGAGTTCAAGTCCTATGGCTTTGCCTACACTTCACTGGATCTTAAGGGCTACCGCACAGGCAGCATGAATGAAACATTGTAATTATAAGGATTATCTTCTGTTAGCTCCGGGGGCATCTACGCTGGGCGCCTCCGGTGCCGGTCTCCTGTTCTCGCCGGGTGCATTGACACTTGGCTTCTCAGGCCTTGGCCTTCTGTTCTCTCCCGGTGCATTGACGGTTGCACCCTCTTTTGCTCCCAAAGAAAAGTTCTCATTACTCAGCATAACAGTACCTCCATTAACAAAAACGCATCACAACTGGGTTACTCTGTTCCTTCCGGCTTCCTTGGAAGAATACATGGCCTTATCCATACGGTCATACACATCCTCAAAGGAATCCTCCGGCTCTAAGTGACTTACTCCGATGGAGCAGGTAAGTCGCCCTGCCTCACAAAAATCATATTCCTCAACGCTCTTTCTTACTTCCTCTGCAAAAGAAAGCACATCTTCCCTGGATGTATCGCAGATACTGATGATAAATTCCTCGCCGCCCCAACGGCCTACAGTTGCATTTTTGCCCTTGGCGCAGTTCTGCAATATCGCAGCAAAGGTCTTGAGGGTCTCATCTCCCACCGCATGTCCGTGGGTATCGTTAACGTTCTTGAAATTATCAAGGTCAAGCATCATCAGTGACACCTGCTCGCCGCCGTTCTTAAATCCATCGATGGCATTACGGATCTCAGTCTCCGTGCTGCCTCTGTTGAGAAGTCCCGTGAGAGAATCCTCGAGGGCCTTGTCCTCATATTTTTTCAAGGTGGTCATGAGGTCCTCATAGCTCTCATTGATATCCTGAACCATGAACACGTATCGGAAGTCCCTGTTGTTACTGGTCCGGGCTCTGCAGAAGGTAAGCTTGACCCAGATGTAGATGCCCTCCAGATTCTTCATCTTGCACTCGATGGAAGCGGTGCAGCCGGGCTCAAGTCTGACCTTGAGGTTATCGGGATCTGTCAGCTCCAGGAAGCTTTGCTGATCATCGGGCCATATCATGTTCACGGTCATGAGGCGCCACTGGGAATACTTGATGTCGGAATCAACCGTCTCATCCGATATCTCCGTAACGCTGATACTGCTGGTGGTATCCTTTGCAAGGTCAACGAACATGGAGAAAAGGTATGTACTCTGAATAGTACTTACCTTGTTTGTAGTCATGTGCTCCTCAACATATTCGTAGTCATCAAGCTCGTCCATGCAGTAAATATATTTGTCAGTATCCTTGATAGGATAAACATTCATCTGAATAATATGGGGTTTGTCGCTCTCCTTACCGTATATCGTAAGTCTGCGGCTGGTCTTTCCCCTATATTTGCCGTAATAGGAAACAAAGGCCTTGTAGTCATCGGAAATTGATTCCCCGGTCTCACTTAAGTGAAACCACAATTTCTCGATAAGCTGCGAATAATCCCCTGTCTCCTCCAATAATTCTAAAAAAAAACCCTTTCGAGCTATAGATCGGTATAAATTCTTAGTAGTGTCAACCATCAGGATGGCATCTACGTTGGAATCAAGAATATCTATCAGATCTCCCCTGGTATAATCCTCCAGCGCCTTGTTCTCCATGGCAATCTCCCTCTCCTTTTTTCCCCTGTTTTGTACTATACAATTCAAATCAAAATCCATAGCTATTATACCATGTTAAATGAGTCTATGGGGACGGTTTTATACCAATGGGGACGGTGATGACGCGGGGACGGTTGTGAGTCAAATAACATATGCATCCTGGGGAATAATCCTCGACAGGAACTGTCTTGTACGCTCCTCCTTTGGCTTATAAAAAATCTCGCCGGGCTTACCTTCCTCCACCACGACGCCGCCATCCATAAAGATAACTCTGTCGGCAACATCCTCGGCAAAGGACATCTCATGAGTAACTACCACCATTGTAATGCCCATCTTTGCCACTTTCTTGATTACTTCCAGAGTCTCGCCCACAAGCTCAGGGTCAAGAGCTGATGTAGGTTCGTCAAAAAGTATCACGTCAGGCTTAAGGGCCACAGCCCTTGCGATGCCGACTCTTTGCTGCTGTCCGCCGGAGAGCTGCGCGGGATAGAAATCTTTTTTATCCAGAAGTCCCACCCAGCTAAGGGCATCCTCAGCGATCTTACGGGCTTCTGCCTTATTCATTTTCTGGACCTGGGTAAGTCCCTCCATAACATTCTGCAGCGCAGTCTTGTGAGCAAACAGTCCGTAGTTCTGGAAAACGAAGGCGCTGTGCCTTCTCACATAGAGGATATCCCTCTTCTTCACATGCTTAAGATCAAGGATCTTGTCACCAAAGACCATTTTCCCCTGCTCTGCCCTTTCAAGGAAGTTTATGCACCTAAGGAAGGTGGTCTTGCCTGAGCCCGAGGGCCCCAGGATTACCACAACTTCACCATCATTTACTTTTATGGAAACATCCTTTAAGACTTCCTGTTTGCCGAAAGCCTTTTTTACACCTGTAAGTTCAATCACTGTTAATTCTCCTTAGATACTGCCCTGATCTCTTCTCTGCAAAATGCGCCAGAACCTCGATACCGATTCCGATGATCCAATATACAAGGGCTGCCGCCACATAGGACTCAAGATAACTGTAATATAAAAGGCTCGGAAGGAGGGCTCCCGTCATTATCTCCGTCACAGCTATGGCGCTGACCAGGTTGGAGGCCTTTAAAAGGCCAATCAGCGAGTTCTGCATTCCCGGCAAGAGGATCGGAACCATCTGTGGAAAGATAATGCGATAGAGCGTTTTTATCTTGCTAAGTCCTATGCTGTAGCCTGCCTCGTATTGGATTTTTTCTATGCCTCTGAAAGCTCCTCTCACCGCTTCGCTAAGGGAGCAGCTCTGTCCCAGGATCAGTGCGAAAAAGCCGATGTAGATGGGATTGATCTCACTTATGGGAGTTGAGATATTAAGAGCAGTGGCAAAATCGTTGTAAAAGGTCATAAAAAGCAGATTGTACAAAATAAGGGCCACCATCATGGGAAGGCCCATATATACCGTTACAAATACTCCCAGGATCTGAGAGATCACCGGAATCCTGTAATGTCTTACAGTAGCTATCACCGTCCCCAGCACAAGGCTCACCAGGAAGGTTATCACCGTAAGCTCCAGGGTGACCGGTGCATATTTAAATGCGGATCTTAAGGCTTCGATGAAGCTCTGAACATTGAAACTCATGTGTTACGTCACCTCGAATCAGATAGCCGGTGCGCTACCGTTTTTCATATTTTTCTCAATAAAGAGGAATACACCCTTAAGCAAAAGGCTGAAGGATATGTAGATCAAAGTGGCGGCCAGATACCCCTCAAGAGTATGACCTGTGGCAGCTCCCAGTGTTTTGGCTTTGCCAAGGACGTCAACGACGCCCAAAGTGAATACAAGAGAGGTGTTCTGGAATACTCCCACAAAATCAACTCCGTAATGGGGCAGCGCCACCTTGAAGGCCTGGGGCAGCACGATCCTGAAAAAGGTCTGTGCCCCGGTCATTCCTATGGAATAACCCGCCTCTGTCTGAAGCGCCGGAACTGCCGTTATTGCTCCTCTGAAGATCTCGCCTAAAAAAGCCCCCTCATTTAAAACGATCGCGATCTCCACAAAAACCACAGGCTCCACTCTGTTTAAGTTAATTCCGAACAGGTTCATAAATACATTGCCGAGTACTAACGGGATTCCGTAAAAAGCTATCATCATCTGCACCAGAAGCGGTGTTCCACGCATAAAGGATATGTATACCCCAAGAATCTGCTTCACCACCGGAATCTCCTTTAACCTAAGGATGGCAACAAAAATGGCAAGAATTGTTCCAAGCAGCATAGACCACAAAACTATATGAAAATTCACAGATATGCAGCTGATTATCTTGGGGAAAACATTTATAAATCTCTCTGCGCTAAAGTAACTACCCATGGAAATTATTCCTCTTCTGTTACGTCATATCCTACCCATTTGATTGCCAGCTCTGACAGTGTGCCGTTGTCCTTGAGAGTCTTGAGTGCACCGTCGATGGCTGTCTGAAGCTCGGTCTCATCCTTGCGGTAGAGGTAATAGGTCTTTGAATTGTTGATGGGTTCACCTACTGACTTAAGCCAGTCTTTGCCGTCATCTGAGAAGTTCTTGTTCATCTTGGTCACATCGCTCTTTTTAAGAACTGAGGCTGCGGCTGCTCCTGACTTAAGGGCTGCGGCACCTTCTTCGTCTGAGCTGGACTCAGTGTTTACAAGAACAACCTCCTGTCCGGGATGCTCCTCGTTGTACTTGGTGAGGATCTGGGTTGTAGCACTGGTTGCGCCGCCGGTTCTGATCTTCTGTCCTGCAAGGTCTGCAAGAGAGGTCACATCCGAGTCAACCAGGACCGCAAGGTAGGTGATGTAGGAAGTGTAGGACTCACCTGAGAAAAGATATTTCTCCTCACGCTCAGGTGTGTACTCATACTGGTGTGCAGCCACATCGATCTTGCCGGATTCAAGTGAAAGCACCAGCTGATCAAAGGCCATGGACTGATATTCGAATTCGTACTGAGGAAGTAGCTCGTCGATGGCTGCAAGAACATCGTACTCATAGCCTACGGCGTTGCCATTCTCATCCAGGTAGCAGTAGGGGTTGTAGTTGATGCCTGATCCGATGACTACCTTGGTTACTTCTGTGCTTGGTGAATCTGCTGTCTGCTGAGTAGTATCTGATGCTGATGCATTTCCACAGGCTGCCAGGGATATTGACATGACGGAGGCAAGTGCTCCGGAGATAAATACTTTTTTGATAGATTTCATTTTCATAATTGTGACTCCTCCTTTTCTTACATGGAACCGAACCGCTGTATATGACAGCTCTTTGTAATAAAAAACCGGAGGCCTTTCGATCCACCCAATGATAGTGAAACGAAAGCCTCCGGTTGTCCGGTCGGCGTTTATTTGTTTGTTGTATTTAATATACAGCAGGCAGATAGGATGCACAATTACGGGAGGTTTATATGTGGCGATAAAAGAGGTTTATCGGTAGGCGGGAATGAGTCAATGACTCGCAACCGTCCCCATTGACTCATTCCCGCGGCACTCACACTGCTGAGTACGCCTCCAGCTTCTTGATATAGGCCTGTCCCATCTCGCTGAGAACATTGCCCTTTCTGACGATATAGCCAAGGGTGAGGATATCTTCCTCTTTTAACTTGATAACATTGAAATCCGTGGTGTTAAGCGACGCATCCAGAAGTCCCGATCCGACTGCGTAGCCGTTAAGTCCGATCATGAGCTCCATGGAAGTTGCTCTCTCGTTGGTGGTGACAACCTTCTGATAATCGTAGGTAGCAAGGGCTTCTTCTTTGTAGTAAAAAGAGTTGTTGTCGCCCTGGTCGAATACCATGCAGGGGTAGTCCTTGAGATCTTCCAAAGACAACTCTGCCCTGTCTGCCAGGGGATGATTCTTCCAGAGATATACGTAGGTATTGCACTGGAACAGCTCATGGAATTCAAGTGAGGCATCTGCGAAGACCTTCTTGAACATATTTCTGTTAAAGTCGGAAAGGGCGATAACACCAACCTCGCTCCTAAGGGTCTTAAGGTCGTCGATTACTTCGCTGGTCTGGGTCTCGCGAACACTGAACTGATAGGAATTGCAATCGAAATCCTTAACAACCTCGATAAAAGCATTGACTGCGAAGGTGTAATGCTGCATGGATACTGAGAAAGTAGGTTTCTCCTCCCTCTTTTCCAGATATTTGTGCTCTATTTTCTCGTACTGCTCAACGACGCTTCTTGCGTAGGCAATAAATTCGCCTCCCGCTACTGTTGTCACAACTCCGTTGTGAACTCTCTGAAATATCTGAATGCCAAGCTCGCTCTCAAGCTCCCTCACTGCGCTGGACAGGCCCGGCTGTGAGACGTAGAGCCTGTCTGCGGCCTTCCTCATTGAGCATTCTTCGTCGATGGCGATAACGTATTTAAGCTGGAGTATTGTCATGATGTTCCCCTTTTCCCACTGAGTTGGTATGATTTTCCCAACCATTATATCACAACGGAAGCGGGATGACACGGGGACGGTTGTGAGTCAATGGGGACGGTTCTTGCTGACTCACGAAGCGAGTCAGCGAGAACCGTCCCCATTGACTCGCAACCGTCCCCATTGACTCACACAAAAAGGGCCAGTCCCCATTAAAAATTGTGGGCTGGCCCCTCCAAGAAAAAAGAAAAATATAAAAAAGAAAACCTACGGCTATATCAATACCCCTCAGTCTTACTCCCTGCGAAGAGACTGATGGTTATCGATCTTGTTATAATATGCGGAGATCTTGGTAAGGGCCTCATCTACGCCGCAGTTGACGTCGAAGCCGGCTATTGCCTTCTTCTCAAGCTGCTTCGTAGCCTGAAAGCCGATCTTTTTGCAGACTATACTTCTGCAATCTGCGATAAGCTCCACTTTAACGGAATGTCCCCGGGGGCCTCCGCAGCCGCCTCCGTTGCCATTTCCGCAGCCACTGCCGGATCCGTTTCCGCAGCCTCCGGCACCGGCACTATCACAGCCTTTGCCTTCGCCGCTGCTCTGATCGGCAGCCGCATCAGATTCTTCCGCAGCAGGAACCTGTCTCACTTCCTTCTCGTGATACTCGGTTCCCTCCACTTCATATATGCGAAAGAACTCCGCTTCGCCAAATGTAAGATCTACATTACTTCCGTCTGAAGAAGCCACAGCTATTAAATATGACATAACTACTCCTTCTAAAAAATCCTTTTAAGTACCCTTCATCAGTTGAATCTCTGTGAAGCCACTGTGTAAATATCCTCGATAAGCCTGATTCCGCCTGTGTAACCTGCAATGAAATCATCCAGCACGATCTTGTCTCTTACAGGCCAGGTCACATTCAGGAAGTTACCCTTAAGCTCCTCGGTAAGCTCTCTCTCATAGTAACCGCCAAGAATAAGAGGATATCCGTGATAATCATGCTCTCTTATCTGCTCATGGATCTTGTAACCATCTGTCTCGAATACAGCCTCAGCCTCGATACCATAGTTGAGCTTCTTGAACTCAGCAGCGATATCATCCCTGAACTCCTTGGGAGTATCGTCGGTGATGAACTGCTTAGCCGGGATAAGACCCAGGTCATTGGTCAGGAACTTGGTGATTGCAAGTGTATACTGAGCATCGCCCACAACTGTGAACTGCTTGTTGATAACTCGGTTCTCCAGGAAAAGATCTGCGAATCTCTCGATAAGATAGTAGTAATAATTCTCATGCTCTGTGATAACGCTCTCAACCTTTTCCTTGTCAAGGCCGGCGAACTCGCCCACTTCCCTGAGGAACTTGCTGGTCTCAAAGGCGCCCACAGGAAGGTTCTTGTAATGAAGATAAGGAATACCGAGTTTTTTCTCCATCTTCTTGACGTTCTTTACGGAAACCCAGGGAGAGATCAAGAGATTAAACTGAGCCTTGGGAATCTTGTTGATATTTTCGATTCCTTTTTTATAACCAAAAATGATATTGGGCTTAAGGCCTATCTCCTTAAGGAGCTTCTCGATCTCGTTGAAGTTACCGTTCCAGTACAGATCCTGATAAGGAACGTCAGCCCAGACATTCACAAGGCCCTCTTCCTTCTCATCGCTCTTTTTGAGATACTGGTCGATAATGGCATCGATGACCTGTTCATGGCCCTTGTAGTTGTTACCCTTAAATCCCGCTGTGGGAGCGTAGATAACGGGCTTCTCTGCATCCGCAAACTCGGAAACCACCTCTCCGGTATCGTCACCTACGATCTCCGGAATGCAGCCTGTAAGCACAACGTAAAGGTCTGCGTCGATCACCTTAAGAGCATTGTCGATGGTTGAATGAAGCTTTTTAACACCGCCGAATACAACGTCTTTCTCATTGATACTGGTACAGGGAAAAATGTTGGGTGAAAAATATCCGCTGCTGCCGTTGGAATCGGAAAGCTTCTGAGCACATCCCGGGCCTGAGTGAAGCACCGGAATAGCTCTGTCTATAGCCTGCACTGTCTGCATTGCACCCAGTGCGCATTTATATCTCTGTTTATCTAATAGTTTAGCCACTTTTTCATCTCCTTATTTTATGTATTAAGCCTTCTCCTGTGTTAAGAACTTGTCCACGTTCTGCTTGTACCACCAGTCGGTGTAAGGAAGCCTGGTCCTCTTTGCCAGGTTCTTCTCAAAGCTCCTGTTCTTAATGCTGTCAAGAATTGAGTATGCAAAATCAAGGGTGTGCTTGTAACCAAAGATCATGTACTCATCAGCAACATACACCGCCGGAGTACCGTTCTTGATAGCCCAGACTGTGGAGCCGGGATGTCTTGAAAGGTACAGGTCAGGCTGATACTTGTTAAGGATATTCATAACCTCGTAGTTCTGCTGATCCGCAACTGAGGCCTCAAAATCAATATCATTATCAAGGAGATATTTCATTGAAGGAGGAACGTCTCCGTTCTCGTACTTCTTGTCGTAGTGCCATGCGAGAGCCCATACAACCTCGATTCCCAGCTCATTGAGAACACGGGATACCTCGAAGGTGTAGCCGGGGCCCATTCCAAGAACTGCACGAAGGCCCTTGAGCTCCTTCTTAACTTCTTCAATCTTGGGAAGGTAAATAGCACGCTGCTCTTCGATGTACTTCTCGATCTTTTCACTTCTTCCCGTAACTCTTCCGATCTCGCGAAGCCAGGTCTCAAAACCTACAATACCGCACTGGTTGATGCTTCTGATGTAGGGAACACCGTACTTCTCCTCAAGAACGTTGCCAAGGTAGTTTCCGAGAGTTCCGCAGATACAGGTTGTGGCAATAGCCTCTGACATATGTGAGAGCTCTTCAACTGTAGAATTGCAATACAGGAAAATCGGGTCCAGGTCGAACTGCTTGAACATCTCGATGATCTCAGGTCTTGCACTCTCGTAGAAGTTCTTGAAGTTGATCCTGTTGGACTTAATTCCCTCGCGAGGAGGCTGAACGATTCCTGACAGAACCGCATGGTCTGCAATGTCAAAGCCCGTAGCCCAGATTCTGGACTTGAAGCCCTCGCAGTGAACCGCGATAACAGGAACTTCAATCTGCTCTTTTACCTCATCCACAACGCTGTCAATGTCCTCACCGATGATACCTGTTGCGCAGGAGCTGGATACAAAGATAGCCTTGGGTGAATAGCGCTTATTTACTTCCAGAATGATGTCCTTGAGAGCCTTGGTGGAACCAAAGATCGTATCATTCTCGTTCATGTCGGTACCCACATAAACTGTGCTGGTGGTAACACCTCTCTTTTTGGCCATAACCTTATCCAGGTAGTAGGTGCCTGCTGCCGCTACTGAGCAGCCAGCGGGGCCGTGATGGATAAGTGCGATGTCTCTTATGGCTGAGAGCTGGCCCAGTGCGCAGCTTGACAGACATGAGCTTGACTGGGAAAAGCATCTTGAGCAGCCCTTTAAGGTTCCGCACTCACTCTGGGTTGCCAGGTCTTTTAAGGATCCGATGTAGCCCGTGATGGAACCGATTCGGTTCTCTCTGGTGGCCACGTTTGAATTGTTAAGATTGGTTGCCATTTTCTATCTCCTATTTACTTTTTAATCCACTTTATGCTTTGAAAAGGTTGGTTGAAAGATATCTAAGTCCTGTGTCAGGGAAGATAACAACGATCTTCTTTCCCTTGTTTTCCGGTCTTTCTGCCAGCTGCTTAGCTGCAAAAAGAGCTGCTCCCGAAGATGCACCGATAAGGATTCCATCCTTTAATGCCGCCTCTCTTGCTGCTTCGAAGGCATCAAGGGCCTCAACAGCAATCCATTCATCGTAGATATTTCTGTCCAGTGTTGAAGGGATCAGGTTTTCCGGAACTCCCTCGAAAGGATGAACTCCGGTGATTTCCTCATCCGGAACAGGCTTCTTGGGACTTGGAAGTGAATTAGGCCCCGGCTGAACGGCAACTACCTTGACGTTAGGATTCTTTTCCTTAAGGTAAGCACCTGTTCCTGAAACGGTTCCGCCGGTTCCTACGCAGGCAACCAGTATGTCGACCTCTCCGTCGGTGTCCTCCCAGATCTCGGGCCCTGTGGTTCTCTTGTGAACTGCAGGATTGGCCGGGTTTGAACACTGATCAACGAAGCAGATATGATCTTCTTTTGATAAAACATCTTCCTTCAGAGCCTTGATGGCAGCGATGAAATCTCCACCTGTATCCTGAAGTGTCTTAGCAATAACAGGCTCATCTCCAAGCTTAATGGTGGTTCCGCCAAAAGCATGTATTACCTGGAATCTCTCCTGGCTAACCTGATCCTGAATATATACTCTGAAAGGATAGCCCTTTGCTGCTGCGATGGCTGCAAGGCCGATTCCTGTGTTTCCACTGGTGGTCTCAACAACGGTGTCGCCGGGCTTTAACCTGCCGCTCTTTTCAGCGTCCTCTATCATTGAAAGGGCTATTCTGTCCTTTACGCTCTGATTGGGATTAAAATACTCAAGCTTACCAATGATGGTGGCTCCAAGGTCATGGTGTTTTTCATAGCCGGTAAGCTCAAGAAGGGGTGTTCTCCCAACAAGTTCAGTAATGGATTTATGTATATTTGACATACTTTTTCCTCCTTAGTCTTGACTTTCTATCGAGTTGCCATAGTATCTGATGATATACGCATGACTCCGCAAAAAGCGCTTTCGTCATGCTACAAGGATTCGGAAATCGCGGGGCCCCTACCCCAGTATTTCCTCATCCT
>NZ_ATVS01000059.1 GCF_000420845.1 Butyrivibrio sp. AE3009 | reverse complement strand
CTTATTCCTCATATTTGTTCGGGTCATAAAGTCAAAATGCTTAACATGCAAGCATGTACGCATTTTTGACTTTTGACACCCATATCATTATATTATACTGTCCGTTCATCAGTTGGCTCGTTATTTTTTGACATGATTCGCTCAGATTTTGGCATAAAAAAGCACTGCAGCTCTCAGCCACAGTGCTTATTCATCCTTACTTATGTGTCAATATATTACTCGTTGATCCAGCCATAGCTTCTAACTGAGAACCACTCCGGAACCGTATCGTCGCTATCGGTATAGCCAAAGACCACATCATACCGGTTGTTGGCCTGCTTTCTGTCCTTGCCGGTCTGATCGAAGGGGATCTTGTAGCTCTTGGTGTTATCATAGAAGTCGTAATTATCTATTCCGTTCTTTTTCATAAAAGCAAGAAGCTCTTTTTGCGTAACATCGTTCTTAAGACCGCAGGGCAGCTCCATATTTGCATCGGTTCCATAGACAGTAACCTCGGTGACTATGGTATTTTTCAGCATGCAGGCTTTATCATCGAAATTGCCGACGGTGACATATATTCTCTCTTTTCCCCTTTCCAGAGCGATAGAATACTCAAGGCCTGCGCCGCACACACTACTTTCGTCATACTCATGCTTCCAGCCATTGTCCGTCAGAACCTTAAGCGGAACGGGAACGCTGTAAACAACACCGTCAAGCTGGAAATTACCGGACAAAGGATCATCCCCGAGACTCTCCGGAGCCTGATATTTGGCGAGATAGGCAGGGGTTTCATCACTCACCTCAGCCTCATCGAGATCCTCCGGCTCAGTTTCTGTCGCTATGCTATAGTACTCCAGAGTTCCGTCATCTGCAATATTGACATACACCATGTCATCATCTGTGTAGTAATCGTCATAGGTTGATCCATAGAAAAACAGACAATCATCAGTGACGTAATCAGGCTCTCCCCAGGCTTTTTTAACATCTTCCGCAGTTCCCGTAGGAAAAACTATGTCTCCGCCATGAGCGGTAACAGATACTCCCATTTCATCTGCCCTGTCTGCATAGAATGTGATCCTGGTAACATAACACTCATCGGCAGTCTTGGAATCTAAGCTGTAATTGGTTATATAAACATATGCGTCAGCACTGGTTCCCGGGTAGCGAAGTTCACAACTTATATATTCCTTGCTTCCAAGAACCTCCGAGTCTTCTCCATCCGGAAAGGTCCATCCGTCCTCCAGAAAGTCGCTGACCTTCTGAGGAAGCTGATAAGTTGTATCTCCCACTGTTATGGCAAAAAAGTTCATCGGATCAGGCTCCGTACTTACATGCGCTGAATCCTTGGTCTTCCCGGGTTTTTTCGCCTCGTCTGTATCCTCAGCATTCCCGAACAGCCCTTCATCGGGCTCCACAGACTGCAGATTAAGCTCCGGCACTTCCTCTGCCTGTTCTGCGCTCTCAGAGACCTCTGTCTCCTCTTTTGCCTCGCCCAGAACTTCAGGAAGAGCTGCGCTCTCTACAGTTTCGTATTTAGCCTTGGCACCCGCGTCCTTAGCAGTATCCTTATCTCCGAAGAACCTCGCTGACAGCACCACCAGTCCTCCCCAGGACAAGGCTCCCAAAAGAAGGAATGCCGCAACTGCTATAATCAATATCTTCTTGGTTCCGTTTTGTTGATCCATTTCTTTTTTCCTCCAAATATATCTTAGTCTGCAAGCCAGCCATAATTCTTCATGGTAACTTCAAACATTTTGCCATCAGAAAAGACAAAAGTCATACCACTTTCGAAAAGATGCCTCTCGGTCTCGGACTGATCATAAGGAAGGAAATAAGAATCTCTGCTCTCGTCGTAGTCGTAATTGGTAATATTGTGTTCCTTCAAATAGGCTTCAAATTCATCCTTTGTTGTATCTGTGCTAAGGCCCCCGGGGAACTCCATCTTAACATCGAAGGTGTGGAAATCGATGTCGGTAACCATAGTGTTCTTCAGAAGACATGCCTTATCATCGAAGTTACCCACGGTGGCATAAATAACCAGCTCGCCCTTGGTGAGAATAATAAGGGCCCCCTGACCTGCACCAATCACAGTGTCTTCATCGTAGTCATACTTCCATTTGTTATCCGTAAAAGTCTGAAGCGGACAGGGAAGATTATGTATCACCTTGCTGACCATGAAATTACCGGAAAAAAGATCGTCCCCAAGTTCTGCAGGCGCCTCATATCTGCCCAAATATTCCGGGGCTTCGGTGTTTACCTCACCATCTTCAATACCATCCGGTTTCATTACGTTTTTTACAATGATGCTGTTAACAATTCCTTCATCAGAGAAGTCGAATTCCACATATTCCTCCAGGGAATCAAGCTCATGACTGTCCTGTCCGTAGTAATAATAGGTACTCTCTCCCTTGGTTTCATCCGGCTCTCCGTACTTACTCTTAACATCTGCGACTGTGCTGCTGCCCATGACGATGTTCCCATCGCAAACAGTAGTAAGTCCCATGTCTTCGACCTGTCTTTCTTCTGCCTCTATTACCACAACATAACAATCCTTGAGCTGCTGCTCATCGAGACTGAAGTTCTTGATGGACACAGTTATATGACCATAACTACTTTCGGGAGTATAGAAGAAGAATATAGTCTGCTGATCGCCACTAAGCGTATCGGAAGGCTTATCATCGCCCATGAAGGTCCATCCGTCCTCAAGAAAATCACTGACCTTCTGCGGCAACTGATAGCTGTAATTTCCCATTGAAATTGCATAAAAATCTGACGTATCCACTTCCTTGCGGTTCGCTGAAGGAGTAAGACCCTCGTTCCCCTCGCTCTCCTCCTCAGATTCCGTCAGCTTATCTGCCTCCTCCTTGGTCTCATCGGTATCCGTCTCCTCTTTTACCTCTCCCAATACTTCAGGAAGAGACGCGCTCTCTATCGCTTGGGATTTAGCGTAGACATCCTCGTCCTTATCCTGATGCCCCTTGGCCATAAGCCCTGTTATGAAATGCACACTGAATACCCATCCTGCAACACCAAGGATAAGTACTGTCGCGATCACCGCAACGATGATCGGTCCCCTGCTCTTATTCATATTAAATTTACCTCCAACAACCCATATTTTTTATGGAAAAAACCAAAAGAAATGTACCATCTAACCGACAGAAATTCAAGAATTACAGACATTGTTTCACAGAAGATTCATAGATTAAAAAATTGGGGTCAGACCCCAATCACAGAATGTTCACAATTTACTCTTGTACTCCAAATCAATATCCCTTAAAATATCCCGAGTGAAAAACGAGGTATAACATATGTCCAGTAGATATGACAAAATAGTAAAAAAAGGAGGCGGCGGCTTCTTCGGGAAATTTATGGCCACGGTAGCCTTTCTCGGCTGGTCGGCACTAGGCTTTATAGCGTCGTTCATTGTGTGCATGTTCATCGAGAGCCTACTTCCGAGTAAGCACATGAGCGACCTTGCGGTGACGCTGATAATGCTCCCCATGTCCATCGCCCCCATGATATGGATGATGCTTCCTGTCAAAAAACCGGTTAAAAAAGAGAAGCTCCCTGCGGGGGCCAAGGCTCAGGCAAGGCGAGCAAAACGCAGGCGCATATTCGCGCGTATCCGCAAAAAAGCCGGCGAAGTCACAACCCGCATGCCTTACTTTGGCAGCATGTTCAGCCGCTCCCAGATCCTTGATAGCATTAAAAAAGAAAATTTCCACCCCTACACCGCCCCCGACGGCAGTAAAAGAGGCTTTGTCCGCGTCAGCGAATCCGATAAATGGGTCATGATCCTTGGCCGCTACATCCCTGTGGATCTGATCTACGGCTACAACAAAGAGGAGAACGTTCTCTATACCATTGACGGCAATTCCATCCAGCTCCCGGTTCTTGCCAGGTCCTACCATATTGCAGCGGACATCGAGAGCTTTTTTGAGGAAAGAGGCATGTACTACAAGGAAGCGCCCGCCTACACCGCCAGGAACTTTAGGTCTGTCATCGCCAAACACGGTAACGACCTAAGCACCGCAGACTGGGGCCGCGTCCGCTATCAGTGGGAAAAAAATATCGCAAGAAGCGCTCACCCTGACACCGTCGTCAAAAACGGCAAATTCAAGGCGACCATCGAAAAAAATCAGATCAACCCCGAGATCTACGAAAGGGTCCTGTCCGACTCAGAGCTCCATATCATGTACAATGCCGCTCTTTGCAACAACGTTCCCCTTGAACAGATCACAGATTTCGCTTCCTACATGAATGAATTCTGCGTCTGCAACGGCGTGAAGGTCCTGGAGATGCTTAAGTATCCCAAGAACAGCGCAGGCATGGACTTTCTCTTCGAGTGCCTCGGCGACCTTGACGAAGCCTACTTTAGCCTCGCAGTCACCGTCCTCTCCAAATTCCCCCGTGACATTCTCACGCAGGAGATTGAGAAGAGAGCCCGGCTCTACCACGAAGCCGAGGATGCCCTTCGCCTGGCTGGAATATTGTTCTTGGCAAAAGAGATTAAGTACGACATTAAGTATGTAGAGGCGGTTAAAGAAGGCGTTGAGATAGCGGCTATTGATGGCAGCTCAGCAGATGCACATGAATCCGCATCAGATCATAAACTGCCTTCAGCCCTCGAGCCCTCCTCCCTAATAGGAACGGTAGAAACCACCGAGGATGGCCTTGCCAAGTTCGTTGCAGTAAGCACCGGCGCACCAATAGCCTTTGAAACTGAGAACTAATTAATTATAAGTTTTTAACGCATATTTATGCACGAAAATATGGTATAATATAAGAATACACTACCTAATTAACAGCCTGTATCCCGGGCAGAAAAGGAGCGCTATGACACCTTTACCAGATTTGCAGGAACTCGAAAGACATATAGAAGCCAACGCCCTTGGATATGCCGCCTCCCAGGGAGTGCCGGTGGAGCATTGCATTGCCAACCGCACCGTTGAGATGTGGTGCCAGATGTGGCCCGACGAATCCGCAGGCGCCGCCCACACAGCCGCCGAGAGAGGCAAAGCTGTTATGACGGAAGGCTATTTCACCATCTTCCACTACAAATTCTACGACCCCCGCACCCAGAACAGCTACGAACTCTACAGCTGCACCTACGGCAACAACCCCGACGACGGCTTCCTTGCCATGAAAGAGGAGATGGACGAAGGCTTCTACGAAGCTTGGAAAAATCACGACGTCATGCCCCTGTGGCAGGTCCTCGAAATATATCAGTGAACTCACTCCCCCAAGCACCCATGCTTTGGGGGTATTTTTTTGCCCCCACATATTTAATTTCAAATCCCGCCGCCAACCTGAAATAAAGTCTCCAAAAAGCCCATTCTTTACAGTGTTTTAATGATTTCTACAGGGAAAAGAAATAACTCTTTGATAACATATCCTCAGTATGTGGCCTTCAATTTTTTACTTTAAACGGAGTTAATCTAAAAAGTTGTAAGAGAGGTAAAAGAGCTATGAAAAAGCAGTTCCTTGCTATGATCTTGAGCGTAGTAATGATGTTTTCCGGTGCAGGCACAGCACTTGCCACGGACGGCGGAGCATATGTCCTTACGGAAAACAGTGAATTAGAAGAAATCTACACTTCTGATGTAATCTCATCTGATTCAGCGGCTCAGTTTGATATTATTGACGAAAAAAGCTCTGAGCCTCTCGAAGAAGGCATCACAATATCTCTCAAAGATGCTCCCGACGCCCTTTCAGAGGAAGCAGAAAAAGACTCCCTCACAGAAGACACAGAGGCCAACACCCCCCTCGAAGACGCCGCAACCGAAGACTCCCTCTTAGAAGAAGACGCCCTCTCAGACGCCTCAGATGACGGAGCCTGCGAACAAGACACCCTCCTCGAAGACGTCGAAGAAGACACCCGCACCTTCTCCACCGGTCTCTCCCTTGACGGCATCACCACCAACATCATCCGCGGCGACACAGCAGATGACGCCTCTTTCCTTGCCACCTATCCCTCATCCTACAGAACCGCAGACCTCCCGCCCCTTCGCGACCAGAACCCCTACGGCACCTGCTGGTCCTTCGCTTCCCTCGCCCTCGCAGAGATCAGCCTTATGAAAAAAGGCATCTACACCGAGCCCGATCTCTCCGAGCTTCACCTTGCCTATTTCACCTTCAACTCCGTCGTTGACCCCCTAGGCGGAACAGAAGGCGACTATATATCCTACGGTAACAACGTCCTTAACTACGGCGGCAATTTCGAGATGGCCTTCCAGACCCTGGCCAAATGGACAGGCGCAGCATCCGAAACCACCGTCCCCTACAAACAGGCTGGCATGCTCAGAACCTCCGGCCTGTCCGCTTCCCTTGCCTACAACGACTACGCTCATCTAAAAAGCGCCTACATAGCCGAGATCGACATGGACAGCTTCCGCTCCACCAAGGACATCTCCGCCCTCGCCCCCATCAAGCAGATGGTCACCGATTACGGCGCCGCCGGCATGTGTTTCGGAGCAATCGACAACATGTCCAGCGCCGTCAGCACCAACGTCTACAGCAAAAAACATAAGAGCTACTACAACTCTACCCCCATCGACGCCAACCACGCCGTTGTCATCGTAGGCTGGGACGACGATTTTTCAGGAAGTAACTTTGCCAAAAAAGCTCCCGGCGACGGAGCCTTCCTCATCAGAAACAGCTGGACCACCACCGGCAGCCCCGACAATCTCGACTACGCCGGCTACTTTTGGATGTCCTACTACGAGCCCAGCATCATCGACACCTTCTACGCCCTCGAGGCAGCCCCCGCCGATGATTATGACAACAACTACCAGTACGACGGCAACAACGCAGGCGCCTTCACCTCAGTCGCCAAAGGAGCCAACGTCTTCACCGCCCACTCCGGAAGTGGCGACGAGACCCTCCGCGCCGTTACCTTCTACTCACTGGCCGATTCCACCAGCTACACCGTCGAGATCTACCGCGGCGTCTCTGATACCCCCGCATCCGGAACCCTCGTATCCTCAGCCACAACCACAGGCGTAACGCCCTTTGCAGGATACATTAACGTTCCCCTTGCCTCCCCAGTGCCCCTCACCCAGGGTCACAAATTCGCCGTTGTCGTAACCCTCGGCAGCGACTCCCTCATGGCTGATGCCAGCTACAAGCAAGGAGGCTACCTCTGTGCCTCCGCCTCAGACGGAGAGAGCTACTACGCTGTCGGCTCCCACTGGTACCCCCTCCCCGACAACTTCCGCATCAAAGCCTTTACAAACAATTCTTCGGCAAAAAACAGCGCCGAGGAAGCCCATAATATCGACGACCCGAATAACTCAGATTCAGATAAAGAAACATCCGACCAAAATTCTTCCGACACCGAAGAATCCTGCGAAAACGACATAGAAGACGCTGCCATCGACTGGGGCGACATCACCGACGAGTCCGTCAGGGAGCAGTTTGACAACGATCCGGCAAATATCCCCCAGACCACCTGGTACGTCATAGACAGCGACGTAGTCCGCCCCTCCGACTCCTCACACCTTAGCTACTCCGCAGACTACACCGGCTCCAAAATAACCTTTGACCGCGACATCGCAGTCTACAGCGGCACCGCCAGACTTACTCAGGGCAAGGATTACACCATCTCCTACTCCCAGAACATCAAGGCCAGCGCCCCCGCAGGCACCACCCCCAGCTTCACAGTTAAGACCAAGGGGCAAAACAAGACCTCCCGCACCTTCTACTTCACCATAGACCAGGTGCCCATTTCCCGCGCCGTTGTCACCACTGAGACCGTGATCCCCGTATCCAAGGGCAGCAAAAAACTAAGCTCCATCAAGCCCAAGCTCACCTACGGCTCCAAGACACTGAAACTCGGCACCGACTATCATCTTGAATACCAAGGCCTCCAGGGCATCATCGACGACCCTTCCAAGGTTATATTAAATGACCTTGATGCCAACTACACCATCAGCATCGTCGCTTACGATGAATGTAACTTCATGGGCACCCACGGGCAGACCATATCCGTCCTCATCGTTAACCCCAAGGAGATAATCCCCGCCTCCAAGTTCACCGTTGGAGACTCTAATCGCAAAGCCCTCAAATTCAGCTACTGCGACATCGTTTGCGACACCACTCCTATGGACCTCTTCACCTCAGGCCGCGCCTTCGTCTACTACAACAAAGAGGCCCTTGAACCCGGCACAGACTACGACGTCCTTGAAGTCGAGGATAACTACTCCACCGTCGGCACCCACAGGATCCGCATCGTAGGCCTTGGCGGCGAGCGAGGCTTCACCGGCTCCAAAACAGTGACCTTCAAAGTCCTGCCCTACAACATCAAGAACGACTCAGACAGCCGCCTTGAGATCAAAGTCCCTGCCGCTCAGTATAATAAAAAAGGCTCCACCCCTCCCGTCACCGTAACCTTCCTGGGCCCCGATGGCGAGAAGACAGAGCTTACCCAGGGCGTAGACTACACCCTTTCCTATAAAAACAACAAAAAAGTGGCAGCCGCCGGCACCTCCAAATCCCCCACCGTCATCATCAAGGGAAAAGGGCGCTTTTCCGGCACCGCCACCAAACAATTCAGCATATACGAATGATCACTCTTCTCTCCATGAACTTTCGTAAGCAGCAAAAGTGTCAGGCCTTCCGGCCTGACACTTTCCCATGTCTACCTCACTCTATATACTTTCGGGTAACCATTTCACTCATCTACGATGAATTTCATTTCTTTACCCTAAATCCATTAACACTTCTCGCTGCGATCGTGAACTACTCCGACTTATAGAAGTCGGAGCTTCCTGTTTCAACCACTACTGCATTGGCTACGAATATACGCAACTCAACGTCTTACACAATGTCCACAGGCGTATAAGTTAGGGCTATTCCATCCCTACTATATATTTAGTTTTATGCTACTACAAAAGATTCGTTTAGTATGCGTAATCCTTCACGTAAGATGTTGATAGCGGCGTTTTGGTCACGGCTTATTGTAAGACCGCAATCACATTTCATTGTACGAATTGTGAGATTTTTCATCTCAGGATGTACCTCTCCACAACAATGACATATCTGTGATGACGGAAACCACTTATCTACTTTTACAAGATATTTGTTTCTCTCTGATAGCTTATATTCAAGCATCGACAGAAACATACCATATCCGTTATCAAGAGTAGCTTTGCCGTTACCAAAACCTTTATTTGACATAGACTTCATATTCAGAGATTCCACGCATACGACATCGTACTGATTGGTTATCTCAGTAGATATTTTATGTAAGTTATCAAGCCTCTGATTTGATATGTGTCTATGGATTTTATTTACTTTACGAAGCTGCTTGATATAATTATTGGACTTAATTTCATGTTTCCTAGAGCCTTGCATACGTGATAGTTTGCGTTGAGCTTTTGCAAGCTTATCGTGGCTCTCACGGTAGTATTTATGGTTAGTACCAACGTTACCATTATTATCTACGTACAGACCATCAGAAGCATAGTCCAAACCGATAGCATTGGTTGTGTCTGCTACATAGGTATTTATAGTATCTGCAATCTCAAACAATATAGAAATATAGAACTTCCCATCAGATTCCTGTGATACAGTAGCTGATTTGATACTCCAGTTATCATCAGGTTTACGATGGATGATAGCTTTTACATGACCTATTTTAGGGAGTCTAATGCTATTATCAGTAATGGCAACGGTGCCGTGTTGATTGTTTGTAGTGTATGATTTACGGGTATGCTTAGCTGATTTGAATTTTGGAAATCCATTATTCTTCTTACGGGATTTGCTAAAACAGTTACGGAATGCTTCCTGTAAGTCCATCTGTTTATTAGCAAGAGCAAGGCTATCCACTTCTCTGAGATATGGATAATCCTTTTTGTATTTGGCGGGTGTTACAGTAACAAACTTACCTGTAGACTTGTAGCTCTCAATTGTATCGGAAAGCATGAGGTTATAGACCTTGCGGCAACAACCGAAGGTCTTGGCAAACATAACACTTTGTTCAGTTGTAGGATATGCTCTATACTTAATTGCTCTGTTTGTCATCTTTCTTACCTTGAGATTGTATATACTGCTTGATAATGTCTACGGTAGCACCGCCAGTGGTCAGCAGACAAAAACTCTGTGACCAGAACATCTCTTTCCAAAGAGATTTACGTATCTGAGGAAACTCTTTCTTGATAAGTCTGCTGCTTGCAGATTTATACGCATTGATAAATTTACTTATCTCGGTGTTGGGGTGTCCTCGGAACAGGATGTGAACATGGTCAATGTCGTGATTCCATTCTTCTAACGTAATGTTATATGTAGGAGCAATCTTCTCAAATATCTCTTTGAGACGGCTTGAGATTTTGTCATTTATCACCTTGTTACGGTACTTTACACACATGATAAGGTGATAATGCAACATGAATACTGAATGATTATTATTATCTAATTTCATACTATTTACAACCTTTATTATACATAAGACTGAATTGTGATTAGATTATAATATTATCAGATTCCAAAATCAAGAAACGCTGTGTTTATCGCAATTCATCCCACCACCTATAGAGGTGGGGGATTTCTTGCTCACGGCGTCTTAAACTTCCCTCTCGCACTTCCCACAGCGCCGTCACCGTTTATAATGAATTATGACAATTTATGAACAACCACTTGAATTATGACAATTTATGAATGTATAATATATTTATGATGAAATATGACAATTTATGAACATTTATGAAAGGCCATCTCATGAAAAAAGACAACCCCTTCACCTTAACCTTCGGCAAACGTCCCGCCGAATACATATCAAGATTTGAAGCCACCGAGACCATCGTCTCCACCTTCACCGCAGACAATCCCATCAGCCAGACCTACCTCATCGAAGGTATCAGAGGCAGCGGCAAAACTGTTCTGATGACAGCCGTCACCGCCGAACTTGAACAGGATGACAGCTACATTATCATTGACCTTAACTCAACACAGAATCTCCTGAACGATCTGGCCATGAGACTTGTTGACTCCTGCAGTAAATTTCCCGACATAATGAAGCAAGGCTTCAACATTTCAATTGCCGGTTTTGGTGTTGGCGTTGGCGGTAAGGAAGATCTTCAGGACAGCATAAGCATAATTGAGAAAATACTTGTCTCCCTGAAGAAGAAGAATAAGAAAATAATCATAACCATAGACGAAGTCCAGCCCGATGAGAACATGCGCCGCTTCGCCAGCCAGTTCCAGATATTCATCAGAAAAGACTATCCTCTCTTTCTCCTTATGACAGGCCTCTATGAGAATATCTACGCTATACAGAACGATCCGGCACTTACCTTCCTTCTCAGGGCCCCAAAGATTAAGCTTGACCCCCTGAGCCTTCAGCAGATAACCAAGCAATATATGAAAATATTTGACATTGACTTCGACACTGCCCTTAACCTTGCCAATATTACCAAAGGTTATGCCTTTGCATTTCAGGCACTTGGTCTCCTATATTATGAGTACCGTGAAGAGATGCCTCTGCCTGACATCTTGAACAAACTCGACGATATGCTTGATGACTTCGTTTACAAAAAAATATGGGAATCACTGTCCGCGCAAGAGCGTGCAATAGTAAGAGCTATCTCCTCCGACGAAACGAAAGTTCAGGCTATTTGTAAAAAGACTTCAATAACCTCCGCCAGTTTCTCCCAGTACAGAGAGCGGCTCATAAAAAGAGGTATCATCCTATCACCCAGGCATGGTTATGTTTCTTTAGCACTGCCCAGATTTAATGTCATTTCCAAATTTTATAAATAAAAAACCGGGGTGCCAGCTTCCCATATCTGACACCCCATCCATTCCTCAATCATCCTCACTTCATATACTCCCGGGTAGCCATTACCTTTTCCTTCTTCTCTCCATAACCTCACGGGTCACCACACGTGTCTGGCCCCGGCCTGACACTTCCC
>NZ_ATVS01000058.1 GCF_000420845.1 Butyrivibrio sp. AE3009 | reverse complement strand
GAAAACAGCCACCGCGTAAGCGGCTTGCCCTTGATAGCGCAAAGAATAATTGCTACAATGCTGTCCTCGACGGAGAAAAAATAGATTGTTCCTGAGTTCCTCGCCGTCGGTGGTGACGACGCAGCAATTATTCCTTGTGCTGTCAAGGGAGTGCGTACGGATTCCTTAACATAAATTACCACTATAAAATTTTATGTCTCACATACTTTCAGCGGATTTGAATCTACCGGGTATCACAACTACATATTTATTCGCTTTGTTCATAACTCGTCATTTTTTACAATCTATAGTGCTGTATAAAAAATGGACTCCGGCATCTAGTGCGACACCAAAGTCCATTTTACGATCAATATTATTACTGAGATAGGCTGCGTATTACCTAAACTATCAGTGGTGGAACAGTCTGAGGCCTGTAAATGCCATAACCATATCGTGGCTGTTGGCTGCTTCGATGACGTTGTCATCACGTACAGAGCCGCCGGGCTGAGCTACATACTTAACGCCGCTCTTATAGGCTCTCTCGATGTTGTCACCGAAGGGGAAGAAAGCGTCGGAGCCAAGGGCAACGTCTGTGTTCTTGTCGAGCCATGCTCTCTTCTCTGCCTCTGTAAATACAGGGGGCTTCTCTTTGAAGATATTCTGCCACTTGCCCTCTGCGAGAACGTCCATGTAATCTGCGCCGATGTAGAGGTCGATGGCATTATCGCGGTCAGGTCTCTTGATGCTGTCAAGGAAAGGAAGGTTCAGAACCTGAGGTGCCTGACGAAGGAACCAGTTGTCAGCCTTGGAGCCTGCAAGACGTGTGCAGTGGATTCTGGACTGCTGGCCTGCACCGATACCGATGGCCTGGCCGCCCTTTACATAGCATACCGAGTTGGACTGTGTATATTTAAGTGTGATAAGTGCAATGATAAGGTCGATCTTGGCAGACTCAGGAAGATCCTTATTGTCTGTAACGATGTTGGTGAGCATGTCCTCACCGATCTCGATGAAGTTGTGTCCCTGCTCGAAGGTTACGCCAAATACCTGCTTCTTCTCAACTGCCTCGGGAACGTAGTTCTCGTCGATCTCGATCACTGCGTAGTTGCCGCCCTTCTTGGCCTTGAGGATCTCAAGGGCCTCATCTGTGTAGCCGGGAGCAATGATTCCGTCTGAAACCTCTCTCTTAACAAGCCTTGCCGTATCTGCGTCGCAGACATCAGACAGGGAAATGAAATCTCCGAAGGATGACATTCTGTCAGCGCCTCTTGCTCTTGCGTAAGCGTTAGCCAGGGGGCTGAGCTCTCCAAGATCCTCTACCCAGTAGATCTTCTTCTCGATATCTGTAAGAGGTGTTCCTACTGCTGCTCCGGCAGGTGATACATGCTTGAAAGAAGTTGCTGCGGGAAGGCCTGTTGCCTTCTTAAGCTCTGATACAAGCTGCCATCCGTTGAGGGCATCAAGCAGGTTGATGTAACCGGGTCTTCCGTTTAAAACCTTGATGGGAAGGTCACTTCCATTCTCCATATATACTCTTGAAGGCTTCTGATTGGGGTTGCAGCCATATTTAAGTTCGATCTCGTTCATGGTTATTCTCCTTTACGCGTTCTTGTTGATGATGCGGCTCTCATACTTTCCTGTTGCGATCTCAATATATCTTGTGAAAAGTGAAACCTTGTTGTCTGCGTTAAGAGCGTTCCAGACATTGTTAGTGAAGGTATCAATATCACCATCGATATTTACAAGAGTAGGCTCTCCCTCGTAGCTGGGAAGTGGATTGCCGTCACCCATATAGGTGTGGATAAAATAGCCTTCACCGGCCTTGGGATTCTCATAGGTAAAGGTGAATCTCTGGCAGGAAGAAGGATCTCCGTGATTGCTCTTCAAGATTGACATAGCAAAATCATACTTGCCCTCTGCCACGTTCATGATTCCTGAAATTCTGGGTGTGTAGTTGGGGGCATCAGGCTCAAACTCTCTTGTTCTGAGTGCCTGCTCGAAGGTATTGCCCTCCTTCATAAGATCATAAACAGTATCGGTCTGATCTCCGTTGGTTACGATGGTGGAATTACCAAGGACGCGGACAGGTGCATAGATGATAAGACTTGGATCCTCCATCTTGGAAGGATCGTGGGCCTGGGTGCGGATACCCTCACCGTCCTCTACGAATACGCGGTTTCTTGAATTCTCGCTTCTTCCCATGATGAAGTAAGCGCAGGCTGCGTATTTGCCATCAGGAGTTGTGCCGATTACGATTCCTCGGCCAGGGTAGGTGGTGCTTGAGATTTCTTTTACTAAATCTGTCATTGTGACCTCCGTATAATAGAAAGACCGCCTGGGCAAGCCACTACAGCGGCTGCCCAGGCGGTCGACAATTCTTTTCATTATCTGTACTCCCATGTGGTTACCCACTTATCCGCCAGTTGTACAGACACGTATAAGATACATTATCCTGCAGATTTTTTCAAGTACTTAATTGACCATTTTTATTCAATTCATGTACTGATCAATGCCATCCGCGATACCGGTGACAATTTTCCAATTCACACTAATGTCAAATTGTCAGACAAATCAGCTTCCAAACAATACTTCTAACAAATCAGGGATTTTGTAGTATTATATATACGGCAGACGAAAAAAATCAGGAGCGATGTTAATGAGATTATTACAGACTTCTTATAACGACAAACTTGAAAATACAGTAAAACAGTGGACTGAGAGTCTCTCAGCAAATGAGAGGGCCGCTCTTTTTCATATTTATGTACCTTACGATCTGGCGGATAATCGCGTCAAGACTGATGCTGTCAGAGGAATCCTCAGGACTGCTGCTCCCGATATTCCGGTCATAGGCTGCAGTGCAACGGGAGAGATTCTTGAGGGCAGCATGAATGACACCGAGATCGTACTGTCTCTTATGATATTTGATAAACCGGGCACCGGAATTGAGGTGCTTCCTTATTATGATAAAAAAATGGACGAAACAGCGCTACTTAAATATGCCGCTGCAATTCCTAACCTCAAGGGAATTGAGGTTCTTACCGCTGCTTCCTACCAGGATATGGAGGGAGTCTCCATGCTTTTGGATGAGCTTCCCGAGGAGGTTGAACTCTTCGGCGGAGTGGCTGTCGGAGACGCTGCATGCAAATCCTTTGTTTTTGCTGATGACTGTGATTACAGCGAAAACGGCACCGTTTTTGTATTTTACAGCGGCGAAGATTTCCACATTCAGACCAACAGGATGTTTGGCTGGAAGGCCATTGGTTATCCTCTTACCGTTACCCGCTCAGAGGGTCCTGTTGTCTACGAGCTGGATGGCAAGCCCGCCTACGATGTGTACCATCACTATCTTCACATCGGCAAGGGCAAAAATTTCTTTTATGATGCTCTGGAATTCCCATGGGAAGTGCAGATAGATGAAACAACGAATTATATCAGACATGCCAAGTCTCTGAATCCGGACGGCAGTATAGTCATGTCTTCCAATATTCCTCAGGGCAGCCGGGTACGTCTTACCTACGGCGATCCCCGAAGGATCTTCGAGCATACCAAACAGACAGGGCTTCTTGTGAGAGATTTTGCTCCCCAGGTTGTGAATATTTTTAACTGTATGGGACGTAAACTCTTTTGGGGAGGCAATGAAGACGTGGAGATTGCCGAAATTTCCAAGCATATGCAGACAACGGGATTCAGCGCCCTTGGTGAGATCATGAGATACAAATCCCAAACGGTGCTCAACAACCTGTCCATAGTCTGCGTTGCCATGAGAGAAGGCAAGGCTCAGGGCCTTATTGACCTTGACGTGGAGCAGCTGGAGAAATCCTCCGACATGCCCATCACCGCCAGACTTGCCATTTTTATCAACACAATAACAGAAGAACTGATGGAAAAAAATGAGCAGCTCAACGAGATGCTGTACAAGGCTTCCCACGATGCGCTCACAGGCCTTCTTAACCGCGGAGCCATAGAAAGAATTATCTATGACGCAGAAAATGAAGACTGGTATCTCATAATGCTGGATGTGGATAATTTTAAGCAGATAAACGACAGATATGGACATAACATGGGAGACAAGATCCTCAAGCTTACCACCAGACACCTGTATGAGCACTCGGACTCTTTTCCCGGAATACAGGCAGGACGCTGGGGCGGCGAGGAATTCATGCTATCTGTGTCCGGCTACTCACCGGAGCAGGTTAAGGATATAGCAGAGCGACTCAGAAAAAGAGTAAAGGCCTGCTCCGATTCGGAAGTTAATGTTACCATCAGCGTTGGTGTAACCGCACATCACGCCGGTGAAAGCGTATTGGAAACCATAGACAGGGTCGATGCCCTGATGTACCGTGCCAAGGAACAGGGCAAAGACCGTGTATGCAGTGATATTTAGTTCTTAGTCAGAGCAAAGTCATCGACGGTGCCCCAGCTTCCTTTGTTACAGGTATAATGAACACCAATCTTGATCGTGTCACCGGTGGCAATCTTAATATCATCAATGACAGGGTTCTTCCACTCTGCCCAGTTGGTTACCATGAAGGTCTTCTTGTAGGTTTCGTCGCCCACAACCGCAAAGAGTTCCAGATTGGAATCCCCGGACATATCTCCGCCCTGGGCAAAGCACTCCAGCCTGTAGCTTCCTTCCTCAAGGTCTGTCAGTTCCTGGTAGATGGTAAAGTCCATGTCACCATCGCCGGACCAGAAATGATAAGCAAAGTCGCCGGTGTAAGCATCATCAGCTTTTTCCTGAAGATCAGTGGGATTGGTGGAACCCTCGTATTCAACCTTCCACATGGAGATATCGCTGTCTTCAAAGCTTGGATTGACCACCAGATTGGGAAGTTTGACTTCAACGTGGCATACGATTGTTTGGGGCTCTCCGTCTGTTCCTTCAACGGTTCCGGGAACATTTATGGACTGCTGACCGGAATTATCAATTTGGGCAACTGTATCTGCATCCCAGGTAACCGGCACCTTGGTATTCCTGGAGGTGTCATTGTATATAACGTCTACTTTGTCAGGAAGTTCTATTTTATCCCCCACAACAAAAGTCCTGTACACATCGGGAATCGCATCAATCTGAAGCGGCGCATCAGAGCCTGTTCTTATGAGCTTGAAGGTATTTAAAGACGCAAGAGGATTGCCCTCAAAATCAAAGAGCGCCTGATTATCCCAGGAACATCCGCCGTAGTACAGCCCTGCGTCCTCAGGGTCATAATCCGCCGCGAAGCTGCTGGCCCATCCGCTTCCGTAGGTCTCCCATTTCTCTGAATTGTTGTCAGTAGGCTTTCCAACCGGAATCCAGGTTCCTTCCCAGTAAAAAACTCCAAGAGCTCCCGCATCATTTGCCGCAGCCATCGTGTCTCTGAGCATATTTGCCTGGCCCTGAACCGTAGCGGGATAGCCATCGACAATATCACCCTCGCCGCTAATGCTGTTGCCGGTGCCATCACCTTCTTCCGATGTGTAGCAATAAGAAGTCTCGGCCAGTAGCACCTCTTTTCCATAGTCGTTTTTTATCATCTGAACAGCAGCCTGCATTTCATCAAAACCGCCGTTCCAGAAAGGATAATAGGAAAGGCCTATGATATCATAGTCGACTCCTGCAAGCCCCAGATTAGTCACAAGATTGGTAAGCTCGGGGATGTCCTGAATATTGGTGTAATGAATGACTACTTTAATATCTTTGCCGTATTTATCTGCCATCTCGCGGACTGCTTTGCTACCTGCAGACAGGAGTTTTGTCACATTGGCCTGGGCCTTCTCTCCGCTCATGCCATAGTTGATCTCATTTCCAACCTGAACCATGGAGACGTCAATGCCCGCGTCCAAGAGCTGTGTCAGTGAATCCACAGTAAAATCATAGAGCGCATCAGACTTGGCGTTCAGATCCATTCCCTCCCAGGCTTTGGGACAATGCTGCCTCTTGGGATCGGCCCAGAAGTCGGAATAGTGGAAATCTATGCAGACCTTCATTCCGTACCTGGTGGCTCTTTTGCCCAGCTCTATCGCTGTCGCAACATCGTTGTTGCCGCCTCCGTAGCCGTTTCCGTCCTTGTCGTAGGGATTGTTCCAAACGCGGAGCCTTATGTAGTTGACGCCGCTATCTGCCAGGGTCTCAAAGACATCTGCCACCTCGCCGTCGTAGTTATAGTAATTAACTCCGCTGTTTTCCTCAACAAGTACCGAGGATGCGTCCATTCCGCAGATATAGTTCTCAGGCAGGTTATCGATCTTTTTTACAAAAATCGTAGTGTCTACCTTGTCGCGGTGCTCTGCGGGAGTAATGATGGGGGCTACTGATTCAGATGAAGCTTC
This sequence comes from Butyrivibrio sp. AE3009, assembly GCF_000420845.1. Lineage (GTDB taxonomy): Bacteria > Bacillota > Clostridia > Lachnospirales > Lachnospiraceae > Butyrivibrio. The sequence continues at coordinate 5,734 of NZ_ATVS01000058.1, read as the reverse complement.
GGAAGCGTTTGCGGCATCATTCTGTATAGTGCCGGTTGATTCAGTGTTTCCTGAATCATTTGCTTTTTCTGAGTTTCCTGTACTTGATGATGTTTGGGAATTTCCTGTGCCAGAGCCTGCCACTTCCTTATTGTCTGCAGCTCCTGCACAGCCCTGAAGCAGCATTGAACATGATATGGCAGCGGCCATGACACGGCAGATGGTTTTCTTTTTCATAGTATTTCCCCATTTCCTTTCTGATATTTTATGGATGTGTTTTATATGAGTTTTTTGTGTTTGCCTACCGCGAAATTATCTATTACGTATTATTTAAGAAAAAAACTGGCGCAGACGTAGTCCATTTTTTTTCATTACGTCTGTTTGAACGCTTTTCGATATATGGCGTAGCTCTGCCAAATATCTTTACGTCTATTTAGAAAAAATCCATAATTAACGTAATTCAAATAAATTAAGCCATAAGCAGAATAATAAATTTACGTCTGAATCAAATTATATGCCAATCGGACGTAACGGATAGTCCAAACACTATTTTACCACTACGTCCAATATGAAAAAACGACATTATAGACGTAGAAGAAAAATCGGACTACGTTATATTTGAGGTATTAAATATTTAGACGTAATTAGCTATCGCTTTACCGTTAATGCATAAACATGCTCATTTGTCACGAAAAAACGATGCGAAAAGTCGTTTTCTAAAATTGATACTAATATTTTCTACTTGCGATGTTGCAAAGGATAATATAAAATCTTGGTTATTGGAAACGTTACCGGAACTATGAATATTGTATCATAAAAAAAGTGGTTACGACTAGCAAATGCTCACTATCACCAACACCTATAATGAGGGAGGAATATCATGCCAAACTGGTTAAAAGACGCTGTTTTCTACGAAATCTATCCACAAACCTTCAAAGACACCAATAACGACGGTATCGGAGATATCAACGGTATCATAGAGAAGCTCGATTATGTTAAGAGCCTTGGCTGCAATGCGATCTGGATCAATCCCTGCTATGACTCTCCTTTCAAGGATGCAGGCTATGACGTAAGGGATTACAAGAAGGTAGCACCCCGCTACGGCACCAATGAGGATCTCTACAGACTCTTTGGCGAAGCCCATAACCGAGGCATCCACGTGCTCCTTGACCTGGTTCCCGGCCACACCTCAGAGGAGCATGCCTGGTTCCTTGAGAGCAAGAAGGCTGAGCGCAACGAATACTCTGACCGATATGTATGGACCAATGCCGCTTTCCAGGGAATTGGCGGACACCCTTACATCGGCGGCGAGGCAGAGAGAGATGGCTGCTACATGTTGAATTTCTTCAAGTGCCAGCCTGCCCTTAACTACGGCTTCCTTAACAGAACCGAGGACTGGCAGAAGGCTCCCGACGATCCTGAGTGCATCGCAACAAGAGAAGCCATGAAGGACGTAATGCGTTTCTGGCTGGACCACGGCTGCGATGGCTTCCGCGTAGACATGGCGGACTCTCTGGTAAAAGAGGATGACGAAAACAAATCAGCCACCGGCGCCATTTGGAAAAACATAAGAGAAATGCTTGATAAGGACTATCCCGAGGCTGCCCTTGTTTCAGAGTGGAGCAATCCCCATCAGGCGCTTAAGAGCGGCTTCCACGCTGACTTTTACCTGGACCATCACGGAAACGGCTACAACACCCTTATCCGCGACAACGAGACTCCCGGCGGTGATCACAGCTTTTTGAAAAAAGACGGCGATGGCGATATCTTCAGATTCCTGGATGATTATCTTCCCAAATATGACGGAACCAAGGACTACGGCTACATCAGCTTCATCACCTGTAACCACGACACTCCAAGGCCCAGAAGGACTCTCTCCTATCATGAGCTTAAGATTGCCTATGCTATGTTCCTGACCCTTCCCGGAGTTCCTTTTATCTACTACGGTGATGAGATAGGCATGAGATATCTGGATATTCCCACCAAAGAAGGCGGCTTTGCAAGAACCGGCAGCAGAACCCCCATGCAGTGGGATGACAGCAAGAACCACGGTTTCTCGGATTGCAATCCTGATACCCTCTACCTTCCACAGGACCCTGCAGAAGATGCTCCTACGGTAGCTGCTCAGGAGAAGGATCCCGATTCACTTCTCAATGAGGTGAAGGCCCTTGTTACGCTTCGCCATAAATATCCTGACCTTCAGGCTGACGGAAGCTTCGAAGTACTCTTTGCCGAGAAAAACAGCTTCCCCTTCATCTACAGACGAGGCATGCTGATGGTTGCCATCAACCCTTCTGAGAAGGAGGCATCGGTTTCCCTTATAGACAACGACCACTACGAGGATCTTGCCAAGGTGTCTGATGAGTACCACTATGACAACAGCGACATCGTGCACTGCATCGGAAAATGCGACGTGACTCAGACCAAGATCACACTTGGCCCTCAGTCCTTCGCAGTTATCAAGCTTGATTAATTAAAACAGGGCTTTGAGATAATAACAATCTCAAAGCCCTTAATTATTTCATATAGATTTACTTAAGTCCGTAGCTCTTTTTGAGGTAGCTGTGAACGATTGGAGCAATGATCCAGATAAGCCACATGCGTCCCCAAAGTCCGAATACAAAGCCGCCTATCATGAAGATTGCAAAAACGATTGCCCAGTAGTTGCTGAGAACAGTGTCCATAAGTGGGCTGATCTCACGACCGTTGGGGGTTTTGTAGGTCTTATCCTTCTTGAGCTCTTTTTTGAGCTCTTTCTTTAATTCCTTTTTAAGCTCGTTAACCCTGACCTGATCAATTGTGTCTGCCTTAGCTTCCTTGATGGCTTCTACGGTTCTGGTGGTTTCCTTCTCCCAGCTATCAATGATGCTTGCTGCCTCACTTGAAGCGGCTGCTGCATAGGTTCCGGTGCTATCACTGCCGGTTGTATGTCTGGAAGGCATCTCATCGTCCTCCTCTTCATCATCCAGCTCTTCATCAAGGGATTCTCTGGAATTGAGCTTAAGAAGTCTCTTGCAGGCTCCTGTTTTTCCGGAGGATGAGATGATGAGGCAAACACCGAGGCCTGCGATTACAAAAAGAAGCGCAGGAGCAAGGTTCTCGGTAATAAATTCGTTGGAAAAAATGATCTCAAGAAGCACAGTGGGAAGTACGCTTAAGGAGCAAAGCACGATTCCTGCCGCAAGAACAAGTCCCCTTGTTACCTGGTGAGAATCCAGCTGGCTTTTAACATAGGTTTCTGTTTCTGCATCAATGGTGCAGAGCTCATCTGAAAGGAATCTCCATTCTCTCTTTCTTGCGGAGGAAAGAACAATAAGTCCTACGCCTACAGCAATGAAAACAAACAATGAAATGATGGAAAATGCTGATACCATTTTGGACAAAGCTCCTATTCTAAAGAAGCCTGCAAGGCCATCGGAAAGAATAGGGCCAACTACGCACATAATGCAGAACATAACTCCAACACCCAACATGAACTGTGAAAAACCATTCTCTGAAATATAGTCTCTGGCTTCCTCAATGTCCACTAATCTTCTGTAATTCTCTGAATTCTCATCTCTTCTGATTCCCATGGAATCTGCTATCTCATCCAGATTGCCAAACTCTTCCTTGATGATCTCTAAGGCCTCTGACTCTGACTTACCCTCTGACATAAGCTCGCCATATTTGTCCTCCATCATTGTCATAAGCTCCTGCTTAGCCTTGAGAACTTCATCTGTGGCAGGTAAATTTGCAAAAATGCTGTTAAGGTATTCTCTGATTGCTTCCATTATTCTTTCTCCCGTTTTTCACACACTTTTTTTCTTGATAATAAATCAAACTGCTTCCTGAGAGATGAATCTCTCAATAACATCCTTGGTCAAAAGCCATTCTTCACATTTTTCCCTGTAATAATCGCGCCCTGCGTCGGTTATACGGTAGTAGGTGCGGCGCTTGCCATTTTCTGCCTCCCGGCTGAAGGATGAGATATATCCGTTCTTCTCAAGCCTTGTAAAAGCAGAATACAACGTCGTCTCCTTGATGAGATACTTACCGTCGGACATGGTCTTGATATTCTTGGATATCTCATATCCGTAGGAGTCCTCCCGGCGAAGGAAATACAGGATAATAGTGTCGTTATAGCCTCTGATCACATCGCTGCTGATCTCCTGCATAGCTTTTTCCTTTTCCTTATGTATTTGATTATATGTATCTTGTAACGGATAATTACTACGACAAACATACTACGTCTGTCATAGTAACAATATAATACGACTGTCGTAGTATGTCAACAAAAAAATGGGGCCAGTCCCCAATAACAAATTGTGAACTTCTCAGATTACCGATAGAGTATGTTGTTCACAGTTTGTTGATGGGAACCGGCCCCTTAACACTGCTGCTTATTTCTTTAATTACAATGTCTTGATGCTGTCTGTCTTGATAATGAACTTAACTGAGCTGGGCTCCTCCTCTGAGGATCCGCCGAAAGATGTGTATTCCTTGCCTGCTTCCTGGATGGCTGTGATCCTGTCTGCGAATTCGGTGAAGTCTCCGTCGAATGCTTCGTAGAGCTTCTCAATACCTTCCTCATCGAACTTAAGCATTCCTTCAAGGAGTTCCTGAACGCCGTCGTCAAGCTTGACTGAACCGTCTGCAAGTTCCTTGACACCGTCTCTGAGCTCATTTGCGCCATCGTTTAGCTTCTTGGCACCGTCATTGAGTTCACCGGCACCGCTGTGTAACTTGCCTACGCCTTCATCGAGCTGTGCTGCGCCGTCTGAGAGCTTGACTGCTCCGTCATTAAGCTGTCCTGCGCCATCTGCAAGCTTGGCTGCTCCGTCATTAAGCTGTCCTGCGCCGTCTGAGAGCTTGGCAGCTCCTGCATTGACCTGACTTGCTCCTGTTGAGAGCTTGCCGGCACCTTCGTTAAGTGTTACAGCGCCTTCAGAGAGTCTCTTTGCTCCTGCTACCATAGAGCCTGCACCGCCGGAAAGCTTGTCGTTATTGGCAACAAGTGCCTTGGTTCCTGCAGAAAGCTTGTTGGCGCCTTCTGAAAGACTACCGATTCCTGAATCCAGCTTCTGTGCTCCAGCGTAGATATTCTTGATTCCTTCGGCCATCTGTGCATTGCCGGTAGCAACCTGCTCAGCACCTGTCTTAAGAGTCTGAAGCTGTGTAAGTGTTGCCTCGCTGAAATCTATGCTGTTAAGAGTCTGTAATGTATCACCAAGGATCTTGGTTGATGCCTTGGCTGCCCCGTAGGTTCCGGAATAAATGGAAATCTTCTGTATAAGAGTCTTGGTCTCAGCTGTCTTCTTGTCTGACTCTTCCTTAACCTGAGCCAAAACAGCCTCTTTGGTCTTCTCGGAAGCAACAGCTGCTGCTTCATCAGCTGCCTTCTTGAGCATATCCTGGAGTTCATCATAGGTAAGAGTTATTGTACCCTCTGAACCTGTACTTCCTGTACTTTCTGTATTTCCTGTACCTTCAGTATTTCCTGTACCTTCAGTATTTCCTGTACTTTCAGTATTTCCTGTACCTTCAGTATTTCCTGTACTTCCGGTATCACCAGCGCCGCCATTGTCGCCGCCCTGAGTGTTATCACCGGCATTTGTGGTGTCACCCGTGCTTCCGCCATTTGTATTATCTCCGGCATTTCCGTTGTCACCGGAATATCCATTGTCTCCGGTACTTCCTGCATTAGCATTGTCGCCTGCAGGCTGTCCATCGCCATCTGTAGGCTGAGCGTCGCCTGTGGGCTGACCTTCACCTGTAG
>NZ_ATVS01000057.1 GCF_000420845.1 Butyrivibrio sp. AE3009 | reverse complement strand
AAAAACTTTCGATGCAGAATAAAAGAAATGCTGCAAATGGTCTACATAAGAGGGGGCAGCAATCATCTTGGGGAATAGTTTGGGCTACTGAGTTACCACGTGATAACGATGATGTGATAACATGGTATTAATTATGAGCAAAACAATGAATTGCGCAGCGCTATTTCATTCATCTTTGATGATTTTCATTTTTTTCAGATTCCCCTTTAATAAGAAGATAAGGTGTGGTAGTATAAGAAAGATTATTTGAAAGTATATGTGTGGGCTAACTGTAGACTAGCCTATATGAAGGAGAAATTATGAAAAAGAAATTAGCAGTTTTATTAACAGCTACTGTAATGGCTACAACTGTTGCAGCTTGCGGAAAGGAAACAGTTAAGGAAGAGTCCGTAAATACAGAGACTCCTGCAGCAAGTGAGAGTGCTTCAACAGAAGGCACTGAGGCCGCAGCTTCACAGACAGACGGTTTTGATGTAACCGCATATGTTGATGGTCTTGAGACTATGTCACTTCAGGACATCAAGGCTTCCGATTATGCAACACTTACTGAGTATGACGGAGTTACCGTTGAGGTTGCACCTGTCAACGTAACAGAGGAGGATGTTGCAGACTATATCAACAATACACTTACAAGTTCCAATCCTATCCTTAACCAGGTTGACAGACCGGTTCAGGACGGAGATACAGTTAATATCGATTATGTAGGCAAATATGCCGATACTAAGGAGGCATTTGATGGCGGTACAGCACAGGGTGCTGATCTTGTCATCGGCTCTAATTCTTATATCGAGGGCTTTGAGAGCGGACTTATCGGCGCTAAGGTTGGAGAGACCCGTGACCTTAACCTCACATTCCCTGAGAACTACGGAGCAGCCAATCTTGCAGGCAAGGATGTTATTTTCACTGTAACGATCAATACAATCAGCGAGAAGAGCACAGATCTTACAGATGAGTGGGCAGCAGGACTTGGCTATGAGGATGTCAGCAACCTTGAGGAGCTGAATGTCCATGTTAACAAGACCCTCACAGAAGAGGCAGAGAATAACTACAAGCAGGAAGTTGAGAACGGCGTTCTTGAGACCGTTACCAGTGGTACAGAATTTGCAGAGCTTCCCGAGAAGCTTGTCAACAGATATATGAAGCAGCAGGTTGAGCAGCTTAACTACTATGCAACCATGTATTCATACATGTACGGTCAGCAGCTTACAGCTACAGATGTACTTAAGCTTATGATGCAGAGCTCAGGCTTTGCAGGAACTGAGGAAGAGTACTTCAAGAATACAGCCACAGATATGGCCAATCAGTACGTAATGTTCCAGGCAATCGCTGACGAGCAGGGCATCGAAGTCACAGAGGCTGATGTTGACTCTTTCCTTAAGGAGAAATACGAGAGCGCTTCTTCAACAGGCTTTAGCTCCTTTGAGGATTACAAGGCTTCTCTTGATCTTGAGCTTTACAGAGAGAACCTCATGGCCGAGAAGGTTATGAGCTTCCTTTCAGAACATGCTAATGTTGTTGAGTCGGCAGAATAAATAATAACTAAGGAGAAAAAAGATGAGAACAAAAATTAAAGAGCTGTTCAGAAACACCTCTGAATACGCTTCCAAAGAAGTGACCATCTGCGCTTGGGTACGAACAAACCGCGCACAGGCACAGTTTGGATTCCTTAACGTAAACGATGGTTCATTTTTCGAGAATTTGCAGGTTGTTTACGATCAGGAACTTAATAATTTTGAAGACATCTCCAAAATAAGAGTTGGTGCCAGCGTTAAGGTAACAGGTAATCTGGTACTTACTCCCGAAAACAAGCAGCCCTTTGAGGTTAAGGCAACAGCTGTTGAGCTTCTTGGCGACTGCCCTGAGAACTATCCTATCCAGCCCAAGCGTCACACAAGAGAGTACCTTCGCAGCGTGGCACACCTTCGTCCACGTACCAATCTCTTCAGCGCTGTATTCCGTATCAGAAGTGTTGCTGCAATGGCAATTCATACATATTTCCAGGACAGAGGATATCTGTATGTTCACACTCCTCTGATCACAGGTGCTGACTGTGAGGGTTCAGATCAGATGTTCAAGATCACAACTCTCAATATGAACGATCTTCCAAGGACTGAGGATGGACAGGTTGATTTCAGCAAAGACCTTTTTGGCAAGCAGTCCTTCATCACCGGTTCAGGACAGCTCCAGGGTGAGACCTTCGCCATGGCTTTCGGTGATATTTATACATTTGGTCCTACCTTCAGAACAGAGAACTCCAACACCCAGACCCATGCCAACGAGTTCTGGATGATCGAGCCTGAGATGGCTTTCTGCGATCTTGAGGGCCTTATGGACATCGAAGAGGATATGCTCAAGTTTGTTGTTAAGTATGTATGCGACAAGTGCCCTGAAGAGATCAATTTCTGCGACCAGTTCGTATCCAAGGGACTTAAGGACAAGCTTAACGATATTGTTAATGCTCACTTCACACGTATCAGCCACCACGATGTAGTAGATATCCTTAAGAACGCTGATGTTAAGTGGGAGTTCCAGCCTGATTACGGCGAGGACATTGCTAAGGAGCATGAGAAATACATCGTTGATCACTTTGGCGGCCCTGTATTTATCACTGACTGGCCGAAGGACATCAAGGCATATTACATGAAGGTTAACCCTGACAACAAGACTGTTGCTGCAGTTGATCTTCTTGTTCCTCAGGCAGGCGAGCTTATGGGCGGCAGCCAGAGAGAAGAGAATCTGGACAAGCTCATCGAGCGTATGAACGAAATGGGCATAGACAAAGAGGGTATCGACTGGTATCTTGACACCAGAAGATACGGCGGCTGCATCCACAGCGGCTTTGGTATGGGATTTGAGCGTCTCATCATGTACTTAACAGGCGTTGAGAACATCCGCGACGTAATTCCTTATCCCAGGACTCCGAGAAATTGCGATTTTTAATGATATAGGGGAATAAAGTGGGGCAGGGGCCCCGCGATTTCCGAATTTTTGTAGAATTGCGAGAATGGCGTAGCCATGGAGCAATTCGTATATCATTAAAACATGAAATTATTCATAAATAGTACAGGCTATAGGCATCCCCCTTGCAGGAAATTGCAAGGGGGTCTTTCTTTATAGCGTAGGACATCTTAAGTGGATAGATGATTATTGGTTTGATATACTGTATTTAGTAGTATTTTCATAAGTGCGTATATATTTTGTGATTCATTTGAATCGGGGGAATATGAAGAAAAGAAGTTTAGTTAGAAATAGATTTATGGCAGCTCTGCTTGCTGTCAGCATGCTTGCGGCAAGTCCGTTTTCCTCTTTTGCCACCACCAGCGAGGAGCTTCAGGAGCAGCAAAAGAAGCTTGAGAAGGAAAAGAAGGAACTTGAGAAGCAGAAAAAAGCTGCTGAGAACGAGAAAAATGCCAGCCAGAACAAGCTTAACGAAGCCAATGACAAGATTGATGACATTTCCGATGCGGAGGCGGAGACCCAGGATGCCATTGATGAGACCCAGCAGGAAATCGTGGGACTGATGGCGGACATCGAGCTTATCAAGGAGGATATTGAGGGCAAGCAGGTTCTTATTGAGAAGACCAATGAGGAGTACGAGGCCGCCAAGGCCCAGGAAGAGACGCTCTACGCAGCAATGGTGGACAGGGTTAAGTTCATGTATGAAAAAGGGAATCTTTCCTACATGCAGATTCTTTTGACCGCCACAAGTTATTCGGATGCATTGAACAAGGCTCAGTACGTGGAAGAGCTGTATGAATATGACAGGATCAAGCTGGCGGAATATATAGCAGCCAAGAACACAGCAGAAGCCTACGGCAATCAGCTTGATGAGGAAAAAGCAGAGCTTGAGGCCTCACAGTACGAGCTTGAAGAGGAGCAGAATTACATGGAGCAGCTCCTTGCGGATTACAAGGCCAAGTATGCGGATTATGAAGTGAAGCTTGCCAAGGCCAAGCAGGACGCAGCTGTCTATACAGCTCAGGTCAAGAGCCAGCAGGCCAGCATTGCAACCCTTCAGAAGCAGCTTGAAGCCAAGCAGAAGGAAGTGGAAGCTGCCAAGAAAGCTGCGGAGGCAGCCAAGGCAGCAGAGGATGCAGCCAAGGCTGAGGCGGAGAAGGAAAACGGCGATAGCGGAACCGTGGCGGATAATTCCGGCAGCGGATCAGGAAGCTCCGGTGGAAACAAGAGTTCCGGCGGCTCGGGTAACACAGCCAATCCCGGAAGTGCCACAGGAGGTAACATAGCTGCATATGCCTGCCGCTTTGTAGGTAATCCTTATGTGCCCGGCGGAACCAGCCTTACCAACGGCGCGGATTGCTCCGGTTTTGTTCAGTCAGTTTACAAGGCCTTTGGAATATCTGTTCCAAGAACATCATGGGCGCAAGGGGCCTACGGCAAAGAGGTTTCCTATGCCAACGCTCAGCCCGGAGATGTCATCTACTACGGCGGACACGTGGGAATCTACATCGGCGGCGGACAGATTGTCCATGCCAGCACCCAGAAGACGGGAATCAAGTACAGTCCCGCCACCTACAGGTCAATTATTTCCGTAAGGAGGTTCTTATAAAATGGCACTTATTCAGGTAAACTATTTATCCAAAAATCTTATGCGCACCGTGCCGGTGAATGTCATTCTTCCGGCTGACAAGTTGGATTACACCACCTTCGACTATGCAATGCCTAAGGGAGGTAAATTCAAGACCCTTTATCTTCTCCACGGAGTATTTGGCAACTACACAGACTGGGTCAGCGGAACCAGGATCCAGAGATGGGCAGAAGAGAAGAATCTTGCCGTGGTAATGCCCTCGGGAGATAACTCTTTTTACCTGAACAGTCCTGTGACCAAGGTGCATTATGCTGATTTCATCGGAAAAGAGCTGGTTAATATAACAAGAAAAATGTTCCCCTTATCTGATAAAAGGGAAGATACCTATATTGCAGGTCTTTCCATGGGCGGCTACGGAGCGATTGTAAACGGACTTAACCATCCCGATACTTTTGGCGCTGTGGTTGGACTGTCCTCAGCCGTACATCTTTTTGACAAGAATATCGGACATCTCGGCCTTGAGTATGCTGTTATGGGGGATGTGGACGAGGCGGCAGGGACCAATATGAACCCGGTTGTTGCTTTTAATGAACTTGTCAGAAACGGCAAGCCTCTTCCCAAGCTCTATATGTCCTGCGGAACTGAGGACGACCTGTATCCTGCCAACATTGAACTCAGAGACTTTTTTGTCAAAAACGGTGCTGACCTTACCTGGGATGAAGAAAAGGGCGGCCATGACTGGGACTTCTGGGATCAGCAGATTAAAAAGGTGATAGACTGGCTTCCTCTTGAGGAGAGCAGCCAGGGCATGAATAGTGGTAATGTACAGAAATAACAGTGCATTGTGCATAGATGACAGACCATCCTGATTGAAAAGGATGGTTTTGTTAGTTATGTTGGTTGTGCAATCGATGGACCTATTGTATAATCAACCCGATTGGGAATGTGCTTTTTCAGATTCCCGTCGTAGTAGTTATGCAGTAATTATGTTTATATAAAACATTGGAGGAAAGCATGGCTTCAGAAGAAAAGGTCATAGTTATCGACTTTGGCGGACAGTACAATCAGCTGGTTGCCCGCAGAGTCAGAGAATGTAACGTCTATTGCGAGATTTATTCCTACCGCACCCCCATCGATCAGATCAAGGCGATGAACCCCAAGGGTATCATCCTTACAGGCGGTCCTAACTCCTGTTATGAGGAGGGCGCTCCTACCTATACCAAAGAGCTTTTTGAACTGGGAATTCCTGTTCTTGGCCTTTGCTACGGTGCGCAGCTCATGATGCTTCTTATGGGCGGTAATGTTGAGAAGGCTCCCGTTCGTGAGTACGGTAAGACCAAGACTTATATCGATGGTGCGAAGGATACTCTTTTTGCAGGCATCGAAGATGACACCATTGTTTGGATGAGTCACTTTGATTATATCAGCAAGATCGCTCCGGGTTTTGAGATTGTTGCCCACACCGCGGATTGCCCTGTTGCAGCCGCAGCCTGGGAGGAGAAGAAGCTCTATGCGATCCAGTTCCATCCCGAGGTTCTCCATACAGTTAAGGGTAAGGAGATCCTTCACAACTTTGTTCGCGGCATCTGTCAGACTGCCGGAACCTGGAGAATGGATTCCTTCGTAGAGAATACTGTTAAGGAGATCAGAGAGAAGGTTGGAGATGGCAAGGTTCTGCTGGCTCTTTCCGGCGGCGTTGATTCCTCTGTTCTTGCAGCTCTTCTTGCCAAGGCCATCGGCAAGCAGCTCACCTGCGTATTCGTAGACCATGGTCTTCTTCGCAAAAATGAGGGAGATGAGGTTGAGGGCGTATTCGGTCCTCATGGTAATTTCGATATTAACTTTATCCGCGTAAATGCGGCAGAGAGATACTACGCTAAGCTTAAGGGCGTCGAAGAGCCTGAGCGCAAGCGTAAGATAATCGGTGAGGAGTTCATCCGTGTCTTCGAGGAAGAGGCCAAGAAGATCGGAACCGTGGATTTCCTTGCTCAGGGAACTATTTATCCCGACGTTGTAGAGTCAGGACTTGGCGGCGAATCCGTTGTTATCAAGTCACATCACAACGTAGGAGGTCTTCCCGACTATGTAGATTTCAAAGAGATCATCGAGCCCCTGCGCTCACTTTTTAAGGATGAAGTTCGAAGGGCTGGCCTTGAGCTTGGCCTTCCCGAATACCTTGTATTCCGTCAGCCCTTCCCGGGCCCCGGACTTGGCATTCGTATCATCGGCGAAGTTAACGCCGAGAAGGTTCGCATCGTTCAGGATGCAGACTACATCTACCGTACAGAGCTTGGTGAGGCCTTCAAGGAAGGCAAGATGCAGAAGCTTCCAGACCAGTACTTCGCTGCCCTCTCCAATATGCGCTCCGTAGGTGTTATGGGCGATGAGCGTACCTACGACTACGCAGTGGTTCTCCGCGCAGTGGAGACCATCGACTTCATGACAGCCGAGGCCACCGAGATTCCTTTCGAAGTCCTCCAGCGCGTTATGAGCCGCATCATTAACGAGGTCAAGGGTGTTAATCGCGTAATGTACGATCTTACTTCCAAGCCACCCGGGACAGTGGAACTTGAATGATACGTAGAGTATTTGGCGACAACAGACGCTTCTAGAAATCGCTGCTTTTCAAGCGATTTCTAGAAGAGGAGTGATGCAGCAGGCCTGTGATGCTGGTGTTCAAAATGCTTTGCGGGTTATTTGTTGATTTTTTCTATGGTTTGAGTTATATTTTTCTAGATTTCTAATTTTTCTTTAGCAATCTTTTGTGGTGATAGTTGTCTTACCACGAATAAATCCAATGAATAAAGCGACGAGTGTTCGTTGCTTAGCAATAACACTCGGATAACGATTCAATGTACAGAGGAGTGTAGACCTTTTGGGACCATAACACTCAGATGATGCCTACTATTTACAGGGAGTGTCAGTTTTGGACAGTGCAACACTCGTGGATTAAGAGGATTGATATAGGAGTGCTTGTTTGGTATTAAATGTGGTAAAAAAGCTAGTTTTGAGCACTTGTAGAAGCAATGTGAGCCTGATCGAGTGTTGGGCAGGCTTGAAGAGACTCATAATAGACACTTATAAAGCTGGCGGGGAAGTAAAGAAGTGTCAGACAGGAAAAATTAGAAACAGAACTTGGATAAATGGAGGGAAAAGCAATAGAAGACTATTCAATACAATTAAAAGAACAGGCCTCTAAGCTGGAAAATCTGATCAGTGAAACACAGAGGGCTGCAAATGCGATAAAAATACAAGATGATAGACCTGTGAGAATTTCCAAACGAAAGAATGGATATCAGTATTATCTGGAAAAGGATGATGGAAAGTTAGAGTATATAAGAGAAAGCAATATTGATAAAGTAAAAAGAATAGTGCAGAGGGACTATTATAACGTAGTGCTTGATAAGCTTCTGACTATGAAATATAGGATTGAAAGATTTTTGAAACTTTATGATATTAGCTCAATCGAGGATGCATATAATAATTTGAGCGATGCAAGAAAGGCATTGGTCAAGCCCTTGATACTAACAGATGAGAGCTATATTAGTGAGTGGCGTTCAATGAATAGGGGCGGAATGAATCCTTTCCCGGAAGAAGGACTGTATCAGACATTACGCGGAGAAAAAGTTCGTTCGAAGTCAGAAAAAATACTCGCAGATTTATTTGCTAAGTACGAAATACCTTATAGTTATGAGCCGCAAGTGATATTGAATGACGGAAGAACAGTGTATCCGGATTTTGCTTTGCTAAATGTAAGAACGAGAAAGACAATCTATTGGGAACACTTAGGACTAATAACTGATGGCGAATATGCTAAAAATGCATTATTAAAGTTGCATATATATGAGCAAGCAGGGATAGGTATTGGCAAGGACATGATTATCTCTATGGAGTCTGTGAAAATACCGCTAAATATGAAATATGTAGAAAAGAAAATCAAGGAATATTTGATATAATTGAATTCAACGTTGGAGGAATGCTATCCGGGAGGATATTTATGGAACAATGGGATGCCTATGATGCAAAACTAAATAAAATCGGTGGAATGACCTTGATTCGTGGGGAAGAGGTACCGGATGGAGTTTTTCACCTTGTATGCGAAATAATAGTAAGACACGCTGATGGCACTTATTTGCTTATGCAAAGAGATCCAAGAAAGCATTTAGGTGGAATGTGGGAAGCTACTGCCGGAGGGTCTGCACTTCAAGGGGAGGATCCGCTGACCTGTGCACTGAGAGAGCTTTCAGAAAAGACAGGAATTAGGGCGGATAAGCTTACTGAGGTAGGGCGTGTTCTGCATCATCTTCATAGATCAATATATGTGGATTACTTATGCGAGACGGATGCTGATAAAAACAGCGTGATATTGCAGGAAGGAGAAACATCTGCATTTAAATGGGTAACAGCAGAGGAATTACGCTCAATGTCCCGCGATGAGTTGGCGACGCAGCGGATGTTGAATTTTATTGAAGAATTGAAGTGATAAGGAGAGGTATGGGGAAAATGAATCATGTTGGAACACTGCAGCTGGAAACTGATAGATTGATTTTGCGAAGATACACTAAAGATGATGCTTCAGCTATGTATAAGAACTGGGCATCTGATGATGAGGTTACGAAATTTTTGACTTGGCCTACACATGAAAGCCCGGAGGTAACGAGGCAGATTATAGATGAATGGGTGAAAAGCTATTCAAATGAAAACTATTACCATTGGGCTATAGTGCTAAAAGAAAATGGAGATGAGCCTGTTGGCGATATAGCCGTTGTTCATATAAAAGAGAAAGCCGCAGTCGCACATATAGGCTACTGCACAGGAAGGAAATGGTGGAATCAGGGAATCACCTCTGAAGCATTGGCAGCAGTTATTGATTTCCTTTTTGATGTTGTAGATGTAAACCGAATTGAAGCAAGGCATGATGCTAAGAATCCAAATTCGGGAAAAGTAATGAAAAAATGCGGAATGAAGTATGAAGGCACTCTAAGAAGTTCTGATTGGAATAATGAGGGAATTTGTGATGCGTGCTACTATGCATTACTAAAGGCAGAGAGGTAAAGATGAATGGCAAAGCAGAATATTTATGACAACGATGCCTTTTATAATAATTTTAAGAGTATTAGAAGCAATAAGATAAATTTTAATGATGTGATTGAAACACCTATTATTACAACAATGCTGCCGGATCTGAGTGGAAAAAGGATACTGGATCTTGGCTGTGGAATGGGTCAACATGCCATGCAATACGCAAAATGCGGAGCCGAATCCGTGCTGGGAATCGATATTTCCGATAAGATGCTCGCATATGCCAAAGATAATAATTGTGCAGAGAACATCAGTTATAGAAAAATGGCTTTTGAAGATATTGCTCACATAGATGAAAAATTTGATGTTGTTACCAGCTCTTTAGCTTTTGATTATGTAGAGAATTTTGGTTTACTGATGAAGAATATCCATAGTCTGTTAAAAGAAGATGGTGCATGCGTGTTTTCTATGTCTCATCCGATTTCTACCGCCTACGATGGCGTTTATGACAGGTATACCAGAACAGAAACTGGTGAGAGATTATATGCCAATTTACACAACTATGGGATAGAAGGAATAAGGCATATAAAGTGGGTTGTAGATGGATATGAGCTTTATCACAGAACTTTTGCGACGTTAGTAAATGATATAGTATCAGCAGGATTTGTTATTGAAGAGTGTCAAGAAGCAAGAGTGCCTCAAGATATGATTCAGAAATATCCAGAACAGTTCGGCGGCGTGGTTCATCACCCTGACTTTATTTTCTTTAGATGTAGAAAGGCGTGACCAATTGTTATCAGCATAAGTCGTTAAAGCAGGCAATGATGATCATGGGTATATATGAGGAAATATTACAGGAAGCGATAAAAGACCTGGACGATATCATGAATGTGTCGCCAAAGAGTGCAGATTGGGGACAAGGAATATGGCAGAAAGGGTGGCATGCTTAAACTATCGTTTGAAAAGGACTGCTTGATGTTTAATGGTATCACCTGTAAAAGAATAGGTTAGGCAAAATAAAGATGAAAGAACGAATTATAGATGATGAAATAAAACTAATTCCATATTACAGAAATGATGAGGTATCACTTCCCTGGTATCAGGACCTTGATGTTTGTAAGCAGGTTGATAACAGGGATGAACCATATGACCTGGAGCTTTTGCATTGTATGTATGATTATCTCAGTTCTCATGGAGATTGTTACTATATAGAGTACAAGGGGACGCTGGTTGGAGATGTTTCGCTTAGGGAGAATGCTGAAGTGGCCATTGTGGTATGTAAGGAATATCAGAATCAGCATATTGGAAGACGTTGCATTCAGGATATGCTGAGATTGGCGAAAGAAAAAGGCATGCAGACAGTCAAGGCTAATATCTATTCCTTTAATAGACAGAGCCAGTGTATGTTTGAATCGATAGAATTTAAGAAAACAGATGAAGAGTGGTATGAATTCAAGATAGGTGAAACTGAATCTACGGAGGGTATATGCTAGATAATAGAGGCTTTGATTTATGGGCAGATGAATATGATGCAGATGTAGGGCTTTCTGATGAAGAAGAAAGGTATCCGTTTGCAGGATATAAGAATGTTTTAGGCGGTATTTTTCAAGAGGTTATGAGCAAGGAGAATGCCTGTGTTTTAGATATTGGTTTTGGAACCGGTACACTTACTACAAAGCTTTATGAGAATGGGTGCGTGATATATGGTCAAGACTTCTCTGAGCGAATGATTGAGCTGGCTAAGGAGAAAATGCCGGATGCGAATCTGTATCAAGGAGACTTTTCAAAAGGATTAGTCCAAGAGCTTAAGGATTGTAAGTTTGATTTCATCATTGGAACTTATTCCCTACATCATCTTACAGATGAACAGAAGATAGGGTTCTTTTCAGAACTAATAGACAGGTTAAATGAATACGGAAAGATCCTTATTGGAGATGTAGCATTTGAAACAAGGGAAGATCTTGAAAAATGCAAGTCAGAAGAAGGTGGTGACTGGGATGATGATGAGATATATTTTGTTGTGGAGGAAATCAAGAAATCATTTCCTCAGGTAAGATTTGAGCAAAAATCATATTGTTCCGGCATTATTATGATAGAAAAGATGTGTGGGAAAAGATAAATGAGATTACCATTACGGAGGGAATAAGATGGCTTATGAAGATCCGCAAATAGTTCAAGAATGGTTAGACGCACTCATAGAGCTTGATGTAAAGGTAAAAAAGATATTTGGGTGCTATTGCTTGTATTGTGATAACCAAGCTGTTGGATGGATTTATGATAGTGTTATGAGCTTAAGGGAAGTCGGGCTGGATTATTTGCCAGACGATATCAGGAGGCCTGGCAAGGATGACAAAATCCAAGAATTAGTCATTCCGCTTGATTATGTCAAAGCAGATTGGCTTCCTAAGGCAGTTCAGGACACAGCTAATATTCGAAGAAATAATGGTAAATAGCGTGGAAAGAAATATGAATAAAGATATTCCAGACATACTAATCCGAGCCCAGGAACTCCAAAAGGCCGGCGATTATACATATTCATGTAAATTATATAAGCAGTTTTGGGAGAACAACGATGTTCATCCTCTGCGCTTTAAGGCTTTATTTGAGGTGGCTGATAATTACTATCATGCAGGGGATTACAGATTGGCAATGCAGGGATATCAAGAATTCCTGGATTATTGTTCAAGTCAGCTTGATACTACTGCTGAAGAACGTGGCTGGATTGATGCATACACAAAGTTAGCACATAGCCGTTTAACGACAATAGGGGAATGTAATCACGTCTAACTATAATGAAAATTATTTGTGTATTTTTGATATTGCAACATATGTTTGGAGATGTTAGTGTTTAGCTACATCGAAGAGATGTATTGGTTTCCTTACCAAGCGAAATGGGAACTTTATCAGATGGGAGCCCCACCATATAAAATAATCGGGAGCTTTATCAGATGGGAGCCCTACCATATAAAACAAATGGGAACTTTATTAAGACGGGAGCCCTACCGGCGAAAAGGAATTTTACGAGCTGCGTCATGCGACGTAGCTCGTTATTTGTTGCACAAGAGCGGCAAGCGAATGGATGCTTGCATACAAATTCATTTGCCGGTTGTAAGAACATGGAGCACGAAGTGCGGAATGTTCGTGTGCGAAATCGAGTAGG
>NZ_ATVS01000056.1 GCF_000420845.1 Butyrivibrio sp. AE3009 | reverse complement strand
TGGAAACGCTACAATGCTGTTACGCGACGGTGTGCCATTTAGCTGTTCCCATCATCTTCACCGTCGGCAAAACCTGACATGCGTTTCCAACAGGTTCCGTCAAGGGTGGCGTCCCCTGTCCACAACATAGATGGTTGGTTATCTTAACCTTGTACATAATACTCTTCCAAAGTGTCCAGGCATATTGCAGCAAGCCTTCCGCATGGAAAATGTGCTCCGCAGTCAATTGCGATGTGATTGTTATTCTTATAAATGTATCCCGGATTAGGGTTCTCTTCTATAAGCTGCGTGGGGGTATGGCCTGTTACCACAAACTTATCATTAAAGTACTGGGTATTATAGTCTGCTCGTTCCCATATGAGATCGTGTAAACTATAATCTTCCATTTCTTTTTCCGGAGAAAAATTGCCTAATCCTGCATGAACAAGGAGAAAGTCCCTAGTATAAACGTTTTTAAATAACTCGACTGTATTAATGCTTCATGATATAATCTTTATATAGTTATTTGGAGGTTAATATCATGGGTCGAAAAGCAGAAGCAATAACACTTACAACAGAAGAACGAGAATACTTGGAACTTCAGACTCGCTCAAGAACTATTCAGGCTCAAACTGTCGGGAGAGCCCGAATTCTATTGCTTCGTGCTGACGCAACACCAATTGATGAAATCGCTGATAAAGTAGGCATCAACAGATGCAGCGTTTTATTGTGTCTGAAAAAATTCAAAGAAGGTGGTGTTGAAAACGCCCTCTTTGATGCTCCTGGCCGTGGCAGAAATGCAGAGATTACAGATGATGAAAAAGCTTGGATCATCAATATCGCATGTCAAAAGCCTGTTGATCTTGGCTATGCTGCCGAGGTATGGACCAGAGCATTACTGACCAAGCACATCAACAAATACGCTGAGCAGGCTGGTCATTTAAGGCTATCTACAATCAGCCAATCCAAGGTCCGTACAATACTTGAAGAGGCAGATATTAAGCCTAACAAGATCACATATTACTGTGAGAATCGTGATCCTGATTTTGAAAATAAAATGCATAATGTACTTCTTGTA
Organism: Butyrivibrio sp. AE3009; assembly: GCF_000420845.1. Taxonomy (GTDB): domain Bacteria; phylum Bacillota; class Clostridia; order Lachnospirales; family Lachnospiraceae; genus Butyrivibrio. Next base: position 11,680 of record NZ_ATVS01000056.1, on the reverse strand, counting down.
TATAAGCAGCTTTCAATGCAGTTTGATGAGGATGGTAAACTAATGCCATTCTCTGAGGATGGACAAGTTGTGCATGTGCTTTCATATGATGAAAAGCCAGGTATTCAGGCCATTGCTACTACTTCTGATGATCTTGCACCAGACGATAAACACAAAACAATCAGCAGAGACTACGAGTATAAAAGGCTTGGCACTGTTTCTTTGCTTGCAGGAATAGATTTACAAACTGGCGAAGCTATTCCGTTAGTGAAGGAATCCCATAACAGCAAGGACTACATTGAATTCCTTAAGCTGCTGGATATGAAGTATCCAAAAGGAGATAAAATCCGGTTGGTACTTGATAATCTGAAAGTTCACTCTTCTGAGGAAACAAGGAAATATCTTGCTACTATCCCTGGAAGATTTGAATTTGTATTCACGCCAAAGCATGGTTCTTGGCTCAATCTCGTAGAGGGATTTTTCAGTAAGCTTACTCGCCAGGCTTTAAAAGGAATACGAGTAAAAACCAAAGAAGAACTTGTAGCGCGAATCTATAAATACTTTGATGAGATCAACGAGAACCCTGTTGTTTATCACTGGAAATACAAGCTTGAAGAAATTGATCCCAGTGAAGAGGTTATAGTTGATACTTTGCCAGTTAAACAGTCGAGTTAATTAATAACGGCTATACTAGTTCCAACCGTAACTTCTTCGTAGATAACAAACTCCCCCAAAAAGTCTATTACGTCCTGCCGCCTGTCAGGTGAAAATGCCCTGAACTCATCAATAGTAGGTTTACTTCCGTTATACTGCCAGTTAGCGAGGTTTTCCACCATCTCCCGGTCTAGCCGATCAACATTTTCCTCAGTAATTTCCTTGCTCAAAAACTTAAGACACTCCAGTGCCATAAGTTCATGGTTTCCGACAATGCAGATAACATTTGGCATTTCCATGAGTTTTAGAAGTGTCTTAATGGGATGCGGTCCTCTATCCAGCACATCCCCCAGAATATATAACGTATCCTCATCCTTTAGATCTATCTTTTGTAAAAGAGCTATGAACTTGTGATATTCACCATGAATATCACTAATTACATATGTTGCCATAAAACTATTCTCACCTTACCCCTACCTATTTCTGCAGCAAGTATTCACTCTGATTTGCCAAATATCGGCTTCAGCACGCCTTTTACCAGCCATTCAAAATACTCTTTTTTCCGAAATGCTTTATCTTCGCTTTCTAAATAGCCCTCTTTCGTAATCTTATCTAGCAAATCATCCAAACCAATATACATCAAAGGTCCATTTGAATAATCCTCTTTATTGCCTTCATTTATGTAATTAGCATCTTTTTTATGCATAGCATTATGCATATTCCCGTATTGCTTGCTAATCGGAAGCAGATAAATGCATTTAATGTCACTAGAATGCTTTTCCCCGCGCTCTATTATGAAATCCCTGGGTTTATTATTCGAGTCATAAAAATACTCTCTAGCATCTATAATTTCAGCTACTTGAGTCATGTATTTCTTAGTTGAAGTATAGTTTTTTCTTTCCCTTAATTCTTTTATATCCTTTTTGTCTAATAGTCTGTTATGCGTGTCTCCAGAGACTTTTTTCCAACGCTCATTGCTCAGGATGCTATTATACAAACCTTCCAACTTTTCAAACGAATTTCCTTCTCCATCATTATTTACCGAATAAGCTTTGGCTCCAACATCAGCAAAACAATCCAGTAATTTAGAGAAACAACATTCTTCGCAAAAAGCCTTGTATTTATTAAACTGTTTATAATCAAAACTTCCCGATGTTGTTTTCAGTTCAACCACATAAACATATTTATCATCGCATAGTAAATAATCTGCTTTCACAGATCTGTCATCTTCCTTGGTTTTGACCTCAGTTTCAGTATCTTCTTTAGCCAAAAGCTTAGTCATCAAAGGAAACTCCTTTGTAACATAATGCAGTTTATTTTCCCCATCTCTTCCCAACGCAATGTTGAGCAAATCTTCAACCACCGGCGTTATCAGCGTATCCAATATCACTTCGCTCTTTATGGCAGCTGTGTAATAGTCTCTTATTACCCTGTCAGAAATCGTATTTAAAATAGCTGGATTCTGTACTTCCCTATTAGAACTCATATACTTGTCCATCCTCTTTTTTCCAAATTCTGTTTGCATATTCGCCAAACTGCGGAAGATTAGTAAAGGCATCTCTTCCCTCAGTGTGCATAGGGATTATCTTATCCGGGTTAGTAAGTTCCATTAGCTTTGCAATAGTTTCAACATAGGCATGGCCACTGGTATGTAGGATCTCCATGTGAGCTTTGTCATTTTTACCCTCTAGGAATCTAACAATATTAGCATCCGGAGCCTTGCCATCCTCAAGGTAACCGGTCCACATAGAGTACGTGATAAAAGGATCCTTCATTTTCTGCATCCGCTCCTCAAAGCGTCCCACCGCCATATTTGGGTTGTTATTTGGTCTTGCCAGCATTACAAATCCCTTGTCCAGATAAATATCTTCGTCTGCCATTTCAAAGCATCTTCGCTTAGTTACTGGATTTCGAACGCCCTCAAGATTCTTCATATAAAATGAATTATTATCAGGGCATAGCACATAAATGCACTTTTTATATCTGTATTTGTCAAAAAACCTGCTTCTTGATTTTATGGCAATATTCATGACTTCAGCCTGGTAGGCATCGCACAAAAAAACCTTATCTGCTGGAGTAGCATGATAAAACTCCATTACGCTGTCAAGATTTGTGGATGACACCAGCACTACATTTTCTTTGTGTTCTGCAAAAATTTCTGCAGCTCTTTTACCAAGATCATCCTCCGACTTGATTGGGTTATTTCCCGTCTCTTCAAGCCTTGATATCATGGTTCCTTCTGTAACAAGAACATCTATCTTGCCAACATATCTTTTTATCATGCTCTCAAAGGTATCCTGCCCAGGAATCCCGTGATCTCTGAAGTCTCCGGTATATAGAATCTTTTTGCCATTTAATTCTATGACAAACATATATGAATCGATGGCAGAATGATCGCAAACAAGGGGCGTGACCTTGATTCCGTTAAAGTCGCGGCTACTTCCCAGCTTCCAGTATGGCTCCATCCTGTTAATGGTTTCAATCTGCGACGGTGCATTTTTGCACAGCTTTTTATTCAAGAGATCCACTCTCATTGCGATGGTTTCCATAATTTCTTTTGCAGTACCGCCAATATACATAGGGATGCCCTCAGGGGCTTTTCCTCGAAGCCCCACATGGTCCCCATGATAATGAGTAAAAAGAACTGCATCTGTATGGATAGAATCTCCCTCGCCGGCAAATACTCTCTTTATTAGCTCATCGTCGCTCAGTGCGGGATTCTTGATCCCGGGAAGGTTTGCACCAAGATCAATCAGTATCCTATGGTCACCCTTTGTAATTTCTGTTACGATTCCGCCTATCTGGTCTGAACCTCTGTATATCTTGATTCCATCCATGCTTAGATTTCCTCCTAAATTCGATTATACCCCACGCACTCTTTCCTCCGATAATAAATTAATCATAAATAGTCAATCAAAATATCCCTTAGGAAATGGCCAGCATACATCAATAGTTCTGGTAAAAAAATCTGTATAAGGAAGCTCAGATATCACAATTTCCAGCTTGTCTTTATCCTTAATCTCCGAATCGTAATATGAATCTCTATGTAGCATCAGAATATAATCCGTGTGTCTAAGAAAACTTTCCCATCTTATGTCCTGGAGCTTAGGATGCGGATTCTCTCTATATTCGCAGGTTTTCATCAGCTCAATATCAAGCACTATCGCGACACCTATCTCTTTTGCAAGTCTCTTTAGCCTAGGCAGAAGTCCTATGCAGGCCATATCAAATTCCTGCGCTCTTCCAATCAGATAAAAATAGTCGATTATCACCAGAGAAATTCCGTTCATAGTCTTCTTTTCTCTGCATTTTCTTTCTATCTCATCTATGGTTATTGCGATAGTGTCATCTATGGTTATCTTCTTCTGATCCAGCATTTCTGATGCTTTATCATCTAGCTCCACTAGCCGCTTCTTATATCTGTCACGGGACATTTCAAGGCTAAATGCTGTAGCCTTTATGCCTTCTTGCCGGCATGCATTAAGCATAAGTTCCATCATAAAGGCTGACTTCCCCATTCCAGGTCTTCCTGCTACTACGGTAAGTTCGCCTCTATGAAGGCCGCCCCCTAGAACATGATCAAGTGGTCTTATTCCTGTGATTATGGGATTAATATTTATCACATGTTTTATCTCAATTTTATTATTCTTTTCCAATATTGTTCTCCTTTGAATAAAATCAATTTCTTTGGTTTATAATGTTCTTATGAGTAAACTTACCCGTCAGATACATCTTTATATGTACATGGATGATCCCGATAATTATGAGCATAGCCCTGAAAGGCTCATGGATTATCTGGGTGTCTCTTTGCGCACTTTGCAAAGAGACTTTAAGGATCTTCGTGAAAGCGGCACCAGCAATTACACCTACAACTCGAAATCAGGTGAGTATGTCTATTCCGAGGAAGACGCTACCAAAATCGAAAGTGCGGACAGGCGAAGGAAGCTATATCTGACTAAGCTTGCCAGAATGTGTAGGATTGTGAAAAAGCTCCCTTTTACAGATCTGGAGAAGCTTAACGAATATGAAGCTGATCTAAAGGACTATCTATCCGAAAGAAAAAAGTATCCTAAAAGACCAGATCCATATGGGCCTCCCAAAATGCCTTATATTCCTGATATTAAATATGAGTACTTTAATATATGCCCGGAGGTAAGTGAGCGCACCAGGCAGAGGGATTTTCAAACCTTGCGTGATGCGGGTTTTGTAATTTTTTACTCACAAAGATATAGAGAATACCTTTTTACTGATGATGACTCCTACATCACCAGTAAAGATTCTGCTTTATATAAAGCATTGAAAAAAGCAGGCGATATCAGGAAAAAGCGAGGATCCTAAAAAGGCAATTCCTATCAGAAATTACTGGCAAATCCTATTTTACGTTTTGGCTCATCTTTTAGCATCTGGCTTAAATTGACCGAAAAGTCCTCTTTTTTCAGAAGCTTAACCTCGCTTTTTGTAGGTTTATTCTTGCTTCCAGGAGGAAGGAGTCTTGAGGCTTGCTTCAAAGTTGCCTGTTCAAGGAGATTACGAACAAACCTTCCGTTTCCATAGTTTTCAGCCAATACCGCCTGCTGGAATATCTTTTGGCACTCACTTCTGGCTGGAAGGTCCACTTCCAAGCCTTTCTTCGTCAGCATTAAATCCATGATCTTCATAAGTTCCTCAGGGGTATAATCCGGAAAATTAAGCGTAAAAGCTATTCTGCTCTTCATTCCTTCGTTCTGCGCTATGAATTTCTCCATAGGTTCAGGGTATCCTGCAAATATAACTATCACGTCATCTCTGGAATTCTCCATTTCCTGAACAATTGTATTTATAGCTTCAGTTCCAAAAGAATTTGTGCTATCCACAAGTGAATAGGCTTCATCTATGAATAAAATGCCACCTTTTGCCGCCCTAAACTTTGCCTTTACTTCCTTGGCGGTCCATCCCACATACCTTCCTACAAGATCAGCTCTGCCACATTCAACGAGTTTCCCGGTTTTTAACACTTCTTCTTTTCTTAGAATGTCACAAAGAAGCCTTGCAACAGTAGTCTTGGCGCATCCGGGATTTCCCATAAACACCATGTGTCTGCAGCATTCAGACGAATTAATACCATAGGAATTCTTATACTTTGACAGTTTATAGGTTGATATTATCTGCTGTGTAACCTGCTTGATTTCATTAAGACCCACCATATTCATCAGTTCTTCATATGCATTGTTTTTCCTCTTAGTTCTTTTAATGGCCTTATGTATACATACTTTGCTATAGGATGGGTAAACACTCTTTTTTAGAACATCCTCAGACCAATTCAAAAAAGCTTTAGCGACCATGCTAGCAGAAAAATACTTTCTGTCAGGAAGGTACTTATATGCATTTTTATCAAAAAGAGACTGATACTTGGAAGCATTTGCAAGATTATCCATATATTTTTGGGCCTGAGTTATATCCCCTACCCCTTCGGAGATTTTGACAAAATCCACTTTTCCAGCCAGCTCTTTATATAATATTTTCGAAAATCCCGGATTAGTTTCATCTTCTATCACAAAAATCTGGACAGTATCTGCATATTTGTGTAAGAATTTCCTTAGCATAATAGCGATTGTCTCATTTTCTGTAGCATACTGACCGGATTCATTTGTTTCTAACGAACTAATTACCACACATCCGCCTTCAGAGTGATATCCAAGATTATCCAGCTCCTTGCACAAATTCTCGCCATAATAGTTCTCCTTGTCTTCTTCAAAATCCAACATACATATTCTTGAACTTAAAAGCCTGTTGTTAGAATGAAGCGCTTTAACCAGTACCCTTATCAGCATTTTGGCATTTTCCAAGTTTTTGGTCTGAATACGGTAATGTACAGGACATCCATAAAACTTCTTCATATTCCCCTCAGCGTATATTCTATCCAGTTCTTCCCTAAGGGAATCGCTTCCCATTATTTCATCAGACATCTCACATATCTTTGGATAAGAATATGACCCTTTTTCCAAACATTCTTCTGTCAGGACATATCTGCGAGAGTCATAAACATCCATTCTATAAGCATCTCTTATTGAACCCTTGTAATAGTCTTTCTCCAGTACTATTTCCAAAAGCTCACTTGCTTCTTTAAATGTAATCTCTTTATAAGATTTAAGCTTTATTTCAAAGTTTTCCGTTATATCCTGGGCCACGCCGGCATACCTGTGGCAAACTTCTTCAAGGTCATGACTTCCCTGCCATACCCCAACAGCAAGCTTAATTATTTCTTCATCATAGTAATAACTAATACAGAAAGTATTCTCATACGTATTTCTCATAGAGAACTTATCGTTAATCGTAAAAAGAGTACTTACAATATCATCTCCCCTCCCAAAGCGGGAATAAGTAGATTCTATCGTTAGTTTCAGTTCACCATTATGTGTAAAAGTACAATCATAAAAAAGCATTTCTGCACCTCCTTGTTTGTGTGTCAGGAAGTTTAGCATATGATTTGGGGCTATGCGTCATAATGGTGTCACCCATTTTAAAATTTCCCTCATTATATATATGAGTTTATTGACATTTTTGTTGCATATGGTGACACCATTATGACGTCGGTAAAAAAACGCCGTGTTAATATCAAAAAACACTAACAAAGAATAAGAAAAAGGAGATTTAAATATGGGTTATGTAAATGAGAAAACACTTGAAAAACTGAAAAGGTATATGATTTTCTTGCCCCACATGGTGGCGATATTAAAATTGAAGATGACTGGAAGTTAATCTATTCAGAAATACTTAAATTTTTTCTTTGTAGCAATTGTATATAATTATACCTATATCTACCATCCTGTTCCATATTATGTGCATAAAACAAGGGCGTTTTCACGCCCCTGCCTTTTGCACTATCAGTTATTCATCTCTCTGCAATCCTTATAGGTGATTCTGTATATTGGATTTGAGGCTTCAGGCTTCTCAAGAGACTGGTGATCATACTGATCCAAAAGCACAAGCGCCTGCGTGTACAGATTAACTGCCTTTAGCACATCCTGTTGTTCAATATCAAGCGTCCCTGCTATCATCTCATGGGCAACTATATCTTCAATCCTGAAAATATGCCAGATAGAATAGGCAAGCCTTACCCTTAGTCTTTAAGCCCAAAAGTGGACCACTACCCCCGTCCCCAGGGACTCTTTTTATTGCTACTTTATGCTATTGCTTTAGTTCTTTTGCCAATTAAACAATAGTATGTCACCATGAGCATCAGAAAAGCGCCTATCCATGCAGATACTTCAGAAATGGCAATTCCCTTAAATCCGTTCCTTCCTATCAAAAAGCCAAAGATCAGCCTCATAATGACTTCGAGCCCGCCTGAGAGCATTGGTATAAAGGTATTGCCCAACCCCTGAACAGAGTATCTGTATACAAAAAGCCAGCCCAGGGCAAAAAAGCTTATTCCCATGATCGGCATGAAATCGGTACAATAACCGATTATCATGTTGTCAGTCAGCAGCATCCTTGCCAGGCTTCCGGGCACAAATATCATAAGGAGCGATATAGGCACATTCACAAGTGTAGAGAGCATCAGGCCCTGTCTTACTCCTGTGCGTATCCTGTCATATTTGCCAGCGCCCTTATTTTGCCCCACAAAGGTCATCATGGAAAGACCTACGGACATTCCGAACTGCTCAAAGAGTGATGCAAATTTCATGCAGGCTGAATAGGCTGCCACATATGCGCTTCCCATAAGATTTACGAAGTACTGCAATACCATGGCCCCTGCAGCTGTGACCGAATTCATAAGTGCCACAGGAAGTCCTATTTTCATCAGTTCAACCAATATATTCTTTTCATCTGCTATTTCTGACGTGTCTTTTCCCAGACTCATAAAATCGATGGTTCTAAGCTTTTTAAGGCACAAAAGGTATGATACAAACTGAGAGACCACTGTTGCCACTGCTGCTCCGACAACTCCTGTGCCAAAGGCCATTATGAAAATAATATCAAGCATGATGTTCATGAGTGATGAACAGATCATAGCAGTGAGGGGCGTTCTGGAATCTCCCATTGACTGGAGAATTGTAATCTCAAGGTTATTTATAACCGTCACTACAATTCCCAATAAGATCACAGCAAAATATCTATACGAATCATCAAAGATATCTTCAGGAGTGTTCAAGAACGTCAGCATCTTATTGAGCAAAGAAACGCATACAACAGTAAAGGCTATTCCAAACGTGATACTGAGCTTCTTGGCTGCTCTGATGTATGCATTCAGCATAGCCATATCGTTTTTTCCAAAGTTCTGGGCAAAGGTTATGCCAAATCCTCTGGTCATCCCCACAACAAATCCAAGTATAAGGAAGTTAAGTGTCCCGGTTGCCCCAACAGCAGCCAGCGCCTGATCCGAGATTCCCTTGCCAACTATAATGCTATCCACAAGACTATATAGTTGTTGGAAAAGATTTCCCCATAATAAGGGCAAAAAGAACAGTATGATCTGTTTCATACTGTTTCCTGAGGTCATATTTTGTGTGGTCTGTTCTGTATTTGTCATGGCCGCTCTCTTTGGTCTTTCTCTTGATGTTTATTATTTAATAGTTAAGATCATTTAAGTATCCAGGCTATTCCCTTTGCAAGACGCAGATCGCTATACAGGTCTTGCTCATAAGTTCACTATCTACCCTTCATATTTGTACCACGGATGCGTTCCAGTTATTTCAAATCCGACGGAACAGGCAAGTCGCATGGATGCTTCATTTCTTGTATCACAGCCCCACACGGGGAGTTTTCCCCTTCGAAGAATTTCTTTTACCATTGCGTAAGCAACGATCTTGCCAAATCCTTTTCCGCGGCACTCTTCTGCTGTTTCTACTCCGATATCCACATAATCCTTGGAAACTCCCGAGGAAAACGCGCAGGCTGCCATATGTCCGTCTTCGATCAGGCAGTATCCGAATCCCTTTTCTAAAAATGTGCGCTTATCCTCCCAGGAAAATGTAGGTATTATCTTTCCACTCATCAGATCGTAGTTATCGGGGATTATTTCTTCCGGCTTTGATTCCATGGTGGGTGAGATGATATCTCTTTTCCCAGTGAAATCGAAGATATACCTATCGTATTTAGAAACCCCCGGAGTCTTCAGTATCATTTCCTGCAACCGGGGATCGTTTTCTGCTTGCAGCGCCATGCGTCCAGAGTGACCCTCCGGCGGATTTAGCATCATTGTCATGGTTTCTTCAATGAATTTCTCATTATAATTCCCCAGGATATTGGCAAAGCCGCAGTAGTGCCAGATTAGTGCGGCATTCGGAGAATCAGTATCATCAACATATATCTCGCCACTTTGAATCCCCTCTAATATTGAGAGCGGGTATACTTTTTCAACGCTGATCTGATCGGTCAAATGCCTGATTTTCTTGCAGTCTGTAAGTTTTTTCATGGTCATCCTCTCCTATAATTATATATTAACGTAAAATAAAAAACAGACCAGTTCCGTACACGGATTTTGGTCTGTTTTTCACCAATTCTTATTTCTGCTTTATTCTTTTCATAACAAATCCGAAGACATTTCTTACCAGCGGTCCTGCGAAGAATATCTGCCAGAAAAGAGCCATAGGAAAGTTCAACGCTGTCGTCTGAAGCCATACAGCCACGAATTCACTGCCTGCATCCTTAAAAAGGATTGTCGCTGCCATGCTCATAAGCGGGCACATGAGGCACACAGACATTGATGAGATGGCAAGTATGATCATTATCATAGGGTCTTTTCCCGGAGTGACGAATCTGAAAGCCAGCTTCTGAGCCAGTTTTCCTACAAATAAAAGTTCAAGCGCCATGGCTATCGGCCACATGATAAGCATTTCCTTGAATGCTGCGAGGAAGATAAAGTTCTGCATTCCGCCATCATTCAGTGAAATGTTGTAGCATATCATGGCATAAACCATGACAAATGCCATAAAGGCAGTAAAAAACACATTCTGTAATTTGCTCTGTGGTAACATAGGGGTTCCTCTCTTTCTTAAATGGGGAAGACCTCCGTGTTGTTCGTTATCACCCGGCCAGGATGTGCGTTTCCAATAATACCTCGAAATCTTCATTTTTTATCAGCAATTGCAGATTATAGCAGATATTTTGTTTTCGTGTAAGTCTTTTTTATTCCTTCTGACTACTTCATTATTCCCCCATGGAAATAGCATTCATAAACTCTGGTATTATTGCAATAAATCTCCTCGCATCCCTGAAACCAGCTGAAATCCCCGGTAACGCTGCACTTATAAGTATATTCACCGGACTGAAAATACTCAGGTCCTCTGTAAGGCATATTCTTATCAGCTTTTCTAAGAGCTTCTTTTAAGAAATCTCCGCTGAACTGCTGATCCAGTACTCGTCCCAGATAATTCATGGCGTACTGAATCTTACCATCAAGCCATATTGCCTCTTCTCCGGCAAACTTCTCGCCGCCCACATATGTGTCATGATAGGTATACGGTCCGCTGCTGTATGTGAAATCATGGGAATCCAGCCTGGTTGCAGCAGTTTCGTTCATATATGCAGCATATGTATTTACATTGGCTTCTAATCTAAAGTCGATCAACTTACTGATATCATTTTCTACAGCTGCTTCGTAATTGACCATGCATTCCTGATCCCGAACCAGATAGTCAACTGTGACGTTAAACAGGTTGCTTATCTGAATCAGATTACTGATATCCGGATAAGCCTGGCCTGATTCCCATTTTGCAACAGCCTGTCTTGATACATCAAGCTTCTCAGCAAGCTCCTCCTGGGTTAATCCTTTATTTTTGCGGATTAACTGTAGTTTTTCTGAAAAGATCATATTCATCACCTCCATGACTAATGTACGATTCATCGCCGCAAAGATACATCAGTCATTGGTTGCTATTTTGCTACTTTTGTTATACATATACTCCTGTTTTAGAATAGAGAATACTCTTCTCCCCTCAAAGTGGTCTTTTCGCCAGAAAAAATCACGATATAGCGTGCTATGGCTATATACGCCATCCTTGACACCCCTAACTCTGCATGCAGCATACGAACCACTCATGAAACTTGCTTCTAATATGCATTT
>NZ_ATVS01000055.1 GCF_000420845.1 Butyrivibrio sp. AE3009 | reverse complement strand
CCTCCAGTTTAGACACTCCTACAGTAATCCAATCTATTTCCAAGTGTACATGCCTCTTTTCTCAGGCACTCCTACAATAAACCATTGCTGTAACAAGTGTCTTTCTGTAAATGAGTTGTTCCAGCAAACACTCATACTATCACAAATCCACTCCACGAGTGTTTAACTGAAATTTTATTGGTGTCCCGATGTTCTTTTCAAGCCATCTCTGCGGATTACAGCTCTTTGGCGAATGATACGTGCCCTTCTAATTCGGTATAGCCGTTCTTTTTATAGAACTCATAAGCAGGAGCATGAGCTTCTGTCTGTAAAAAGATCTGCTTCAATCCAAGTTCTTTTATTGTCTTTTCTATTTCAGCCAAGAAAAAAGTACCCGCTCCAGCTCCTTGCCTGTCGGTTCTTATGCATAGTTCATCGATATAGTATTCTGTTCCAGTATACCAGTGCTTTATGTAGCCCAGCGACATACCGATGAGCTCATCACCATCATATAATCCATATGCAAGCGAATATCCCTGTCCCATCAGATCATCTATATAACAATCCAACTGATTATCATCAGACCAGTCATCGTTCCAGGGTTCGATTGTAAAAACACTTACAAACAACCTTTTTATTGCTTCCTTTTGCTCAATTCCTATTCGTTTAAGTTCCATCTGTCCACCTCAGCTTATCCGCTGTATAATCCCCACCACATCAACTCCGGGATGAGTCAGATACATTGCCTTGGATATTATTCTATCTATATCCTTTGGAAGCTTTGAGTCCTGTTCCGCGGTGGCGATAACTCTTTTCTGAAATTCAAACTCTCCCGGGCCTGATATCTCAAGGATTGCAAAAGAACTCTATTACTCCTCTTGCCCAAACATCTTTTTCAGACAACTTATGAATAATCATACCTTGTTTCAGACAAAAATAAAATAGCCCTGGAATTTCCAGAGCTATAGATATTATCCTAAAGTCACGAGAATTCTCTTGACAGAATTACTGATGTGGTCAATCAGCTCAGAAACCTATTGAATGTAAATCTGTAAGTATGAAGGATTATTCATGACCTGCTAGATTGCGGATGTCACCGCAAATATCAGCACTGCGACCACCGTACTTGTTAATCCTACCAAAGCTTCAAATATTATAAGCTTCATCCGCTCCGAAATGTTCATGTTTACTGCACCGCCTGTAGCATGGAAGAAGGAACCGTGGGGCAGAGAATCTATCACTGTTGCTCCGGCATGAATCATAGCGCCGGCAGACAGAGCATTTACGCCTTCGGCAGTAAGGATCGAAGAGAAGGTCTGGGCTGCAACTGTTGCTCCTGCCGTGGTTGAGGCTGTTGCTCCGGCCATCAGGATACCTGCAATTGGAGCAAGCAGGAAAGCCGGCATATTAAAGATGTTCAGAATATTCACAACATCCTGCTGAAGGGCAGAGGCTTTGATGATTCCTGCAATGGTTCCGGTTCCAAGTAGCAGGATGGAAACACCTGTTACCTTTCCGAGACCGAATTCTGCAAAGGATCCAAACTTTTTGATATTGCCTGTGGCAATGGTGCAGACAAGACCGCCGATTGGTAATGCGATCATAGGATCCACCGTAATATTTGCGATAGGCCTAAGCGCTAAAAGGATGATTACCACCAAAGGTCCCAGAATTGCTGTCAGGAATGAAGGCAGCTCCTTGGTTTCACCTTTTTCAAGATCGGATTCTAGCACCTTAAGCCCTTCTTTTTTTGAAAGAAGATTGGCAAGAATCACGGTTACGATTAGTGCGCAGATTGCCGGAATCGCATTTTTCATCATAAGAGATGTCAGATCCACACCAAAAGATTCTGAGACTGCGATGGTGTTGGGATTAGGAGAAATAATGTTTCCGGCCTTTCCTCCTCCGATCATGGCAAGAAGAAGGGACTGCTTGTTGTAACCGGCCTCCTTACCTATAGCCAGAGCGATAGGCGCTACTGTAATAACTGAGATATCCACAAACACACCAACAGCGCAGATTACCATTGTTGCAACGGCAACGGCGAGGAGGGCTTTTTTGGCGCCAAGCTTTCCGACGATTCCCTGAGCAATCTTTTCCGCCGCACCGGTTTTTATCAGAGCACCGGCAAGGATTCCGGAAGTCATGATGCGCAGCACCGAAGTGATCATACTGCCGGCACCTGTCATCATCGTGCTTACTGTTAACCCAAGATTTCCCGCAGATCCCACAATACCACCGACAAGGGCGCCGAGGATCAGACTGTAAGCGGGATGGAATTTTTTAATTATAAGTATAATGGCAATTGCCATACCAATGATTGCACCGATGGTTGAAAAATCATACATGACTTGTTCCTCCTATATTTATGAGCATAAGCCGCATTACCTGTTCCGCAGCAGCAGCCAGATTGTTTTTGGCATTTGTATTGTCCATGGCTTCATCGAGTGTAGTTACACCTCTTACAATGGGAAAGAATGCGTCGATACCGTTTCGGTTGCACTCCACAGCCTGCTCAGTCACTCCACCTGCAAAGGCGATCACGGGCTTGCCGTATTTTTTTGCCAGCTTTGCCACACCAACAGGTGCCTTACCCATGGCTGTCTGGAAATCCAGCATGCCTTCCCCGGTCACCACAAGATCGGAATCCTTGATATAATCCTCCAGCCTAGTCTCTTCAAGTACGATATTGATCCCGGACTGTAATTTTGCGTTTGTATAGGTTAAAAAAGCGAATCCAAGACCACCGGCTGCACCGGTGCCGGGATACTTCGGATCTGCCTGGGGATATTTTTCCCTTGAAGCCGCAGCATAATAGCCGAGCCATTTATCCATATCCATGATCATGGAAGGAGTTGCCCCCTTCTGAGGACCATACACCGCACTGCAGCCGTCGGTTCCGCAGAGCGGATTCGTAACATCACAGGCTACCATGAACTCGCAGTCATTAAGCTCCGGGATTACATAGGTATCGGTGATGGTCTCAAGCTCCTTAAGGCCCTTGGCACCGAAAGGAATCTGCCTTCCGGCCTTATCCAGAAATTCGTAACCCAGTGCCTGCAGCATGCCTACGCCACCGTCATTTGTGGCGCTTCCGCCTATCCCTACGATAAAACGCCTACATCCTTTATTGATCGCATCTTTTATGACTTCCCCGACACCATAGGTTGTCGCATTTAGAGGGTTTAATTCATTTCTTGCCACCAGAGTTATGCCTGCCGCGCCGCTCATTTCCACCACAGCGGTCATGGTATCACGTATAATTCCGTAAGCGCAGCTCACCGGACTTCCCAAAGGACCTGTCACAACAACCTCGTGTCGTTCTCCGTTCATTCCCTCGATCAGTGCTTCCACCGTTCCCTCACCCCCGTCGGCCAGCGGGCGGACAGCCACTTCCACAGTGCGGTTTGCTCTTTTAAAGCCCTCGGCTACTGCATAACCGGCTTCGATGGAGGACATGCTTCCTTTAAAAGAATCTATTGCTGTTACAACCTTCATGACGCTTTTCTCCTTTTTTCGATTAACTGTTCCAGTTCTGCTTCGTTATGAATGTATTATAGACAAAAACATTTCATTATGATATGTTACACATAATATTAAATATATATTATTTAGCAAATAAATTGTCATCTATGACATTAGCTATGATTACAGCATCTGCAATCCGGAGGTTTTACCATGATCACATCAATTTCCAGGAATCTGGCGCAGCAGATTGTCGACAATATCCATGCTGTCTGCGGTTATCATGTCAACTTCATCAATACCAATGGGATGATCTATGCCTCCAGCAACCCGGATCGTCTGAACACATACCATGACATCGGAAGGGAGTCGGCACGAACCGGAGAAACCATTGAAGTGGAATCGGATGAGCAATTCCCGGGAACTCATAAGGGAATCAATATTCCGGTGTTCCACCATATGCGTGTGATCGCAGTGGTCGGTATTTCCGGCGAACCCTCAGAAGTTCGACGTTTTGCCAAGCTGGCTGAACGAATCGCGAGCCTGCTCCTTCATGAACAGGAATTAAATGCTGTCCATCGTACATTAGATGAAAAGAAGCAGTACATGATCCGCTCACTGATCTACAGCGAATTTGAAAACATGGACTATCTGCGGGAATGCTTCAGGGAGTTTAATATTGTTTGGGAACAAACCTACCGAATGGTACAGATCGAAGTAAACAGCCGCTATAATCCCGTGAATATCTCCTTACTTGAGCAGCAGGTGGAGGCTCTGTTCAGCTCAATGAGAAATGGTATTTATGTCTATAACTATCCGAAACTATTTATCGGCTTGGTTGAAGCGGAAGAATTTGATAAAAAGGAGTATATGTTTATTCGTTTCGCCGAAGGGCATAGGGAGATTGTGAAGACAGCAATCGGGAAGGCTGTAGAAGTTTATAAATGTAATGAATCCTATCAAAGCGCAGAGCATGCACTGAAAACGATCAAAGATAAGGAGCTTTACTATGTCAATTTCGATACACTGACATTGGAAATACTCTTTTCCGGTATTTCAAAGCAGCAATTTAGGGAATTCTCTGACAAAGTGCTTTCCACACTTTCAGGGGAAGACAGGAAATTTCTTGAAATCTATTATGAAAAAGAAATGTCATTGGCCGCCACCGCAGATGAACTGTTTTTACATAAAAATACCGTACAGCAGCGACTTAACAGGATTAGCCAGAGTAGCGGACTAAATCCCAGAAAATTTAGGGAGGCGGTGCTCTTTTACCTGGCGCTTCGTGATCAGGGATAAAAAGTCTTATCTTCTATATTGTTATGACAGAAAAAAGGGAAACGGAATATGAGAACACTATTTATTGGGAACAGTCATACCTTTTACAATGATATGGCTGCCTTGTATATATCTTGTTTGTCACAAGAATCGAGCTCCTTCCCTCTGAAGATGAGTCAAGAACAATACGGTAAACAATCGCCATATCCTCCATGTTCCTATGAGGAACAGTCTCAAGGAGCTCTGCATTTCTTTCTGCAGAAACAACCTCCATGGCAAGTTTGCCTTTTGACACCGAATTCCTACAAAAAAACCTCAGCACTTAGCAAGCGTCCTAAGGCTGAGGTTCATTAGATATGGTACTGATGTTTATGGTTTTTTGTGTACGCGGGAGCTATGTAACCCCCCAGGGGGCTTGAAAGTCCCGGTCCTAACATGATAACCTTGGCTCTGAAGTGAGGTTTAAAAACTATGGAGAAAATAAATATAGCCGGACACGAACTTACCTCCGGCAAGACGATAAAAGATCATATACATGTCGGCGGAACTGAGATACACATTCCCCACATCATCATCTGCGGAGAAAAGCCGGGCAAAACCGTTCTTGTCACAGCCGGCATTCACAACGCAGAATATGTCGGCATTCAGGCAGCTATTGAGCTCTCTAATGAGATTTCTCCCAAAGACCTTTCAGGAAATCTTATCATCATCCCATTAGCCAACAGGTCAGGTTTTGAAAACAGAACCATGTCCCTTGTTTATGAGGATGGCAAGAATCTCAACAGAGTCTTCCCGGGAGACAAGGATGGTTCAGCCGCGGATCGCCTGGCTAGCCTTCTGTTTGATGTTTTTATCAAAAACGCTGATGCTTACATTGACCTGCATAGCGGAGACGGATACGAGACTCTTATCCCCTACGCATACTACGTGGGAGCTTCTCCTGCCAGCGATATTGCAAAAAAGATGGTAGACTGCGTCAACGCCTCCTACTGCGTAAAGAGTACCTGCACCACCGAAGGCGCCTACAACACTGCATCCATGGCCGGAATCCCCAGTGTTCTAATAGAGCGCGGTCAGTTAAGCCTGCTTCCAAAGGATGAGGTACAGGCAGACAAAGAGGATGTGCTGAACATTTTGAAATTCCTTGGTCTTATTGAAGGAGAGTACAAGACATATCCCAAGACAGAACTCAGAGAATTCAGCGATGATGCCCCATTCACCGGCTGCTGGTATCCGGAGAAAAAGGTGGGAGAGAAATTTTCAAAAGGTGATAAATTTGGTGAGATAAGGGATTACTTTGGAAGACCCCTTCACACAGCCATTGCCGATACTGACGGAGTTCTAATCCACCAGTGCTCATCTCTTAGCATAATCAAGAATGGTCCCATGGTGACCTACGGAGTAATACAAAAACAGGATGCATGTTAAACGCATCCTGTTTTTGTATTACCTTTTAACGTATGTGAATGTTGAAGCTATCTCTTTGCTGTCATAGATTCCGGGAATTCCTTCCGCCAGCGGAGTTCTTGTAACGGCCATATACACACCCTTTTTCTCCACTGAGAAGAATATCCTGCCTTTCTCATCTGTATTCAGAATTCTCTCAAAATACTCTTTTCCATCATAGAACACAACAACCACCGTGGATCCCTTAAGCGGGAATTTGTCGTGAATAAGCTTTAAATGAAGCACATCGGTGTCTGCTTCCCAGGGATCGGGAACGAAGCTTACTCTGGATTCATGGATAAATTCGGGAGTCCCCTTCTTATCCCCGACAGTTATGTTTGTCACATATATCTGAGGATAGTTTTTGGCATCAAGAATATCAGGATATGTCCTTCTGTCACCCTCGTAATACACGTCTTTTTCATCTCTTACATAATTGTTGTCATAGATACACATAAGGGTGTAAATACCCTCAGAAACAGGCGTAAAACGAAGCTCATAGTAGTCTCCCTGCTCATCGCCCGGGCCCTTTACCGGTGTTATTGCTATTCTGTTTCCTTTTTCATCTGTGGCAAAAGCTCTTATCTCATCAAGGCGAAAGAATCCGTCCGGTCTCATGTGATGTCCCCACCTCATTATTCCGCAGACTTCTTCCCCCGGCTCATATACACTCTTGTCAGTGATTATCCAGGCTTCGTGGCCATATACCATCATATCTGTAGTATCAATTCCTCTTCTCATCTCAAACTCCATTCATATTATTAGACTATTGCTTTCTGAGCCTTTACCAGAAACATCCTGTCAGGCATATAAAACTGGTCTTTCTCGCTATAGAGTCTATCTCCCGCTCCAAGATCAGTAACTATATTTTCATAACCGATTTTTTCAAGACAAGCCTTGTCCCACTCCGGTCTGTCCAAAGTGCTGATAGATAACATGTGGTAAATATCGTGGCACTCCTCTACCATGGCGTCGGTCACATTTTTGTGGGCAAGGTTCTGCATCTGATCATAGTGATGAAATCCCTTTGCATACTCCGCATCATACACAAGCAGCATTCCTCCCGGCTTTAACACTCTGTGCCACTCCATGTAGGCTTCCACCGGATGCGGAAGTGTCCATACAAGATTTCTATTTATCACCAGATCAAAAGAGCTATCGGCAAAATCCAGTTTCTCGGCGTCCATAACCATAAGGCGCGCCTTTGCTCCATGGCGCGAAAGCAGCTCTTTTCCCTTATCTATCATCTCAGGCGTAAGATCCACACCGGTCACGTCAAAATCAAAATCCGACAACACCATTTCGAAAAAGCCTGCTCCGCATCCAACATCCAGAACAGACAGCTTATCATCAGCTGAAAAGTGCCTTAAAAACTCCGCCTGCCACAGCTGTTTTTTCCTGCTGTGTATCTCCTCGTGTTTGTGCTCGCTAAAGCTCTCAGCTCTTTTGGACCAGTAGGTCACTACTTTATCTTTGATATCTTCAGCTTCCTCCTCAAAAGGAATCTGCATAAGTTTAGTCATATTACTACGTATACCCCAATTATCTTTCTAAAAGTTTGTTACTCAATAAGATTATCAAGCAGTTCTTTTGTGTACTCATGTTGCGGATTTCCAAGGACTCTGCCGGTCTCTCCCTCTTCCACGCACTCTCCGTTTTTCATTACCATTATCCTGTCGCACAGCATGCTCACCAGAGCAATGTCGTGGGAGACAAATATGATAGACACCCCTTCTTTTTCACGCAGCTGCTGCAAAAGAGCTACTACCTGGGCCTGAGTTGTAACATCCAGCGCACTTGTTGCCTCGTCGCACAAAAGAATACCGGCATCAGAACAAAGTGCCCTTGCAATTGACATTCGCTGGCACTGTCCTCCGGACATGTTGCCTGCCTTTTTCTCCAAAAGACTCTCATCAAGCCCGACAGCCTCAAGGATTCGTGACAGTTTTTCATGGCCACAGCCCTTTGCAGCTTCCACAACGGCTTTTTTCATCTTCATTCTTGGGTCAAAAGACATCTGGGCATCCTGAAATATCATCTGCAGAAAGGTTCCAGTAAAGGCCGGCGACTTACCTGTATACTCTGTTCCCTTATAATAAAGATTTCCACTATCAGGCTTTTCCAGGCAGCTGACATGACGAAGAAGAGTACTCTTTCCGCTTCCGCTCTCGCCTACGATTCCAAGAATCTCTCCATTTTTCAGGAAGAAACTCACATCCTTTAAAGCCTGTAATTTTTTACCTTTATCAACGTAGCTTTTATTTAGATTTTTTCCTTCTAAAATTATATCTGAATCCGGCATATCAGCTCACCTTCAGTCTTGGTACGGCCTTCAAGAGATTTTTTGTGTACTCGTTTTGTGGATTCTCCAGGATCTCTTTTGCAGGGCCATACTCAAGCATCCTGCCACTTTTCATGATTCCAATGTAATCAGCCATTTTAGATGCGATACCCAAATGGTGGGTAACCATCAAAATAGTAGTACCCTTTAGTTTGTTGATCTCAAGAAGCTGCTCCACAACCATCCCTGCAGTTTTAACATCCAGGGCGCTTGTAACTTCATCGCATAATAAAATTCCCGGCTCCAAGAGCATTGTTGTGGCAATGGCCATACGCTGGTTCATGCCTCCTGACAGCTCATAAGGCCTTGATGCAAGCGCTCTTTTAGCATCATTAAGTCCCAGGATTTGGAGTGTCTTCTCAACTTCATCTATTTTAAAGTCGATGTTATTGCTCTTTAGCGCCTCCATGATCTGTGCCTTGTAAGTCCTTATAGGATTAAAAGATCCGCCGGGATTCTGAGGCACAATGCCCAGTAAAATGTCTTTTTTGGTCATTATACTTCCGCATGTTTTGGTCACGCCTCCAAAGCCATGAATAGCCTTAAGAAGCGTGGATTTACCGCTTCCGCTCTCGCCGACGATGCAGACTCTTTTACCTTCTTCTACGTCAAAAGAGATATCATTTATAACACTCTCATCACCGTAGCCGGCAGAGAGATTGTATATCCTAAGTATTGTATCCATGCTTAATCCTCATCTCTATATTCCATGACGCAGTCCCCAAGATAGTTAAATACTATAATGGTGACTATGGTGGCAATTGCCGGATACAGCACAGCCCAAGGTGCTATCTGTATATATGCCCTGGACTCATTGATCATTGATCCCCACTCAGCAGTGGGTGGCACAACTCCAAGCCCCAAAAAAGACAGGCCCGAGATACCTATCATGGTGGTTCCTATCTGTGTAAGGGCATTCGTAAGAAGTGGTGCTATTATATTGGGAAGTATGTGGGCCATCATTATAGCCGGCCCACTCTTTCCCGCCAATTTCGCAGCCTGCACGTAGGGGCAATTCTTTATGGCAAAAGTATGACTCCGTGCAAGTCTGGCAAACCCGGTCCACATAGTTATCCCCAGCGCAATCATGGCACTTGAAAGTCCTCCTCCAAGAATGCCCGCAACCGCGATGGCTACTACCATCTGAGGAAATGCCAGCATAATGTCGGCAATCCTCATCATAATTTCATCCAATATTCCGCCATAATATCCGCTAAGGATTCCAATAATGCTTCCCAGGATAAAAGAAATCGCAACCAGTATAAATGTAGCTGCTATAGTTGTCCTTGCTCCGTATAAAACTCTTGAAAACACGCATCTTCCCAGGTTATCTGTTCCAAACAGAAATTCCCCGGACGGAGCTGACCTTATGGCTGATGCGCTTGTTGCATATGGATCATTAGGTGCAATAACACTTGCGAAAAGAGCTATAAGCACCAAAAGCAGTGCAACACCTGCAGATATTATCACTTTTATTCTGTTAATCTTTTTCCGTTTATGGTTCATTAAAAAGACCTCGGATCCAAAAGCCTGTAGGTAATATCAACTATCAGATTTATAACAACATAGATTGTTCCCATAATAAGCACAAAGCCCATGATCACAGGGTAGTCCCTGGCTGTTATGGAATCCATCACAAGTTTGCCGATACCCGGCCATCTGAAAATATTCTCAATAACAACGCTGCCTCCCATCAGGGTTCCGATCTGAAGGCCGATTATTGTAAGTATGTGTCCAAGGCTGTTTCTAAGGACATTGTTGATAAGAATAAATCTGCCCTTTACCTTTCTGGACTTCATTCCCACAACATACTCTTCCCCAAGCTGATCCAGGAGTTCGCTCCTTATCTGCCTTGTAAACCTGCCTGCCATGGGTATTGCCAGAGAAAGTGCAGGGAGCATAAGTCCTTTGATGCTTCCATCTGCAATTACGGGAAAGACCTTGATATGTATGCAAAACAGATACATCAAAAGTACTGATATCAGGAAATTCGGAAGAGAATTACCTATAAATGAAAAGAGCCTGACAATATGGTCTACCAATTTTCCTTTTTTGACCGCTGACCATATTCCCAGTGGAAAAGAGATTATAAGCGCCAAAAGCAGACTGGTTAAAGCCAGTCCACATGTGTTCTTAAGCCCTTTTATCAGTTTTGGCGCGACCGGAAGATCATCCTTAAAGGAAACGCCAAAATCTCCTCTGAGAACATTCGAAAGCCACTCCGCGTACCTAACGATAAAGGGGCGGAGGAGGCCAAGCCTCTCCCGCTCCGCTTGCAGTATTTCTTTTGTGACCACCACACCCTGGGAGGTGAGTCTCTTTTCCGCAGGGTCACCGGGAGCCAGATACATTATGCCAAACACAAGAAAGCTCAGCACCAAAAGTATCAGGGCAAGTCCCAGGATCCTTTTAAGTATTTGTTTAGCCATTAATGTCAGTCTCTGCGTCTACTCCATAGAAATCGAAAGGAACATACTCAGCAAATCCGCTTACACCCTTGCGAAGAACTGTAGTGTTATTGAAAAGTCCAACATATCCGAATGCATTGTCATCTATAGCAATCTGAACAATCTTGTTGGCAAGCTCTGCTCTCTTTGCAGTATCTGTCTCAGTTCTGAGCTGCTCAATCATGCTCTGGCATTCAGCACTCTCAAATCCACCTACATTGTAGTAAGCTCCGTCTGCAAGAGTTGAGTCGATGAAGTAAAGAGGATCACCTGACTTATCAGCGATCATGCAGTAAAGAGCAAGATCAAAGTCAGCGTTTGCAATGTAAGTAGCATCAGGATCTTCCTCAACTCTAAGTGTTGAATCAATACCAATAGCCTTAAGCTGCTCCTGGATCAGGATTGCAAGAGTATCAAGAGATCTTGCTGCATAGTATGCAATGCTGATGCTGAGCTTATTACCATCCTTCTCGTAGATGCCGTCAGCTCCAAGTGTATAACCATCGGCCTCCAAAAGCTCTTTTGCCTTGGCTGTATCTACTGCAGGAACACTTACCTTGCCATAAGCAGCTGATGCCACAAATGGTCCGACTGCTGCAGATACTGTACCTGAAAGGTACTCTGCAATCTTGTCCTTATCAACAGTGAGGTTGATTGCTTCCCTCACAGAATCATCAAGTGTATTCTCATTGAGAATGTAGAACTGGAGACGTGCACCGGGAATTGAAACTACATCGTACAGATCAGGGCTCTGGTTATAAACCTCAAGAGCTGCTGATGAAACACTGTTGTAGCAGTCGATTTCGCCGCTCTGCATAGCAAGGAGCTTGGGATCATCCTCCTGCATGTAGTAGAATACAGCGCCGTCAAGCTTAACATCTCCGCCCCAGTAGTTTTCGTTCTTAGTTACTGTCACGTCACCCTCAGGGATAAACTCTGTAACAACAAACGGTCCTGTGCACACAGGTGCGTTGTCAAAATCTGTTGTTGCATCAAGATCGATCATTCCGCACTCAGGGCTTGCAAGGTCGTTCTTAAGAGTAGGGTAAACTTCCTTAGTATCGATAACGATTGTCTTGTCATCTGTAGCAGTCATCTCAAAATCGCCGAGATAAGCAAATCTGCTGTTCTCTGCAGCAAGACGCTGAAGGTTTCTGATTACCATATCAGCTGTAAGAGGGTTTCCGTTTGAGAACTGAACTCCATCATTAAGTGTAACAGTCCATGTGCTGCCATCTGCAACTGCGTCCTTAGCAAGGCATGGAACAGCACTCATGGTCTCGTCGAGCTTAAACAGTGCCTCTGAAACTCCATAAATTGATGTGTACCATCCATAGTATTCCTTGTGTACATCAAGACTTGGATAAGCAAAAGAAGCTGCAGTGTGAAGAATCTTCTCACCTGTAGCTGCAGACTGACTTTCGTCAGTTGTCTGATCCTCAGATGTTGCTGCCTGTGTATCAGCAGGTGTCTGCGTTTCTGTTGTCTGTGTGTCTGTTGTCTGTGTGTCTGCACCTGAACCACAAGCTACCATTGATAATGCCATGGTTGCAGCAAGTAGTGCCGCTAAAAACTTTTTCTTCATAATATAGTATCCTCCATTGTGCCTGAATTACCTCACACAATGGAAAGGATAGCATTGTGAAATCCGCTCCACAAGCCCCCTGGGGGGTTATTACTACGTTGGTTATAGTTTTTTAACTTGATTTTGAGACGAAAAAGCATCATACTCATTTCTTAGCGTTATTAACAAGGAAGGTATATATATGGATACAATTCAGATACTCAGAGATCTTTTTATCATAATCGTCATGGCAAAGTTATTCGGACTGATAGCCAGAAGACTTCATGCGCCACAGGTTGCCGGTGAGATCATCGCAGGTCTTCTCATAGGTCCAACACTGCTTAATCTTGTTAATCCCAGTGATTTCCTGTCGGGCATGGCCGAAATCGGTGTGATTCTTCTGATGTTCAGCGCCGGACTGGAAACAGATATCGACAAACTCAAAAAATCCGGCCTGAAGGCAACAATCCTTGCATGCACAGGTGTTGGAGTTCCGCTTGTTCTTGGAACGCTCCTGTACATGGCCTTCTATGGCTTTGCA
>NZ_ATVS01000054.1 GCF_000420845.1 Butyrivibrio sp. AE3009 | reverse complement strand
CATGCTCGCGCCGAGCGCGGTTGCATTTATGCAACATATACCTTACGCGCGAGTGCGCATCCATAGCGGAGCGTTTTTTGTTTAATAGGAAATTCGGAGGAATTTCCTCGTATTATATGATCATACCCTTTCTTTACCTCTTCTATAGGTATAGGGTATGCTGTTGAAGATGCTGTGGATTGGTTGGAATTTCCTACCGCATAGACGGTTATCGATAGGCTCCGACCACAGCCTCTTTGTCAAAAGTGTTAATCAGTTAGATACCGCATGACGGTTTATATAGAACGAGGTTACATCGGCAGAGAGTCTTGTGGATCAACAGCAGCATCAAATACTGTTTAAGGAGGATCATGTGTATGATCTATGTTGGTATTGACGTTGCAAAGGATAAGCATGATTGCTGTATCCTGGGTTCTGATGGCGAAGTTCTATTCTCACCATTTACTATCCAGAATTCGTTACAGGGATTTGACGAGTTGTACGATAAGATTTGCTCATTAAGCTCAGACTCTTCAGAAATAAAAGTAGGTCTAGAGGCTACCGGGCATTATCATATGAATCTCCTACGCTCGCTCCTTGATAACGGCCTGGCCAGCTATGTTATCAATCCGCTACATACAAATCTTTTCAGAAAAGGTCAGAGCCTTAGAAAGACGAAAACGGATAAAGTCGATGCATCTTCGATTGCTATGATGTTATTGACCGATAAGACACTCAAGCCCTACTCGGACTCATCATACCACAACGAAGAATTAAAGTCTCTCACTAGATATCGTTTCAACAAAGTTTCTGAACGTTCTAGGTTAAAAGTCTCTATATCCAGGCTTGTAAGCATTCTTTTTCCAGAGTTAGAAAAGCTAGTGCCTACCCTTCATATTTCTTCCGTCTATGCTTTATTATCTGAATATCCGGGAGCATCATATATTGCATCAGCTAATCTAACTCATC
Organism: Butyrivibrio sp. AE3009; assembly: GCF_000420845.1. GTDB lineage: Bacteria > Bacillota > Clostridia > Lachnospirales > Lachnospiraceae > Butyrivibrio. The sequence continues at coordinate 12,467 of NZ_ATVS01000054.1, read as the reverse complement.
TAAAACATCTTCTAAGTAAATCATCAAAAGGCCATTATGGACGAGATATGGCAATTGCTATAAGAGATGCCGCAACTTCATCTATTGGTACCATCATACCTGCTAAATCCATGGAACTAAAGCATACAATCCGTCTAGCCGAAGTCTTAACCGAAGAGATTGATGAAATAGAAGCCACCATCAATTCAGTCATGAAAACGCTAGAATCACCAATAACTTCAATCCCAGGTATTAACACTCGTATGGGGGCTATGATTCTTGCAGAAATAGGTGACTTTTCACGCTTTGAAAATGCCGACCAAATCTTAGCTTATGCAGGTCTTTCTCCGTCAACATATCAATCAGGGCAATTGACTGCCTCATACTCACATATGGAGAAACGCGGATCGCGTTATCTGCGGTATGCATTGTTTAATGCTACACGCTTTGTCTGCTTATGGGACCCTACTTTTAGAGCATATCTTGCCAAAAAGAGAGCTGAAGGTAAACACTACAATGTAGCTATCTCCCATGCCTGCAAAAAGCTAGTCAGAACCATTTATAGAATGCAATTAACTGGAGAACCTTACCACAAAGCATAATGCTATTAATATCCCTCATTCTATTTGAGCACCCATAAGGATGCTCTATTTGTCATGCAATTTTCAAGGTACTGATTATTAAACAAACCTCTTCGTTTTAACTTGACATTTAATAGTTAGTCTATTAAACAAAAAAAGGTCCCAGGCACCCGGTGCCCGACACCTCTTAATTCAATGGAGCATACGGGACTTGAACCCGTGACCTCCACACTGCCAGTGTGGCGCGCTCCCAACTGCGCCAATACCCCAAAGGTCTAACCACGTATTCTATTATCTCCATAATACGCGGTCCTGTCAACTCTAAGCGGCAGGAAAAAATTGGGGTCAGACCCCAATTGTCACCGACCAAATTTAATCATAATTACGATTATCAAAATAGCGATAACCAGCGCAATACCAATGCCAATCGCAATCCTGGTCCTTCCGGCCCTGCTGATAACCGCGCCCTGCAGCCCTTCCGTGTCATCCGGCGTGATATCCTCGCCGCGGTAGGCCGTTGGATTCACCTTCCGCATCCTCTTAGCCACTTTTACCAGAAAACCGAACAGCTCCATATGCGCGTCAAGAAGCTTAATCACCGACTCCGGCGCGTTATTCAGCTCCAGCGCATCGATCACCGCCGTTGGACTCTCGCCGATCAGCTCCAATATCAGCTCGTGATTCGTGACAAAATCCGCGATCCCCAGCATTCCGGTGTCAAAACCGTTTTCCGCCAGAATCTCCCTGGTGGAAGCCACCATACTGGGCTTTTCCTCCTTGTACCGCAGGATAAATGCCAGTAGCTGCGCCGCCGCATCCGAGTACTTCTCATCGGAAAAAAGGCTGATGATTCCCTCCGTGTCCTTGTTGTTGGCGTTGACGATGAGATTTCCCAGCATCAAAGCCACAACCTCACGAGAGCCCATGTCAATGGACCTGACAAAGCTGTTGAGCATCACGTCCAGATCCGCCATTCTGTGGTCCTGCCCCTTTGGCGCCTGCCAGATGGAGACATTGTTATCCTCGTCAAAAAAGAGTATGGCGTTGGCGCAGTGGTTTTCCCCAAAGCCCAGCCTTCCGTAGTTGGTGCCCAGGTAGTACTGCCTTTTGCCCACATCGTTCAACAGAATATTCACAAAATCGCTCTCGGCGTTGATATTCAGGATCTTGCCTTCGTTACGCCTTATCTCATCCGAATATTTTTTTATAAATTCATCGGAAAAACCCTGGCCGTCAAAAGAGATACAATTTGTCACCGTATCGTCAACAATTGCGATATACTTCGCCTTGTTTCCGCCCTTGGAATGGCCCGAAACCGTGATCACATCGTAGGAAGAAAGGTCCAGCGAACGGTACCAGTTCAGGGCATTTTCCTGAAAAGCGGTTGGCAGCTTAAACAGCCCTTCAACGTTGTCGATCCACTCTGCGCTGCTCTCGGTTCCTTTAAAAACAATCAGCGCCTCATTTGCTGTCGGGTCATAGAAAAAAACGCTTTTTCCCCCGCCGTTCTCCGGACTCTCATTGTGAACCTCCATAACAATAAGCCCGCTAAGATGAGGACTACGCCTTATTGCCTCGAGAATCTGCTTGTACTCCGCGCCGGTCACCCCGTCGCTGTACTCCCGCTTGTCGTCTATCTTGTCATAATTCTCAAAGACGCCCTTAACATATTCACCTACTGTCTTGTGCTGATTCCTCTCCGAAACAAAGGACCCCTCCGGCCCTCCGAGATTATCGATATACAGTAGATTATTAACCAGAACTATTTCCGAATTCAAAAAGCTTGTATTCATATATGAGCCCCCAACCTTCTCATATATATCTTAACACATGTTGCCGTTAAATCGTCAACTTATACACCAATCTCATAAAAGGCATCCTTGAGTTTCTCGGAGATATCTGCCTGTCTTAACCAGATGCCAAAGGTAGCCTTGTCAAGATGCAGCATTTTGTCATAGATGACATCCTTGGTCTCGGTGTTCATCCAGGCTCTCTCAAGGATCCTGAAGCCCTGCTCCATGTAATCGTTGGATAAAAGCTCCACTCCTTCGATCTCCACAGTGACATCTCCGGATACATCCACTTCTCCAACTTCCACGATAGTGGCGCCTGCGTTCTTGTCAAACTCATAGCCTTCGGCCACGGCTCCGAGGAGCTTTAGCTTGTAGCTTCGCTTAGTAGGAATGAGCCTTCCTTCTCCTTTTGCCGCAGAGATGGTGAAGGTGATCCTATGGCCTTCGGCATCGTAGCGGGTAGCAAACTGTGTCTCAACATATTCGCCCCGGCGGTAGTTCATGCTGCAGCCGTCGTCCTCATACAATGTATAGGAACCGTCTGCGCCGGCACCGACCAGGATGCAGAGCTTAGAAGGATTGTCCGTGCCATTTTGACACTCACCCTCCGTAAGAGGCACAATTCCACCGGCCTTCAGAAGTACCGGCAGCTCTGACAGCTCCCTGTAGAACTTCCTGACCTTAGGTCCTTCATAAATATATCCGTTAAAAATGTCATACCATCTGCCCTTCGGTATATATCCCCTACTGCAGGCCAGCTTAAGCTCTCTGTCCTCGGGCTCGGTGATTGCGCATACCAGGAGACTGTCGCCAAATCCATACTGGTTCAGCACGTTGTAGCTCTCCGCCTCCCCGGAATAGTCATAGTACATGGGCCTTATCAGGGGCTTACTCTCCGCATATCCCCTGTGATTCTCCGTATACAGATATGGGATCATCCTGTGCCTTAATACCATGAATTTCTTCACGATAGATCTGTAGGGCTCCTCCAGGTTCCAGGGCTCCTTGTTAAAAAAGGCACTGCTGCTGGAATGGATCCTCATAACCGGCGAGAAAACTCCGTACTGTATCCAGCGAACCAGCCTCTCCAGATCCTTATCCCCCAGCATATGTCCGCCAATGTCATGGCTCCACATGCCGTAACCGATATTTGAAGCCGTGGAAGTGAAATAGGGCTGGAAATTCAGCGACTTCCAGGTGGCATGGGAATCTCCCGAAAATCCCACAGGATATCTGTGGCTTCCCACTCCCGCATATCGGGAAAAGATCATGGGACGAAGATTTCTTTTTTCCTGATCCTCGTAATGATAATGGTTAAGAAGCAGCAGCGGGTCAACGTCGGAAGCCTTTTTGCCGGTGCCCTGCTGCCAGTCGATCCACCAGAAATCAACGCCGTCCTTCTCATAGGGATGCATCACACACTTGAAATAAGCATCCCTGAAGGCCTTATCCCCAAAATCAAACTCCGCAGGGGCCTTACTCTTGCTGTCAATTCCCAGCTCCTTAGCAATATCCCCGTACATGTCCTCGAAGGCCCTGATGCCGTCCGCAGGGTGAAGATTCAGCGTAACCGCCAGCTTATTCTCATGGAGCCTTCGCAAAAAGCGCTTATAATCAGGGAACATATCCTTGTTCCAGGTATATCCCGTCCAGCCGGTGCCGTACTTGGGATCCACCTCCGTCACATGCCAGTCCATGTCGATAACCGCCACCGACAGCGGAATTCCTTCTTCGGCAAAAGAGTCCACCACCTTCATATAGCTCTCTTCCGTATATTTATAATATCTGCTCCACCAGTTACCGAGGGCATACCTGGGCACCATGGGCATATTGCCGCAGAGTCTGCAGAAATCCCGAAGTCCTGCGTAGTAATCTTTTCCATAGCCAAAAAAGTATATGTCGATGTGGTCTTCCAAAGCTCCCACGAACTCGCCGTTTTCAAGGACCGGAGTCTTGCTGTCGTCAATAACAGCGTAGCCGTCCCTTCCAAAGATTCCGTCCTCAAGCCTTATGCGGCCGTCCACATCATCAAGAGTCCTTGCGGTGCCTCCAAGGTTGGTCCAAAAGCCGTAGGAATCGCCATAGTTCCACTTTTTCCCTGTGCTCCTTACTTCGATGGAGAGACCGAAGGGGCTGAAGGGCTTCTTGTCATAGGTAAGAAGAAGCTCACCGGTATCCACCTGCAGCAGGCCTTCTTCGTCTCTCAGACTGTAAGTCTCCTCCTTTTCCCAAAAGCTCCTGTCTACAACCGCAAAGGTCGGTCTGTCCTCGAAGGAGCCGCTCTCACTGTATTCAAGCCTTATAATCCTGTCAGTCAGGACCGAAATCCTGTATTTATTTCCAGTAATCATACCAATATCCTCAGTTTGTTTAAACTCATGTAATTGCATCCCATATTTTTGCCTGTCTGCTCTTGTTCATATTCATGAAGCCCGCAGATAATACGCCTTATCCCTTGACGGATCCGGACAGTCCCTCAACATAGAACCTCTGCAGCCAGATAAACAGGATAACGATGGGCAGTGCCACGATCACCGCTCCTGCAGCAAACTGCGTATAGTAGGTGTCTATTCTCTTGAAGTCCGTGAGCCAGTACAAGCCCACAGCAACTGTGTAGGAGCTCTGCTTGTCGCCAAAGAGCATGCTGGGGAAAATGTAATCCGACCAGGTGGCCAGAAAGCTTCCCAGCACTGTGTACACGATAATGGACTTGGCCAGAGGCAAAGTCACATGAATGAAAATCTGCAGTCTTGAAGCACCATCAATTATCGCCGCCTCATCGATGGCCTTGGGGATTGTGTCAAAAAAGCCTTTGCTCACATGATATCCCATGGCTGCCCCTGCAGCTCCCACCACGATCAGAGCCATCAGCGACTGGTTAAGGCCGATGCCCTTAAGGATATTATAAACCGCGATCAGGGACATGAAGCCGGGGAACATGCCGATTATCATCAGAATGTTCATGAAGGCTTTTCTTCCCGCGAATCTGGTGCGGCTCAGCACATAGCTGGTGGCAAGGATTATCAGTGTGTTTATGACGCAGCTGCAGGCAGCTACGATCAGAGTGTTAAGCCACCATTTTGCAAAGGGAAGAACGCTCTGATTGGTAAAAAGGTTCTTGAAGTTATCAAGGGTAAAGCCCTTGGGAATAAAATATCCCACATAATAGCCCTGCTCCGCTCTGAAGGCCGTAAGCACGATCCAGAGAATGGGAAAGAGCCAGATGACTCCGAGAATCGTAAGTGCAATGTAACCAACGTTGGTCTTGGTAACCTTCATAACCAGCACCAGCGCCGCAAAAGAGCTTACGAAGGCAAGCCAGTAGCCTGCTCCCAGGTCTTTGTTCAGGAAGTTGTCGGTTATCCCCGCTTCCTTCAGCATCATCCTGGTGGAGAACATCAATAGTCCCAGGAAGATCAGTGACAGTGCCTGAGCAGCCTGCCAGATACAGGCCAGAGGCTTACTCATTTTTACCATTCCTATAAGGGAAAGGGCTGCGGAAACTGCCGTGAATATGGCAGCTCCCACAAGCAACCAGATAAAAGCTGTGGACTCACTTCCTGACAATAGTTGTACTATCGCTCCGGGGATACTTTTTTTCTCCCCGGAAACATGTATATATGGTAGGGTCAGAGCAACCGCCGCAACAAGGGAAGCTGCCACCGCCTTTAAATGGTTCTTGAGATTAAGTCCGATGACTGTTTTGTGTGTGACACTCATTATTGGAATCCCTCCTCATTTTTCATAGCATTGGATCTGGAGAAAGATACCAGGGTAAAAATAGCGGAGATGACAAAGATGATGATTCCTATGGTCGCCGCCAGGTTATAGTCGTTGCTGTCCTTGGTGAGCTTGTAAAGCCAGGTCACCAGAAGGTCCGTTTTGCCCGCGCCCTTGTAATAATCAAGGGTAAGAGGCTCACCCCCCGTCAGGAAATAGATGGGGTTAAAGTTGTTGAAGTTGCTGATCAGGTTGGAAATGATGTAGGGGGTCGTCACGAACCACATATAGGGGAAGGTGATCTTGCGGAACATGGTGAAAGGTCCCGCCCCGTCTATCTTGGCGCTCTCGTAGAGCTCTCCGGGAATGTTCATAAGGATTCCGCTTACCATCAGCATTGTCACGGGCACACCGATCCAGAAATTCACCAGGATTACGCTGACTCTTGCCCAGGTTATGTTGGATAAGAAGGGCAGAGCGTGGTCCGTAAAGCCCCACTGCTGCAGAAGGACATTGAAGATTCCTCTTTCTCCCAGCATGGTTGAAACCACACGAAGTGAAATAAATGCCGGGATTGCCATGGTTATTACAAAAATGGTGCGCCAGAATTTTTTATGTTTGATTCCCTTGGAATTAATTATCATAGCCAGTATCATCCCGCCGAAGTAGCAGGAAAAGGTGGCGGCAAAGCCCCAGATAAGGGTCCAGCCCAGCACAGGCCAGAAGGTTGCTGCTAACCTGTCACCTCCGGAAAGGAGGGTAAAAAAGTTCTTTAAGCCCACCCAGGTAAAGAGATTTCCCGGGGGCTGGTGATCCTGGTCGTAGTTGGTAAAAGCCATAAGGATCATGTAGATAAGAGGCATTACCGTAAATATGGAAAGACCAAGGACCGGAACTGACAAAAATAAGAAGTGAATGTTCTCATTGGCAAGACTCTTTATATCTTCGAGAAAAGTGTTGGGGCGTCTCCCCAGCTCTTTTGCCTGCCTTGCCGCTTCTCCCGAGTAGACACTAAAGAGAAGGAGAGCCAGGAAAAATCCGGTGATAACAAGGGTCACAACGCCGCTTAAAAGGATCAGCATGGAGTTGTCGCCCTGAGAAACTTCGTAAATACCGAGACTTTCGTTGAAGGTCATGCCCTGGGTGCTGGTGCCGAGAGTGCGCATCATAGCCAGGTTGTGGCCTCCGGTGAGTATCATGAACACAAGGTAGAGTGCTTCAAGGGCCATGAAGATAAGGCCCTTGAGTACCTGCCCGTTTCTGATATTGGAAAGCCCGAAAAGTATGTATGAAAGTTTGGAGAATATATCGCCTTTGGTAAATGTCGTTAGTATATTCCTTTTAGTGGTTGCTGCTTTCATTTGTATTTCCTCAACTGCTTTTTATATCGTAGTGAAACTTGTGGATCTGATTGGTTTTAGCGGTTTATGTCGCTTTTTGATTGCGGTCTTTGGTTCGGTGATTCTGTAGCGAATTGACATAGGTCACCCTATATCAGAAGGTCTCGCTGGTGATGCTGTCTACCAGAGCATCAAGCTGGCTCTGAAGGTTGTCCCTTGTTACCTCTTTGTTGTAGATACCTACGCCAAGGGCCTTCATGGGATCCCAGTAGTCTCCCATCTGAGGGATGCTGGGCTGATTGGTAGCAAAAGCTGCCTGGCTTCCGAGAGCGCTGGCCACGAAGTCTGCTTTTACAGCATCGCTTTCAGCAAGGGATAAAAGAACGGGAACGTCGCCCTGCTTCTCATATCTTGTGAGGCAGCTCTCACTGCTTGCCATGTATACTGCCAGCTGCTGTGCAGCAAGAGGATACTGGGTGTTGGACTTAACAGTGATTGTCTTGAAATCTACGAAGTTGGAGAGCTGTACGTCTTTTCCTCCGATGTTGGCTGTGGGAAGGGCAACTGCGCCAACCTTGTCGCCAAGTGCCTCTCTGAACTCGGGTGCGCTCCAGGCTCCGCTGGTAACGGCTCCGAGCTTGCCCTCCTTGAAGGCGCTTCCGCCTACGCCGTCGGCATCCTCAAGATACTTGCTGTTGGCTGCAAGATCGATCATGTACTCGCCTGCTGCAAAGCCGTTGGCATCATTGAAGCTGCAGTCTGCTGCATTTTGTCCGTCTGCTCCGAAAAGTGTGCAGCCGTTGCCAAGGAAGAACATCTCTGCATACCAGGAGTTGGTGAGCTGTGTGCTGAAGTTCCACATGCCATCGCCAAGGTCCTTGGCCATCATAACGTCAAGGCTCTTAACCTCTTCCTCTGTGAAAAGGTCCTTGTTGTAATACATGAAGAAGGTGTTGGGTGAAAAAGGAACCGCATAGGTAAGACCATCTACTGTTACAGCGTTGATGGCGCTCTCAGGAAGGTCTGCCTTGAGCTGGTCGATGTCCTTGGTTATGGGAAGGAGAAGTCCCTTGCCTACAAGGTCTCCTACGCCGCCGCTGGGTGTGTAAAAGATGTCTGCTGCTGTGTCAGCATCTGTCTCCAGAGCCTGAGGTGCCTCGTCAATTCCTACTACTGCGATCTCGTAGGTTATATTGAACTCTGCATGTGCTTCGTCAAAGTTTTTTACCATCTGATCTGTGATGTCCACCTCTTCCTCAGGAACCCAGATCTTCAAGGTTACGTCCTGAGTCTCGGTTGCTGCCGGCTGGGTGGTGTCGGTATTGTTGGTTGTGTTAGCAGTGTTGGTTGTGTTTGCAGTGTTGGTTGTGTTTGCGGCAGTGCCTGCTTCACTGCCGCAGCCTGTAAGCGCTGTGATACCCATAGCTGCTGAGAGTGCTAAGGCCCCTATTTTTTTGAATTCCATAATAAAAATCCTCCTTTGAAACAAATTGCGTTAATCGGTTTACCATGACTATATTCATTGTCGGTATATCGGTCAATATGTTGGGAGGATTTTCCATTATTTAGATAAATATTATTGAATTGAAGGGGAAAATGAGATTAAAATTTTAGAAACTTTTGATAAGGCCTTGGTAAACTGTTTACCATGATCATTCCCTGAGGTTTCTTACGGACTGTCTCTCCACAATTCGAAGGGGCTGACGCTCGTCCGCGGTTATGGTCTTGCCGCTCTCGATCATCCGGAACAGGTAGTCTCCGGCCTTTTTAACCTTCCACTCAAAGTCCTGGGCCACGGATGTGAGCTTTGGCGTCATCAGCTCGCAGTCCGGCAGGTTATCAAAACCTATCACCGACATGTCGTAGGGCACACGGATTCCGCACTGCTTAAGGCCCTCGATAACTCCAAAGGCCACAATATCGGACATGCAGGCTACAGCGGTGTAATCGCTGCTCTTAAAGGCCAGGTCCTGCCCCACCTGCACTGCACTGTTATAGGTTGACTGTGAATAATAGATATTTCCTTTTTTGAAGGGAATTCCTGCTTCTCTGCAGGCATCTGAAAAGCCCCTGTATCGCTCCTTGATAACACCCTCTGAGGTTATCTCCGGTGTCACCAGCGCAAGCTTGTCGTGGCCCTTTCCAATAAGATATCTGGCGGACAGATAGCCGCCTCTGTAGTCTTCGATTCCGACGTTAACGATCTTTTCATCAGGAGCATAGGTGTCGAGAAATACCACCGGCATATCGATGAGCTCCCTGATCTCCCTGACTTCATCCTTGTAGATACCAAGAAATACGGCGCCGTCCACATTCCAGGAGGACAGCATCGTTACTATGTCCCTGGGGTCGCCGACACACCGGAGCATCAGATAATAATCTTTTCCCCGGATGTATTTCTCCAAAGATGCAAGAATATGGGCATTATAGGGATTGGCAAAAAAGTCCTCATCCGGAGCCATATAGGGCACCACCACTCCAATGAGTCTGCTCTCTTTCCTGGCCAGAGACCTGGCTATAACGTTGGGCTTATACCCCGTAGCCTTAATGATCTCCTCAACCTTCTGCCTGGTCGCCTGAGAAACCTTGCCATAATTGCCGTTTAAAACATTGGAAACAGTGGCCGTACTGACGCCGGCCTGCTGTGCGATCATCTTGATATTCACGATTTATCTCCTATACTCGTTAGTAAACCGATTAACTTTACCCTAACTATACATAGGAGGTAATACACTGTCAAGAGCAGGTGCTCTAAAATTGGGGTCTGACCCCAATTCACACTTTAGACACAATTATCATTTTCTCACCCCCAGATATTTCCTGGTCCCGCGCCCTTTCACAAATAAAATTGGGGTCAGACCCCAATTTTTCTCACACTAAACTTCCTCGCAAAAGTATACTTTTTTCCGTTTAAGCCACTCAATCGCTTCACCCTCAGACTCAAATCTTCGCCCTGCAGCCTCACCGAAAGCCTCAAGATCAGTAATCTTCGCCATAATAACCGGCTTCTCGGGCAACACCTCTCCCTTATCCATGGCCCGGAACTCATCTTCCTTCCGCATCCGCCTTATGTAATCCTCATCCCTGACACAGTAAACATCATAACGCTCACGTATTTGCTCATAATCGGCAATTCGGTTAACCGCAAAATCGCAGATAGTCTCAAATCCCATCCAGGAATAAATAGCCTCATCCACGGGCATAAGGAAAACAAAAGGAACTTTCTCTTTTGCCAGAATCTCAAATGTCCTGTCAAAAACTCGTCTCATCTGCCCTTCATGGCGCCGCAAAGCGGTGGTTGCAACAGCCACAACATAGTAGCTTTTAACCACCGTGCCGCAGAGATTCACGCTGTAGGGATTAAGATGAAGCATCGACACAACCTCGCCGCCATCACCGCTTTCGCTGCCTTTGCCGCCCTCGATGCTGACTACCATTCGATTTTTCCCGCAAACATCTTCGTAATAATAATCAACAAATTCCTTCGGATCGTCAAAAGCCTCCTCGTACAGCTTTCTGGTCTTCTGCTTTCCCGCTATATCTTTTTCCGCAATTTCAACTATCATGCCGTCTTCTCACTCACTCTGAATTTTCTCGCATATCCCACGGGATTGTAGCTCTCTTTTGCCCGGCGAAGGCCCTCGATTCCCATGTCGTCCTCACGGTTCACCAGCTGCGCCTCGGGGTAGGAATTAAGAAGGAACTGCTGATTGATGACCTGATAGATCCCGGGAATCTCGGAGTTGCCCTTCTCAATGCTGACAACCACCATTTTTTCCCTGGCGTTGTAGGATCCGATGGTAAAAGCCTCCATCTTCTCATCGATAAAAATGGCTCCGATCCTGAAGGTAACCTTGTCGCAATTACGTAAAATATCTGTGACACCTTCCTTTTCCAGTAGCAGTGTTTCCCTGCTTTCCACGCCGTCTGCGAGGCGCTGCTCCACCCATTTACTCATGAACTCTTCAAGAAAAAATTCATCTACGCAGCAAAGAGTCTTATACTCCCATCTGCCTTCATATTCCTTCATAAATTTGTTCACGAGATTACGCTTCTTCTGGAACTTTTTTCCCGGAAGCTCTCTAAGCTCCCCGGCGTCGTAGAGATAATCCTTAAGGTCACTTTCCTCCGCCACCTCGTACTCCGCAGAATCGCACAGGCCAAGAATCCGGAGCGCCTCCTCATCCGCCAGATCAATCCGTAGCGGACTTGCAAGTTCCCGGTGAAAAAAATCTCTGAGCATCTCGAAATACTTCGGAAGCTCCTCTTTACTGCAATATGGCATGGCAGCAAAATAGCCCTTCTCATCCTTCATAAGAAGCAGCGCTGCCCCATCTTCATGATAAACCGCAGTGTTATACATGTTTTTCCAGATATATGTATCAAGAACCGTACTATCACAGGTCCTGTTGTCTCTAAGTGCATATGTCTTTGCCAGCTCCGCCGCCTCCTCAAAGGTAGGCGCATGGAATTCAAGCTTTTTATCCATAATAATTATCCTCTTTCATAAATTTAATTGCGCACAATTTAAAAATATAACATCCACCCATTCTTGTCAAGCAAAACATCCCCATACGCTAAATCGTTCGCAAAAAATTGGGGTCTGACCCCAATTTTATCACCTACCGCCCACAAAGCCAGTAACCACCGCATTTTCTAATTTCACAATTGTGTCCTTTCTGTGAATTGGGGTCTGACCCCAATCTTTTACCCGTTGACCGCTGCCCTCACCTGGCGTATAGTCGATAAATAAAGCCACATCAGATAGTGTCAAATGATCTATGAAAAAACTGAGTAGAAAAAATAGGCTCAGATGAACCTTGGAAATTGCAGATATATAGGTTGAGGTAGCCGGACGCCACCCTTGACAGCACAAAAAATAACTGCTGACGGTTAATCACCGACGGCGAAGAACTCAAGAACAATCAGATTTTCTCCGTCGTTTGCAGCAGTGTAGCAGTTATTTTTTGTGCCATCAAGGGCAAGCCGCTAAAGCGGTGGCTAGGTTAATACCTCGGGCTCAGAATCTAAGAACAATCAGCTGGCAGCCTGAA
>NZ_ATVS01000053.1 GCF_000420845.1 Butyrivibrio sp. AE3009 | reverse complement strand
ATATCTTTTTCAGTGAAACAATGCTATGATTAGTTCACTCCATGTAGGGAGCCGTCGAGCACCTACATATCATAAGAAAACAGGGAGACTGCCATATTCTTGGTTGTTCTCCCTGCGTTGCATTATAAAGATTTGTGAACTCTTCAAGACTAAGCATAAGCAATCCTTCTTATCTCCAGAAATCAAACATACTCCCCAGTATGTATAATCCAAACAAAACCAATGCCCCTATGATATTATTACCAACAAATAGCCATATTGCAGCAATCACGACTATAGTAATCAATATGTGTCCTGATTTTTCGGCCTGGACATCTCTGCGAAGCTTTTCCATGTCGGCATTCATTTTCCTACGTTCTTCAGTTGTAGGGTACCATCCTCCGCCACCAATGCCATTGCCATCATCGATATCTGTACTGCCACCATCATCACTTTCTTTATAAAAAGTATCATAAATGTAAGCAGCCTCATTAGAATCTATGTGTCCATCGTGATCTAGATCAAATGGCGTATTTTCAAAATTATCATATGCCATAGCGCATCTCCATTTTCATCAAAAATCAAAATCATCGAAATCATCTGCATCAAGACCTGCATCCTCAAGTGCTTCCCTGCGCTCATCCTCATCCATGAACTCTAGCTCATCTCTGTCGAGGCCTGCCATCTCAATCTCGTCTATAACGTCATCATCTTCATTAATGTTGCTTCCGGATGAAATACCATTATTATCCTCAAAGAATGTATCATTGATAAAAGCCCATTCTGCTCCGCTAATCTTGCCATCCCTATTCAGATCAAATGCTGAATGTCCAAATAATCTATCCATAGGTCCTTCCATATCAGTGTCCTTTCTTTTTCTTATTACTATCAACCATTGCTGCAATTATCATGACTTACGTTTCACCGATGCCAAGGGACGCTCTTTGCGTTATATGCTACATCTATTCAATTCGAATCAAAAGCACTTCTTACAGCTTATCGTACTTAGTACTGATCCCCTTGCTCTTCTCCACGGGATACTTCTTCTCATTCTTATCAATCTTGCTGTTCAGGATCTCGCATATATCAAAGCCCTTCTTCTGCGCCATCTGTATGCAATAGTTCATCACATCAGCCAACTCTTCCTTAAGTGCTTCCTCATCTGCATCAGGACTCCACTGGAAGCACTCCAGAAGCTCTCCTGCCTCTATAGCTATGGATTTAGCCAGGTTCTCCGGAGTGTGGAACTGATCCCAGTCACGATCCTCAGTAAATCTGGCAATTCTTTCGCATGTCTCTTCAAAAGTCATCTCGTTATCTCACTTTCAAACATATTTGAATTTCATCACTAGTATAACACGCATGAAACCTGACGTTACCCCAAACTTTCGTAGCATCGTTAAAAATGTTATCATTTTAAATATAGTTAATATCTCTATTTTCAGGAAAGCAGGCACTCAATGACTAATTCAGCAACAGACGAAAAACTGTATATAATTTCCGGTCATCCCTTCCCCAGCAACAGCTACGGAGATCAGGGATATCTCGGCAACTGGCCTATGCTCTATATCCTAGAGAATGGAGACAAAGTCTATATCGGCGAGTCCACCAACGTCACCGAGCGCATGCGTCAGCATTATCAGAATCCTGAGAAAAAGATCTTTAATCAGGTCCATTTTATATACTCCGATCAGTTCAATCAGTCTGTGACTTTTGATTATGAGTCCAAACTCATTCAGTTCATCGCAGCCGATGGGAAGTTTGTCATAACCAACAAAAATGATGGTATCGCCAATAAAGACTATTATGAAAAGTCTTCCTACGACGATTGCTTCAATGAGTTATGGGAAGAGCTTCGTAGCTGCAAGCTTGCGGATCACACCCTTGAGCACATCAGAAACAGTGAATTCTACAAGTACTCTCCTTTTAAAGAGCTGAACAGAGACCAGAAGCAGCTGGCAAGCGATATCATTTCAGAGATCCTTGCCGGCAAAAATATCCCCATCACAGTAAACGGCCGTCCCGGAACCGGCAAGACCATCGTTGCCGTATATCTTATGAAATACCTTAGAGATTATGAGGATCCTCATTCCGGCAAGAAGCTTTTTGCTGATAAAAAAATGGCTCTCATCATCCCACAGACCTCTCTCAGGTCCACACTTAAGAGTCTTTTCAAAAAGATCGAAGGCCTCGCAGCTAAAGATGTCATGGGCGCTTCAGAAGCAGTTAAAAAAGGCTCCTGGGATATCATCTTTGTTGATGAAGCCCAGAAGCTCCAGGTCAGAAGAAGCATCGTCGGCTATCAGGCACATGACAATAACAATAAAAAGCTTGGTCTCCCAACCGATGCCACAGAGCTTGACTGGATCCTTACCATAGCCAAAACTCCTGTATTCTTCTATGATCCCGAGCAGTTATCAGGTCCCTCCGGCACTACCATTGAGATCTTCAATGAAAAAGTCCGGGCTACTCTTAAGAAGAACTTCACTGACAGGATCACTGCGTATACCACCCATTTCCTTCGCATGCAGATGCGTGTCCAGGGCGGTGACGAATATATCAACTATGTAAATGCTGTTTTACATGGGGAAGCAAAAGAGAAGAAGACTTTTGATAATTATGACTTTAAGCTGTTTGATTCATTCAGGCTTTTTAACGACCTTTTATACCAAAAGGAAAAGGAGCTTGAACTTTGCCGTATGCTGGCAGGCTACGCCTGGGAATGGAAAACCAAGAATGATCCTACCGCCTACGATATCAGTATTGAGGGTGTAGACAAAAGATGGAACCACTGCCTCAACAACTGGGTTAACAGTGACGGTGCCATCGACGAAGTAGGCTGCATTCACACTGTTGCAGGCTATGACCTTAACTATGCCTTCGTGATCATAGGAAAAGACCTGTATTATGACAGCAATACAGGCCTTCTTAAAACAAATAAGAGCACATACTTTGATAAACGTGGAAAGCAGTCTGCCACTGACGAAGAGCTTGATCTGTATATCAAGAACATTTACTATGTGCTGCTTACCAGGGGCATCAAAGGAACTTATGTGTATGTTTGCGATGATACGACCAGGGAGTATTTCAGAAGATTTATTGATTAAAGAACTTTTTTTGCCACAATCCAATCTTCATTCGTATAAATAATCAGATAAGAAAATACAAAGCAACGGTGGCTTAAGCTTCACCTTAGTTATTAGGTTTTCTTATGAGAGGGACTGGTTCAGATGGCTTTCGCTTCATCGAAGATCAGGAAAAAAATTATTAAGAGCGTCCACAGCTAGGGTGACTTACGTTTCACCGATGCCAAGGGACGCTCTTTGCGTTAGCAATATATTTATTTAATTTTCTCAGTGATGATCGTTCCAATAGTCCTCAGCAGCAATAAAAATCCCTTTTTTCCCCATTTTCAGTTTACTCTCTTTTTGCAATTACATTTATCCACTTCTCGTCATCCCTGCCGGGCCTACAATCCGTGCTTATCTCATTAACAAGTATGGTAAAGCCTGCATTTTCGAATAGTGGCACTACACTCTTCTCATTGAAGTCACTAAACTTGCGATCTCCGCGCATCTTAGTTCCATCACCATATTTGAAAGATGCGTACATAATCCCGTTGTTCTTAAGAGCTTTGTTCATCTTCTTCATAATCTCCGGAAGTTCATCCACAGGAACATGTAAAAGAGAAGCGCAGGCCCAGATAGCATCGAATTCACTGTCAAAAGCCATATCCTCAAACCGAAGATTCAGAACCTCCTTACCAATATGCTCTGCTGCCCGCTTGCACATCTCAGAAGATGCATCAAATGCGGTAACTTCATACCCTGCATCCTGGAAAGCCTTGCTATCTCTTCCGCTTCCGCAACCGGCATCAAGAATACTTGATCCAGCTGGAACATAAGAAATAAACTTATCTCTCATATAGGACATGTCAGCGCCGACACTCCCCTCAAAGAAAGCGTCGGCGTTCTCGTTGTAGTATTCTACATTTACATCATTCATACTCATCCAACTTCCAATTTACTTGTTTGCTTGATGTATTTAGCAGGTATAGGATTATCCAAATGCCATGTAATGCTCATAGGCCTGCTGCCATAATGACTCACGTATTTAGCTGTTCCAAGATATGTATACGGAGCCGCACCTGCCATGTCTTTCTTAAATTCTCTCACGAAAAGCAGTACCTTACTTCCTTCGCGCATATGGTTAATGTACCTTTGGCCGGTAGGCGAGGTATCGGAAGTCGTACTCTGACTCTGCCAATGGAAAAGCTCTTCGTTTATGGAATAATCTTCATACATAGTTGTTGGAGAATAATCCTTGTCTGACTTATTCAGCGTCACAAAGAATACATCTGCGTTTTTGTCAGGAAGCCACTTGGTTCCTTCTCTCACAGTATTGGGCTTTATGAAGTCCATAGCAACCAGAATCTGATCGCGGGTATATGTACAGTGAAGATCAAGGGGACAGTCAAATCCCAGATCTACTCTGCCACCTACAACATCGATCTTTTCCAGGTTATATGATAAAAGTTCAATCAACTCAGAAAGCATAACCTTACTATTGCAAAGGTCAGCTAAATTCTGCCTTACCTTTGGAGCATTCCAGTCCTCTACTGCTTCAAACCATACAGTCACATAGAACATCTGAAGCATACGCTTTTCTTCTGCTGGTAAAGCATCTATGTTTGTTTCAGAAAGCTTAGGTAAGATATCAATTAAAAACTGTATCCATCTGTAGGAATCCACAGCAGCAAACTTCGCAAATGCTTTTGTAAGTTTCTCTTCAATTGGCTCACTGAAATCACTGATTACGCCTGCATCTGCACATAATCTTGCAAAAGAATACTTGGCATAAATGCTGAAAACATTCAAATGATAATAGCGTAAAAAGTTCCGAAGGTTAAGCTCTTTTCCGCTGTCTTCAGTAAATGTCTCAATTCTTGAAATAAGTCCTGCTCTGGTATCAAAGGACTGTCTAATATTATTCAGGATCACCTGGGAAGCTTTCTTTTCAAGTTGGATATAGCACCCCTTTGGAAGCGCTGTAAATCCATGCTTTATCTCGTATTGAACGCTATGCTTAGTGTTTGCAAGTAGCGCAGAAAACTTCTCTTCAAAGTTGTATTTCTTATTGGCCAGACCAATGAAATCAAGCACTGTCAAGCATTCCTTTCCTTCAGACAGACGAAGTCCTCTTCCAAGCTGCTGCAGGAAGATAGTTAACGACTCTGTAGGTCTTAAGAAAAGTACAGTATCTACCTCCGGAATATCAATTCCTTCGTTATATAGGTCCACAACGAATATATATTTGATCTCTCCTGATAAAAGCTTTGACTTAGCACTAGCCCTCTCTATATCAGATGAGTCTGAAGTCAGCGCAATAGAAGGAATCCCTCTCTCATTGAAGCATTCGCTCATAAATCTCGCATGCTCAATAGAGACACAGAATCCCAGTCCATGAACCTTGTCCATGTCAGTAATATAGCGGTTCAGAGAGTTAATTATGTGATTTACACGTTTTAATGCGACTACTCTGTTCATGGAAAAGAGTTTGCTAAGTTCGCTCTTATCATAGCCGCCTCTCACCCATTTTATCTGAGATAAATCTGTTTCATCAGATACGCCAAAATACTGGAATGGACAAAGAAGCTTTCTCTCTATAGCTTCTGGAAGCCTGATCTCCGCAGCTATACGTCCATCAAAGTATTCAAGAACATCCTTACCATCCATTCTTTCAGGAGTTGCAGTAAGTCCAAGTAATATCTTCGGAGTAAAAGAACTCAGAAGACCTTGATATGTCGGTGCCGCAGCATGATGGAATTCATCCACAACAATAAAATCATAATAATCAGGAGATAACAGTTCGTATAATTTCTGAGAAGCAACAGTTTGAATTGAAACAAAGAGGTGATCCAAGCTTTCTGGCTTCTCTCCACCTACATAAAGCTCTCCAAAATTTGGATCTTTAAGGACGGCCCTGAACACTTCTCTGCTTTGCCTCAAAATCTCTTCTCTATGTACTACGAAAAGAAGTTTGTTTTGCTTTCCAGGATTTCTCTTACAGTATCTGCGATAATCAAATGCTGCAACCAGAGTCTTTCCTGTACCTGTCGCAGCAACAACAAGGTTCTTATATCTTCCACGGATCACTCTTTCAGCATCAAGCCTATCGAGAATCTCCTGTTGATAAGGATAAGGATTTACATCAACAATAAATCCATATCCAGCTTTAATTTCACCATATTTTTCAGCATTAAGAGCCTTTTTAAGCTTGTCGTAACTATCCGCACTATAGGGTTCAAAATTGGAAGAATTCCAATAGCTGTCAAAGGTCGCGGCAATCTTTTTTATCGTAGGTTCCATATCCTTGGTGGTAACCTTGATATTCCACTCAAGGCCAATAGACATTGCCACATTAGACATATTGGAAGAACCAACATATGCCGTGGTAAATCCAGTCCTACGATAGAAAATATAAGCTTTTGCATGAAGTCTTGTGCGTTTAGTATCATAAGAAATGCGCACATCAGTATTAGGAAGCTTGCTAAGTTCCTCAATAGCCTTAATATCTGTTGCTCCCATGTAAGAAGTTGTGATAATCCTGAGCTCTCCGCCTCTATCAACGAAGTTCTTAAGGTCTTCGAATAAAAGCCTAAGTCCACTCCATTTAATAAAAGAAACTAGCATATCTATTCGATCCGCGGTCTGCATTTCCTTTTTCAATTCAGAGTACATCTGTGGTTCATGGATTGCGCCAGTAAATAAGCTGCTCTGTGCCACAGATGTTTCAGGCCGCACAATATCCTTAGCCTTCTTCTGTCCAATCCTGTACATAGGATCAGACTCAGATAACAACGCCAATAGTTGTTCCGCACTTTCAGAAACTGCCATTTCTTTAAGGTCATCCATTTCCGCGTCACTAGAAATCAGACCAACTACTTTATTGACAAGATTGACCTTTGCAGCAAGATCTCCATCCTCTGATATGCGATCCAACGCCTTGTGAACAATTTCAGAGACATAGCGAGCTAATACCTCTGACGCTTCAGCCCCATCTATTTTGTCTATAAGCTTTAAATCCTCTGATGCTCCTTGTAGCTCTGACTGAATTTGTTTATTTATGACCTGTTCATATAATCCGGGTTCTAACATATGATTCCCTCATCTGTACATAGTAATTACCAGTTGCTTATACTGTAGTCTTCTTTGGAGTCCATATTTCGTTATATCCATTTTTCTTTGCCCAGTCATAAATTATTTTTATACGTCTCGCTGAGTCCGCTTCACTACTATGATCTCTTTCTATCAAAATCTCATTACGATCAGATATCTTATTTAAAAAATCTATCTGGGCCAGTTTATCACGTTTTCTATTGTTACACTCAGGACAAGCAAGAACAAAATTCCAAATTTGGTCATCCTTTATAAATGACCACGGAATAAAATGATCAACCTCAACACTTCTTTTTGTAACAGGCTTTCCACAATAGAAACATTTATTTTCAAATTCTTCAAACAGAATATCCCTATAATATGCAAGGCTACTACGAGTCCTCATTGTGCTTTCATCTATCTTACTAAGAAGATGATCAACCGCACTGTCCTCATTAACCTTTTCAAGAAACTTTGCCCATTCGTAGTAGTTTAATTTCTCAATAGCCACCTTATGCTTACAAACAAATTCATACATCCTTGGATTGATCTGAATCCATTCTCCACTTTTAGAAAAAGAATAAAACAATCCTCCTAAGTCAGCATATAGAGCACCTACAACATTTTCCTTGCACTTCATTTTTACTCTATGGCATATATCTATTCGCATGTCGCAAGTAAGACTCTCAAATGGAATATCCTCAAGTATTCCATACTTCTCTTTTCCATAAATCAGCGCCTTTTCAAGCTCTGATTGACGGTTCAGCTTTCCTGGATTCTTCTGCCTGATATGATGCTTTAGAACCAAGTTCCAGTAAATCTCAGCAAACTTAGAAAAAAGCTGATCAAAATTCAGAAAAAGCTTACTATCCGTGTTGTAAAGATTGTCGATAATTGATTTGAGAAATCCAAATTTATAGCTCGTATCATTTACAGACTTACTTGAAAAAAGGTATGCAAAAGCAGACCACATCTCATCATCTGAGAGCGGTCTGTCTATGAAGTTTGCTTCTTTTAACAAGTATCCTGCAGCCATATACTAATTATAATCTCTGCATTGATATCACTTCAATAAAACACATCTTAATTATTCACAAATTTAAATGTGCTTCATCCACATTTTTCGCAATCATAATATAAAGAAAAATAGAGACAAATCTAATCAGCCTCTACTCTATTCCGCCCTTTGTTCTCATATATAAAAAAGATTTCTAGCACAAATTACATTCCTTCACTTGGCATCAACAACGTTTATATCATCCGGTATATTTTCTTGTCTTCTTGCGTTTATAATCAATTCTATTAAACTAACTACTCCATTATATGTAATCACAATCAGCCAAAAGGTTATAAGGTATTTTTAAACATTATTTTGATTGAATGTTGATTCTATGCAGAGTATAATGACGATTAGTTGAAAAAAGCAGGCTGTTTCTAGGTTATGGGGACGTTAGGACAGCAAAACATCTAAACAGGGGGGGTAAAAATGGATATATATTCGCCAGAACTCGATGAATTACTGAATCAAATTGAAGTTGAGCGCAGAAGAAAGATCATAGATTATAAATCCGGAAGTGATTTTAAGTACTATGATACAGATGGGAATATTTCTAAGCTCAAAATTTACAACAATAACATTATTGAAGCCAGAAGGGGCTGTGGAAAAACATCTCTAATTTTAAAGACACTTCGTGACAATAATGATATTGCAGTAAAATGTGATTGCCAATCTTTTAGAGCTGAAACTGAGGAAAATATTGTCCTTAAGCTTCTGACAGCCATCGCTACTGAAATCAGAGATGAAAACATACATCAATACAATGAGCTCATGCAAGAATACAATCAGAACACTAAGGGTCTTCTTGGTTTTTTCAAGGCTCATTTCAATAAAGAGCTAAAAGAACTAAAGTTCAGACTTGATTCTCTTATGACTTATCGACAGCATATTACTGAAGTCTCAGATCTCATTCAGCAAGTATGCGACATGCCAGAAGAGCGCACTATAACATACTCTTCTTCAAATAAAAATAGCACACATAATAAGAGTGAAACTGTTCATCGTAAGAACAGAAATATGAATGTTTCCGCCGGACTTACCTATGCTAATGATTATGTTGATTTAGCTTCAAAACTTGCGGCTGAAAGAGATAAATTATCAAGCTTTGAAGCCTCGAACACTAACGAGGCCGAAGAAACAAGCAGCAATACATACACCAAGAAAATATTACGCCGAAATGAAGTAATTGCTTTAAAAGGGATCATGGAAGAGCTGCTTGTTAGTAGTAAAAAAATCCATAATAAGGGAACCACTCTATTCCTTGATGATTTTTATCAAATCGAAAGGAATAGCCATCCCTTTGTAATTCAATATTTACATGACTTATACAAGAATACTCCTCAAAACACTTTTTGCTTTAAGTTGGTTTCATTACCTTCTTCGCTAATGATAAATAAGAAAAATGAAACTACATTTTCATTAAAAGATGATTTTTCTCAGATAAGACTTGATTATGATCTTTCTGAACTAGATAAGGTACAGGAGCATTTGATTGATACCCTGGTTGCCCTTGATAAAACCGGAAAATGGGATCGAATCAGTATAACCCATCTCTTCTCTAATGATGAAGCAATTAAGTACTTGGCTATTGCTACTGGTGGTATTCCTCGTGACTTTATGACATCCTTTGGTGATGCAGTTAAGATTGCCAGAAAAGCTCGTAGAGTAAATATTTCAAAAGATAATATCTACTCTGTCATAAAGAATATCAGAGAAGAAAAGCAGAAAAATTACGAGGCAGATTCAGATCTTCCTGAAGAGAAGATTGAAAAAGCTGTTGAGATTATTGCCAATAGCATTGTATCCTCATTGAATACCAGCGTTATTCTTTACCCCCAGGAAAAAGCCACACAGCATGACATTCTGCTTAAGAACCTTGTAAATTTACGATATCTGCATCTAATTAAGGATAACATCACCTCTAAAAAGACAGAGGGCAAGTGTAAAGCATATCTTGTTGATATGACATTTTATGCCTACTCAAGATTGAAGACCGACTTCGGTTTTTGTAAGTTCTGGGAACGCACTCCTAATGGAACTCTTGAAAACCTTCGCAATGCAAAGGTTTGGAGCTTTGACGATAAAGATTACGATGACATCGTCGGAAATAAAGGTGCTTGATTTTGAAAGAACAGCGGCATTACGCTACATAGTAATGCCGCTGTTTTTTCATCCACACAAGCGACCACAGATTATCAGTAAGCAGCAGTGGTAAATGAAAAGCTGCTGATGAAATGTGATTTTTTCACTTCATCAACAGCTCTTTTATTAGCTTCTCATTTGATACCGGAGTATCTGTAAGATCTTTTGGTATGGTCAGCTCAATTGCAACATGAATGCGCTCTCTGTTCCTACGACTACTGTCCACTTTTGTTATGATTGCATGGGAATCCACCTTAGGATCCTCAAGAAGCGGAAGTACCACGTAGTACAGTTCATCCTCATCAAAAGAAATACTACCCATCATCCTGCCTGTAACAATTTCTTCTACAACTGCTCTGTCCTCTCGCAGATAGATGTTAAGTGGTTCACCGCAGTTTATCTTGGACTCACGGCTGCTGCTGAGCTCATCCTTGATGAAACCGCTAAAATAATACACTTCCTTGTCTCCATCTTCACGGATCTTCTTTCCAATCTTCCTGGCTGCATCAGCAGGAAGAATATATTCCTGCATCATGAGATGGAAAATGTCTTTTATCTTATCAGGAGCAGGAGTAACATCATGATCTGTCATCACATCTTTGCAGGCCTCAAGAACACTCTTTGCGAAAAGAGGGAACTCCTCCATGTCAGGATCCCAGACGAATCTGCCTCTGGCCATTTTGGAGGGTGGCAGGGCTTCGTCGTAGATCTTGAACTGGAAGAAGATGTTCCGCTCCGAGAAAGCACTTTTGTTCTCAAAGGCATCCCAGGTAAATTCATAAGGCTCAAAGTAAGGCTCGCCCTCAGATTTCCGGATCTTCTTGTAGGCCTCGATGACCTGACGGATCTTTTCATCGTCTTCAGGAGCTCTTTCCCTGGTGGGATCAGAGTCCGGATGATACATGATGAGGAGCTTCTTGTACTTCGCCTTGATCTCGCGGTCGGTATTCTCTTTAGATACGCCAAGTATCTTGTATGCTTCTTTTAGTGTCACTTTCTCTTATCCCACCGGCTTCTTGCCAATAAGTTTATAATCCTCTCTGAGCAAGCCATAAATATTATAGTCGCAATAAACGGAAACCATTTTTCCTTGGCGAACGGTCCCCTCTTTTATAAAGCCACATTTTTCCATAACCTTATTTGATGCAATGTTTCTTACATCTGCATTCCCATTCAAACGTTCTAATTCAGTGTTCTCAAATATAAACCGTAGCACTTCCTTTAAAGCTTCTGTAGTAATTCCCATATTCCAGTACTCAGGACTAATTCTGTACCCTATATCACCCATTCTGGCATTTTGGATATTAAATACCTCAATCATGCCTACCACTTTATTGGATTCTTTCAATACAATTCCCCAATTAAAATCAGGCGAAGGTTTTCTTTTTACCCAAGGGCGGGCATCAATAAACATAAGTTCAGGATTTTTCTCATTCTTACTTGCTTTTCTTCCCCAATATGTATAGATTTCATCTCGTCCAAGCCACTCTCTTAAATCCGGAACATCATTTTCGTTAAGCACACGAATGATCAGTCTGTCCGTTTCAAGAATTGGTTTATCTATTTCATAATCTTTTAGCATAATATCCTCCGCTAATCCCGCTTAGTTGCTTTAATCGCACCTAACTCCTGCTTTACCATTTCAAGCATTCTTCTATCTCTTTTGATCATAATTTCATTGAAATAATCTTCACTGGAATACGCTGCATTAATCGCAATAGCCTCATCTATATCCACTATTTTCAGCACGAACCCCGCTTCGTCCTCATAAGCATCCAAATCCTGTTCGACAGCTCGATCCTCAACATCGCAGAAGTAGTAATAATTCTCCTGTTCAAAGATTTCACCATCCTTTACGGTACTCTTCTGTCTTCGCAATACACTTCCATATTCCCTGATAGATTCAGGAATTACAACAAGTCCTACTTCTTCCCTAACCTCTCTGATGAGAGCTTCTTTCTTATCTTCGTCATCATGGATTCCTCCTCCAGGGAACTTGTAATATTTCTCTTTCTTGCTGTAGACTAGGGCAAGTTTATCATTTTTTATAATTATCGCCCTGGCTGAAGGTCTGCGAAAAACTGCATCTGTTTCTTTATAATCCTTAAGATCAATTTCAAATAACTGTTTCATACTCTTTTTATCACCACTTATATATCCTCACAAAACGCTATTATTTCCCGCTTTCTGGGCTCTACATTTTCCTTATACTCAACAGTACATAGTCCCAGGCTATTTACTGCTTGAATCTCCAAATGACCAAAAAAATGCTTTCATTCATCTCTCCATCTTAACGATATATTCAGGTGTACCTTCTTCTAACTGTCTATCTCCCGTTCTGCAAAATCCATGAGTCTCATAGAACTTGATTGCATCATGATTCTTTTCCAGTGTCCACAAGAACTTGACTTCATATTCCTTCTTTGCAAACTCAATTAATTCAGCCCCAATACCCTGCCCCATGAAGAAATAATCAACATAAAGCTCCATTACTTCATTATTCTCAATATGAATTAATCCCTTTACTATCTCATCTTCTTCATATACCCAGATATTCTCAAGAATCTCTGGGTTGGAATACTGCTCAGCTACAGGGATCACCTGCAGCTCTCCGAAAGAATATGCGTCATTATGAAAAATAGAACGATACTTCATTCTTTTTACAAATACCAGAATCTCTGCAATCCTAGACAAATCACTTTTATTGGCTCGTCTGATCATTATTTCCCCTTTTTCACTATTAGCAAAAGCCCATTAAGTCCAGTTCTTTTATGTATTTATCACCTTTAGTAATAATTCTTTTTTGCTCTCATTGATCATCGTGCTGAACAAGGAATATTGGGAATAAATCCCACAATTCTTCCAACGTCATTTCCGACAGTTCTTTTCCCATCATCAAGCCCTCTACAACTCACGATTTGTCACTGCTTTAGCATTGCGCTGCCTTGTATATGATCAATATTCGTAGGATTGATTTACTTTCCTAAGTGCAGCTACATAATCGCAGCCTTTTTCTTTCACATTTTCCGGATTTATAGGATAATGGACATTGTAAAGAATCCCTTTGTCTCCGAACATATCCTCTATATATTCCTTCTCTATATGCCCGCCTACAACTTCAAGGCAAATCATAACATGATCATCACCCTGTACGATTTCTTTCTCCCACAAATACTTGCACTCAAGGTTCATGAAACATTCAGCGACCATCGGTGCTTCTATCCATGAAGCTTTCTCCACAGTAAGTCCTGATGAAGTTATCTCATCTGCCTCGAGCTGATTATTCTGTATCGTCTTCATGCAGGCTTTGTATAAATCAGAAGACATGAAATTCAGCACTGCTGCCTTCTTTTCATTTAGGCTTTGGTAAAGATGTCCACACTTATTCACGCTGCATAGAATCACGTAATACCCGCATCCATGATTCGCACTCGTAAACCCTGCCCATGACTGCATCGTAGCATTGGGCTGTCCGTTAGATTTATATGTTGTGACAAGGAACATCGGCGTCGGGATTCCCATAATAAACTCTTTCCAATCAAAGCCGAAGTTTTTTGCAAATTCTCCGTATGTCCCCTTCATAGATTCCGGCATTTCTTTGTATTGGTATTTCATCTTTTTCCTTCCCTCCGTGCTAAAATCAGCATAAGAATCGACTTCAATTATCTCGACAACCTGCCGATTTCTAAAGCTCACATACCATGATGAATTCCTCATCATTTTCATTCATGATCCTGAACCCGGTCTTCTGATACATTTTCACAGCATAGTTAGCCTTCTGAACAGCGAGAGACACTCTTTTATAGCCTTGATCACGAAGAATCTCCAGCATTTCCTCCATGAGCCTCGTGCCGATCCCTTTTCTCCGATACTCCTTGTACAGTGAAATTGCAAATGAAGGTGTTTCATCATCCACATGGCCGTAATCATTCATGATCCTCGTCCAGACAGCCCCAACTATTTTTCCGTCGTGGATCGCGACGAGGCAGTTGTCTCCAGACTTTGTACCGAAACCATCAGTGTATACGCGTAGCTCCGGTTTCTCTACAATATCTCTCGGAGGCGGCTCCACACCTTCCGGAATGAATATGGCTTCATATAAAAAGTCTTTGAGAAGGCCGAGTTCGTTTTCCCGAATACAACGGAACTCTATTGCGTTCTTCATACCATCTTTACACCTTATTTGGAATAGTTCTCAAAGCACCATTTTGCGATCCTTATGATCAGTGCTTCCGGTAAAGGCTGATCATAGGGGATCCGTATCGTGCCCTTGCTTACGTCATAATCGGAGAGTTCCTCCGTAAATACAGCTGTAGCCTCATCACCGGGATAAATGCCCAGATGTTTCTTTGATGCTGCGAAATGAATGATATTACGACCTTTCCAATAAGTGGGCATCGACCAGGAGATCCGTTCCTCCGCGTCTGGCAGTGCATCACGAAGGATCTCCCGGATTTCCATTAATCTGGGCTTATATTTCTCATCCTGGGCAGCAATGTATTCATCAATATTCTGCGGTTTCACACAGTAATGATCCTGGTTTTGTCTGCTGAACTCTCTGCCGCATTTCGGACATTTCCATGCCATGGCTTCACCTCTTCAAATCTCGATTTGTAGTTTTTTGGATTATCTTCGTATATAACTGACGATGTGCATTTATATTTATTTCGCATTTTTAAATAAATACTAATTTTGCGAATCTGTATAAACTTGTGGGAAGGTTGTGTTGGTTAAA
>NZ_ATVS01000052.1 GCF_000420845.1 Butyrivibrio sp. AE3009 | reverse complement strand
AGGAGTGTCTAAACTGGAGGTGTGAACACTTGCAAATCAATGGAATTGCCATATGAGTGTAGATATTGCTGGATATTCTTGAATTTTCCCTGAAAAAGACACTTGTGGGAGGGACCAATCTTTAAACGAGTGCTAGTTCCGAAGATTTCAGTAGTAAATCTGACACTTGCATCAATTAGAATTTGCATTATGAGTGTCTGTAGGGGCCTTTTGGGTAACCAAAGGAACCTTTTCCCAGGTTTATAATAAAGATATGACTTCTTGCGAGCAAAGAGGAAAAAGCCCGCAAGAAGTCTTACCTTATCGCAAGTTATATCGGAAGATAAAAAGGATATAGAAATGGTATGAATAACAAAAAGGCACTGACGCTCTATTTGGCCGGAGCATTAGGACAAATTATAGTGGTATGCATAATTGCCTTTGTACTAAGACGATATGGACTGGAGGTGGGTTATGCCACACCGTTAGGATGGATCATTATTGCAATTGGTGGTATTTCTTCAGCGTTATGGGGAGCCATTATTTCAATCCAATATCGAAATACAGGTTTTAAAACCGTAATCTGTGATTTCTTCAGGATAAGACAAAGCCCTCTAAATTACGTTTGGATGATTTTGTTCTTATGTTTGGATTTTCTTCCGGTTGTATTCGGAGGAAGGATATCAATAAGAGTGTGGTATCTGCCGATCATAATGTTTTTCAAGCATATAGTACTAGGCGGTATAGAAGAAATTGGCTGGAGATACCTGTTTCAACCGCTTTTGCAGGAAAGACTGCACTACATTTTAGCTACGATCATCACATTTTTCTCGTGGGGATTATGGCATTTTCTGTTTTTTTATCTAGATGAAACACATGCTGATGTGATCCCATTTTTAATTGGTTTACTTGTAAATAGCTTTATTCTTTCAGTGTTATATGTGAAAACAAATAACCTTTGGATATGTGTAATGACGCATTCCCTGATTAATGTTTTTTCACAACTTGTAACTGGAAGTAATCAATATGTAGGCTATTTCAGTAAAGTTGTTATTATAGTAATCGCTATTATGCTTGCTACTAAAACAATTAGGAAGCAAGTAGACAATTGTGCTAATGCTAACACATAATATCGGAAGATAAAGACAAAAATTATGGAGAGATTAAGTAAGGTATCAGAAATCATTGATAGTAGTTGGAAGCCATGGTACATCATTAAGCACCATCATAAATTTTTATGATAATTCTTTTGGCTATGATGATTTTGAAAGAATAAGATTTCTGATGCCATGGATTGTGGAATTTAGTTTTGATGAGCTTGGAAATTGTGTGGACATCAAACGCCATTCTGTGTGATAGACAATAAGTGTACTAAGGGTGAGGACGTATTGTGAAGATATATTTTGCGAGGCATGGACAAACAGATTGGAATATATTAGGAAAAGTTCAAGGTACGACTGATATTCCTTTGAATGAGAATGGAATAGCGCAGGCGCAACTTCTTTGCAAGAATCTTGAAGATAGAGATATTTCTTTTGAAAAGATATACACCAGCTATCAGGCTAGAGCTGTAAAAACTGCGCAGATAGTAGATGAGCATTTCCATACAGGATATGAAATAGTTAGAGGCCTGGAAGAAATGAATCTGGGATTGTTTGAAGGGCATACTTGGGATAAAATCCTTTCTTTATATTCTGAAGAACATAAACTGTGGCTATCAAACAAAAGGTACAATCGTAGTCCTGGTGGTGAATCATACCAAATGGTAATGGAGAGATTATTCAATGCGCTGGATTATATTCTTGGGCAACATGATGCTTCTTCAGACAAAAACCTGCTTATAATATCGCACGGTGCTGTCATTATGACGCTTCTTGCTATGAAAAGAAATATACCATTTGAGGAGTCGCATACGATAGAGGTTGATAATGCATCGCCTATAGAATTCAATATCGAGGAACTGAAAGATATAAGAACACGGCTTTAATGGTATGACTAGGATTATGATAAAGGTGGTTAAAGATGGTTACGTATTATGATGATGGAACTATAAGAATTAGGAGCATGATTCCTGAAGATGCAAAAATCCTTTATGATACATATTTTTCGTATGGCTGGCATCCTTCCGTAGATACATATGAAAAGTATTATAAAGAACAGGAGGATGGTAAGAGATTTGTTTTTATCGCAGAGTATGATGGCAGAGTCTCCGGGCAATGTACTCTGGTTCTGAATCCTATAGAAGGTCCTTGGGGGAATCAAGGCTATCCTGAAATTGAAGATCTGACAGTTTTCTTTGATGTTCATAATAAAGGTATTGGAAATAGGCTTTTGGATGCTGTTGAAAAAGAGGCGTCAAAAGTTTCCGATAAAGTTTACTTGGCAGTTGGGGTTCATTCTGGATATGGACCAGCCCAGAGGATGTATGTAAAAAGAGGTTACAATTTTGATGGCAGCGGAGTTTGGTATAAAGGGAAACAATTAGAACAGTATGCCCCCTGCATCAATGATGATGATCTTTTACTTTATTTGGCTAAAGATGTTTAAATTACAGAAAAAATGCCTGAGAAGATGAGGAAATGGATTAGGAGGACTATTCTGCAGGAGTATGAAGAAAATGCAGATCATCCGGAATATCTACATTTTCTTAAGGGGAATTTCTCAGATATTCTCGGAGAATAGCAGATTCCGGTTTGGATATGAAGGGATAATAAGATGATAGATGAAAAGGATTATTTAGCAGACCCTTGCGGGAGTGCGTCACTTCCGCTTTGGAAAACATTACAGATAGAAGTGCCTGATAATATTATGGTCATTCGCGACGATGAATATGTTGAAGGAACTATAAACGGTTCGGATGAACCATATTTTAAAATGATTCATAATCTGGAGAATGTAAGTGTTCCTGTTTTGTCAGATGATTATGTTTTATCAAAAGCGACAGACGATGAGTTTGCTGCGCATATACAAGAGTGCTATGAGAGCGAATGCCTTTCTGTCGAAGAAATTGGCATATATAAAAAACGACAGGTATATGATACGAATTTATGGATTGCAATACGAGAGCAGAAAACAAGGAAAATTGTTGCAAGTGGAATTGGGGAATTAGATAAGAGTATAGGTGAGGGCACTCTGGAGTGGATTCAGGTGTCGAATGCACATAGACATAAGGGATTAGGGAAATATGTTGTAGCTGAGCTACTATCTTGCTTACGGGGACGAGCAGAGTTTGTGACTGTCTCTGGCAAGTTAAATAGTCCAAGCAATCCCTATGAGCTTTATATTGCATGTGGTTTTTCCAATCCGGTGATATGGCATATAGTGCATAAAGATTGAATAGTACTTCATGATTAAGGGGAGTAGTGCAAGACAATTCCAGTTTGCGGGGAGGATTACGTGAAAATAGAAAAAGATGAAATAACAATCCGAGATTTTACGGAAACAGATCTTCCACTCATGTTTAAATGGTTGACAGATAAGAGAGTGCTGGAGTATTACGAAGGTCGTGACGTCAGGTTTACGATGGATACTTTGTCTGCACATTTTTTGGAAGAAATTCCAGATGGATTCAGAATGATCATCGAGTATAAGAAATCCCCCATCGGATATGCACAGGCCTATCAATTGAGTGGTGAATTGTTCGATGAATATGACTATCCTGACGATGGACATATAGTGTTTGCTATGGATCAGTTTATAGGTGAGCCGAAATACTGGAGTAAGGGAATGGGCTCATCTTTTTTGAAAATGATGGCTTCTCATTTGAAAGAAAATATGGCTGCGGAACGAGTTCTTCTTGACCCGCACCAAGATAATAAAAGGGCTATAAGGGCATACGAGAAAGCCGGGTTTAAAATCATTAAATCACTTCCAAAACATGAGATGTTTGAGGAAGAAAAAGTAGATTGCTGGCTGATGGAATTAGCACTGTAGATTGATGTATCAGTGTCTGCTATTGCAGAGGAGCGACGCAAGGCTTTCAAGACAAAGGAAGCAATCATTATTGGGAGCACATGAAGACCTATGTGAAGACCACAGCCAGGAATTACAAACTCCCCAATGCGCTGAAGGCTGTGGACTACGCAGTAGAAGCCCATGAAGGGCAGAAGCGAAAAAAGTCTGTTATTCCCTATATAAAGCGTTAAGGATAATGATCTTGTAGATGGCTTTATTCCTGAAGAACTGGTCCCTTTTTCCATGCACAGAGGTGGCGATTTTTATTATTGGAGCAACAAAGACGCTAAGATATATCTCGTGAGGGGCGACAATATTGAGAATCCAAGACTTATCTGTGATAGTTTCGAGGAACTGTGCGATATTCTTAATAGGTCGGAGATTAGGAAGTGAAAGAGCTGGGGCGATTGAGACACTTATGTACATTGTATATATGGGGAAACTGATATGGATAAAAAGCGAATAGAAAAACTGAAGGAAGTCTATGCACTTGAAGCACATCCTGAAGGTGGATGGTTTTCTGAATGTTACACATCCGCTGAAGATAAGGGTGGCAGAGCACTGGCAGGAAGCATATATTTTCTTTTGGCAGGAGATGAGATTTCCCATTTTCATCAGATAGACTGTGAAGAAATATGGTATCACCATGAGGGGTGTGCAGTTAAGATCACGGTGATCACAGATGGAAAGACAGAAGAACTGCTCCTTGGAAGGGACATTGAAAACGGCGAAAAGGCAATGGCAGTTATTCCCAAAGGAGCCATATTTGCTGCGGAGAATCTAGATAAGGATAGCTTTTGCTTCATGTCATGTGCTACTTCGCCTAAGTTTACTTACGACGGGTTTAGGCTTATTGGGAAAAAGGAAATAAGAGACATATGCGGTGAGGGTGCAGAACGTGTGCTGTATCTGGCACTTAATTGACTTAATACTTGGCTGAGTGGCTGAGTGGCTGAGTGTAGCACAACATTCTTACTATTCGCTAAACCCAGGTTTAACGAATAGTATCTAACGAATCTAACGATTTCTCACAATTTCTTGAATTCTGCAGGCGTAAGTCCCGCATGTTTTCTGAATTTACGGCCAAAATAGTCCACATCGCTGTAGCCCACCAGCTGTGACACCTCGTATACCTTGTATTTGCCTTCTGACAGAAGTTCCTTGGCCTTTTTGATCCTGCATTCATTAAGATAATAAGTAAATCCACAGCCTGTGGTCTTGGTAAAAAGTCGTCCCAAATAGCCTGAATTGTAGCCAAATTGCACTGCAAGTTCTTCCAAAGTCAGGGGCTGTGCATAGAATCTGTCAATATATGAGATAATGTCCTCGATGACGTTTTCTCCGTCCTGTCTGCAATAAATCCTGTTCATTGCGATGTCCAAAGTGTCGGAAATATACTGGATTATCTCGTACAGATAGAACCTGCTCTCAATAAACTCAATAATTCCGGCGCTGGTATCAAAAACCTCTGACAAAACCGGATACTGCCTGGTCATTTTTTCCTTTAGGGAAAGCATGATCTCAGTCATAAAAAGGGAGGCATCCGTGCTTTCTTTCTCATGTTTTTTCACATACTCGTAGATTTCATCCAGAGCATTTACCATCATATTCCTGTTTCCGAAGGCAACGGCATTCAATACCTTTTCCAAAAGATCCTTTTGGGCATTATTGTCCCTGACATCTGAAACACTCTGAAAATCAGCCTTATCTTCCCTTATAAAATGCTCTCCTTCATCGCAGAAAAATCTTCTCTTGGCGAGCCATTTTGCCCTGTCATAGGAACCGGCAATCTCTGAAGGAAGGTCACATTCATTACCTATGGCGATAAATATATTGTCCAGAGGGCTGTCAGATTCTATGGGGGATTTTTGATAATGCATTATAAAATCTTCAAACTTTGATATAGCAGTCCTTCCCTTAAGCAGAATGCACTCATTTCTCTCTACTGTGGAAAGTTCATAGCATTTTTCATCCAAAAAAGCTGATATCAGGTCTGATAATCGGTATCTGATGTCCTCTTTTCCCACGTTGTAGGTCTCATGGATAATAACCTGGTATCTGGGATACAGCAAATTCATGGAAGTCAGGTTCTCTTCCATCACGGGTATGCCCGACAGCAGATCCCTTACAATCACACTCTTGGCCTTATTCTTAATTTCCCCGAGCCGTGTGCCTTCTTTTTTGGATTTTTCTATATCTGCCTTAATAGTTTTGACTGTTTTTAAAAGATCATCCTCATCAATGGGTTTGGTAATGTAATTAGTGACGTTATTTCTGATGGCTTCCCTGGCGTACTCAAAATCAGAATAGCCCGAAAGAATGATAAAATAGCCCTTATATCCCCTGCCACGAAGCTGTTTGATAACATCAATGCCATGAACCTTGGGCATCTGCATATCAATAACTATCAAAGTAGGATCAAGCCTTTCTGCTGCGGAAAGAGCGTCTTCCCCGTTAGAAGCATCCCCGATTATTTCAAAGCCAAGCTCCTCCCAGTCTATGATGAGCTTTATGCCTTCTCTTATATTCTCTTCGTCATCAACAATAAGCACTGTTTCCATATTTTGCGATACTCCCCTAGTCTATCAGCTTCTTTCATTCTATCATAAGGATTATACATGAAAAAGCTACGGCATACAGCGCCGTAGCCTTTCCATTGTATGTAAGGAAAATGGGAATCATTTGGATCTTGCATCATCTTCTGCAGCTGCTCTGAGCTTGGCCTCATTTTCCTGGAATGCGATACATTCCGCATAGCCATACTCTTCTGCCTGCTGCTTCATATCAGCTACAATTGCGTCAAACTCCTCGTCACTTGATGCATAGATTGCTTTCCAGGAGTTGTCCTTTACACAGGTTGAAACCTGATCCCAGACTACCTGGAGCTCATCTGAGCGAACGCCGCCGGTGTACATGGTTCCGGGAGCGAGAACATATTTAAACTTGTCCAGATACTCATCCGGTGTATCAGCTCCTGCCCAGTCTCTCCAATCCTGCTCGATGTCAGAACCGGCTTCTGTGGAATAGCTTGCCCAGTTACGGTAGTTGAAGGTTTCACCGTTACTGTCAGGGTTAGGAGCATCCAGTGACCAGGTTGAATTATTCATCTTGAAGGAGCCATCATCATAGGTTCCTTCATAGCCATTGCCCATTTCTGTTGAAATATCTGTCTTGCAGGCGCGGCCTATATCTGTAAAGCAGGTCTTTCCATTTTCATCATAGTACCAGCAAACATCCTTAGGACCGTATTCAGAGATCATTCTTCCCTCAGGTGTTGTAAGCCAGTTGATGATAGCCATGCAAAGCTCGGGATATTCAGTATTGGCGCCTATAGACCAGATTCTGTTTCCACCGTAAACGTTAAGACCATATCTGATAGGTGTTGCATCTGCAGGCTTTACAGGGAACATACCCTTTCCTGCTGCAAGATGGTCAGGTGAATTGTAAAGTGCGGAGCCCATAAAGTTAAATACGTTGAGGAATGCTGTACCGTTCTGGTAATCCTCCTGCATTCCGTTAAAGCCCTGTGTCTGTGAGTCTGGATCAAGAAGGCCCTTCTGATAAAGTGTGTTATAGAACTTAAGAGCTGTAAGGTAAGGACCGTTCTCCTCAAGTACAGGATGGAAGGACTGTGTATCGGGATCATATAATCCCAGTCCGAACTCATCAAATCCGTAGTAAGCTGTTGCGGTTGACTTAACGTACATTACCATGTCACCGTCCCAGTCATTGAAAAGAGAAACGCCATAAGTAGGATTTCCGTTGTCATCTGTAGGACAGATCTCTTTCATTTTCTCAAGAGCTGCAACCAGTCCGTCAAAATCCTTGATCTCAGGGGACCCGATCTGCTCATAGAGATCATATCTTAAATCCCAGGTATACATGAATGAGCCGGGATCTTCTGCTGAACGGGTTACGTCAAAGCCGTAGCCATAGAGCTTTCCGTCTGAAGAGATTCCTCTGTTCTTTTCAAGTGCAGCCTTCATATTCTCAGCGATGTAAGGTCCATACTCGTTAAGAAGGTCATCCTCTTCCCAGTCAAAAAGCATTCCCTTGTCGATGGCATGCTGATAATCATCACCGTCATTTCCCCAGATTACCAAGTCTCCGAGATTGCCGGATTCCATACGGGTATCATATACACCATCGTTTTCAGGGATGATATTGAGCTTAACATTGAACTTATCAAGCATTATTTTTCCAAACCAGCCTGTCTGCTCTCCGGAATAGTTTGCCAGCTGATCGTAAACGTCAAGGGTAACGGTCTGATCCGGAATTATGTCTGAAAGATCGCCTTCAATTCCGCTTGCGGTAGCAGATTTCTCATCTTCAATAGTTGTGGTCTCAGAGCTTCCTGAACCCTGCGTGGTTTCTGTTTCCCCTTCCGAACCTTCCGATGCCCCTGTGGGAGCAGGTGCGGATCCGCAGGCTGCCAGAGACAGCGTCATTGCTCCGGTCATAATAAGAGCCAGTAACTTTTTCATTTTCATAGCTTTCCTCCTTTTTTGGTTTCAAAACTATCTTTAAGGGTTCTCTTTCACCCTTTTACTGCCCCGATCATGATTCCCTTTTCAAAATACCGCTGCATGAAAGGATAAACTAAAAGAATAGGAATTATTGTAACCATTGCTATGGTGTACTTTATTACTTTTCCGTTCAGCGCAGAGTCCATAACGCTCTTGCTGATTCCTGATGTACTTCCGGCGCTCATAAGAGCGGCCAGATTACTGGTGGTATTGAGGTATATATACAGCCTGTGCTGAAGTGTATAGAGCTTTGGCGCCGACTGCATGAGAATCAGTGAATCCTGGAAGGAATTCCAGTGGCCCACAGCACCGAATATGGCAATAGTGGCCAGGATAGGCTTGGACAAAGGAAGTATGATGCTCATGAAAATCTTCATATGAGACGCCCCGTCCAAAGCAGCGCTTTCCTCAAGTTCACCCGGAATTGCAGATTCTATATAGGTCTTAACCAAAATGATATTATAGGGTGCAACTATTCCCGGAATTATGTATGCCCAAAAGGTATTGGTAAGTCCCAGCATAGCCATATTCAGGTACCAGGGAATTATGCCGGCGTTGAAGTACATGGTTATTACAAGGAACCTGTACCAGAAGCTTCTTCCCCACATTTCCTGTTGGGTAACCAGATATCCCACAAAGGCTGATGCCAGCACCATGAGAATTGTTCCGAATATGGTTCTTGCCAGGGTCACCGCAAAGGAACCAAACAGGTCATTTACCTGCAAAAGGCGAATGTAGTTTTCAAAATGTATGCCCCTTGGCACAAAGTTGATAAGTCCCTTTCTCACCAGTTCATTGTCACTGATGGTATTGATGAACAGATAGTAAAAGGGAAAAATGCATATAAGGGTAAAAGCAGCAAATGCGGAGTAATTGATGATGTTAAAAACAACGTCACCGAATTTCAGCTTTATTTTTTTCCGGTTCTTCTTACTCATTTCGTTCCCCCATTAAACTATGGTCTCACCTCTTATCACTTTTGATATGGTATTTGCCCCATACAAAAGAGTCACACTGATGACGGATTTAAGCATTCCCACAACGGTGGATAAAGGAATTGCACCTTTAACGATACCCATCTTATAAACATACAGATCCAGAACCATGATCTGTGTTGTATTGGAGGAATTTTCAAATACCAGGTACTGATCCATTCCGTTAGAAAGGATTCCTGCTACAGCCATGAGAAGAAGCACATAGAAAGTAGGCATAAGTCCCGGCACTGTTACATGCCACATTTTCTGGAAGCGCCCCGCACCATCCACTATTGCCGCTTCATACAGCTGCTGGTCTATACCGGCAATTCCCGCGATATAGATGATGGCGCTCCAGCCCAGGCCCTTCCACATTCCCCAAAGAAGCATCTTTATCCAGATATGGCTTCCGTCCATCAGGAAGTTTTTTCCTTCGGTCCAGACACCAAGATTCATCATAAGAGAACTGATAAAACCGTCTGTGGAGAAAATACAGAAAGCAATGGCAAATACCAGAACCCAGCTGATGAAATTGGGAATGGTGGTAAAAGTCTGTACAATTCTTCTGAATTTGTCATTCTTAATCTCAGAAAGAAAAATCGCAAATGCCATGGGAACCCAGCTGGTGGCTATTCCCAGTCCGCTCATGGCCAGGGTATTTTTCATTACGCTGAGGATGTCCCTGGTGGTGGATCTGTTTCGGATCAGCTGCTGGAACCACTTAACCCCTACAAAGTTATCCATTGACAAGGTATCTCCGGCTTTGTAGTCGAAAAAAGCATATCTCCATCCCCAGAGAGGTAAATAACTGAAGACAAAAGCCAGAAGGATAAAGGGAAGGAACATAAGAAACAATCTGAATCTTGTTTCCATCTCAAACTTCTCGGTCTTGGCGGGTTTTCCCACCAGATACAGCTCACAGGCAGCTATGAGGATCATCAGCAACAGCATTCCCAGCATTACGTAGAAAAACCCGGAAAACATGGGTTCAATCTTGGAGGGCTTAGTGGTTGCTGCAATCTGTGTATGTGCAGACCATATTCCTGCCATGGAACCAGCAGAAACAATGGCTCCGACTATGTTGAGTATATTTCCGAAGAACTTACATTTTCTGTTTCCCAGAGATAAACAGGCCCCAACAGCGCAGGCTATAATTCCAAGGCAGATTATCATGCTGGAGATATTCAAAAGTCTCAAGGTGGATTCCATAACCCAGCCTTTTTTAATGGCCCTGCCGAAATTGGAGATTAAATTCCCATAGGAAAATCCTGTTGTAAGAAGAGAAATGCTTCTGTTGATGAGTCCGCTAATTCTGGCAACATTAAGCGCCGGAAAAAAGAGAACTACCAGAAGCAGTACTGAGATTGCTCGATATGGGTAATAGACATATCCAGCCAGTTTTTCTTTAGACACGTTTCCCCTCCCCCCAACTATAAGCGCAGACCCCAAATAAAAATTGCACCTGCAAGCTGATAATTAATATTGCTTACACGTGCAATTTTATATAACTCTCTGTCAATTAAATACCCTGTTAATCCTACATTTTTTACTGTACATTTTGTACATTGGTCCGGGCCTGGGTATTTATGGGAAGCCTGAGCTCAACGCTAGTGCCCTTACCCTGATTTGATCTTATAGTAAGACCATAGTCACTTCCGTAAAGATATCTTATCCTCTGGTTGATGTTATAAAGTCCGATACTCTCTACTCCTTTTTCGTCATCTTCCCGCCTCTTCTCATTGATGGAATGGTTCAATTCTTCAACCTGCTGAGGGCTCATGCCCTTTCCGTCATCATTAACTGTAATGAGAAGCTTCTCCCCTTCGGGCTCAACAATAATGCTAATGTGTCCGTTCTGATCCATATCCTTAAGGCCATGGCTCACGGCATTTTCCACTATAGGCTGCAAAAGAAGTGGCAGCAGATAATATTTTGATGTGTCAAAATCCTCTGCAATATAGAAATTCCAGTTGATCCGGTCCCCGAACCTGAGCCGCTGTATCTGAAGATAACTTTCCACATGGGTAAGCTCCTCCGCCAGGGTTGCGTTGGACTTTCCGGTGCTCTCAAGCACATAATGCATTATTTTGGCAAGATACTTGACGCTGGTGGCCACATCCCTGTCACCGCCTCTTATGGCCTGCATCCTGATTGCCTCAAGAGTATTGTACAAAAAATGAGGATTGATCTGCCCTGAAAGCATCTTAAATTCCATGTTCTGCTGCATATTGATGAGCTGCTGCTCATGGATCTTTGTTTCGTAAAATCTCGCTTCCTGCTCTCTTATCTGCTGGGTGGTAGCCTTTAGATCCTTAAAGGTATCCGCCAGTTCATCATCACCGCTTATATTCTCAATGATGTCATAATTGCCGGTACTGGCTCTGTGCATGGCCTCTCTCAGGGTATTTACTCTGGATGTGAAATACCTTGAGTAAAGAATGACTATGAATAAAGGGACAATTACTACCAGAAGTAATACAAGAATAAAGCCTCGCATTATCTCCTTAATGGCCTCATGGGCCGTGTAATCTCCGGTAAGGACAAAGAATCTTGAAGTGATCTTATAGGGCACAAAGCTCGAAATGCAGGTAAGAGCCAGCTTGCCATCAAGCATCATATCGCCCATGAAGTTATACTCATCTACGCCATTGCCCTCAATCTCCGGCATCTCGATCTCGCGCTCATTGTAATTTGATGAAAAAAACACAGGATGTTTGTCCAAACTGATGAGTATATAATTATCCGTCGTAAGAAGCCTGTTTCTTAAATAATTGGTGCTCACCGTCACTACGATATAAGCCCTGTTATCCGAAGAACCTGTATTAAAGCGCCTCACAAGAGCAAGCTCATAGTCATTCTCATACTCATTCAGTGGAATATGGGTACAGGTGTAGGAATCCCAGGCTGAATCATCTATATCGTTGTACCACTCAAACCTGCTGAAGGGATCATCGGTAACTCCGCTGCCGGCCGCTTTATCCGCATTATCTCCGAATCTTTCAGCGCCGCTTATACCCACATT
Source organism: Butyrivibrio sp. AE3009 (assembly GCF_000420845.1). Classification (GTDB taxonomy): domain Bacteria; phylum Bacillota; class Clostridia; order Lachnospirales; family Lachnospiraceae; genus Butyrivibrio. The sequence continues at coordinate 7,267 of NZ_ATVS01000052.1, read as the reverse complement.
GACCACATGGCTGCCTGTAGGTATTTTGGGATTGTTGGTATAAATATTTATTGAAGAAATTGCGGCTGTGGTCCGGATTATCGAAGAAACCGCCGCATCCAGAGCATCATACCTGCCCTTGGTGACAACCTGATAGCTGTCTGAAGCAAACATGTCCCTGTATTCCTGAGAGGATATGATAGGCTCCAGGCTGGTATAAACAATTGAAGTTATATCAAATACTATTGATTTGATCCTGATATTTTCAGCCCTTAACTGTTCCTCATATCTGTCCTTCATCTGTCTCATAAGGATAGATACTGACACAACACCTATAATAAACATGGGAATTATCAGGGCCAGGATCAAAACGCGGTACATCTGACCGCCCACGCGTCCCCTGTGCATCATGTATCCCCCTTAAATGCAGCGTCAAACAGCTGCTGCTTTTCTTTTGCAGCCTTCAGATTATATTCCAATACCTGGTCGAACCCAAGCTTATCCAAGGTACTGAGCATGTCCTTTTTAAGAAAATCATAATCAGCCCTGGTGGAAGCAAATACCATTTTCCAGGAGTGATCGACAATGGTCTGGCGGCACTGATCTTCAATGGTCTGAAGATACTCAGGATATGCAAATCCTCCCCATTCAACTCCCGGGATTATCGTAAGCATGTCGTTTTCCTTAAAATAGGCTATTGGCTCCTTCTCCGTGCCGTAAAGTCTGCTCCAATCGCTGTAGATCACAGTCTTACTGCGGCTGGTATAGTCATCCCAGAGCTGATACCGGTAAGGAACGCCATTCTCATCGCTGTCCTGAACGTCAACAGGCTTGAAATTAAGGGCAGATACCCCCTGACTCCAGAGTCCTCCGCCGTATTCTTCAGGAACCTCAAGATTCTCCTCCATATCAATAAAGGCTTTTATTCCAAATTCAGTGAATCTGGGCCCATCATCCGTCATTTCCCAGGTTAACCCCTCCGGCCCTCTGAAATCTCCTGTAGGTGAGCCGCTGCACTCGATACCTTCCCTGGAAAAAAGCCAGTTGGCAAAATCCACCATTCTCTGGGGATCCTTGGTGTTTTTACCGATCATCATGGAAAAACTCTGCTTGCCCCCGGGATCATTTCCCCAGGTAACGTAACTGGCATCTTCAATTTTCAGGGACGCAAATCCTTTTCCTTCACGAAGTCTTGTCTCTGAATTGTAGAGTGACTGCCCCATCCAGGGCCAAAAAGAGTAAAGAACCGCACCGTCTCTGTATTTGGAGGCAACAGTATCATAATTCTGATAAGGTGAATCGGGGTCCACAAGCCCCAGGCGATTAGCCTCGAAAAAGAAATCCAGCGCTCTGAAATAAGCAGAGTTCTCATCTGCAACGCTTTCCATTTCGCCGGTTTCAGGATCCATCAGAACAAATCCAAGAATATCATATCCATACAGCGAAGCAATGGCTCCTGCATTTTGCATTATATCTCCGTCCCAGTCAGAAAAAAGGCTGAAAGCATAGACGTTTTTTCCACTGTCGCTTTTTACTGCATTTTGCTGCATCTTTGACAGTACAGGCAAAAGCTCCTCCAGAGTATTAACCTGCGGATAGCCCAGTTCCCTGTACAAATCCCATCTGATGGAGGGTGCGTTGGTGGGCTCGCTGAAATCCGCTTCTCCAACCTCTGTATTGGAGGATATCTCACTGGGAATGGCAAATAAGCCCTCTGCGTCTGCATTGGCAGAGGTAAGCCTTATCTGGTCCTCATATTTCAAAAGATTATCACAGTCCTTAATATAATCTGTCATATCAAGAATAAGGCCTTCTCGTACCAGGTCCCGAAGATTTCCATCCTCTGCACCGATAAAAATAAGATCGCCGATATTCCCTGATGCTCTCATGCTCTCAAAAATGGCATTTCCATGGCCCTCCTGATTGGGAGCTATAATGTTAAGCTGCATATTGAACTTGTCACGGACGATCTTGGCAAACCATCCCCGCTGGATTCCCCGGGTATTGGACTGAACGTCAAAAACATCTATTGTGATAAACTCCGGATACTTTTTTTCTCCCGGCGTGCGATCATCTTCAAAAAAAGGCAGTCTGCAACTACATAAAGTGCAGACTACCATTATTAACGATAAAAACACAGAAATTTTCCTTTTGCTGATTTCACATACTTTCATACCGTATCCCCCCAACTTTCCATTAAAGCAATTGTATCTGTTTGAGTCTGTAAAGTCTATAACCGCGGGCAATAAAAAAGACCTTTATCACCGGGACAAAGGTCTTTTCAAATCAATATTTAAACCCCGGTACCAGGTACAAAAAGCTTTATTTCATAATCCATTTTATAATTTCTTAATATATCTGCCCCAGAATGGACACATTTTCACTATAAACTAAATGAAACAACTAAATACAGCACAAATGAATCAAGAAAGGTTGTAAATATGAGTAGACTTGAAGCAGAAATTGCGGAATATGTCGGTAATTACACAAGAAAACATGGCTATGCGCCAACAGTTGAGGAACTTATCAGTACCTTCGGAATTATTACTGTTATGTGTACAATGTTCTATATATTAAATCTATACAGAATAGGTATGATAAGAAATTCCTTGTTCTTTGGCACAGGCGATCTTAAGCTCATTCCTGTTAAAGTTAAATAATTAAATATGATAAAAAAACAAGCAGATATGTTTCATGGTCAAAAGACAATCAGGAAGCATATCTGCTATTTAATTAATTGATTTTTTTGGAACATAATAGTTATGCGAAGGATAGTATTATACAAAAATAAATCAATAGTTTTTTCCTCTATACCACTTCTCGAATAATAAACTTCTACCCTACCAACATAAAAAAAGCAAACAAGAGAGAGCTTCTACATCTTCAACTATCTTATCCAAACTTTTTCCTGAACATCTTATACAAAACGATACTCCAGATCATAAACAACCCTCCTGCGGGAATCAGGTACAACATGTTCCCGGTTTGGGTCCATCTTCCCACATGATACATGGGAAATATCACAAAAATATACCTTACTGCCCCTTTAATAAAGAACGGTGCGAAAAAAGTTATTCCAAAGAGGCCTGATAATTTACCCACTGCCATGCCCTCAACCTTGTTTGAAGATATAGCCACCACCAGAAAAGCCGTGATAATGCCGCAAAAAGCCGTGGATAATACCATAACAACCGTTGTTATTAAATCAAGCCTGTTAATCGCAAATACCATAACTAAAAATGCTGTCATTATTCCTGAGATAACTGCCGGCAATACTATTCTTGAGTTAAGATAACCTCTTTCACCGGGAGGCGTTACTATGATGTATTTAGCTATGCCCTCATCAATCTCTCCCAGAACTACCAATCCACCTATAAAGACAAACATCATTCCCGTCAACATGGCCAGCAGCCAGCTAAACAGGTCATAATAAGGCCTTAACACTTCTCCGTAGCCAAATCCGGCCAGAATCTTTTCTTCCAGGATCGGAATCCCATATTTAAAGAGTCCACCGACTATAAATGGCATAATAACCAGCATCGCCAGCATCAGATCCGCGGCTATCTGTTTTACCATATATCTGAACATTTTGTATGTAGCGGTCATAATCTTATTCTCCTACCTGTTGATACATTTTTTTAACACACTTATCAGCTATTCTGTATATCACATAAGTCCAGATCACAAGACTGATAATTGATAAAAATGCCATGTTCGCATTACCTTCTAACAGTTGCATAGCAGCACATCCCGGATGGATCAGCATAAGCGGATTATCCCAGAACACGCCTGCCCTGTATGCAATGACCGGCGCAAAGCCCACCAGTTCAAACGGTACTGTTCCCAGAATATACTGATTCAGATTGCTGACCATTGTTCCCACGATTATTCCGCATAGACTGAAAATTGCCGATTCAAGCAGAATACCCACTATAAACAGAAGAACATTTGCGGTGTGCCCAAAGAGAATCAGGATAAGTCCCACTATTTCAGATATCAGCGCAAACGAAATAACTTTTCCGACTATGTACTGCGTAGGCGTTACCGGGGAGATCACTATGGAGCTGGTAACATGCTGACTTTTTTCCAGAAGGATCAGCGCTCCCATAAAGAACATACCCATAGCCGCCGGATCGGAATACACACAACAGGCCACGATAATATTCTTAAGATTCCCCTCGAAAAAAGAGAAAATGATCATATACACCAATATGCACAGGATATACAGCAGATAAAATCCGTATTTCCATTGGAAAAAAATGTCGCCCTTAATTACATTTGCTTGTCTCATATTCTTATCTCCGTCAGTCCAGATGTGTTCCTGTTATCTCAATGAAAATATCGTTAAGTGTAGGCTCCGCGCTGTGAATTGATGTTATGCGGTTCTCTTCTATCAGTTTCCTTAGTATTTCATCACAGCTGATATTTGAAAGAATCGTGCTGACTGTCCGCTCAACGCCGTTTTCCAGATATGTATAGGTAACCCTTACCGCCCCGCGGCTCATAATAAAATTGTGAGGTGTATCCAGCGCTTTCATTTGCCCGTTCACGATAAACACGACTCTGTCGCAGAGTTCAGTGGCATCCTGCATGTTATGAGTGGTCAGGATTATTGTTTTCCCCTTCTCCTTCTCTTTTCTGATAAGATCCTTCATGATCTTGGAATTATTTGGGTCCAGGCCGCTTGTGGGCTCGTCGAGAAACAGCACCTCCGGGTCATGGACCAGAGATTTAATGAAATTGAGCCTGGACTTCATACCCTTGGAAAAAGCTGATACCTTCTTGTCAGCATGCTCATATAGCCCTACTTCTCTAAGCAGTTCATCAATATCTCTCTTCTCTCCGCTATACAGAGATGCAAAATATTTGAGATTTTCTCTTGCCGTCAGCTTCTCAAACAGGCTCGGGAACTCGAAATCCACACCAATCTTTTCATAGAAATCTTTGCTGTGATCCTTACTCTCGACGCCAAGAATAGTGGCGCTGCCTTCATAGTTAGTGCAGATTCCCGTAAGTACCTTCTGCAGGGTGCTCTTTCCTGCTCCCGAAGGCCCCAGGAATCCGAATATCTCTCCCTTATTCACAGAAAATGAAATATCTTTGAGAAAAGGAGTCTTACTGTAGCTGAAATTAACGTTCTGTACATCTATCACTTTCTGATCTGTCATGGTCATTTGCCTCCTCCTTATGCCAAAATCTGTATTACCAGACCTTTAATTAGCATCCGCATACTTTCTCTCATATTCTCTTCGCCAATAACATGCTTGTACATGGAACCAAACAGTATCATGGAAAAAGAACCTACAACCGCCTCAACATTTAACCCCTTTCTGGCAGCCAGCTGTTCAAGAATTCCGGCTCCCATGTGCTTGTCCTGCTCTCTGTGCCTTTCAAGAAGATCATCGGGAAGCTTGGACAAAACCAGGTTCATAGCCTCCGGTTCAAGAAGAACCTTGAGGCAGGAACTTGTAGTAATCTCCATGGCTCCAAGAATAACATCTGCTATCTCATCCACAACTTCAGCGAATGCACCGTCCTGAGAGGGGTCTATATGATGTTCCCTGATTATTCTCATAAGACCGCCGGAAATATACTCATCCACCTGAACATGAAAATCCTGAGCGGCATCAAAAAACAGTACTTCCTTACAGGGATAAAACAGATAAAACGTTCCCTTGGGGATACCTGCCAGCTGAACCAGTTCATCTACAGTGGCTTTTTTCACGCCTTTTTGCATCATAAGCTCGTTGGCAGCCTTTTTAAGCCGAAGGATTATCTGTTCTCTTTCACTTTCCGAATATGTTTTTGGCATCGCATTTCCTCTTTTTGACTAAATTCATATTTTTAGTCATAATAGCACCACAAAAAAATAAAGTCAATGCATTAATCTCACGCATTGACTTTATTAATCACCAGATTCCTAATAATTCCTGCAGATCTGAAAGAAAAGCACCGAAATCCGGGTAGATCTCATCTTCCTCAATACACCCGCCTTCCAGGTTATATATTGAGATCTGTTCACTTCCTTTTTGGCATAAAACCGGATCTCCTGATGCCAGAGCACCTATTACCACATAGCTGTCATCCGGTCTGTCGCCTAGTCCGACTTCTATAAGTGGTTTATGGGCTACTCCATATATCTGAAGTCCTGCAGGCAAAAATAATTCTCCGCCGTCGCTTAGTCTCAGCCATTCTTTGAAAGCAGCCGAAAGAACCAGACCATTTCGAGTTTCAAATTCTTCTATCTGCTCGTCAGAAGCAGGCTCCAGATATTCCATCCTGCCCTTACCGTCAAGTTCTTCAACAATCTGTCTAATCATAATTCGCAGACTCTCAGAAATTCATTCTTTGCTTCCTGCATATCCTCGGGATAACCGGCCTTGTCTATTGCAGCAAGGCATGCGTCCTTGATATCCCCAAAAAACTGTGAATTGTAATGATTGAGCCTCTCTCCGTGATAGAGTTCCCAGCCCTCATCCTGCTTCTCCAGGCAGGTTGCGCACTCGGCATAATCTCCTACAACTACCTTGTTCTCATCCCCAAAACACCTGACCAAGATTTCCTTAAGTGCATCTATGCACTTCTCTTCTGAAATATTAGCCATTTTTTTCATCCTCCTTGAACGATTATCTCCTAATTATAGCCGCATACACAGCTCTTGGCAATTGCCAACATCTAATTTGAAGAAATTTCTAAGGAAGCGTTCAAATAGTAAATATTTTCCGCAAACAAAAAACCGACCTCACATGAGATCGGATTTTTTGATATATATTGACGACCCGAAGGGGGTTCGAACCCCTGACCTCCGCCGTGACAGGGCGGCGCTCTAACCAGCTGAGCCACCGGGCCATTATATTGAATGAAACCTTCAAACTACCGAAATTATGACTCAAAAATACTTCGTCTATAATTTCGGTATGTGTGTCGCTAAATTCAAAAATACTTCATTAAGCAACACAGCACGAACACTGAATATCTTAATCCATTTCCCTTTGTTCCTATACCAACTATTCGTTGGATAAGCCCTCGACCTATTAGTACACATCAGCTGAACACGTTACCGTGCTTACACCTTGTGCCTATCTAACCTCATACTCTCTAAGGGGTCTTACTGCTTGCGCATGGGATATCTCATCTTGAGGGGGGCTTCACGCTTAGATGCCTTCAGCGTTTATCCCTTCCGGACGTGGCTACCCAGCCTTATGCATCTGGCGATGCAGCTGATACACCAGCGGTCCGTCCATCCCGGTCCTCTCGTACTAAGGACAGCTCCTCTCAGATATCCTAC
>NZ_ATVS01000051.1 GCF_000420845.1 Butyrivibrio sp. AE3009 | reverse complement strand
AGGGGTGCTTTTAGGAGTTTTATTATGGACGGATACAACAAAGGATCGCATTCAGTTAGAGAAATATCTGTGGGGCGATTCGCCTTTCTGGAGCGCCAGCTATTTCTGTGCGACCACAGGCTCAGTTTCCATGGAAACTGTCAAAAAGTACATTGAAGAGCAGCGGACTGAAGAACACAAGAGAAAATACATGAAGTCTGGGAAATACAAAAAGCAAAAAAGCTAAGCGATTCATCCCCAACCTGACGGAAGGGGTTTTCTCGCAGAGGTACTATAATAACAACATCTCTTTCTGAAAAATATTAGTTGTAAGTATAATTGACAGACAATTTGATGTCAACAGACATTTAAACTCTACTTATATATGTTCCATGAAAATCATAGGATGAGCCGTGCAGAAAGGCGTCCTAGCCATGTACATTCCCAGGGTATCATCATTATCATCCATCAGGACCACGGATTCAGGATCTATGCCCGGAAACAACTCTTTTACCTTATCCATGACAATCTCAGGCTTCTCTCTTGCCTCGAGGGTATAGAAGCAATGAGATGCTGGGATACCATACAGGCGCTCCACCATCTCAGACTTCCAGGCCTCATGCCCATGAGGTTCCCTTGATATACAAAAGAGTCTGTTCACGTCATGACTGCAGATATAGTCATAGAGAGGCTTAAGCCTCTTGCAATCAGCATAGATATTCACATCACGAAATTCCGGAGTGCCATCCAGCTCATGATGAGCGTGGTGCTGCCCATAGTTGTAGCTTGTAAGTGTTCCGTCTATATCAAAGAACACGACCGTATCCGGTTTATGAAGAATTTCCCAAATATTCGCCATAATATTTCCTAAACCTCCTACATAACGCTTGTAACAAATAGACCACTACAGCATGCAAATATATTCACCATTATATACATATTAAAGGATAGATGTATCACCAAAAAACCCATTACGCATACTTAAGATGGATTTTACGTGGTATAATAAGGAATATTTGGGAGGGAGTATATCATGGACAATAGTATTAGAAATAGGTTATCTGATTTTTTGGCAAACAGCATATATATCATATTTTCTGTATGTTTAATTGTAATTCTGTCTCTTATCATGTTATGCGGAAAAGATAATTATGCATTCAGAAAATCATTCCTTCTCCCTGAGATTTTGCTTTTAATTGGCGGTATAGTGCCGCTTTTCCTGGGGGGGGTACTAGCTTCTAAGGATTCCCAAAACCAATTAAATCAAAAAAAACAGCTAAATATTGCAACCGGAATTTTGTTTATAGCATTAAGCTATTTAGCAATGAACATTTATTTTGCAACCGGATGGGATGCCGGAGTCGTTTTTGACGATGCGAAAGAACTTACCTGGGGAAATACACCCGACAATAGCCTGTACTATTCAATGTATCCCAATAATCAGTTCATCCTTTTTGTGGATTATGTCCTATGTAAAATAAATGCGTATTACGGAGTAATCGATTCATGGGATGGTAGAGCATTCATAATATTTGTGCAGTGTTTCTTATATTCGCTTACCGCACGTACAGTATACGAAGTAATCTATGACGAGACCGACAATAATGGATTTGCCTGGATCGGATGGATAATATTTTGCATTTTATTAGGAATATCCGGTTGGATTGTAATACCATATACAGATTCAATGGGATTGGTATTTCCCATTTTAATTATGAGGCAGTATCAGCTTTTTCGCAGGATCCCCACTAAAAAGCTATGGCGAACGTTTACCATTACACTTCTATCTTATTGGGGCTACAAATTAAAGCCAATGATACTGATCATGGCTATAGCAATTGTCATAACTGAAATAATCTATGGACTGAAAGACATTAGTAAAAGCGTTATTAAAAATAGAACAAAATACTTCATAGCAATGTTAATGATAATTGCCATAACTGTTATTGCTTCACAAGGGTTGTTCAAGAAGGCAATTGCTTATACAAGAATTGAAATTGATGAAAACATGAATCTGGGAGCGCTACACATGCTTATGATGGGTCTCAATGAAAGAAGAGGCGGAGCGTGGAATCCTGATGATGTAGCACTATCCTCAGGCATATTAGATAAAACTGAGCGAGCTAATGCTCAAAAACAGGTGATTCGCCAAAGGCTACATGATTATGGTACCTTAGGACTTCTTAACCATCTAAGAAAGAAAACTTTGTCGAATTTTAACGACGGCTCATTTGCCTGGGGATTGGAAGGAAACTTTTATCATACAATTTATGATGAAAAGAATGAACGAATAAGCCCGTTTTTAAGAGAAATCTTTTATCATACAGGAAAGTATTGGAAATATCATCTTGCCATAAAACAGGCTGCTTGGCTAGCTGTATTATTCCTGATGGCATTTTCAGTTATGCTGGAAAAGACCAGAGCTAAAACAGTTCTTGTTACATCTTCAATAGGTATGTTTCTTTTTGTAACATTATTTGAGACAAGAGCTCGATATCTTATAGTATTTGTTCCTGTCTTTATCTGCGTTGCGACTATAGATTTGAACGCTATTGTTAATAAGTTTGTACAAAGAAAAAAATGAGCATTCACGAAAATGGCAGAACACAACCAACTACCTGATGGTGTTCTGCCATATGTTTTCATTAATTCGTCTGCTCTGCCAAGAATTTCTGTATCGCGATGTACATTCCGACAGAAAGCAAAAACAATAAATATGCCATTGAACTGATAAAGCTGCCGAGGGAAAATACTATGCCCATGTAATTGATAAGTCCCTCTGCATCAAATCCCCACTTATTTGTGATGATTCGCTCAAGATAGTTAACTAAGACCGTCACGAAAAATGACAGGATACCGAACACTATTAATATTGCAACTCCATTTGATGCACTACCTTTTGAGCCCGGTTTAGTAATCGCCAGAAATACTGAGTAAATTATCAAATTAAATACCGGACGTATAAGAAAAAGCGGTATTGCTACCGTATCCATATAATGATCAACATGATATATTCCGGGAATCAGCTGATTTCTGGCAAAGAAAACAATAATTCCCCATAAAACGGTAACAGCTTGCAGCAAGACGGCTACAAGTAATACTTTTCTATAATATTGATGATTCATAAATATCTTTTCCTCCAATACAAAATACTTTTTCCAGAAATTTAGCAACATTATAAGTGGCATGGAGTTCTATGGCAATCGTTGCTTTAGCGCACAAATATATGCCAAATTAAGAAAAATCCTTCATCACTACCTGGCCTGCTTAGGCCTTGTAAGATAAAGGACTTTTGTCTAATGAATTTACTTAATATATTTTCTCTATATCCTCAGTGATTCCGTACTCATTTTTGAACTCGAACAGATCCTCTGAATCCCTGATAAGCATAACTTCCTCAAATGTTCCCGTATGCACATCCCGAAATCCTGCGACCTGCTCTCCGTTACAGATGCTGGCCTTGATCACCGGTTTCTTGTTTTCTTTATCGTAGGTTTTCTTTTCTGTTTTCTTTTTAAAAAACATAATAATCAGCCTCTTCATAACCACATGAGCCAATTTACTTTGCTATTTACGCTTCTTACTTCTGAATGGATTGAATCCAGCTTGTCATTCTGCTCCTGGATCATATCAATAGCGGTGTTAAGCCTACCGATCATTTCCTGCTGTCCCAGCTCCAGTCTGCATTTATGTGCATAATCATCATATTGTAAAAGAGCTTCTTTCAGACTGTCAGCCTTGTGATTATCAAATGCTCTGCAGATGAATTCCAGTGCATCGCTGTACCTGTAATCCGGTGGTACAAATGACATACCGGGTGCTATTTCATCAATAATATCGTCAATCTCATTTCCCAGGTTCTCAACCTTTCCGGGAACATGCTCAACGGTGGTCCTTGCCTGGTTGCATGCATGCACAGTGATAATAATGGCGCCGATCAAAGAAAGTGGTAAAAGAACCACAATTGCCGGAATCAAAAAGAATACGATCACCCCGATAACTATGGCCAAAATCTTACCTACTACGCCACAGGTATCGCCGAACTTGAGCAGCAGATCCGACAGCCAATGAAGAGACGGCGCTGATCCGTACCAGTGGTCATACACTGTGAAATATCTGACTCCATCTGCATTTTTGATGCAGGCTGCCAGAATAAAGAACACTACAATGAACGGAATTCCCGCATATAATGTGAACTTAAGAGCCATGACAATCGGCATAAGGAACCTTACGCTTAAGGTATCCCTGGCTTCACTTAGTTCCTGCTCCAATTGTGCCTTCTGCTCTGCCTTGGTCTCAACACTTCTTACCTTATCCAAAAGCTTATGGTATAGGTGATTTAAGTCCCCCAGACTATTTACCCCCACTGACTCGCTCAAATACTGATCCATACTGAACTATCCTCCCGCTTCTTGCGACTTAAGCAGTAACCATGCTGATTTTGCCACAAACGGTTACCGCTACCTTACAAGATTAGCACCTTTGCGGCGGATAGACAACCAAAAATATATCAGTTCATTTGCAGCTATTGTTTACTACTGCCCACAATAAATTTTTATTGCCCGAAAGACAAATTCTGCGGTTCCTTTACCGCCCATCTTGTCGATGTTCTGGGTGAATTCTCCGCCGCTTGCATAGCCGGTTCCGAGACTGTATAGAATCTCATTAGTACAGGTATACATGTTCTCTGTAATAAAGTCCTGAACTTTCTTTACCTGAGCCTGAACCTCTGCGGAAGCGGGATCCATATCCTTCATGGTACCGAACTCCTCAAAGAGTTTGGAAAAATCAGCCATCATGTTGCTTCTATCTTCTTTAGTCCAGTTTTTACTTTTTTCCTCGTACTCTTTATAAGCAGCAGTCTGTCCCCACTGCTCTTTGGCTTTTCTTGAGTATTCCTCGAGTTTACTACTATCAAATGCTGTAAAATCCAATTTTCTCACTCCTCTCGTTTTAAGGTAGTTGCATAGATTCAGCAGATTCTCAATATACTCCTTCTTTAGTTCCAGAAGTTCAATCTGCTGTTCCAGTGCCTTCGTCTTGTCAAAATCAGATCTGTTTATTATTTCTTTTATGTCTTTAAGCGGAAACTCCAGCTCCTTGAACAGTAAAATCTGCTGCAATTTCTCCAGTGCTGCATCGTCATACAGCCTGTAGCCGGACTCTGTGTATTCCGCCGGCTTTAAGAGTCCTATCTGGTCGTAATACTGTAAAGTGCGTATACTCACTCCTGTCAGCTTACTTACTTCATTTACTGTCTTCATGGCTTTCATCTCCTTCACGTGTAACTATAGCTTAAACCATGACGTAACGTTAGAGTCAACACTTTTTTATAAAAAAATATAGAGGTCGCAAAACCTCTATATCTGCTCCTTCTTAAATTGTCATTCCAGTAATCCTCAGCTGCATCATAAGCCTCGTCTACAATACATCCTACAGGACGAATTGTCCCATATGTACACCTAGGTATGTGAGCTCAAGTGCTTCTCTTCTTTAAGCACAAAGCTGCCAAAGAGAGACTTTACCATTAAACATACTTTAGAATGTCCTTAAAGCTCTCTAAATGATATGTGGCCTTTCCATAGCTTTCTGCGCTCCCGATACCGGCGCTGTAAAAACCGCCCGATACCGCAGCATCTATGCCGGCTTCAGCATCTTCTATAACAAGGCAGTCCTTCGGCTCTTCTGCAAGGAACTGGGCAGCTTTTAAGAACACTTCCGGATCGGGTTTGGATCTTGTGATATTGGTGCCATCACTTATGGCGTCAAAGAAACCTTCCAGCCCGATCTGTTTTAATATGAACTTGGTATTTTTGCTCGAAGATCCGACAGCAAGCTTAAGTCCCCTGTTTCTAAGCTCCTTTAACGTCTCTATGACCTCCTCTGAGAGGTCTTTTTCAGACATATTTTCAAGACTCTTTCTGTAGATGTCGTTCTTTTTTCCGGCGAACTTTTCCTTTTCATCCTTTGAGAACTCAGGTCCTGAATATTTCTCCAGTATGATCTCAAGAGAATCCATTCTGCTGACGCCCCTTAGCCTCTCATTGATAGTCCTGTCAAAGGGAATATTCAGCTCATCTGCCAGCTCCTTCCAGGCAAGATAATGGTATTCATCGGTAAAACAGATAACTCCGTCCAGATCAAAAATTATGGCCTTATATTTCATATCAGATGTAATCCTTTCCGCACAGGGGATCAATGGGACTTACTCCCATAAACTCAGATCTGCCCATTATTTTCTCTACAGTTGCATCGACAAAATCCGCACCTGCGCTGTAGGAATTAATATAAGTCCCGATCATGGGAGCATCAAACAGATGATATGGATACGAAGTCGATATCATCATCATAGGTATTTCTGATGCATGCCAGGGCGCATCATCTCCAAGCCCAAACACTACGTTCCAGTTGAGTCGCAAAGTAGTGTTATTTGAAGCATTTTCCATATTGCAGACATATAGATACAGATCAAAGGATTCCTTCATCTCAGCAACACTTCTGTACATCTCATGTAAAAGAGCCTTCTTCTCATCAGGCAGTGATGCCGGATCCATAAAATCAGCCGGGACAATTTTAACACGTCTGTCCCTTACCGTAACTTCAAACCCTTCTGCTTCCAGCTTATCCTTCCACATCTTTACAAATGCGCTCTCCGGGTTCATTTCCTTGTCGATCACATTTAGGTATATCCTCCGGTATTTCTTCGGACTTAACGGCAAAAGAGCTTTCTCGTCCCTCACAAGAGTGACAGCCTTATCAGCTACCTCTTTTGCCCACATTCTGTGTTTGCTGCAGCCAACAACTGATAACTCTTCTTCCATAGGGACAAGACTTCCGTTTTTTTGTTTCTCATGAAGCCCAAGGGATGCCTTTGTTGCAAGGATTCTCAGCACTGCCTCATCAAGTCTTTTTACGGACAACAAACCACTGACAATACCCTCAAGCATGAAACTGTAATCTTCTTCAAGGCTCTTGTTGAACAAAATCATGTCGCAGCCGTTTTCTATGGCAGTCGGTATGGCAATATTTCTGGGCATTGCACTGGTAAATCCTACCATGGGAGTGGCATCTGTGGTTATAAGGCCATTAAAGCCAAGACGTTTTCTGAGAAGACCTCCAAGAAGTTCCTTAGAAAGAGATGCCGGCATCAACATGCTTCTTCTGTCAGCATTATTGTTAATCTCTTTTACATAAGCCGGCTGGGCAATATGACCCACCATTACAGTCTTTGCTCCCTTGTCTATAAGACTTTTATAGATATATCCAAAGCTGTCATCCCACTCTTTTACAGACAGAGAATTGACACTGGTAAGGATATGCTGATCTCTTTCATCTATTCCATCTCCGGGGAAATGTTTTATTGACACGGCAACATTATTTTCATCTGCACCATCCATATAGCGTGAAGCGAAGGAAACTATCTTCTCCGGGTCATCGCCAAAGGTCCTGACGTTTGTTATCGGATTATGAAAGTCTCTGTTGATATCCACGATAGGAGCAAAAGACCAGTTTAGTCCCAGTGCTGCCCCTTCCCTGCATGCAACATACCCCATCCTGTAGCCGTTTTCAGGATCCGCAGTTGCTGCAACTGCCATGGGCTTGCCAAAAGATGTCCCCTCTACCGCCAGTCCATCTCCACCACTCTCCGTATTAGCGGCTAATAAAAGCGGAATTTTGGCCATTGACTGTATTTTTCTGTGAGTATCCTGAATCTCTTTTGCTCTCCCACTTCTGTACATCATCCCGCCAACACCAATTCCACTGACGATTCCGCGAAGAACTTCATCTTCACTGCTAAATCCCATAGGACAAAAAACCTGTCCGCATTTTTCCTCAAGGCTCATGTCCTCAAAGGTCTCTTTTACCCAATTTATGGCACTCTCGTCAAGAAAAAACGGATTCCCGGTATAATCGATTTCATAATTATCAAATGTCATATCAAACTCTCTTCTTTCAAAGTATTAAGCAAAGTATTTCCTGAGAAAATACGCCGGGCCACAGCTCCAGGCATGACAATAACTGTTTACAATGGTTCCTCCGTAAGGTGACTCGTCCGGATTTTCGGGATTATACAGCTCCCAGAAGGTGTCTGCACCGTTTTTGATCATTCCGCCCCAGTACTGTCTCATAAGATTGTGAGCGTCTTCTTTCCTGCCAAGCTTAATAAGTGCATCTATATAGTTGTGATACATATAAGGAGTAACCATTTTAACAGCACCGTCGCAGCCATTTAGTCTTTCCAAAAGCCTGAGTGCAGCACTACCTTCAACGGCATTTCCAAGTATCATCCATATCTGAGATGCAAAGGAGATCTGTCTGTCTTTCCCGCTTACGTACATGCCCATTTTTTCATCATATAAAAAAGTATTGGCTGCATCCTTTACTTTGTTGTAAAGATCAGCATACTCTTCCTCTGAGAGCACATCTCCGACCTGCTCGGCAAGCTCAATTGCTGCCTCCAGCGCGTACAGGAATATCCCCTGCGCACTTGCCTGTTTATTCAGATCCAGATTCCAGTCCACAAAGCACCAGCCAAGAACGTCAAGATCCTTTACTACATAGTGTTGGTCAAGGCCCTCTCTGGCAAGACTGATCTGTCTGCGGCATACCTGCCACAGATCCTCCAGCGCCTCCCGGTCACCTGTCTTTCTGTAATAATCCCTGAGAATGACCACAAAAAACAGAGAATAGTCAAACATACAGGTGTCGTCTACTTCAGGCTCAGGCTCCAAAAATACGCAGGCTCCGACTCTTCCATTCTCCTGAGTAAGCGCACCGAACAGGTATAGGCAGGATTTGACCATATCATTCATTCTGTAGGTTTCATAATTGGCCAGAGCCTGTATCCTAAGGTCTCCTATCCACAGCCTTCTGTCTCTTTTAGGTCCATCCTCAAACACTGTCTGCATGCAATCTTTGAGAGTTTTTACAGCCACCCTGTCCATCTCTCTGTCCAAGGGATCTGCCGCCTCATAGGGTAAAAGATCCGTATCTCTGGCAGAAGTGACGGCCTTGGCCCAAGCTTCGGAAATCTGAAGGTCAAATCTTGAACTGATATCCATAACCTCAATCCTTACAAATCTGAATGAATATCGTCTGTCAAAGTCCAGCCTTCCGGGGACCACATCCACCTTTACCAGCTCTTCCTGGATCCATGATGCGCTTACCCAGCCACTGTATTCTGATGCATCCTCAAACAGCTCTACTTCTCTTTCGGCAAAGCGTACTCTTAAGAGCACCGGAGCATCTGCATGAGCTCCTATGTTCTTAAAATCAAGAGAAAGATATCCAACAAGATGTCCGCCAAAGTCAAGGATGACCTCATCACCTTTTTTTAGTGACATAGTCCTGAAATCCCGGAGACTTTTTTTCTTTATTCCCTTGCCGTCCCTTGTAATACTTACTGTTTCGGCTACAGCAATCTCTTTTTCATTTAACCTTGGGAAAAGAGCCGTTGCTTTTTTCAATAATCTTAAGTCTTTCATGCTTTCAATACTCTCTTTATCAAATCATTGTTGTTCAGGTAAATAAGGAAAACAACCAGCAATACTGCATTTATAATTGACTGCATCGTTGCATTCACTGAGTTTGAGAATACAGCAAAGGTAGAATTTAAAAGTGACATGCAAGCAGCCGCCAGGAGAAAGCCAATCTTCTCGTTTGTGAATCTGCCGATATATCCTGCGATAAACATAGGGAGAAATGCTGTAAACATGATGGCTATACTGCCAAAATTGAGCTGTCCTCCATTTATTGTCGTATTTCTGGCCGCATTAAGTGTTCCCACTATACCCATCAGGCCTCCACTGATCCCATAACAGATCAGAGTGTTTTTTACCTCATTGATACCTGTAGCCACAGCCACCTTCTGTCCCGACTTAAGTGCGTTGTAGTCATATCCAAAGGCCGTTTTATCAAAAGTAATTATCATAAATGCAAGGACTGCCGCTATTATCAATGCTGCATAGACCCAGGTTCCTGTAAGAGCGGACATTGAAGGATTTTGAACTTCACTCATAACATATTTGCCACCGGTTATTGTGTACATAATTCCCTCATACACTAGCGTTACTCCCAGTGAGACTATGATGGGAGGCAGTCTTAATGTGCAATATGTAAGACCCGATATTAGTCCAAGTATCACTCCTGCAACAAGGGATATACAAAGCATCAGCGGTGCAGAGCCATTTCCCCCGGAGAGAATCCCATAGGTTATTTTTGCCCCTATGATAGATGACAGACCGGCCATTGACCCCAGGGAGAAATCAAATCTTCCGCTGTTCAGATTTATGGAAAGAGCCATGGTTGTGATCATCACAATAGCTGTATAAACTATGAAATTGTCAAAGCTTTTCATATTTGAAATCACACTCTGTCCATTTAACAGGCAAAGAGTCTGCAAAACCACAAGGGTTACAACCGGTATGGCCAGTGCGTTTACGATTCTCTTCGGGGTACTCATAGCTAATCTCCTTATTACTCTGTATTACTTACTCTCTACAAGGCTCTTTACATCCTGATAGGTGACCTGACTTCCGATAATGCTATCAAGTGTCTCTTTGCTGTAGATGGGTGAATCACCGTTGTCATTGACAAAATACTCATCGAAGGTTGCCTTGTCTGTTGCTACCAGATAGCCCTGATTGAGCGATACAGCATTTCCCTCATCATTTCTGATAAGATTTCCGTCAATCGCATTTGAAACCAGCGCAAATACAGGTCCGATAGATGATGAATACTTACCTGCAAGATATTTAAGACTTCCACTCTCCATTGACTGACTGTTCATGGCAGTAAAGGAATCAATATCGGCAAAAGGTATATTTTCCTGTGAAAGTGTCTGTGCAAAGAATGTAGTTGCCATTCCAACTGAAAGGAATGCCTCGGGAGCCTTCTGAATAGCTGCACCAAGCTCATCTGTTGTTGTATCGCCATATCCCTGAAGGTATGCAACAAGTTCAACATCGCCGGAAACCTTTGAAAGATCAATTCCCTGATCCTGGAAAATCTGTCCCACGATCGCTCCCATGTCATTTGCTCCGCCGTAGGTACAACCAAGTCCCGTAAGAATACCGGCTGCTCTGAAAACATGCATAGGATTTGGAATGAAAGCGCCATAGAGAGCCACCTTCTTTACTCCCTGATTTTTAAAATACTCGCCCATAGCTTTTCCTGCCTCAAATTCAGTGGCATTTGAAGGTCCGATCTGGCAAACGAAGTGCTCATAACCTTTGTATTTTTCATACTGCTCTTCATCAAGAACTCCTGAAGCTATTGCATAGTAAAGGCCATACTGCTCGCAGGTCTCAATCTGCTGTGCTCTGTCGCTGCTGGATAAAGAGATAACTGCGTCATATCCCTTTGATGCAAATTTTTCAATAGCGGCCTTCTCGTCTTCAGCGCTTGCCAGCGCATCAGTGTAATCAAAGGTAACATCATAGTTTTCCTGAATATACTTCTCATAGTAATTTCTAAATCCCAGGGCTTCCTCACCGCTGACATCTGCTACAAGCACTCCGATTTTCTTGGCTTTGCCGGAAGGCTGAGTAGTTGTTTCAGCTTCCTGTGCCGGTGCTGCGTTATCAGCACTGCCCTGTGCAGCAGGTGCCGAATTTCCGCATCCTGCCATCACCGTCATGGCCCCGGCCATGATAAGTCCGATCACTTTTGTAAGTTTTTTGTTCATAATATTTTCCTCCTTTATCTTGGTAACAGTGCTGTCCTGTAATTCATGCCGGTTACATAAACCACCGCCAGGAAAAAGACTGCACTGATCACCTGTGTGATGCCGTATGCTGCGCTGCTGTCTATGACTATCTCAAGGATGTCATTCAGCAAAATATATGAGAAGCCACCGATAAGTGCCGCGTAAATCTTACTTCTTGCACCTCCTGAGATTGGCATTCCTCCGAAAACAATCGCAATAAAGATATTCATTCCTATACTAGATGCTGTTGTAGTAGTAACCGATGGGGTATAGCAAAGTGTCAAAAATGCTCCGAGGCCGATTCCAATTCCCGCCATCACAAAGGCCAGGATCGTATATTTACTTGCCTTTATTCCTGTAAGCTCTGCACAAATTGGATTTCCGCCCACAAATTTCATCCTTCTTCCGGCCTTCGTAAACTGGAATACAAAGAAGCATATGGCAAAAAAGGCTATTAAAAGCATTGCCTTAAAACCTATGTTGTCAAAGGGCTTTACAACTTCGCTGGGAATACTTATTCCGCCAAGAGCTCCTCCATAGCTTGTGATGATCTGTGCCGAGAGAGCTGAAAGAACCGACATCATGGCAACAGTTGTCACGAAGGGAGGTATATGAAAAACCGAGGCTAAAACCGAATTCAGCAGTGAAGCTGTGATACCCACTGCGAATATCGCGACGATCATCAAAATAAGGCTCTGAGTCTTGTTATAGGTCATGACCCCCATAGTGGCTGCAAAGAGCGTTGATGCTCCAAGGCTTATATCAAAGGTGCCAAGGGTATAAATGAAGATCGCCGCAGTAGCAACCACCGCAAGAACAAGAGCCTCATTAAATACTATTTTCAGGTACATATCCAGCCTGTAACCATTTATGCTTACCACCACCAGAAATGCTGCAAACAAAACCAGTAAAGCGGCAATGGGAAGTAAGGATATGAGTTTTTGTTTTATGTTGGTTTTTCTTTTATCTGTCATCTCTTTTACCTTCCTCAGATCATGTAGCTTATGATGTCTCCCTCGCTGAGAGTACTGCTTCTCTTAAACTCTCTTGTGATCTCTCCGTCCTTCATAATGAGTACTCTGTCACTCATACCTATCAGTTCCGGCAGCTCCTCGCTTATCATAAGTATTGCCTTGCCTTCATTTTTGAGCTTTACCATGAGCTGATACATCGCCTGCTTGACTCCGATATCCACGCCTCTTGTGGGGCAATCCAGGATCAGTATCTCGCTTCCGCAGCCTATCCATTTACCAAAGACAACCTTCTGCTTATTGCCACCCGAAAGCTGACCTACTGCCTGATCCATATCTGAACATTTGATCTTAAGTTCATCCACCTGTTTTTTTACATATTTTTTCTCACCGGATGAAGTAACAAGGTTTATTTTGTTTTTAAAGATATTCATTCCGGCGATAGCGATGTTGTCTTTTATACTTGCATCGAGACAAAGCGATTTCTGATCTCTGTCTTTCGACACATATCCGATCTTTTGCCCCATTGCATTGTGAGGGCTGAGTATCTCTTTTCCACTACCGCAGATAACATGCCCCGAATCAAGCTTTAGCGCTCCGAAAAGGGCTTCGCCCAGATCATGCATTCCGCTGCTCGCAAGGCCACCGACTCCCACAATCTCTCCGCGGTGGAGCTCCAGAGAAACGTCCTTTAAATTATCTTTGTAGTTCAGGCTTTGAGCGCTGAGTACCACTTCATCAAGAGATGTACACTCCGTATCCGCCCTGTAATAATCACCTTTAAGCTCTCTTCCTATCATGCTGCTGCGGATGGCATCTGCATCAAATTCCTCTTTTTCAAAAGTCCTTATGATGTTTCCATCCCTGAGTACCGTCAGCGTGTCACAGACTTCCATGATTTCGTCCAGATCATGAGATATAAAGATCACTGACTTTCCGTCATCCCTCATTTTTCTGATCAGACTGTACATGATCTGCCTTCCATCGTGGGACAGCGCAGTTGATGTCTCATCGATGATCAGAATATCCGGGTTTTTCATGATAACTTTGGCTATTTCAACCAGCTTTCTGTCCTGAAAGTCCAGCCTTCCCATCGCATCTCTTCCGCTGATGCCTGCTATCCCAACGCTTTTAAGAGCCTCATCTGCTTTTCTTTCCAGTTTGTTCTTGTCCACAAGGCCAAATTTGTTTTTAAAGCTCCCAAGTTCGGCAAGGAACATGTTTTCAGCCACCGATATTCCTCCAATGGTTCCGCTTTCCTGAACAACCATTCCAATGCCCTTGTTCAGTGCATCTATCATACTGGCCGGTTCCCATCTGTTTCCCTTAAAAAACATCTCTCCTTCATTTGCTTTCTGCATTCCGGCAGCTATTGAGGAAATAGTGGATTTTCCTGATCCGTTCTCACCGATCAGGCCTCTGATCTCGCCGGGATAAACTTCAAGGTCAACCTCGTTAAGAGCCACGACGCTTCCGAATCGTTTGCTGATATTCTTCATTTCAAGAACTGGTTTATTCATAACTGCCCATTCCTTTCTGTAACGGCGCTCTTTATGATGCAATTATATGTTTAAAAAGCACTGAACATAATTCACAAAATCGCTCAATATTATTGATGTTTTATGACTTAAATATAATAATTTTTATATAAATCTTTTATTTTTTGACATCTACTTGCCGAGCAGATATATTAGATTTAATAGGAGCCCTCAATATAAGGAGATAAAATGGACGCTAATGCATTAAAGCAGCATATATACGATGTTACAGAGGTGGAAGCATTTTATAGAGAGTACTACCTCGCAGGAAAGAACCCGGATTCGCTTAGAGAATTTCTTAAAAATCTTGACATGGAAATGGTGCTGAGTAAGCACCTTCTGATCAAAGAAAAAAAAGAAACAATCCCCGATGTTTATGAGGATTATTTCTTTTTTGATCTGTCTGACAATGACAGTATTATTGTTCAAAAGCACGAAAGATACAGCCCGGATATTGAGCATAGCCATACCTTTTTTGAAATCTCATATATTTACGATGGCAGATGCACCCAGACTATATCGGGCAATACCATTGAGATGAGAACAGGAGATTTCTGCGTGATCCCACCGGGAATCAGGCATTCTTTTGCGGTATTTGACGACACTATCGCCATAAATATAATGCTGCGCCGTGATACACTTCATACTATGTTCTACTCCTTTCTCAACACCCGTAACATCCTCTCATCCTTCTTTCTGAACAACATTTATGCCAAAAAGGCGAACGATTTTATAATGTTCAGGACCGGCCAGGACGCGGCCATTTCCGAGTCCTTCATATGGATGTTAACAGAGAGTCGCAACAAGGAAGAGTACCACTATCAGACCATAACAAACACCCTACTCCTCGACTTCTATCTGATAATAAGACGGTACTCCGAATCTGTTCAGATGCCCCTGTTCGACTCCAGAGTAGATGTCCAGCGCTATGCTCTTATCCAGTATATTCAGGAAAACTACAAAGATGTCACCTTGTCGGATCTGTCAAATAAGTTCCACTATTCCAACGAATATACATCAAGGCTGATAAAAGAGCTCACAGGCATGAATTACACAGATATCCTGCGAACTGTCCGAATCGAAAGATCGCAGGATCTTCTTGCCAATTCCACCATGACGGTGCAGACCATAGCAGAAGCTGTTGGGTACGATACCACAGAGCATTATATAAGACAGTTTAAAAAGCACACAGGCATGACGCCCTCTGCATATCGCAAACAGTCCACATCAAACAGAACCAGGTAAAAGAGCTATCATGCCCCATCTAAAAAACCCTAAAAAGGCGTCCCCCACCAAAAAACGGTGAGCATCTACTATAGACACCCACCGCATTAAAAATGCCATGTGACGGTATTCAAACCAAAACATGGCACGAATTTATCACATGTATGTCACCGTCTCTGACAGTTCTTTTCTGCTGTTGTGATTATCAAGTGGTCCGGCTCCTTCTGCAGCATAGCCAAGGTCCAGGAGCATCAGAATCTCTTCATTCTCCGGAAGGCCAAGGTCTTTTGCCAGTGCTTCGGGATCAAAGAAATTGAGCCAGCAGCTGTCCACTCCTTCGTTTGCTGCAGCAAGGATAAGGTGAGTTGCCACGATAGAAGCATCCTCAATTCCGGAATCTCTTTTACCACCCGGATATGTAAATACATTATTCTTATCAAAAGCTACAACAAGTACCGTAGGAGCGCCATAGCGGCAAGGTGTTGCCTTATCGATCTTAGCCAGATTCTCTTCTGACTCAACAACATAGATATGCTGCTCCTGAAGATTCTTGGCTGTAGGAGCCAGGCGCCCTGCTTCAAGGATCTCATTTAGCCTTGCCCTGTCTACCTTTCGCTCGCTGTACTTTTTGCATGAATAACGGTTCTTTACTACGTCTTTGAATTCCATTGTGAACTCCCCTTTCTCTTAACAGTTCTCCGCGCCAAATCTCAAAGAAGAGATTTGATACAAGCCTCAACATCTGCCACATCGGCAGTAGGCTCAAAACGTGCAACCACGTTACCTTCCCTGTCTACTACAAACTTGGTGAAATTCCACTTGATGTCAGGCTTCTTGTCCCACTCAGGATCTGCTTCTGCAAACATCTTCTCAAGCACTTCTCTGTACTGATGATCCTGGAAGCCTTCAAATCCCTTCTGTGACTTGAGATATTTATAAAGAGGAAGCTCGTTTTCCCCATTCACATCAGCCTTTTTCATCTGAGGAAATGTTGTATTGTAATGAAGTGTGCAGAACTCATGGATCTCATCGTCAGTTCCCGGGGCCTGTCCACCAAACTGGTTGCAAGGAATATCAAGAACCTCAAGCCCCTTATCATGATACTTCTCATAGAGCTCTTCTATAGGCTTGTACTGAGGTGTAAAACCGCAACCTGTAGCTGTGTTTACAACAAGGATAACCTTTCCTTTGTAGCCAGCAAGATCAAGCTCTTCTCCAGTTCCTGTAGTTACTTTGTAATCGTAGATCATCTTTTTCCTCCTTGACTTTCTTTAATAGTTAGTCTTTTTCGCTCTATCTTTAATTATATATTTTGTTATATTTAATCGTGCACAATTTTATTATAATACTATCCCTCAAAAAATCAAGCCCCTGACTTCATAAAAGTCAGAGGCCTGCACAGACATATCAACAGAAACGGCAATCTGGGGCATAAGTCATTTGTCATGATGATGAATAATCCAGTACCAGCTTCTACCATTATTCATTATTCTGGCTTCTTCATTCTTAAGATTCCGATACAGAGTCGGATTCTTCTTTTTTACAGAAGAGCATGTGATATCAAATTTGAAAATACGTACTAATGCCGCAATGGTCTGGCCTATTGCCCAAAGCACAAACATTACCGGTGCCATACAAATGGTTAAAAATATCATCTCAAAGTCCTCTCTTTCTCTAAACACGGTACCTCTGAGCCCCTGTATGCTTTTCTTCTGATTCTAGGCTACACCGTTAACTGTACTATAACTTCCGCTTAAAGCTCCCAGTGTTTATCAGCATTTCAAAAGATTCATTGTAGTTGTAGGCTCCAGTCCCAGTATTCATGCACTTTTTTTTCAGGCCTTTTTTATGACAGGAAAAAACCCCAAAGCATCAGCCTTGGAGCTTAAGTATCAGCGATTATTATGTTATGAAGCTATGCGCTTATGCTGCATGCTCCATGCATCTTACTCTGTATAAAAAGTTCTTGATAATTTTCTCATAACGATCTGCGTCAGCAATGATGTTACGGGTATGATCAGCACCTTCAAATATGTGCATTTCACTGTAACCTTTAGTTGCATTTTCAAGTTCCATAGTATCATCTACAGGTACAACGCAGTCGCTGTCGCCTTGGATAAAGCAAATCGGAACTGTGTTGCCTCTAAGGCTGTCTTTTGTAAAAATCTCTTTATAAGAAAATCCAAACATTAGCTTGAAAAAGATAACTGCAGGATCAAAAAGTACAGGTGATACATGTGCCATCTGCTGAGCGAGTTTGCACAGAAGTGAATAAAGTGAATTGTAGCAGCTGTCAGCAATAACAAAAGAGATATGAGGATGATACTTAAGCGCGGTAAGGGCAGTTACGCCTCCAAGGCACTCGCCATGGACGCCGATCTTGATATCATCTCCGAAACGTTCAACAGTATCATTTATTACACAGAGAAGATCCTTGCTTTCCTTGATTCCCCATGTTGACGGAGACTTCTTGTTATCACCATGACCACGAAGATCAAAGAGAATTCCGTTATATCCCATTTTTCTGAATATGTTAAAGTATTTGATTCCTCCGATCCTACAGTAAGTTGATGAATGAACCAGGATGACGAATTTATTGGATGGAACTGCTGATGGAATATAGGTTGTATGAAGCTCATAACCGTCAAAAGATTTGATTATGTATTCTTCGCTTTTCCATTTCTTGTAACCATCAAGAAAATGTCTGCGGTTCTCCTTCTGATATGCTTTTTGGGGATCAATGCACTTAACAAGTCCCATTGATCTTGCAAATATTGCACAGAGTGTAAGGTATATAATTACAAAAATCATTATGTTTACTATTGCGAATGTCATATTACGATATTTCCTTTTAAATAAAATTGTTTTTTACGCACAGAATATAAATAATAGCACGGAATTTCAAAAATGCAAGTCAAAAAATCATCAAAATATTGGCACAAAAATAAGCCCCAAAGCATCAGCCTTGGAGCCTATACAACAAGTCCGTCCTGCAGAATTGATGCGTAACGGCTTCCCATATTTCCAACACCAATAACGGCTGTTCTGTACATGTCTTAATCCTTCCTCATCATGCAAAAAACATATCGTAACCTAGAAAAATCATAACAGAAGTCAGAAAGAACTCCAAGGCATGCGCCTTGGAGTTCTCAGACTGTAGACAAAATGGTCCTGAGAGCGTAGCTCTCAAGACCATTTTTCTTTTTCGCGAGTGTTTTATTGATAATAAAGGATAGAAACGGCCTCTATCAGGCCATCTCTAACCGCCATTCATGCTTGATTCTTGCAAGCTTTTTCAGATTCATACACGCAAAGGTAAGCGCGACCTTCATTTCCATCCGCGCCTTGCCATACATCTGCGTATATCTGAATCCGTGGTTCTCTTTAGCTGTTCCAAAGATTCTCTCTATTGTTTCTTTTCTGTGAGAATAGAGATCCTTCATTCCTTCTGTATACCTTATATCCTCACATTCTTCCATGTAATCTTCCCAGATATGACGAGTTATAAGCTTTACATGGTTTTTACTGAGTGTGCACTGCTCGAGATATGGACAGCTTTCACAGACCTTTCCGCAGCTCTTGTATTCCCGGTATCCATCACGATTTGTTGTTGAATACTCCAGTACCTGATCATTAGGGCATACATAACAGTCATTGTATTCGTCGTATGCGTACTCAGATTTCTTAAAGAATCCTTTCTTTGTCATTGGACGCTTGTATGGGAGAAGTGGTTTGATGCCATCATCTATGAGGAGTTTTGCTATGGCCGGCGTCTTATAGCCTGCGTCTGCAACGATAGTTTCAACACCAATATCCTTAATCTTATCGTATAGCCCTTTGAATGTACGGCTGTCATGCTCATTGCCTGGATTAACTGTATAATCAAGAATCCATCCATTCTTATCACAGGCAGTCTCTATACCGTATGCGAATACATTCTTGTGTTCACCTTTGTGGAACCATCCACTATCAGGATCGGTAGTGCTGCATTTTACTTTCTTGGTATCCTTTGGCACATCGTCTGTAAAATCACTGAAATCATCATGCCCACCTGTGCCTTTATCATTATCATCATCTTTATCTTTAAGAGGTTTCTTGCCGTGCTCAGCTCTGTCTTCGTTTATTTCTTTCCTGAGCATTTCTTCATAGAACAGTGCTTCCTGCTTTGCCAGTTTATGCTGCATCTTACGGTTGTTTGCTCTGGCTTTTACATGAGTGGCATCTACAAAGACAGCAGTAGGATCAACAAGCTTGAAGCGGTAGCAGTCTTCGAGAATACGCTGGAATATCTGCTCAAAGAGGTCTGTGTCCTTGAAACGTCTTGTATAGTTCTTTCCAAATGTTGAGAAGTGCGGGACGGGCTCGTTAAGTTCCAGGCCCAGGAACCATCTGTATGCAACGTTGACTTCGATTTCCTTGATAGTCTGTCTCATGCTGCGGATTCCGTATAGATACTGGATGAAAGGGATTTTAATGAGAGTGACAGGATCCATGCTGGGTCTGCCCATGTCTGAAGAATACTTATTTTCAACAAGATCATATATAAATGACCAGTCGATGGCTTTATCAATAAGCCTGAGCATGTGGTCCTGTGGAACCAGATCGTCCATGCTCACAAACTGCATTTGTTCACGCTTTCTTTCGGTATTAGAAGTCATCATAAAGGCAATCCCCATCCCCAACTTTGATACTTCTATTATATCAGAAAAAGTGCCTCAAGCCCAGATAAATACTGAGTTTCCGGCACTTTTATAAAGAAAAATCCACGGCAAATGCCGTGGACTTTGTCTACAGTCTGA
>NZ_ATVS01000050.1 GCF_000420845.1 Butyrivibrio sp. AE3009 | reverse complement strand
AGGAAATTCCTCCGAATTTCCTATTAAACAAAAAACGCTCCGCTATGGATGCGCACTCGCGCGTAAGGTATATGTTGCATAAATGCAACCGCGCTCGGCGCGAGCATGCTGCGTGCGATATGCGGCTTGTTTTACAGGGGGAAATTTAGGTGAACGAACAGGACGAAAGATACGCAACAGCTGAAGATGCGATTTTCGATGCTTTTTTCCTGCTTCTTAAGGAGAAAGAGATCGACAGGATCACAGTGGCGGATGTGGTCAAAAAAGCGGGGCTGGTCAGGAGCACTTTTTACAACCACTACGAGAACGTGCCGGCCCTCGTGGCTGCGGCGGAGGAGAAGACGATTGAGAATATCTTTGGTCTGATGGAGAGCTTTCATCCGAAGGACGACAGGGCCATCTGCAAGTCTTTTTTCCTTGCGATCTGCAACTACACCAGGGAGAATCCCTTCCTGGCGACGCTTCTTGACAGCAGCAGGGGAGATGCTTTTTTTGAAAAAATGCTGCTGATGTTCGACAGGTATATGCGGCAGGTTACGGATGATGAGTCCTATCATATTCGGAATCGTGAGAGCGCGACGTATTTCATTGCGTCCGGGATCGGCAGTACCATCGGCGTGCTGCACAAGTGGTCTACGTCGGGGTTTGATGCGTCGGAGGATAAGATCGCGGATATTCTGACGCAGGTTTTTGTGACGGGGATATTGCCGGGACTGAGTAAGTGACAGGCACTTTAGTTAGTTAAAGTGCCTGTCACTTTAGGCTAGCAAAGTGCCTGTCACTTTAACTAACTAAAGTTTGCGCAGGGATGTCTTCAGCGGCGTACTGGCGCAGGATTTTGCGGGTGGTGTTACGACGGAAGGGGTTGTTTCTTATGATGAGATGGGCAATCCGTCGATAGGTGGGCACCTGCTTGTTGTAATCATCAAGGACCTTTTGGAGCTCTTTTTCCAGCTTCTCAGGGTCCATTTTCTTTTTTGATGCGAGTTCTTTGTCCGGGTAGATTCTGGCTGTGAGGCCGGTGCCATCGCCGGTTACGACGACTTCTTCAACGAGGGGATAGAGGGCGAGTTTGTTCTCGATTTCCTCGGGGGAGACGTTTTCGCCGTTTGACAAAATGATCAGGTTCTTGACGCGGCCGTTGATGAAAAGGTAGCCATCATCGTCAAGGTAGCCTTTGTCGCCGGTGTGGAGCCAGCCGTTTTCAAGGGCTTCGGCGGTTTCGGCGGGCATGTTGTAGTAGCCTTTCATGAGGCTGGTGCTCTTGACGAGGATCTCGCCGTTTTCAAAACGGACCTGGGCGTTGGGGAGGAGTTTTCCCACGGAGCCTGGTTTGTTGGCGGTGGGGGTGTTGGTGCTGATGACGGGGGAGCACTCGCTCATGCCGTAGCCCTGGTAGATGTTTACGCCAAATTCTTTGAATTTATCGATATAAAAGGGATCTAAGTGCGCTCCACCGGAAAAAACTGTGGTGAGGCGGCCACCGAAGACTTTGTTTGCCACGACCTTTTTTGGCAGAAGTTTGGCGGCGCTGCCGAGTTTTTTGTAGATGGTCTCGATCATCATGGGGACCATGAGCATGACTTCGGGCTTAAAGAGCTGCATGTTTTTGACCATGTGGAGAAAAGAGTCGTTGATGCAGACGGTGGAGCCCAGGGAGAGGCACTTGAGGTAGTCCATGACGAGGCAGTAGGCGTGGTGAGCGGGAAGGACGCTAAGGACGACGCGGCCGGGGAAAGAGTCGTATTCCACAGCTTCAACGTTGCTTAGGAGGTTCTTCTGGGTCAGCATGACGCCTTTGCTCTTGCCGGTGGTGCCGGAGGTGAAGATTATCATGGCGAGGTCGGCCGGGGCGGGGCCGGCTACTGATGTGGCTTTTGGGGCCTCGGCGCGGAGAGAGCTTAGGGTGCTCAGGTTGTAGGTTTTGTGGAGCTTGGGGCAGGCGGCGGTGAGCTTTTTTGCCAGATCCTGTTTGGTGGGATCAAGGAAAATAGCAGCGCTGTCGGACCTTGCGATGAGGTCTGCAATCTCTTCATCGGGAAGAAGCGGGTCGATGAGGACGGCGGTGTTTTTTCCCGAAGTTATGGCAAAAAAGGCTTCGATCCAGGGCTCTGAGCTGTAGCCGACGAGGGCGATGTGGTCTTGGCAGAAGCCTTCGGAATTGAGGGCGCTGCGTAGGCTCCCTACGTTTGCGGCAAAGCTCCTGTAGGTGATTTCGGATACGCCGTCCTTAGTGGGCCATTTGAGAGCCGGGATGGTGGGGTAATTCTGGGCGCAAAAATCAAGGAGTTCACGGATGGTTTCCATAGTCTTCCTCCTTACCCGGCTCAGGCGGTACGGCGGGCGGCGCCGATGAACTCGAGGGCCTGTCCGATGGTGGTGATGTCGCTGATGTTGTCGATGTTTAGCTCCACGTCGAAGTTGTCCTCCATGTCGCCGAGAAGGGACATGAAGTCGAAGGAGCTAAGGCCGAGGTCCTCTACGAGGCGCATGTCGTTGGTCATTTCCTCAGGGGTGAGGGTGCAGTACTGTGATAGGAATTCTTTGAACTGTTTTTCGTTTTTCATTTTTTCTCCTCCCGTTTGTAAAAAATTGGGGTCTGACCCCAATTTTGGTGCAGAATATCCGCTAGGCCAGGAAATATCGGCATTTGCGAAAAGGGTAATTGTGTCTAAAGTGTGAATTGGGGTCAGACCCCAATCTGGATTGCGGCGATAGCCGCAAGGGGATCGGAGATCCCGGCGAACATAATTCGCATCATGTAGTAGTAGAACAGCTCCATGTCGTGCTCGCAGAGCGCAGCAGTCTGGTAGTGGTAGGAAAAATTCAGGCCGCCGTCCTGAGTGTGAGTGACCGTCAGGTACACCTTCTTGGTGGCAGCGCCATTGGCGAACCACTTGAAGTAGAGCGGAATTCCCGACAGATCCAGGGCATCGGCGTCCACCTGCAGAGGCTGGTAAGTCAGGTAGCAGCTAACGTAGGTCGTGTCCTTAGGAGTGCCATAACGCTTGCGCAGAGCCTTCCTTATGAGCTCCGGATCGTAGCTGCTGTGAAGATAGATATTGTTCTGCGTAGCCTGAATCTGCATCGCCGCATCGAGGAAACTCGTATCGCCGCTTATGACCGTCCTGCAGGGGAACATAATCGTCCTGCTCCCGCCGCTCGTCCACTCATCCCTGGTGGCTCGTCTGGCAATGAAACTCTCGATGGTGATGTCCTCCTGACCGCCGTTTACCTTGGACAGGTAGCTTCGCATGGTAAGAAGCAGCAGATTGTTAAAAGAAATTCTTTTTTCCCTGCAAAAATCCAGGACCCTCCGAGTGGCCTCCGGCTCCAGCTTATAATCCTTCACCGCCACAAAAAGGTTCTCCGTCTCAATGTCCGCCGCCCGAAGCGAAGGATCACCATGAGCTTTCCTGGACGCCTCAAGCACACCGGGGCCTGTGATATCGGAGTAAAGCGGCTCCCCGTACTTATCCATCTGCTCCTGCCAGAACGCCTCATCTCTCGCACGCCTCTTAACATTCGAAGCCTTCGCAAGGTCCACCGCCAGCATCTGCTCAAAGCGCGCCAGCTCCTCAGGATAGTCTTTTCCATAAGCGTAGTGCGCGTACAGCGCCATAATATCCTTAACCATCACCGCCAGACCGCAGGAATCCAGGAGTCTATGATCCAAGTGGACAAAAAAACCATTGAACCCCTGCGGCAACATAACCATCAGGAACTCATACATAGCCCTATCATTTCCATCCAAAGCATCGTAGGCCATAGTCTGCAGCACATTGTCCGCTTCCTCCAGGCTCATGGAGGACAGATTCAGAATCTTGATGTTCTTTAGGACCTTTCGCTTAAAATACTGCCGAATCTCCCCGTTTTCATCAGGCTCGGTAAAACGAAGATTGAGGCAGTCATATCTTTTTGTCTCTTCATTGATACATTTGTGAAGCAGGCCAAAATCCAGCTCAAGCTGCACCGCCGCAACGATGCTAAGCCCGGATACCTGCTGGGTATGATACTGCCTGATCCAGTTGTAGTGCATGTTCTGGGCGGCAGTTAAGGGATACAGTTTTTCCATATTTCTCCTCCTCATCTAACTGTATGCTAAGTTATCACGGACGATATCACGTTTAAATGGGTTCGGAGAGTTAACAGACACATTTGAAAAAAGTGACTGACAGATAACGGACAGATTATGCGGAAGTGTTTGATATTCGGTAGTTTATGGTGACAGGCACTTTAGCGGAGAAAAGTGGAAAATTGGGGTCTGACCCCAATTTGGGGGTGGAATGGGCTGGAGTTCAGGAAATATCTGGGGTTCCGAAAATAGTAATTGTGTCTAAACTGTGAATTGGGGGCAGACCCCACTTTAGTAAAGTAAAATGTGTCCTAAAATTCACAATCTTTCGCATTTCTTAAGAATTTTCGATGGTAAATCTTAAGAATTTGCTGCTAGAATTAGTTCTTGGATATAAAAAAAGCAAAAATGCAATCTACTCCATCGTGAGTAACTTATCATGCTGACGGCGTGTCCAATTCGCTGCAAATCATTTTTTTCCGGCATGATGAGTGTCTTTCAAACACAAGGCCCATGGGGATTGTCATTACCCACCACCACGCACGAGCCATGACGCACATATGGCTGTTTCTGTGCTTTCTTAAGGTCACTCTTTTTTAGGGGACTGTCTTCAAACCTGTGGGCTGAGTGTTTTGTCTTGGAAAAAAGAAAATATCCGGCAGAAAGGAATACTATGCAAAACAATAACTTATCACAATTTTTTCCGATGATCAGATCCAGGTCGCAGATCCTGGCTGAAATAAAGAGCAGGTCCGAACTCAGTACCATATTTGAGAAATGGCCCACGGATCAGCAAGAGAGGTTTCTTGACATCTGCTCTGGAGCAAGAGGCTGCAAACTTCTGTATGATAGCTATTTCAAGGAGATTCTTAATCCTGAGACAACACCGGACAGGCTTTCGGAGCTTCTTAGTATTATTTTGAAAAGAAAGGTCAAGGTAAAATATCCTCTTCCCAATGACAATTCCCGTATCGGCGATGAACTGTCGCTTGTGATAACGGATATCGTTGTGGAGCTGGAAGACGGGTCAATTGCAAACATCGAAATCCAGAAGATCGGGCTTACTTTTACAGGAGAAAGGGCATCATGCTATACCGCAGATTTGCTACTTAGGCAATATAAGCGTGTCCGTGATGAGCGCAAAGAAAAGTTCAGTTACAAGGATATATGTCCGGTATATACTATTGTTTTCATGGAAAAAAGTCCTGCTGAGTTCAAGAAGTTCATTGATGTCTTCATTCACACTTTTACAGCAGAATCGGATTCCGGTCTAAAACTCAATATGCTTCAAAATATTATTTTTATTCCCGTTGATAATTATTTGGATAAACTTCATAATAAAGGTAAGATAGACGGAGAGTTTGAAGCGTGGCTGACCTTCCTTGGCTGTGATGAGCCTGAGTATATCATAAGGCTTATCAAGGAATATCCGTATTTCAAGTCTCTGTATCAGGACCTGTACAACATGTGTTTAAATGTGGAGAGGGTGATGGGAATGTTCTCTGAAGAGCTTAGGATTATGGATCGAAATACGGTGAAGTATATGATTGATGAGCTGCAGGATGAACTTGATGATACGAAGGCGGCGCTTGATAGTGCAAATGCTGCCATTGCGGACAAGGATGCTGAGATAGCTGGCAAGGATGCAATGATAGCGAAACTGCTGGCGGAGAATGAAGAGCTTAAGAAAAAGAAATAATTGATGTGGATGGTGGAGTCCTCGGCGCGTGAGTGCCGGGGGCTTTTTTTCGTGGGGTGAAGTGACAGGCATTTTAGCGGAGAAAAGTGAAAAATTGGGGTCTGACCCCAATTTGGGGGTGGAATGGGCTGGAGTCCAGGAAATATCTGGGGTTCCGAAAATGGTAATTGTGTCTAAACTGTGAATTGGGGTCAGACCCCACTTTCAGAGCAGGTTGTCACAGTCTGTGGCAAGGAGGCGTAATCGCCGGACAATCCCTATAACTGGCGCCATGCGTGGATTGACTGGAAACGTTGACTGGAAAACTATCAGGGAGTAAAATATTCCCAGAAAGGAATAAATGATTGTAGAGTTCTATAAATTGGAAGATGGAACAAAACCCGCAGGTATATTCATCAAATCCATTGAAGACAATAAGCTTAAGGCAAAAGTCATACGGAGTACCAAATTGCTTGAAGAATTCGGAACAAGCTTATCAGAGCCGGATTCGAAAATGCTGGAGGATGGCATTTTTGAGCTAAGGTCAATTCAAGGCAAAGATATTGCCAGATGCCTATATTTCTTTACAGTAGGAGATAAAGCGATAGTGACAAACGGGCTTATAAAAAAGACAGAAAAGACCCCTCGGAGCGCGATAGCCCTAGCCAAGAAGTATCGGTCAGATTACGAAAGGAGGATTAAGGATGGGAGATATTGATGAGTTGTTAAATGAAGAACTCAAAGATCCTGAATTCGCAAAAGCGTGGGAGCAAACCGAGCTTGAGTATCAGATTAAAAGGATGCTGATTTCTGCACGAATTGAGAATAATATGACACAGAAGGAATTGGCGGAAAAATCCGGCGTGCGGCAGTCGAATATCAGCCGAATTGAAAAGGGTGTATGTGTACCGACACTTACTACGCTGAACGAGTTGGCGAAGGGATTAGGAAAAAAACTGAGAATCGAATTGATATAAATTGATGATAAATAAGGTTGAAGAGCCTGAAAGAATATAGCATTTTTGTGGCTAAAGTGCGAAAATATATAGAAGAAGCATCTTTGGCACAAAATCGAAATGGGATATTGACCATAGAGAATGATAAGAGAAATGTCTTGATAGAGAAGGCTGTCGGAAAAGCTATCGATGAGTGCATAAAGGATGATGTTCTTAAGGATTTCTTCATTGAGTACCGGAAGGAGGTCATCAGGATGGGAGCTCTGGGATATAGTGCACAGCGGCATTTGCAGGCTGTGGTTGAGGAAGCAAAAGAGATCAGCTTGGAGCAGGGCATGCAGATAGGAGAGAAGAAGGGTGTAAAGCTCGGTATAGATATTATTAATCAGCTGAATTGTGCTTTGGCGGCTGCTGGCAGGAATGATGATATAATCAAGGCGGCAAATGATCCGGAATATCAGTTGAAGCTGATCAGGGAGCTTATTGATAAGGATTATGGTTAAGGCAGCAGTGAATAAGGCGTTGGAAGATATGCCTAAGGATTTTCAAATCAGGGAATTCCTAATGGCACATAGAAAAGAGGTGGAAGGTATGCTGGATACAGAATACAATGAAGCTGAGGTAAAAGAGTTGTTTGTGGCAGATGGAATCAGGAAAACCGTTGCTATTCTTAGGGACCTGGGCCACTCAGATGAAGAGATGCTGGATGCGATAATTAAGCAGTATGATTTAAAGCAGGAAGAGGCAAAAAAGTATTTGTAAATAATTGATTTTAGTTGAAGCCTTCGGCGCGTGATGCTCCGGGGGCTTTTTTCGTGGGGTGAAGTGACAGGCACTTTAGGGGGATGAAGTGACAGGTACTTTGGCAGGGTAAAGCGATGAAGTGGATATAATTCGGGAGGGGGAGGGGAAAAAATGGGGTGGGGAGGGGGAGGGGAGAAAAATTATCGAAATTTAATTAAGATAACCCCGAAATTTTCGGATTTATAGATTCTTTAGAAATTGGGAGATGGGGGCGGAAAGCAGGCGCAGAGCGGAGTGAGGAAAATATTTTATGATTTGTTTATATATATTTTGTATTTCGTTAATGGTATTTGGTGGTGGCGTTTACGATAATTGATGTGTAGCAGCTCGTAAGGGACGAGGCAATTTGTGTCTAGGGACGAGATCGAATTGTTTTTGCGAGCCGGCGATTCTAGACAATGGCCATTAAGCTGAAATGGCCGAAATGTGTGTGTGAAAGGAGAAACTAAATATGAGAAGTAAGCTATTTGGAAGGCTGATGAGCTTTACCTTGTCAGCAACAGTAGCACTGACTTCGGGTATTCCTGCCCTTGCCTATGACGGCGGAGGCGGCGATTTGCCTGAAGAAGATGTTGAGCTCCTGGAAGAAGAGGTCGTTGAAGAAGACCTTGAGGAAACAGGGGCTATTTCTGATGCAGAGGAAATTGTTCTCGATGAAGAGACTGAAGAGGAAGTGTCCTTTGCTGAGGATGAAGAGGATGCAGAATTTGAAACCTATAATGATATTCCTATTAGATTAACTGTGGGATCAAATCTTACACTCCGAAGGAAGGTTGGAGACAGTTATGGAAATGCAATCACTAGTGGAACCGGGTACCTTACATCTGACATAGATCATGTATTTTATCTTGTTCCGGCTTCCACGTATTCGATTACTGATACAGCACCTGTCACACTGAGTTATCAAAATTTCAACGGAGTAGTAAAACATCAGGACGGTGCTGATGATGAGACACAGCCTGGATACAAAATAGAAAACGATACAACGAGCTATATTTTAGGCGAAGAAAATGAGGATGGCTCTGTTGCTATTACAATCCCAGCATCTTTCCTTCAAGAGAAGGTTCTTGGTGGAATGCTTCTAAAGGATGGTAGTTGGGCGCTACATGATGACGATTCAACAGAGTATGCGGTTGAGCTCGCAATCAATGTTGCCAATGCTGCTCCTGGAAAATATCCTGTAACCGTAGAAAAGGGTGGAAAATATAATCTTAATACCCTGGTTCCTAGTGCATATAAAGCGCCAATAGCTGGCGATTACAGCTTACAGCTTGCTGGTAATAACGGAATCATAAACGGCGGTGACAAGGCGACGATTGCTGCTGGTGGAATTCAGGCCACTGACATTAAATTAGAAGTAATCAAGCCAGATGGAACTATTGATAAATCTTATAGTGCTGTGGAAGCTTCTTTCGCAGCTGATGGATCAGGACTTCTTCCTGGTATGACCTATGATGTAGACGGAGCAGGTGCCACAGATGCAGTTCCTGGAACAGGTAAAGTTATTTTAGCTGATGCATCTTCGTGGGGAATTTCTGGTAGTGCGACTCTTACTGGAAGTCCATCTCCTATAACCAAGACTCTTTACGTTGCTAATAACGTTATAACTTACGCAGCTTCAAATCACTACACTATAAAGATTACTCTTGGCAAGGACGAGCATCAGATCAAGAAGTATACTTTGACAGCTACAGATACAGACCTTATCAAGTTTACAGTAACTGGTACAACTTGGGATAAGGACAACAAGACATTCGTAGCTTATGGAGAAGCAACTGCTGATGATCTTACAGTAGCTCCTTCTGTAAAGAAGGCTGCCAATGCACAGACTGGAGTTGACCCTTCAGGCTTTAGAAAAATTGGCAAAGCTTATTACAAAGTAGCTGGACATGAAGAAGTTGAGCTTAGTAATCCATATACTATTGATGATACAGCTCTTACAGGAAATGTTACTGTTACTGCTTATACAACAGAAACAGTACTAGGCCCTACAACTGAGCCTGCTGAATATAGCATTTTTAATGCGGACGGATCTGAATTTGATTATACAGCTCACGAAGATGTTAAGACTGGTTCAGCATATAGTTTCACAATAGCAACAAAACCAGGTTATGCATTAGCTGATGAGAATGCTGTAACATATCGTCTTGGAAATGGAACAAGAGACCTTGCACCTACAACATCTGCCAAGAATGGTGAGACAGTATATACAATCTCAAATATTACAGATACCATTACATTGAATATTGCAACTGTTTCGGTTGGACAGAAGCATAATGTATCTGTTAAGAATACAGATCCAGCTATTCCGAGTACCATTAAAGTAAGAAGTGATGATACTACTTGGACAACCATTGATGATAATCCGGGTACTACTCAGGCTCTTGCAACTGATGGAGAAATCTTATACTTCCAAGTAACTCCCAGTGCGGGCAACACAATATCCTCTGTTTCATATACAATAGGTGAATCGGGAACAAAAACTTCTGCTATCAAGGTAAATAATTCTATTTACCGTACTCAGGCAGGAGTAACTGACGATATTGTTATTGAAGCAACAGAAGTTGCTGTATTCAATGCATATGGTCCACGGAATTCAAAGGCAAAAGTATATGTAACTATTGAGGGCAAGGAAGTTGAACTTGATCCGACAGTAGGCACAGAGATTCGCGCAAATACTAGCCTATACTTCAGAGTTGAGACCACAGCTAGCAATGTAGAGATTGATGATTTCAAGCCAGCAGTTGATGGTATGCAGATAAGCTATTATGCAGCTGCTTCAAGAAATGGCAGTGAGGATTATACATCTGGAACACAGGTAAACATTACTGATGCAGGAAATGGTTCACTTAATTCATCAGTTGTGACCAATAATATCTTCTTCGTAGTATCAACTGTTACCAACCATGAATATGGTAAGGATTTTGTTGCATATTTCAATGGAACACCCAATAACTATGTTAAAGATAGTGTAAATGAAAAGGCAACAGAACTTTTAGGCCAGTCACTTACATTGGCACAATTTGAAGATGAAACATTAAGCGTTGACTTCTATCCAAGCACAAAGATTGTTATGGATGGGAATAAGCTTAGTCCAGCTCCTGCTACATCTCCTGCAAATCCTAGTGCTTTAACACCTGATGCAGTTAATTGGGAAGTAGTTAAGGATGAAGCAGCTAAGGGACAGATTGCAGATTTTACAGACGGCGACAGTAAGTTGTATACATACTATGATTCTAATCCATCAGGAAGTACTATATACAAGCCATTCAAAACTGGAACAGATAGTATTGTTGCCACTGCTACAAAACGTGACGGTGCATATAATACCGATAGTTATACAGCAACATTACCTCTGACAGTTAATGAAGCATATACCGATTATCAGATTAAGGTTGTTGCAGATGCTGCAGCAAACTGGCCTTCTGTTGCGGGAAACGATGCAGCTGATGCAACTGAAATAACAACTTACAATAAAGCAGGTTCCCTTGATCCCTTCTTTACAGTAGAAGGTAAGAGTGGACGCACAGGCAAGTGGGTTGATTTAGGTAACATTCTTTATTCTGCAGGAACTGTTACATCGGCGATTGATTCAATTAAGTGGTCTGCGACTCCTGATCAAACAGGAGCTGTTGCGGCTCTTTATACATTAGCTACCGGTGGTGACGAACAGGCAACTATTAGTTCCGCAGCTGTTCTATCCGATGACATTTCAGACATTGAAGTGACCGCAAAAATCACATTGTTTGATGGAACAAAGGTTACAAAGAAAACAAACATTAAATACGTAGATAAGACTTTGGGTTATATCGTTGTTCCTAAGGTAAGCGTTAAGAATGGTTCCGAATACTTAGGCCAGACAGAGGTAGCCGATGGTGAAGGATCAGATGCAGGTATTGCTCTTCAGAAGAGTGGCCTCATGAGCGAAGCAACCGTATCTTATCGTGTATTTGAGAAGACAGCATTGGGTTCGGCAATAACTGCAGCTAATCTTGATACAGAGTATGAGATTGCAACTGAGCTTGCAAAAGCAAATCCTAGAGTTAAGGAAGTAACAAATGTTGTATTTGCAGATGATACAGCTATCATAAACGGCTATGGTACTGCAGATACTTCAGATTTTAATGCATTTGGAAAGACTTCTGATTTTTATTCAAAGAAATATGCGACTGTTTCTGGTGCAAATGGAACATACACCATAAAGGCTGGTCTTAAGACTGGTATTGATAAGACTAACAGTAATGCCATTATCTATGCAGCATTTGCTCCTACACTCACAGTTAATGGTGTAATTGTACCTTCAGCTCCTGTTTATTTCACAGTCAATGATTCTTTTGCAGCAACTGACCTTATCTTTGTATTGACCGATTCAGAGAACACATACAAGGACGATAAGAATCAGACTGTTGTTACTGTACAGAAGCTTACAGGATACCTCACTGAGTATACTGATGTTCAGTATCTGAGTGGCGGAGTTGAAACTGGTCGTGTAAGACCTGGTGTCATTGCAGGATCGAAGATCAAACTTCCTACAAAGGAACAACTGGCAACTACAACAGCATCTAACAGAGTACTTGTAGGATTTACATCAGGTGGAAATCATTACGCACCAGGTGATGAGTTTACAGTTCCTACTGCTACAACTACAACAATAACAGCACAGTGGGAAGACAAGTATGTTCTTGAGGGAATATATAACAAGAACAATAAGGAAATTGATGAGGATGGAGTAGTAACATATGGTGCTCTCGTAGCTGGTTGGGATGGAAGTAATGACCAGGCAGGTACAATTAGCGCTACGGGTACTATACCTCTTATCGGAAAAGTTCGAACAGCAACAGTTATGCTATCTGAGACAGCGTTAGCAGCTGATGCATTATTGCCTGCTGATGATCAGCAATATGATGGAATGTCCGCAGGACAGATTATCTATTCAGATGCCTATGTTGAAGAGGGTATTAGTGTTGAGTATGCTGCAGGTGCTACGACTGATGAGAAGGCAGCGTTGACAATAAGTTCAAATAAGAGAGTACTTACTGGTGTTTCACCCATAGCAAGTGTGCCTCTTGTAGTAAAGTATACTGTTGGAACAGATGTGTTTAAAATGCAGACTACAACAACACCATTTACTGGTGCAGCAAGTTTTGCAGTTACTGATGCTCCTGCATATGTAATTACAAAGCCAACAAGCATTCCTAACTATTATGTAGGACAGATTGAAGAAGCTCTTAATGTAACAGTTAAGAAAAATGGTGGAAATCATGGTTTAGCTAAGAGTGATGTTGTTATTACATCTACCAATTCTTCTGTTCTTAAAGTAGAGGTAGGAACTCCTTCAGGAGATAATGTTCCTTTACTGCTGACACCTCTTGCAACAGGAACAGCAACTATTACAATGGGAATCAAAGACTCTCAGGGTGTAGAAGCTGCTGAAACCAAGTCATTTGATGTAACAGTTAAAGATGAAGGATTTAGATTCGTATTCTATGCAGAAGACGGAAAGACGAAACTTACATCACTTGATGTACACGCTGGCGCAACTGATAAGTTTATTATCCGTGCTGAGAAGAACGGTGTAGCTGTATCTGATATTGTAAGCTGGGCATTTACAGGAGATGGTGAGGTTATAGGAGATGGCGTAAATCCTGTTGGTTCACCTATTGCTGCTCCTTCAGCACTCAATGAAGATGACGGATATGGAAAGATTGTTACTGTAACTGCAGCTAATGTATTATCATCTGAAGGAAAAGTTATAGCAACAATGAACAGCGCAACTGTAAGTAATTATAAAGCTGAGATTCCGGTTCGTACATACAGAACAGTAACATTTGCTGAGAAATTAGGCGGAACTTTTGGAGATCCTGGAGACGTCAAAGAAATCCTTGTTAACGGAAAAGCATATACTGATGTTAAAGGAGATCCTATTCCTTATCCTGTAAAGGTATTCGAAGAAGACTTGAATGCTGATGGAGAAGTGAAGATAGCTGTCGATAATATTTCAGCAACTTATACACAATCAACAACAGAGGCTAAGTCATTTAGCGGATGGACAGCAACTGCTAGCTTACCGGCTGTTACTGTTCCTACTAAGACTGGTGAATTCCTCTTTGCAATGAATACAGACAGGGTAATTAATGCAAACTTCGCAGATGCAGACGTTACATTTGAAGGTATTACAGAAGGAAGAACCATTGTTCTTGATCAGACAGATAAGAACGCACTGTTTGAACAGTTTAACCTTCGTGTAGAACCTTACAATTCAAGTAAGGGAATAAAGGTTATTCCTGAAAAGAAGGGATTCTATACACTGGTAAGTGGTGAGCCTACTTCTATTACTCCATATACACCTATCGCTGCAACATCTGTTCCTACTGCCGGAGTAGCTATTGTAGACACTACTGTTACACAACAACGAAGAGTAGACAAGTTCTACATTGGTGTAGTTGAGAACACTGCAGGTTATACAGATGTGACTGTTGCTGCAGGAGATTACAAGAAGACATTTAAGCTTGTTTCTGTAGGTGCTGATTTTGCAGATCCTACTGATGTAGCAGTTGATGAGATTCTCAGATATGTAGACTATGATCCTGCTAAGGGCGCATACACAGTTACTCTTGATGCACGTAATGTTAAAGCAGAGGCAGGTGGTCATCAGGTAAATCAGAGAGTATTCTTTGATGAAGAAGGATTACCTTTCAGAACTGGTGTCATCAAGCTTACAAACGGCGATGGAAAGTCATATCTGGTTGACAAGTACTTGCTTGTTTATGGCGAGACAAATGGTGCATTTAGAACTGTAGAAGGCAAGAAGTATTTTGTAGACGCTAATGGCGTTGCAACAGTTGGAACTTTGGCAACTACATCTGATGGAAAAACATACCTCTTCAGAGAAGATGGTTCCATGGTTCAGTACTTAGACAAAGATGTAGTTAATGGCAAGATCCTTGTAGGCGGAACAGAATATGAGATCGCTTCTGATGACACTGCGACAGTAGCCGATGTTCGTTATGCTCCTACTGTAAAGTTCTCAGAGTGGCCTGAGAGCTGGAAGAAGGGATCATCATATCCTACAATCACTTACACTGTATCTTATACATCAGCTAAACAGGGTAAGACAGTTGAGGATAAGACAGAGTACCTCGCAACTGTAACAAGTGATCCTACAACAATCGACGATAGCACAAAGAAGGTTACATTTACTGCAACAGCAACCCTTACAGGCTTCTGGGCTGATAAGGATGGCACAAAGGCTGCTGCTGACGTTAAGGATGATAAGACATATCTGTTCCTTGATGGCAGTGACGAAAGCGAAGAAGTAATCGAGATCTCTGATGAAGAGAGCGACATTGCAATCGCAGGCCTTAAGGATGAGTATGATTACACCGGCGGCAAGATCATTCCTGTATTCAGAGTATATGATGGCGCTACAGAACTTGCTAAGGGTGCCGATTACACAGTATCCATTAAGGATAACAAGAATGTTGGTACAGCTACAATTACAATCGTTGGTAAGGGCAACTACACCGGCAAGTCACTCACAGCTTCCTTCAAGATTGTTGATCGCAGAGCAGAGCTTACAACAGAAGAAATCGCAGCACTTGATGAGATTAAGGGCGTTAAGCTTGATGTTAAGAAGTATGTATACACCGGAAAGCCTATCTATCCTTCATCAATTACAATTAAGGATGCTTCAGGCTCGAAGACATATACATATGATGAAGATGCTGAGAAGTACTTAAGTGGTTCTGATGAGCCTAACGCAGTTATCACAGTATCTAACAACATCAATGCAGGTACAGCTAAGATTACTGTAACAGGTAAGGACAATGCTAAGGGCAAGGCAACATCCAAGTCTGCATCCTTCACAATTACCAAGGCTCCTCTTGTATTAGGTAAGGATGGCAAGGATCTCGAAGTTGCACTTGATCCTACAGAGATGCAGTGGCAGGCTAAGGGCGCTGAGCCTACAGCAACAGCTACATGGAATGGAGAAGAGCTTCTCCAGAATCAGGACTTCACAGTTAAGTACGTTGACAACAAGAAGATCGGCACCGCATCTGTAACAATTACAGGTAAGGGCAACTTCTCAGGTTCAGTTAAAGCAGCAGCTACATTTACAGTAGCAGCACTTGACCTTGAAGCCGCTGATCCTCAGTTCGAGATCGTTGCAACAACAGCAGCAGCCGGAGTTAAGGCTACAGCAGTTAAGGCAACAGTGCTCGACGCTAAGGGCAACGTAATTCCTGCAGGCAAGTACAAAGTAACTGTTAAGGATGAGACCGGAGCAGTTGTGACTGGAAAGCTTGAAGGCGAGAAGCCTTACACTATTGAAATCAGCAAGAAGAACGACAAGGTAACCGAGATTAATGATAAGGTTGCTTCCATCGATGTTACAACTGGTCTTGACTTTGCAAAGGCTAAGACAGCATTTAAGGTTAAGAAGTACACCAAGTATTACACAGGAAATCCTGTAGTATTCGAGGATGACGATGACTTTAATGCAGCAGTAGCAGTAACATACAAGGGAACAGCACTTACACTTGGTGAAGACTTCGAGATCGTTGGATATACAAACAACGTTAAGAAGGGCAACATGACAGTTACTCTTGCAGGTAAGGGTAAGTACAGTGGAACCAAGACCTTTAAGGTTAAGATCTCCGCTAAGAAGCTTACAAAATAATTAAACAAGGTTCCACCCTATTTGAACTTCACAACACACCATCAATCAAATAGGTAAAGAAGCCCTACCCGGATCGTCCCGGGTAGGGCTTCGTATTTTGCCCAAAAATTTTTTTCCCAAACCTAAAAAAGTGTCATTCGTCCGATTTCAGATACCGTTCGTCAGAA
This sequence comes from Butyrivibrio sp. AE3009, assembly GCF_000420845.1. GTDB lineage: Bacteria > Bacillota > Clostridia > Lachnospirales > Lachnospiraceae > Butyrivibrio. The sequence goes on along the minus strand of NZ_ATVS01000050.1, from coordinate 4,721 downwards.
AATCAACAATTCCTTTTTTCCATAGGTTATAATGCAGTATATTCCAAAATAAAAGGAGTCTACGAACATGAGCCATTTCAGCATCAAGCCTGACAGTATCAGGCCTCATAGCAACACTTTTATAAATGCTTCGGGAAAACTCAGACAGTACTCGGGGGAGATCACTTCCATTATGGGAGAACTGGACGGGAGCCTTGCGGAGGTGAAGCCGTCTCTTGAGGTTCTGGCGAATCAGACGATGGAAGAGTCTAATAATCTTAATAAGCTGGGGAGTGCTCTTACTCAGATCGTCACAGCTTATACCACTGCAGAATCGAATATTACAGGCAATATGAAGGGCGCAGGATCGGGCGCGAATGTGTCCAGGAATGCGGATAACTCGAGGGACGGTGATTCAGGACTGTACGACAGTGACGGTCAGTACGGCGGCAATCAGATGAACTTCGAGAAGCATGATGATGTGCATCATTTCCTGTGGTTTGACTGGGGAAAAGATCTGGCTCTGTACGAGTTTATTCGTCAGCATCCGGGATATGAGAATCTGACGGATGAGCAGATCCAGAAGCTGCTTGAGGATTATACCGGCGGCGGCTGCGGATGGGTGGCTGATGCGAATACTCTTTTTGCCGAGTTCGAAGGAAGGGAGGATGAGTTCGAGAAGATATTTGGCTTCCCTATGTATGACAAGAACGGTGAATACAATTATGACATGCTGGCAATCGATTATTATCTGGAGACGAAGAACAAGTTCTATATAGGTGATAATGATGTGGAGGGCGCGGATGCTCTTGCGAATTCGATCTACAATTACTACGACGAGAACCAGGCTGAGTTCAAGCAGAAATACGGAATCGATCTGTATGATCAGAACGGCAATCTTACCAACGATGCGTGGAACAAGATAGAAGCTGAGAGAGATGCTATGATTGATCAGGCGGAGGCGAATGGCAGCGACGTTGTTGTATATGACAAGGATCAGGTTGGAACGGTTGCTGATGAGAGATCGAACAGAATGAATCATTATCTGAGGGAGAGGGGAATTGATTCCTATTCTTACAGGGATGCAACACACGATTCACCGGCAGATATTCAGCAGTCTCTTAATAATGGCCAGACACCTACTATTGAGGCTATTAATTTCAATCTGTATGATGAGAACGGCAATAAGGTTAATTCCAAGCCTATCGGATGCCATGCGATGGTTATCACAGGGGTTACACCGGATGGAAAATATATCGTTTCTTCCTGGGGTGAGAGATACATTTTTGACCCGAATGAGAAGAGCCCTACGGGCGGATCTACAGTCCAGAGCATAACGGTTAATGATATTTATGATGATACTAAGGCAGAGGTGAAGTAAATGAGTACAGAGGTTAAGTCTGCAGGACATGTGCATTGCAAGTTTGTGAGTGAAAAAGATGGTGTGATGGTGTTTAAGGGGATTGAGGACGAGGTTACCTATGTGGTGCCGAGGGAGTGCCTTAAGGAGAGCGTTATCAATCCGGAGACGGTGTATAGTGTGAGCTACAGGGAGAGGCATAAGACGGTTCGTGAGGACGGAGCGGTGTGCTTTGAGAGGTGTGAGGTTATTTCGAGGGAGAGGTTTATGGCGAAGGTGATTGGGCCGGGACCGAATGGAAGATAAAAAGAGGAGTTTTGTATGAGTGTTTTTAGTATTAAGCCGGATAGTGTAAGGCCGTATGGTAATGTACTGATTGGGTCGGGAGAGAAGCTGAGGCAGTATTCGGGAGAGATTACCACGATTATGGGAGAGCTTGACGGTAGTCTTGAAGAGGTGAAGCCGTCGCTGGAGGTGCTGGCGAATCAGACGATGGAGGAGTCGAATGCATTAAGTAAGCTTGGTGATGCGCTTACTCAGATTGTTACGGCTTATACGAGTGCGGAGTCGAATATTACCGGGAATATGAATGGCTCGGGAAAAGGCGGAAGCGGAAATGGGCCGATTGACGATGATGAGGCTAAGGACGGATCGTCTGAACTCTATGATGGTGATGGACAGTATGGCGGAGATCAGATGAACTTCGAGAAGCATGATGATGTGCATCATTTCCTGTGTTTTAACTGGGGTAAAGATCTGGCTCTATATGAGTTCATTCGTCAGCACCCGGGATATGAGAATATGACGGATGATGAGATCAAGGCTATGCTGGAGAGCTTTACAGATGGCGGTTGCGGCTGGGTTGCAGAGACGAATATGATCTTTGCGGAATTTGAGGGAAGGCCGGAGGATTTCGAGAAGACTTTTGGCTTTCCTATGTACGATGAGAATGGCGATCTGAACTATGATAAGCTTGCGATTGACCTGTATCTGTCGACGCAGGGCAAGTTCTACATAGGTGATGATGATATAAAGGGTGACGCTGCTCTTAACAGTTCGATTTGCTCTTATTACAAAAAACATCCTGATGAGTTCAAGCAGAGATACGGAATCGATCTGAAGGGCGCAGACGGTAAAGTTACTGACGACGCCTGGGATAAGATATGTGAAGAGGGTGATGCTCTGAAGGAAGATGCCAAGAGTAAGGGACTTGACTATGTAGAGTATGACAAGGATCCCACAGGAACAAACTATGCTGAGAGAGAGAACAGAGTGAAGCATTACCTGGCAGAGAGAGGAGTAGATTCCTACACAACAAGGGATGCTACGGGGGCTTCTGCTTCTGATATTCAGACTGCGATTGATAACGGAGAGACTCCGATCATTTCGGCTGCGGAATTTAATCTCTATGATGAGCAGGGAAATAAGATCAATCAGGATCCTATCGGAGACCATGCGATGGTTATCACGGGGGTTACGGCTGATGGTAAGTATATTGTTTCTTCATGGGGGGAGAGATATATTTTGGATCCGAATGAGGTGAGAGCGGATGGATCGTCGGTGGTGAAGAATATTAAGATTGATGATATTTACTAAATTGGCGTGATGGGCTGTAGTATTTGGCGAAGGGAGAGATTTTGTTAGGTTACCCGGAAGTATATGAAGTGAGGTAGATTTGGGGAAGTGTCAGGCCGGGGCCAGACACGTGTGGATACCCGTGAGGTTATGGAATGAGGAAGGTTAGTGTTGAATGAGTGTTTTTAGTATAAAGCCGGATAGTGTAAGGCCGTATGGTAATGTGCTGATTGGGTCGGGAGATAAGCTGAGGCAGTATTCGGGAGAGATTACCACGATTATGGGAGAGCTTGACGGTAGCCTTGAAGAGGTGAAGCCGTCGCTGGAGGTGCTGGCGAACCAGACGATGGAGGAGTCGAATGCATTAAGTAAGCTTGGTGATGCGCTTACGAGGATCGTGGCGGAGTATACCGGGGCTGAGTCGAATATTATGGGAAATATGAATGGCTCAGGCGGAGACGGGTACGATATCCACGATAACAACGGAGCTCAGGATGGACAGTCAGATCTCTATGATGATAAGGGGCAGTACGGCGGCAATCAGGATGCTTTTTGGGACCGTAATGATGTTCATGAATGGTGGTTTCTCAGATGGGGAAAAGACTGTGATCTGTATGATTTTATTCGACAGCATCCGGGATATGCGGATATGACGAATGAAGAGATCGAGGCTCTTTTAGATACTTTTGCTGATAATGGATGCGGCCTGGTTGCTGAAACGAACATGATTTTTGCTGAATTCGAAGGAAGGCAGGAGGAGTTCGAGAAGGCGTTTGGTTTCCCTATGTACAACAAGAAAGGGGAACTTAATTATGAGATGCTGGCTATGGATTATTTCCTGTCGACTAAGGATAAATTTTACATAGGTCCTGATGATCAACAGGGATTAAACGCTCTTTCTGATTCTATCTACAATTATTACAGACATAATCCGGATGAATTCAAAAAGAGATATGGATTTGATTATTTTGACTCCGATGGAAATGTCACTAGCGATGCCTGGAATAAAGTTCTGGATGAACGAGATGCTATGGCTGAAGATGCCAGGAGAAACCAAAGGGATTATGTAATTTACCGCAAGGATGAAGTGGGATCAACGCCTGATGAGACTATAAACAAGACGAATCGTTATCTTAGGGATAGGGGAATTAATTCATATACAGCGACATCTGTAAAGGGAGCTTCGCCTTCGAGTATTAAGAAAGAGCTTGAAAATGGCAAGACACCGATTATTGCTGCAAGAGAATTTAATCTCTATGATGAGAATGGCGTTAAGATAAATAAAAAGCTCATCGGAGACCACGCAATGGTTATTACGGGTGTTACCGATGATGGAAAATATATTGTTTCTTCCTGGGGAAGGAGATGTATTCTTGATCCCAATGAGACGACAAGCGACGGAAATTCGATTATCAAGACTCTGTATGTAACTGATATTTATGATGAAGGGAGAATGAGAGATGGAAACAACGAATTATAAGGCAGGACATGTACTGTGCAAGTTTGTAAGCGAGGGAAATGAGGAGCTTACTTTTAAGGGGCTTAATGATGAGGTGATCTATGTGACACCGAGAAAGTGCCTGTGGGAGAATACTATTTATCCTGACAGTACTTACTGCATTAGCTTCTGGGAGAAGAATAAGAGGGAGAGAGAGGACGGCTCGGTGTATTTCGAGGTGTCGGAGGTTGTGTCGAAGGTTAGGTTTATGGCGGGAGAGTGAATGGAGGAAGTGGTTTCCCGGAAGGGTATGATGTGAGGAAGACTTGGGGAAGTGTCAGGCCGGGGCCAGACACGTGTGGTGACCCG
>NZ_ATVS01000049.1 GCF_000420845.1 Butyrivibrio sp. AE3009 | reverse complement strand
GAAGCAGCCATAATCTATTCGGCTTAGACTGTGAAATGCATATTAGAAGCAAGTTTCATGAGTGGTTCGTATGCTGCATCCAGATTTTCCTCTTTTTTTATCGTGCGTTTTACTGGAAAGTAACGCATCGACAAATTCATATTGAACAAAATCGCTGCGCGATGGCCTGTCAGGGCCGTCGCGCAGCGACTTAGTTCTATTGTAGTTTAAAGTGAGAATTTGGAAACAAAATCCTGCAGTTCCTGTGCATTGATGGCCAGCTTGTCTGAAGCTTCTGCCACTTCATGAGAGGAGGCTGTCTGTTCCTGCGAAGCAGCGGAAACGTTCTGGGTTTCATCCGCAACGTTTGCACTCATATCCTCAATCTTGCTGATGTTATGGGCTATAGTGTCTGTGCCTTCAGAAAGCTGACCGACGATTTCGCTCATTCTTTCTGATTGTTCAGAGATGGAGTATACCATATCTACTATGCTGTTGAATGTTTCACCCGCGTTGTTAACGGTTTCTGTTCCGGACACAACGGCCTGAGCACCCTGACGCATGGAAGAAACTGCTTCGTCGGAGTTCTTCATTATTTCTTCAATAAGTTCTGTGATCTTTGAAGCAGCGTCATTGGATTGGTCTGCAAGCTTGCTGATTTCGCTGGCAACAACCGCAAAGCCTTTACCCATTTCTCCGGCCCTTGCAGCCTCTATGCTGGCGTTGAGAGACAGAAGATTAGTCTGGCTTGCTATTTCTGCTATAGTATCAACGAAAGTATCAATATTTTTAAGCTGTTCTCCTAAGGCTTCTACTACAGAAGCAGTATTTTCCACGGAATTCTTGATTGAACCCATCATATTTGTGGCATTAGTCATATCAGCCGCGCCCTTTTTAGCAGCTTCATTGGTAGTAGTTATCATTTCAGTTGTCTTGCTGATAGCATCCTGGAATTCATGCATATTGTTAACAAATGCCTGGGTTTCGTTACTTGCACCAGCCACAGCGGTTATCTGTCCCGAGCAGGACTGAGCCACTGCAGTGCAGGAATTAGCAACCATTTCACTGGCTTTAGCGGACTGGGATGCGCTGGCTGAAAGCTCCTCGGATGCAGATGCCACATAAGAAGTGGTGTCTGTGATTTTCAACATTAGATCTCTTATGTTGGTGTGCATAAGGTCAAGTGCTATTGCTATCTGGCCTATCTCATTGTTTTCACTTGAGGGAAGTGTCCGTACTTTGTCCATTTCTGCATTATCAGAGAAATCATTATTGGACATTCTGACCATCTGGTTTGTGGCAAGCTTAATAGGCGTGGTAATCCTTTTTCCCATATAAACAGCGATGGTTATTCCGATGAGCAAAAGAATTATCATAGTAATAATGCTGTTTCTGATGGTGGAAGTAAGTGCTTTGCTGGATTGTAATTCATTTTCGCTCTTGAGTGTATCAATATAATCAACCCATACTCCGGTACCCATAACCCAGTCAAAAGGCTCAAAATATGCTGTATAGTTGATCTTGGGCAGAGGTTCGGTTTCATTAGGCTTAGCAAACATAAGGCTTGTGTATCCGCCCCCACTCTGCATACCGTTCTTTATCATCTCCTGGATAAAGTAGGTTCCATTAGGGTCAACACTATCCCACCTTGACTGTCCTTCAGTATCCCTGCCTAAAAGAACTACGTTGATACCTTTAGATGTATCAACCCAGAAATAGCCAGATCCATCATTATACTTAAGTTCTCTGATGATATTTGCAGACTCTAATTGAGCTTCTTCAAGAGTCATTTCGCCGGCAAGATATCTGTCATACATAACCTGACATATGCTCATGGCTTCCTGAGTTTCATTTTTTAACTCAGACATGATATCTTCCCTTAGTCTGCTTTCGTAAGCCTCTGCCTGAGAGGCATTGGTCTTAATGGTGCTATACAGGTTAAAACCTGCAATGGAAACTGCTGTGATCACAACAGCAAGAAAAATAGAACCGACGATAGGTAACATCAAAGAACCGTGTTTTTTCTCCATAAATAAGTCCTTTCTTTTACGCTGTGTTATCGGAATGACGACATCTGATATTGATTATAACACTAATAAATTCCCGTAATAACGGCTTTTCATGAGGAACATATTAAGATTTTATTAAAATAAAATAGCATGATAGACATTAATATTAATTCGAACAGGATTTATCAGAAGTTAAGCTTCCCTATGGTTTTATGAACTTTTTTGCAAGTGGGCTGGGCAATGTACCAGTCCATTTTCTTGGGTGAAACAGGCTGTTGGGGTTATAATGGATGTATCTGTTTCGGAGGCGCTTTGTTTATGGGAAAGACAGCTATTGTTCATTACAGCCAGCATCATGGAAATACTAAGATGGAAGATATGGAGAAATGTTTAAGACCCCATCATGGAATGTGCTTTCAGTTCTACGAAGGTAAAGGATATAGTGCAGATTTCACTGACCATATGGGACGGGTGATAAAAGAGCTTGAAGCAGATCCATCGCAGAAGGTGGTGCTGAAGGCTGAAACAGATATTGTATGCGAAAACTGCCCCAATAATGAGGACGATGTATGTACCACTCAGGACAAGGTTCTTAGATATGACAGAGAAGTGCTAAAGGCATGCGGACTTGGTGATGGAAGTGAAATCTCTTTTGCTGAGTTCATGAAACTTGTAAGGACAAAGATAATTGTTGCGGGTATCCGTGGTGATATCTGTGGCGATTGTAGTTGGGACTATATTTGCAAGGAAAAGGAGTGAGGAACGATGGAATTTACAACAGATATTTTCAGTCAGTTTGATAAGAAGTGGGCACTGCTCACAGCAGGAGACAAGGACAAGTTCAATACGATGACTATCAGCTGGGGCGGACTTGGAACACTGTGGGGTAAGCCCGTAGCGACAACGTATGTAAGGACATCCAGGTATACTCACGAGTTCATGGACAATAATGAGTATTTCACAATCAGCTTTTATCCTGAGGAGTACAAGAGTACTCTTGGAGTTCTTGGCTCAAAATCCGGTAGGGATATCGATAAGATGCATTCTTCAGGGCTCACAGCTAAAGAAGTTAATGGCTCCATGACTTTTGAGGAAGCGGAAGTTACTTTCGTTTGTCGGAAGCTCTTTTGCCAGAGGCTTGATCCTAAGAACATGAATCCGGATATTGCTAAGCAGTTCTATGAAGGCGACGCAGAACACGACATGTACATTGGAGAGGTTGTGGACATCATCAGGTGATAATAGGCTATGTTTATTGCTGACAATAAACAAAACGTATTGGAAAGATGAGATATTTCTGTTTATCATTTAACATGAGGTGGTTAAGATGATAAACGCTAAGGTAAAAGAATTTTTGGATATAAAAGGATTGGGAGACAGGCTGACAGAGCATTCCGAGACGATAGATACCGTTGAGCATGCGGCACAGCAGATCGGATGCACAGAGCCTGAGATTGCCAAGACGCTGTCGTTTATAGTTGAGGAGAAGCCGGTTATTGTCGTAATGGCTGGTGATGGCAAGGTAAACAGCTCCAAGTTCAAATCTGTTTTCCATACAAAGCCCCATATGATACCAAGGGACCAGGTGGAAGATATAACTGGATTTCAGCCCGGAGGAGTATGTCCGTTTGCCGTTCCTGTGGGGATTCCTATATGGCTTGATGTTTCAATGAAGAGATTTGAATATGTACATCCGGCCGGAGGAAATGAGTTTACATCGGTCAAGATAACTCCAGGTGAGCTTGAAGAGATTACTGAAACTCAGGGCTGGTGCGATGTTTGCAAAGGATGGGAAGAGGAATAAGACTATGGCAGCTGTGTGAGAAACTTGGTATGCGAAAAGAGGGATTGTTCAAGGAGTTCATAGGCTGTTCACCAATACTCTCCCCTTTACGATGGTCTTTTCAAATAGTACCCTTGGAAAAAATCTGCTCCTAATTCCTTCATTGTTTCAAACTCGCCTTCGGTCTCGATTCCTTCTGCCACCACGCTTATTTTTCTTGCATGAAATGTATCAATCATTTCGCGCAATTGTTCCTGTCTGTGCGTATCTTTATCAATACCGGTCAGTAATGTCCGATCTATCTTTACAATATTAGGCTTAGCTGCATCAATCACATCAAAATTATTAATGCCTGTACCAAAATCATCGATGGCAACCAGGTTATTATTAATATCTGCATATTTTCTTTTTATCTGTGCAATTTCTACTGATAGATAAGGGTATTCCAGTGACTCCAAAATCATTGCATTCTTATGTCCGCCATAGTACGAAATAAAAGCATCAACTTCCTCTTTACTAAACAATTCACTGGGAAATGTATTAATCGATAAGTATTCCTTATATCCCCTGATAAAATATGCTTGAGTTGCACCAAATAAAGTAGCAACCTCTAATACATGTAATTTGTCCTGCTTTTCATATTCCGCTATAAGTTCAGTTACATCCATATCGTGGGGCCTCATAAGTGCTTCCCACGCATAGACAGTCTTTCCATCCGGGTAAAATATGGGCTGAAAGACATAATCTATTTTCAATTCATTTAAAGCAGCTAAGATATCTTTGGATAATGGTAGACCATCAAAATAAATCATAATACTTCCTTGTCTTTACAATTGACCAATTTTTCGCTAATCTTATAACAATATAGTATCATTATAACGACCAATAAATAAGTGAAATATGGATAAATAATTGATAAAAAGGAAAATAAGAGATCAGTCTCCAAAAGAGACTGATCCGGCAACTGCGACGCTTAAGAGCCTGAATAAGTAATAATTTATGACTATTTAAGCCCCAACGCCCGTTTACATGCGGGTTTTGGGGCTGATATTTTCTTGGGGAAAGGATATTTTTATGAGAAAAGCACGTTCAGAAAAAGAGGCAGCAATGAGGGAGAAGATGATCCCGGAATTGTATGCCAATGAATATAATCATTTCATTGGATTTGAGGTTTTGGAACTGAGCTCCACCTACAGCAAGTCCAGAATTAAGGCCGATACAAGGCTCCACAACACCTATGGAAGCATCCACGGCGGAGCGCTGCTCTCCTTTGTAGATGCCATGGCCGGGGCTACAGCCAGTATGAGTGGCTACTACGCCACAACAGTGTCCGCCAATCTGAACTTCCTGCTTCCTGCAGTAAATACTGAGTATATCTACTGCGAGTGCATGAAGCTCAAGACCGGTAAGCACATTTTGGTTTTTGATATCAGAGTTACCGATGATGAAGGGAACCTGCTTGATAGCGGAGAATTCTCATTTTTTGCCAGCAAGGTTCCGGTGCTGGGGGATAATCTGAAGTTTGGGAAGTGAAGTCATCTATACTAACGGTATAATGCATTTTTCCACCCACTTTAATAACGATTCCAAAGAAGGAATGAGGATATGTTCGATACAGTCAATGTAGGTGTTATTTCCCCTGGACAACTGTGAGTTCGCAACCAAATTTAACGAAAAATAGCAAAATATGTAAGCTTCGCTTGGTAGACAGGCGGAGCTTACTTTTTTATGATTAAGAAAAATGTTAAAATATTTAGCAAAGGTGGTATAAATATGAGAAAGGTATATTTGGATAATATTCGTTGGATAACAGTAGTGCTGGTTGTCATCTATCATGTGATCTACATATTCAACGGCGTTACACAGCATGGAATCATCGGTCCCTTCAGTGAACATCAGCCACAGGATATATATCAGTACATAGTTTATCCATGGTTTATGTTACTTCTGCTTGTGGTATCCGGCATGTCAGCTCGCTATGAACTGGTTAAGCGAACAGAGAAGGAATTCATCAGAGTAAGGACGAGAAAATATCTTGTGCCATCAACAATCGGCCTTCTGGTTTTCGGCTGGGTTCTTGGCTACTACAATATGCTGATTTCCGGTGCATTTGATTCCATGGGCAATGTACCGGGGCCCATCCTTTTCCTGATAATGGCAGTCAGCGGCTCAGGTCCTCTGTGGTACATTCAGATGCTCTGGCTCTTCAGTCTGATACTGGTACTGATCAGAAGGATTGAAAAAGACAGATTCTATAATATCTGCAGCAAAGCCAATCTTTTGATACTTATACTTCTTGTCATACCCGTATATGGAGCTGCGCAGATACTTAACGCACCGATAATAGTGGTATACAGATTCGGTATCTACGGGCTGGGCTTTTTGATCGGCTACTTTGTACTGTCCCATGAGGTCGTGATGGATCGACTTGGCCAAAACTGGCTGTTATTAAGCATCCTTGCCCTCGCATCCTGCATAGCCTTCGTGCTTTTATATAACGGTCAGCCATATCCGGAGCACGTGGTTCTGGATACAATCATGTGCAATGTATACGCATGGTTTGGAACACTCGGTATACTTGCCTTCATGAAAAGATGGGGCAATTCCACGAATACGTTCTCAAAGTGGATGTGTCAAAAATCATGGGGCCTCTACGTATTCCATTATCTGATGATCGCGGTCAGCGGATGGTATCTGCATACATTATGTCCGTCTCTTGCACCTATCATCGTATACCTCTTGGTTGCAATAGCAGCATTCGCAGGCGCCTACCTTCTGTATGAGATCATGAGCCGCATACCTCTCATAAGGTGGTGTGTTCTGGGGATAAAAAAGGAGAAGAAAGAATGAGCTTTGCTGATAACCTTATTGAATTAAGAAAGCTTAACAATCTGTCGCAGGAAGACATCGCCGAGAAAATAGGCGTATCCAGGCAGACACTTTCAAAATATGAGACCGGAGAGTCGCTGCCGGATATAGAGAGATGTAAGAAGCTGGCGGACCTTTTTGATGTAACCTTGGACGACCTTATATCATATGAAAAGAATGATTCGGACAATCTGGGATATGCAATACCGCCGAAAGGAAAACATATCTTTGGATTGGTTAAAGTGGGAGATAAAGGTCAGATCGTTATTCCTGCCAAGGCAAGAAAGCTCTTCGATATTAAAACCGGCGACAATCTGATTGTCCTCGGAGATGAATTCCAGGGTATAGCTCTTATTAAGGAGACAGGCCTTCTCGGTCTTATCAACAGTGCGAAAGAAACTATGGAATGACTATGAAAAAATGTATGATAATACGTAAGCTATCGGAAAATTTTGGCGGCTACGAGGAGGATACGTCTGATTACAAGAGATGAAGCTTATGAATTACTGAAAAAATACAACAAGGATCCATTTCATATCCTTATCAATGAGGAAATGGCATCAGTAGCCTAAGGAGGTAGCGATAATGGAAAGAAAATCAATTCTGATCAAGGATACAACCAAAGAAGAGCGCGAACAGATAGTAAAGAACTCGCTTGATTGCGGCGGTGGTTGTGAGAATTGCTCATCCTGCTGGCTTGGCGGAGGAAGCCCCTGGGATATTTATCAGGACTATATTGATGGCAAAAAGGAAATCCGCGAGATAAACATGGAATACATGGAAAAGTATCGCCAGGACAGGCAGATTCATTGAGAGGACATGCGCTTATGTTAGATGCACCTGATATAAAAGACTCTACATCCGAAGAGAGAAGAGCATTTATAAAAGAGAGATTTCCATGCATTGCAGACTGCGATATGTGCGGACTTTGTAAAGTGTTCCACGGAAAAGACGCTGAGACGGCATATGCAGACTACATCAGCGGTAGCAGATCTTTTGCAGAAGTATCATCAGATTATATCTTGAATTAAAAAAAGCTTGTAATCTTGATATTTCTTTGCTAATATAAGCGGGTATTTTATCGATATAGGTCAAATGATATGGATTTGATGTTTCTACCCGGTTACCGTAAATTACCGGACTATCGAGTGTTTGATGCATATACAATAGTGATATTTTAATTGTAATAGTTATCAGATCAGATAGGCGTAGAAGCATGAGTTCTACGCCTTTTTATTTTGCTTAAAAAGCATAGATGCTCTATCCTTACCAATGACCTGCGTTCGGTATGAAAAAAGGGAGGAAGAGATGAGAAAGATAAAAAAAGTATTATCAGCAGTTCTTGCTGCCACAATGGTAATGGCATTATGTGCCTGCGGGGGCACGGCTGAGACAGAAACAGCAGCTAAGGCTACTGACACAGAGGCCGCACCGGCAGCTGCATCAGATGTAAAGGTTGGTTTTATCTTTTTACACGATGAGAATTCAACATACGATCTGAACTTTATCAACGGAGCTACACAGGCTTGCGAGGCAGCAGGCGTAGAATACATGCTCAAGACAAATATCCCTGAGGGACAGGAGTGCTATGAGGCTGCCTGCGAACTTGCAGATGCAGGCTGCGATATCGTATTTGCTGATTCTTTTGGTCATGAGGATTACATGATCGAGGCAGCTAAGGAATATCCTAATGTTCAGTTCTGCCATGCAACAGGTACTAAGGCACATACAGAGGGCCTTTCCAACTACCATAACGCTTTCGCTACAATTTTTGAGGGACGTTACCTTGCAGGTATTGCTGCAGGAATGAAGCTCAACGAGATGATCGCAAATGGTGAGATCACAGCAGACCAGACTAAGATCGGTTATGTTGGTGCTTACACCTATGCAGAAGTTATTTCCGGTTACACATCATTCTTCCTTGGCGCTCGTTCTGTATGCCCCACCGCTACAATGGAAGTAACCTTCACAGGTTCCTGGTACGATGAGACTGCTGAAAAGGAAGGCGCTAACAAGCTTATCGAGGACGGCTGCGTTCTTCTTTCACAGCATGCTGATTCAATGGGTGCTCCTACAGCCTGCGAGAAGGCCGGTGTACCTGACATTTCCTACAATGGAAGCACAGCATCTGCTTGCCCTAACACCTTCATCGTTTCTTCAAGAATCGACTGGGCACCTTATTTTGCATATATCATCGACGCTGTAGCAAACGGCAAAGAGATCGCTACTGACTGGGTTGGAACCCTTGAGACAGGTTCTGTTGTTCTTACAGACCTTGGAAGCGCAGCAGCAGAGGGTACAGCCGAGGCAATCGAAGAGGCTGAGAAGGCTATGAATGCAGGAACTCTTCATGTATTTGATACAACTACATTTACTGTAAACGGTGAGACACTTACATCTTACATGGCTGATGTAGATACAGATCCTGAGTACACCGCTGACACAGAAGTTATCACAGATGGTTACTTTGCAGAATCAGGTTCTGAATTCCGTTCAGCTCCTTATTTTGACTTACAGATTGATGGAATCTCACTTCTTGATACAGCATATTGATAATTACATCATGTGATCTTGGGAAATCTTTGTGGGCACAGGTTTAACTGTGCTACTGCAAAGGTTTCCCATTTTTATCCTATTTTGTATTTTTGAAAGGTGATAATTGTGGAAAATAAGGAAGTAGCCATATCGCTTCGTGGCATTACAAAGACTTTTGGTGATGTAACAGCAAATTGCAATGTCAATCTCGATGTTCATAAGGGCGAGATCTTGTCACTTCTTGGTGAGAACGGAAGTGGCAAAACAACTCTCATGAATATGCTTGCGGGAATCTATTACCCCGATGCCGGTCAGATAATCATCAACGGCAAAGAAGCTGTGATCCGCTCTCCCAGGGATGCCTTTGATCTGGGAATAGGCATGGTTCATCAGCATTTCAAGCTCATTGATGTTTTTGATGCGACAGAGAATATAATTCTTGGACTTGAAGGCAAGCTTAATAAAAAAGAGGCTGAGAAAAAGATCAGAGAAATCTGTGACAAATACGGATTCGAGATCAATACAAGCAAGAAGATATATGACATGTCCGTTTCTGAAAAGCAGACCGTTGAGATTGTTAAGGTTCTATACAGGGGAGCTGACATTCTGATCCTGGATGAACCCACAGCCGTGCTGACTCCTCAGGAAACCGAGAAGCTTTTTAATGTCATGCGCAACATGAAAAAAGATGGAAAATCCATAGTTATCATTACTCACAAGCTAAACGAGGTACAGAGTATATCCGACCGAGTTGCGGTTCTGCGCCATGGAGAATTCATAAGTGACATGACGACAAGTGGGACCAATGCTCAGGAAATGACCGATATGATGGTAGGCCACCCGGTTTCTCTTAATATCGAAAGACCCGAGCCTGTGGATCCCAAGCCTCGTATCGTAGTTGAGAACCTCACTGTTGTTGATGAAGAGGGAATAGTTAAGCTTGATGATGTTTCTTTTACCGCCAATACCGGAGAAATACTGGGAATTGCAGGAATATCAGGCTGTGGGCAGAAGGAACTTCTAAGAGCCATTGCAGGCCTTGAGATCATCAAGGATGGAAAGATCACCTACATCCACCAGGATGGAAGAACCGAGGAACTTCTTGGTAAGTCTCCAAGGGAGATCTCCGATCTTGGTGTCAAGCTGTCCTTTGTTCCCGAAGACAGACTGGGAATGGGACTTGTAGGAAATATGAATCTTGCCGACAATATGATGCTCAGATCTTACAGAAGCGGCAAGTCAAGATTTTTCACCGAGAAAAAAGAGCCCAGAAAGCTTGCGGAGAAGGTTGTTAACAAACTTCAGGTGGCAACTCCCAGTATCGATACACCTGTGCGTCTTCTTTCAGGTGGAAATGTACAGAAGATCCTTGTTGGAAGAGAAATATCCTCAAGGCCTAAGGTACTACTGACTGCATATGCGGTAAGAGGTCTTGATATCAGTTCTTCCTATCAGATATATGATCTTATCAATAAGCAGAAGGAAAGAGGAGCAGCCGTGCTCTTTGTCGGTGAAGATCTGGATGTTCTTGTTGAGCTCTGCGACAGAATCCTTGTCCTGTGCGGTGGCAAGGTCACAGGAATTGTAGATGGCAGAAATACCGATAAATATACCTTGGGGTCAATGATGACACAGAAAGGAGAGGCTTAATAATGCAGCAGAAGATAAAAGAGCCTCGTTTTCACATTGTAAAAAGAGCAGATATCAGCAGCAAGGAAGCGTGGATCATTAGAGTAATCGCAATTGTGGCTGCGCTGGCGTTATGCGCGATAATTACGATGGTTTGCACAGGTGATAATCCGATATCTATATTCGCAACTATTTTCAAAGGGGCCTTCGGAACCCAGAGAAAGACCTGGATAACACTGCAGTATGTTGCCATCCTTCTTATTATTTCACTGGCACTTACACCTGCATTCAAAATGCAGTTCTGGAATATCGGTGGTGAAGGACAGGTCCTCATGGGCGGCCTTGCAGCGGCAGCTTGCATGATCACATTGTCAGGCAAGCTCCCGAACGCAGTAATAATCCTTCTTATGATCGTTACTTCAATACTGACAGGTGCTATCTGGGGAGTGATTCCGGCGCTCTTTAAGGCACTGTGGAATACCAATGAAACACTGTCCACACTGATGATGAACTATATCGCAACTCAGCTTGTGGCATATTTTACCATTGTCTGGGAGGTTCCCAAGGGATCCGGCAAGATCGGTATCATCAACCAGAATTCAAACATTGGCTGGCTTCCTAACATTGGAAATAAATATCTTTTAAGCATTATCGCAGCAGTCCTTGTTACTATTGGAATGTTCATTTATCTGAAATATACCAAGCACGGCTATGAGATAGAAGTAGTCGGAGAGAGCCGGAACACAGCCAGATATGTCGGAATCAGCGTTGAGAAGGTCATTATCAGAACCATGTTATTGTCCGGTGCGATCTGCGGTCTGGCAGGACTTCTTTTGGTCGGAGGTATTAACCACACGATAACAACAACTATCTCTGATGGACAGGGCTTTACAGGTGTTATGGTTTCATGGCTCGCTAAGTTCAATCCGATCGCCATGATCTTCACAAGCCTTCTGATCATCTTCATGGACAGAGGTGCCAGCGAGATATCCACTGCCTTTGAGCTCAATCAGAGCTTTGCGGATATTCTGACCGGAATCATCTTGTTCTTTATTATCGGATGTGAGTTTTTTATCAGATACAAGATCATTGCTCGTAAAGATCTGGGAAAGGAGAACGCATAATGTTTAGTCTGGTTGCATTTATACCAAGAGCTGTACAGCAGGGTGTTCCTCTGCTTTTGGGAAGTACAGGTGAGACGATAACAGAAAAATCAGGAAATCTGAATCTCGGAATCCCCGGTGTTATGTACGTGGGTGGGATAAGCGGTGTTATCGGATCATTTTTCTACGAACAGTCAGTACCTTCAGGGAATCTGAATGGTTTTCTTGCGATTTTGATTCCGCTTCTCTGCGCACTGACAGGTTCTCTTTTAATGGGATTGTTATATTGCTTTCTGACCGTTAGCCTTAGGGCGAATCAGAACGTTACGGGTCTTGCTATGACTACGTTTGGTATAGGCTTCGGTAACTTCTTCGGAGGCTCTCTTATTAAGCTTGCAGGTGCGGATGTTCCGTCAATTTCACTGTCAGCCACCTCTGCATATTTTAGTAAGACTCTGCCTTTTGCATCGAGTACAGGTTGGTTTGGCAAAGTATTCTTTTCCTACGGATTCCTTGCATATGTTGCAATCATCATTGCTGTAATCTGCGCATATGTGCTTAGAAAGACAAGAGTAGGTCTTCACCTTCGCGCTGTCGGCGAAGATCCTGCAGCTGCGGATGCGGCAGGAATAGACGTTAAAAAATACAAATATGTTTCAACCTGCCTTGGATGCATGATTGCAGGACTTGGCGGTTTATACTATGTAATGGATTATGCCTGTGGTGTATGGTCCAATGATGCCTTCGGCGATAGAGGATGGCTTGCTATTGCGCTGGTTATCTTTACGATATGGAAGCCTGATGTGGGCATCTTTTCTTCAATACTTTTTGGAGGACTCTACATTTTGTACCTGTACCTTCCTTCAGGAACACACACTGAATACAAAGAGCTGTACAAGATGATTCCTTATATCGTAACTCTTGTGGTTCTTGTTTTCACCAGCATGAGAAACAAGAAGGAAGACCAGCCTCCCAAGAGCCTTGGAACCAATTATTTCCGCGAAGAGAGATAAAGAACAATAATCTATATAAAGAGGGTAGAGCGATGAATTTTCTTGAAGAGAGAATTTTAAAAGACGGTGTTGTCAAAGAAGGTAATATACTAAAGGTAGACAGTTTTCTGAATCATCAGTTGGACGTTGAGCTCTTTGATGAGATGGGGGCAGAATGGGCCAAAAGATTCGAAGGTATTGAGATCAATAAGATCCTGACCATTGAGGCATCAGGTATAGGTATAGCCTGTGTGGCAGCAAGACATTTTAATGTCCCTGTGGTATTTGCCAAGAAATCCCAGAGTGTCAATCTCGACGGCGAAATGTACACTGCAGAAGTAGAGTCTTTTACCCACAAAAATAAGAACCATGTTATCGTATCCAAAAAGTTCCTTAACGAGAATGACAAGGTTCTTATCATCGATGATTTCCTTGCAAACGGCTGTGCTTTGCAGGGACTGATATCCATAATAAATAGTGCAGGCGCCACAGTGGCAGGCATTGGTATAGCCATCGAGAAGGGCTTCCAGCCCGGAGGTCAGATAATCAGGAACCTGGGCTACAAACTCGAATCTCTTGCAATTGTTGATGGAATGGACCATGTGACGGGTGAGATCACCTTCAGATAAGTGCTATATGGGGGATCTCATGGCATATACGGCAATTCAAAGGATGCAAAGGATTAATCAGCAGCGCTTTGGAAACGAGGGGTTCTATCAGAAACTCGGATTTGAAGTGATACCTAATGGAATTAGGAAGATGATAGAAATAAAGTGTTGAAAATAATGTTTTGGCGATTTATAATACGTATAAAGGATATAAATCGCCAAAACATTATTTTTTTATATAATCATGGCGATTTATGATGGGAATTTGTGATGAAAATAGTCGGGAGAAAACGAGAAAAAGAATCTTTGATGAAATGCTTGTATTCCAAAAGACCGGAGTTTCTGGTGGTATATGGAAGAAGACGAGTAGGAAAAACATACCTTATCAAGGAATTTTTTAATAAACAGTTCTCTTTTTACACAACCGGACTTACTGATGACAAGATGAAAGGGCAGCTCAGGGCGTTTAATGAGAGCCTTTTATTCTATGGTTCTGAGGAGAAGGAGCAGCCTAAGGACTGGTTTGAAGCTTTTTCAAGACTAAGGCAATTACTTGAAAGTGATACCGTATATCGAGAACCTATCAATAACAGACGACTTGTGTTTCTGGATGAACTGCCGTGGATGGATACTGCAAGGTCTGATTTTAAGAGTGCGTTAGACTATTTTTGGAATAGTTGGGGTTCTTCGCAGGAGGATCTGGTACTTATTGTCTGCGGCTCAGCTACATCATGGATCATTAGCAACCTTCTGACCAATAAAAAGGGATTCCACAACAGAGTGACGAAGAGAATCCACTTGAATCCCTTTTCACTCTCAGAATGCGAGGAGCTGTATGAATTAAATGATATTGCTATGACCAGGAATCAGATGATCGAGAGTTATATGGTCTTTGGCGGTATCCCACATTATCTTAACCTCATGGATTCACGACTTAGCCTTGCTCAGAACATTAATGAACTGTGTTTTAAGGAATATGGAGAACTCCATAATGAGTATTACAACCTCTTCTATTCCCTTTTTGACAAGCCCGGCAAGCATATGGCCATTATACAGGCTCTTTCTGCGAATGCGGAAGGCCTTACCAGAACCGAGTTATCAAAAGTAAAAGAGATTGGCGGCGGTTCTGTTCTTACCAAGAACCTTCGGGAATTGGAAGAGTGCGGTTTTATCCGCAGATACAGCAATTTTACAAAAGAAGAAAACAGTGCAATATATCAGCTGATAGATCCATTTACACTGTTTAGTATCAGATTTATCGAGAGCAAAAAGTTTGACTCCTGGAATGAGTATATCAATTCACCTTCATATAATGCATGGCGTGGCAACTCATTTGAACTTGTGTGCCTGAATCATGTAGATCAGATTAAGGCGTCACTGGGGATAAGCGGTATTGAGACCAACGAATTTGCTTGGAAAAGTAGTAAGCCCGGGCAAGCTGCCCAAATAGATCTGATAATAGACAGGAAAGATGATGTTATCAATCTTTGCGAAATGAAATATACCAATGAAGATTATGCATTGGATCAGGAGGAGAGCGACAAGCTTCTGAAAAGAATGAATCTCTTCCAAAAAGAAACGGCCACCAAAAAGGCTATTCATATTACACTTGTCAGCGGAAATGGATTTAAGCAAAACAAGTACTCGGGAATTGTACAAAATGTAATTACCGGGGAGGATTTGTTCCAAGGGTAGGGATGATGCCAATCACTCCAACACACTTACAACCTGATTCTTACCGTTTCGCTTGCCGTAGTACAGCTTTTGATCGGCTTCTTCTGTCATCTCAGCGATGGATTTGCCTTTTTCGTAGGCGGCGATGCCGATGGTAACCATAATAGAAACCAATATGTCATTCTTGTAAGGAATGGGGTCCCTGGCGATCTCATTCCTTATTCTTTCTACCATAAAGAACCGTCCCCATTGGTATAAAAACCCGCCCCTGGTCACTAGAAAAAGTACGCTAAAAAGTTTAAAATAGTAACTATAATGCGTAAATATAGCTTTTCTTAAGGAGGACACTACAACATGGCAGACAGAAAGAGAGTATTACTGGAGAGATTAGAGAAGTACTACAAGGAAGATGAAGATGTAACCCAGGCATCCGTTTTCACCGGCAAAGAACTGGGCGTTCCCATGGACGTTCTGAGGGTCCTGGTTGGCAGCTACGGCGCAGGTCTCATGGACATTCTTGGGGAGTTTTCGTTCCTTCCCGTTGAAGGGGATGAGGTGTGGTTTTTTACATCCGTATTAACCATCATGCTTGACGTGCCCAAGGAATCGGTGCCTTCCCTTGCAATTGCGATAGCCAAGCTCAATTTCTACCTTCCATATGGCGCTTTCTGTCTCAGCGGCGACGGAAAAATGCTTACCTACAAGGCAGCAACCACCATTCGCAGCGACCGTGATGATGACAAAATATATGAGGATATGGAACTGGCTGCCGAGACCAGCCTTCTGGTTCCCGAGAACTACGTATTTGCCCTGGAGCAGATCGCAGACGGTAAGTTACTCATGAACGATTTTGTTAAGATGATCACTGCCTAAGGAGAAAAGTATGGATCATATCAATTTACATTTAAATCAGCAGGTTGATGGATTTGACGTATATGGCTATGAGGAGCAGAATCATCAGAATCAGCAGGTTCAAGGGAACAATGTAGAGGGTCAGAACCCCAATCAGATTCAGATTCCGGACCAGAGGCAGCAAGATCCCATCAAACAGCATATTCAAAATATAGAGAGGCAAAAAAGGCTCGCGCAGCAGCCGGCCAACAACGTCCAGCAGCTAAATCAGCAACAGCAAGAACAGCAGGACCAACCTGTTCCCCAGGAACTTCAGAATCAGGCCCAGCAGCTGGCGCAGCAGAACATGATCATGGCCCAGGCCCAGCTTCACAGCGCCATGATGCTCAATCAGTTCAAGAAACGCAAAAAAGACGTTACCCTGGACGACCCCACTGCAGACAAGCTCCTTGCTGCCTATACCAAGACCGGCTTTGAGTATGTCAGCGCCCAGGCCAAGAGAGATAAGATGCTAAGAGAGGCCACCACAAGGCGCACTCTCCAGGGCACACTTCAGAACAAAATACAGCAGGTTCGCCAGCATCCACCGAGGGTATCAAACCTCACCAAGGCCAAAGCCGTCAGCTACAGCGATAAATATATCGTTTCCCACTACGGAGAATTCGGCGGAGAAGCTACGTTATATCTTGAGCTTAGATTCAGCCTTATGAAGAACAAGTACTATGCCCTTCTTCCCGCGGCAGAGCTTAAGAATCTTCCGAGACTGGACATCATGAACAGACTCACGAAGGAAATGAAAAAAGAACACCCTGATCATGAGCTTGTCATGTTCTATCAGAACCTCGTGGAACTCCAGAACATGGAGGCGGAGATCAAGAAAAAAGATGTAAGGTCCAACCCCACCAATACTCCTCGCGAGATAACCGCCAAGGAGCGTAAGAACAACGCCTCTTACTTTAAAAAGCTCCAGGAGACAATCCATGGGAACCTTGCGCTGTCCGGAGAAGCCAAAGCTCAGCGTGTTCAGACCATGCACGATGTCATGTATAACGATGGCGGGCGCTTCTGGCAGGATAAAAAACCTGCCGAGACCAAAGACTTAACTCCTGAGAAAAAGGAAGGAATCAGATCCATCCTGGCCTGGATGTATCGCAACTGCGATAAGGGCAATAAGTCCCAGGAGCCCATTGTCAACATGATCGCCCATGCCAAGCCTGATCAGGTCCTGCACATGCTGTATCTGATCGAGAACAAGATGGAGACCGCTCCCACCGCAGAGAGCTTCTATGAAGCCACAGGTGACTATATTCCTAACCTTAAGGTCTTCAGCGACAGAGCCAACTGGACCAAGATAAGCCAGGTAGCAGGTTTTGTTCTGAAAAACCAGCTGATAGGGAGCTTCCTTGAGCTGGATGAACAAGAGGAGAATATCAGAACTTCGCTTGAAGACAATGGCCCCAACCAGCTTAATGATGAGCAAAAAGATGAGGCCAGACTTAATCTTATCATTACCAAGGCCCATAAGATAATGAGGATGTATTCCGCAGCGGGCCTTGAGCCAAATATGCCTATACAGCTAATCCCCAGTAAGACCCTTCGCGACAAGATCACAGCGGAGGTTAATGGGCTTGTAGCTATGTATAACGCACTGTCAGATCAGCTCCAGCAAAGGCTCAACCAGGAGGTTGGTGCCCCCGATGAAGAACCCGGAGATGCAGGAGACAAGGCAGTAAAGCTTAAGAACAAGAAAAAAGTCGGCACCAAGAATGCCCAGCAGCATATAGGAGAAGGCAAGACAATTGCAGGCCATGTTATGCAGGCCAACACTCTGCTTAAGGTAATTGGCGATGATGTCAATTTTATCACCAAAAACACCGCCTATAGCCTTTCCACCAGCGGAATCAGCGGAGTTCTGGCCATTGTGGGACTTATCAGTTCCATCATGTCCTCGGTCAACTTGGATAAAGCCAAGGCTACCATGGCCGGTTATGACTATGTCATGAAAGCAATGGGACAGGTAGGCGATTACCTGGGAGCTGCTTCAGGTATTAGCAAAGCTACCGGTGATTTCATCAAATTTTTTAGCAATATTCCCTCGGAAAACCTTCCATGGATTGGAAGAACCGCACCACTTACTGCTTCAGAGAGCTTTAGCACCATTCCCGGTGCAATCAGCTTCTGTGCAGGCGGAGTGACCGTTTTATCAGGAATCTTCCAGCTGACAAGTAACGCCATGAGTGCTCGTCAGGCCAACCGCTCACTTGATAAGTTAAGCGATGCCGATAACGCACTGACTAGGTTTAATCAGCAGACTGACAATATCCAGGATCAGGCAACAAAAGAAAGAAGACAGATCCAGAGTCAGCAGCTTAGAAACCTCATGGATCACAGGGCTGATCTGGCCACCAAGCAGAGGAACTCTGCAACTGTTGGAATTGTAGGCTCTATCCTTACTATGGTCGGCGGAGCCCTTACAATGACTGGAATGCTGGCGCCTATCGGAGGTATTCTGAGCATAGCAGGCTCTATAATGAACATAGGCTATGGTATGATCTATGCCAAAAAAGCCAAGAAGGCATCCCTTAAGCAAGCCGTGGATGCCGGAATTAAGCTCGATGACCTGGTGACAGCCGTGAAGCAGGCCCATCACATTCAGAACCTCTCTTCCAAGGATGAAGAGAAGCTTCGCAATCAGGTGAGACAGGAGGCCCTTGCCGAGCTTGGCTATTCCGATTATAAGGCCATGTACTTAGGCCTTTGCAAGGACCAGGCTGAGATGATCTATCACCATGTATTTGAGGCTCCCACCGAGGATGTCGACCTTAATGCGGCCTGCAAGGACATCCTTTTGTCACTTAAGTTCAAAGAGGATCAGATACACATTGCCGAGCATCCTTATGAAAGAAATTATCCACCATTAACTCTCATATATAGCAGGCTTACGGAGGGACTATGACCATCTGTTGGATAGGCTCTGATAAAGAGTACATTGATTATATAACTGATTACGCAGCAAGGCTCCACTGCCGAATTCCCAAGGATTCCAGCCTCCTGGCCTGTATGGATGACGATGGCACCCCTATAGGCTTTGGGGCTATTTTGGCTACAAAAGAAGTGGCAGATATAGCTTTTCTCTATGTCCCCGAAGAGCACAGGAGAAAGGGTATAGGCACGCAGCTCCTTGCTGAGATGGAAAATATGGCACAGCAGGTCGGGGTAACTGACCTGCGCTGCATTGTGCCCAATGACACCGAGAGTCTCCTCTTTTTTACCGCAAAAGAGTACGAACTATGTGAAGGACCAAGAGAATATGCCGTTCCCTTCGCGTCCCTCAGGTATTCCGAGGCCTACAGGAAAAACATCGCAGGCAAGACCGCCAAAAAGGCCAAGGCCCTGGAGAGCTGCTCAGACAAGGAAAAGAAGGTTCTTCAGCAGTACTATGATAAGCACGGAATCAGCGCCACTGATTCTTTTGACAAAAAACTCTCTGCAGCCATCTTTGAAGGAGAAGAGGCCAGGTGCCTTCTTCTTGGTGAGCGCACCGCTAGCGGCGTCATAATCCACTACATGCATTCAGACAAGGATCATCCGGAGCTTCTCGTGGACTGCCTCAAAGTCATGGACAAAGCCATAACCGCCGACCGGGAAGACATCAGCGATCTGATGCTTTCCTTTGCAACAGGAAACGAATATGAGCAGAGCCTTCTTAGGCATCTTGCTGGCGAGGCCGCAATTGTTGAGGAGTTTTCCAGATACAGTGTGGCGTATAGGATTGTAGGAGATAGAGTAAAACTATGATATACATCGGATGTCACTTATCTGTCACCAACGGATACGAAGCCATGGGCCATCAGATGGTGGACTTTGGTGGTAGCACCTTTGCGTGGTTTACCAGGAATCCCCGCGGCGGCAAGTCTAAAGACGTGGCGCCGGAAGATGTTAAGGCTCTTCAGAAGATTCTTGAGGAAAAGAAATTTGGCAAGCTCGTAGCCCATGCCAGCTATACAATGAATCTCTGCTCAGCTAGTCCCGACACCAGAGCTAATGGCCTGGATATGCTTAAGAAGGATCTGGAAAAAATGGAGGCACTACCCGGTCAGTACTACAATTTCCATCCCGGTTCACACACAGGACAGGGAGCAGATGTTGGTATCGAGCAGATTGCTGAGGGGCTTAATAACGCGCTCTGGCCGGATATGCACACAACGGTTCTTCTTGAGACAATGGCAGGAAAAGGTTCTGAAGTAGGAAGAAACTTTGAGGAGCTTAAGGCAATCATCGACCGCGTTGATCTAAGCGATAAGCTGGGAGTTTGTTTTGATACCTGTCATACCTGGGATGCTGGTTATGATATAGTAAATGACCTTGACGGAGTCCTTGCCCGTTTTGATAAGATCATAGGCCTTAACAAGCTTAAGGCCGTTCATTTTAACGACAGTAAAAATGCATGTGGCGCGGCAAAAGACCGTCATGAGAAACTTGGGCAGGGCTTCATTGGCATGGAAGCTATGAAGCAGTTTGCAATGCACCCTGCCTTTGAAGGCCTACCCTTCATCCTGGAGACTCCAAATGATGATGACGGCTATATTCAGGAGATTGCAACAGTGAAAGGCTGGTTTGAATAATGGAATACATAGATATTTTTACAAGAGATGGGCAATTCACCGGAGTCACAACGATGAAGAGTTCTGTAATGGGCTTAGGAAAATAGAGGAGACGCTATGAACATCCAGATTTTTGGCACCAAGAAGTGCAACGACACCAAGAAAGCCGAGCGTTTCTTCAAGGAACGCGGTATCAAATACCAGTTCATCGACCTGAAGGAAAAGGGCATGAGCAAGGGCGAACTCACATCAGTCGCATCCGCAGTCGGCGGCGTCATGAGCATGGTCAACCCCGATGCTAAGGACAAAGACACCGTAGCATTGATTCAGTACATCGCCGATGAAGACAAGTTCGACAAGCTTCTGGAGAACCAGCAGATCGTCAAGACACCTGTAGTCAGGAACGGCAGACAGGCCACACTGGGGTATCAACCTGAGGTGTGGAAGAAGTGGGAATGAGTTGGAGATGACAAGGGGACGGTTTTTATACCAATGGGGACGGTTCTGTTTGGTACAGTTTTGCGCGCAAAACTATACCAAACAGAACCGTCCCCATTGGTATAAAAACG
>NZ_ATVS01000048.1 GCF_000420845.1 Butyrivibrio sp. AE3009 | reverse complement strand
GTCAAAAGTCAAAAATGCGTACATGCTTGCATGTTAAGCATTTTGACTTTATGACCCGAACAAATATGAGGAATAAGCAATTTACGCAGTAAATTAGCGGTTTCCGAATATTTGCAGAATTGCGAAAATGACTTTAGTCATGGAGCAATTCGTATATCATATAATGATGACATAGGCTTGCGAGAGTTATTTGCAACGGAGTAAGCCCTATGCCATCGATTGTTTATTGGGGAAGGGAGCGCAATGAACAGAAAAGTACTGATTACAGGAGCATCAAGAGGAATAGGAAGCGCTGTGGCAGAGGCTTTTGCAGGGGCTGGAGACGAACTGTATCTGACCTGCAGGGAGAACATCGACATGCTCTGCGAGCTCAAGGCCTCTCTTGAGGATAAATACGGCGTTACCTGTCACGCCATATCCTGTGACATGGGGGATTATGGCGATGTGGCAGGCATGTTCGAAGAGATAGATGATCTTGATATAGTGGTTAATAATGCAGGTATCGCATGGCTTGGCCTTTTGACAGATATGACTCCAACGCAGTGGCAGCGCCTCATGGATACCAATCTCAATTCTTTATTCTATACATCCAAATTTGCAGTTCCTATGATGGTAAAAAAGAAATCCGGACGGATTATCAATATTTCCTCAGTATGGGGAAGTGTCGGAGCATCCTGCGAGGTGGCTTATTCTGCCTCCAAGGGCGGAGTCAACGCTTTTACCAGAGCACTGGCCAAAGAGCTTGCCCCAAGCGGCATCACCGTCAACGCCATAGCCTGTGGAGTCATTGACACAGACATGAACAGGAAACACCTGACAGAGGGAGACCTTCAGGATCTTAAGGGAGAGATTCCCGCAGACAGACTGGGAGCGCCTAAAGAGGTGGCTGACCTTGTGCTCAAAGTAGCAGAGGCTCCTTCCTATATGACAGGTCAGATAATCACCATAGACGGTGGATGGATCTGATGATATAGGGATTCAAAGTCATGGAGCAATTCGTATATCATCATTTAATAAAAGGACTTTACAAAATACAAATAATGAATATAATTAAATTGTGTACAATCTAAAACACTTTTTCACAAGGAGGTTAATTATGTACGATCTTATAATCATTGGTTCAGGTCCCGCCGGTCTTTCAGCTGCAGTATATGCCAAGAGAGCCGGCCTTAATATGATAATCATAGAGAAGAACCCCGTCAGCGGAGGACAGATAATCGACACCTATGAGGTCGACAACTATCTCGGAATCCCGGGAGTTAACGGCTTTGACCTTGCAATGAAGTTCAGAGAACACGCCGACAAGCTCGGAGCTGAGTTTGTGGATGCCACTGTATCAGGTGTTGAGTGCGTAAGAGAGGCAACGGATACTCAGGCACCTGTCTATAAAGTCAAGACAGATAACGGCGATTATGAAGGACATACGGTTCTTCTTGCAACAGGAGCACATCATTCCAAACTGGGCATTCCCGGCGAGGAGGAATACATCGGCAAGGGCGTATCCTACTGCGCAACCTGCGACGGCGCTTTTTACAAGGGCAAGGTTACAGCGGTTAACGGCGGCGGAGACGTGGCTGTTGAGGATGCAATCTTCCTGTCCAGATTCTCCAGCAAGGTATACCTTATTCATAGAAGAGATGAGCTAAGAGCTACCAAGATACTTCAGGATGAGCTCTTTGGCATAGATAACATAGAGGTTATCTGGGACAGTGTTGTTAAGGAGATCAAGGGTGAGGACAAGGTTACAACCTTAAGTGTTCAGAATGTTAAGTCAGGCGACGAATCCGAACTTAATGTAGATGGTATATTTGTTGCCATCGGAATTCATCCGTCCACAGATCTTTTTGCATCCCTTGTAAAATGTGATGAAAATGGATACGTAATTGCGAATGAAGACGGAATTACTTCTGCACCCGGAATTTTTGTTGCAGGAGATTCCAGAAAAAAGAGATTAAGACAAATTGTCACAGCAGTCGCAGATGGCGCAAATGCAGTGACCGCCGTTCAGGATTTCCTCGTCGGCAAGGAGAAATAAATTTACAAAGGTCTAAAATAAATGAACTGAAATTTGTAACGAAAAGGTTTAAGAAGTGGTGAATTTATCGGTATTTCGCCACTTCTTAAATTAGTTTAGGGTTGACAAAAAATCATAATTAGTTTATATTTTTTTAAGATGTAACAAATTCCGTAACATTTTAGGAGGTAAGTTTTGAGTAAAGCGAGAATGCAGCTGATCGCTATGGCTATTACAGCTGCGGTAACTTTTTCAGGCTACAGTGTAGACGCTATTGCTGCATCAAATAAGAAGGTTACAACGGTTATGCCCCAGGCAGGAATTACTTATGCAATGGGTAATAATCAGGTTTCAGTCAGCAACCTTCAGCAGTCGGTAGACGAAGATAATGAGAATAATACAGGTGCAGGTAACAAGGCTTCATCTGATATAGTAGAATCTTCTGATGCTATCAAGGATGTAACACCCAGTGCTTCAACCGTTACAGATAAGGTTTTATCAGATATTCAGAACGCAACAGGAGCTATTATCAAGAACACTGCCAAGAATGCAGAGGCAGCATCCGAGGATGCTTCCCGGTCAGAGGAAGAGCGTTTCAAGTCATTGGTTATTGCCAAGGTTTATGACTATGTTAACGTAAGAGATCTTCCCAGCGAGCAGGACGGCAAGATCATTGGTAAGCTTTATGATAAGTCCGTAGGTACTTTTATTGAAGAGACAGATGGCTGGTACAAGATCAAGTCCGGTTCCGTTGAGGGCTATGTCAAGGCTGAGTACTGTGTAACAGGTGACGACGCCGTTGAGCTTGCCAAGGAAGTTGGCACCAGAATCGCAACCGTTACCACCACCACTCTTAAGGTAAGAAGTGGCCCCGGTCTTGATGAGACAGTACTTGGTCTCGTTCCCATCGAGGATGAACTTGTTGTAGTAGAAGAACTTGACGGTTGGGTCAAGGTTAACATCGAGGAAGGTGACGGATATGTTTCAACTGACTACGTTACCCTTTCCACAGAGTTTGTAGAGGCTGAGTCCAAGGAAGAAGAGGAAGCAAGACTTGCCAAGGAGAAGGCAGCAAGAGAGGCCGCTCAGAAGGCAGCCAAGTCCGGTACTTCCAAGTCCTCCTCAAGCTCCAACTACAATTCAGCTCAGACCTATACAACACAGAGCAGTTCCATCGGTTCAGCTGTTGCTCAGTTTGCGCTTCAGTTTGTTGGTAATCCTTATGTATATGGTGGAACCAGTCTTACCAACGGCGCTGACTGTTCAGGATTTGTAATGAGTGTTTACAACAACTTCGGTGTAAGCCTTCCTCATTCCTCAGGTGCTGACAGAAGCGTTGGAGCAGCTGTAGACGGACTTGCCAATGCACAGCCCGGCGATATCGTCTGCTACTCAGGTCACGTTGCTATCTACATCGGTAACGGCCAGATCGTACATGCATCAACAGCCAAGACAGGTATCAAGGTATCTGATGCAAGCTACAGATCAATCCTTGCAGTAAGACGTATCTTCTAATTAAATTAGACATGCTAAAGAGACATAGACATTCATCGTGGGAGTCTACTCACTGAGGTGAATGGATATGTCTCTTTTTTTATACGGTGCATATTTGCCACTGCTTGACCCTATAGGGTATAATGAGATGTTGTCGGAATACTGACATCTGATACTAGTAATTTCGGGAGAGTTATAAATGTCTAAGAAGTTAAACGGAACAGTTATCGTAACCTACAGATGTAATGCCCGCTGCAATATGTGCAACAGGTACAAGGCACCTTCAGATCCTAAGGATGAGATATCCATTGAGACTATAAAGAAGCTTCCGCCCATGTACTTTACCAACATAACCGGCGGAGAACCCTTTATCCGTGAGGATATTAAGGACATCGTAAGAGAACTTCGCAAAAAGAGCGACAGAATAGTAATATCCACCAACGGCTTTTTTACAGATAAGATAATAGATCTGTGCAAGGAGTTTCCTGATATCGGTATCAGAATCTCCATCGAGGGACTTGAGCAGACCAACAATGAGATAAGAGGTCTTCCCGACGGCTTTAACAAGGGTTATACAACTCTTAAGAAGCTCCGCGAGATGGGAATGAAGGATGTTGGCTTTGGAATGACAGTTCAGGACAGAAATGCTCCGGACCTGTGCGAGCTCTACAAGCTCTCCGATGAGCTTGGAATGGAATTTGCAACAGCTTCACTCCACAACAGCTTCTATTTTGTTGAGGCCAAGAATATCATCCATGACAGACCAATGGTCGCTCAGCACTTTGAGGACCTTGTAAATATGCTCCTTAAGTCTAACAGCCCCAAGAAGTGGTTCAGAGCGTATTTCAATCACGGACTTATTAACTATATCTACGGACAGAAGAGACTTCTTCCCTGCGATATGAGTTTTGATACCTTCTTTATCGACCCCTACGGCGATGTAATGCCCTGCAACGGAACCAAGGACAAGGAGGTTATGGGCAACCTCAACGAGCAGTCCTGGGATGAGCTCTGGAACTCCGATCAGGCAGAGGTTGTCAGGAAAAAAGTAAGACACTGCGACAGAGACTGCTGGATGATCGGTTCGGTATCTCCCGCAATGCACAAATATATATGGGTTCCCGCCCTTTGGGTCATCAGACACAAATTCAAGGCTCTGTTTACCAAGAAGCCTTATTCAATGTATGAGCTCAAGGTCGTAAGGGACTACCGCGACGGCAAGGTTACCAAGGAAGAACTTGATAAATGCAGCACCTGCGATATGTGCGCAGTTGTAAATGACGGACTAAAAAAATGATCTGGGAAGAAGAACATGAATAACAGCAGTAAAGTAGCATACCCCAAAAGAAGAGTGTTTATAATAGATGAGCTGGCTTTGATTCTGGCTTTCTTTACTGCGCTTGTCATAAGATATCGCAGCAATGTGGTCAACTGGAAGCAGTTCTATGACGGACTGTACATATCCTTCCTGGTGGTTTTATTCCTGCTACAGATAATTATCTTCCTCCTCTATGATCTGAGGAAAAAGTCCATGTACCTTATGGACCCTGTGGAGAACTTTTTTACCGTAGCCAAGGGCAAGATCCTTCTGATAGCACTGGGACTTTTGTATCTGTATTCTGTGCAAAGAGGCACAGAATCCTCAAGATTCGTTGTGGCAGCCATTCCTCTTATAGACATTGTTTACGATTTTATTTTCAGAATGCTTTTGAAAAAGCAATATTTTGCAAAGGCAACCACTGAGGAAAAATGCAGAACCTACCACGTCTTCAGGCCTTACCCCTCTGTGGAGGATATTACAAGTGCTTTTGCCAAAGGAGACTATGATGAGCTGCTGATCCACGATGCAGACAGTGATAACGAGGAAGCCGCGGAGCAGATCATTGCAGCCGCCGAGGCAGCAGGCATCAGAGCCTACGTGAATATGAACACTCTCGGCTACAGCGTAAGATCCGGCATTGCCACTGATATTGATGATTATGCGGCGATTCCCGTCAGCGTAAGAAAAGAGAAATTCAACCTTTTTGGCATAGAGTATTCCATCGCCAGATGTGAGGAAGCGGTCTTGCATGTCATGAGGCATATCAAGGAGCTCTCCGGTGAATATATCTGTTTTTCCAACGTGCACACCTGTGTAATGGGCAAGGACGATCCGGAGTACAGACAGGTTCTTAACGATGCGGCCTTTGTGTTCCCTGACGGAGCACCTATAGCCAAGCTTCAGCAGAGGAAGGGCTATATCGGCGCAGAGCGCGTGGCCGGTCCTGATTTTATGGAGCACATATTCAGAGACTCCTGTGACGGCAAGATAACCCATTACTTCTACGGCGCTTCCGAGAACACTATAGAAGAGCTCAAGAAGAGCCTGGCAGAGAAGTATCCGGGAATGGTGGTAAAAGGTTATTATTCACCTCCCTTCAAGCCTCTTACCAAGGAGGAGGACGAGGAAGATGTAAGGCGCATCAATGAATCCGGCGCCGATATTGTATGGATAGGTCTTGGTGCTCCCAAGCAGGAGAAGTGGATGAAGGCTCACAGGGGAAGAGTCAATGGAGTTATGATGGGAGTTGGAGCAGGCTTCGATTTCCATGCCGGTACAATCAAGAGAGCTCCGGTCTTTGTTCGCAAGATTGGACTTGAGTGGCTCTACAGGCTGTTTCAGGATCCTAAGAGACTTATCGGGAGATATTTTGTTACCAATTTGAAATTTATCTGTTATTTAACTATCGACAGAATTTTTCACAGGGGATGATTCGGGGAGAAATATGACTTTTTTTTCTGAGGAAAATATGGATAAAAGGGCAAAAATAGGAGAAGGCATATACCTTCTCTATTTTGCTGTTATGATAGGCGCAAGGGCTGCGGGACTCTATGAAGGCATGACAGTGTACAATATTCTGCTGGCTCTTGGGCTGCTATTGTTTGGCGTCAAGTTCGTGGTAACAGTGAGCAGTATTAAGGAATACGCTGGTGCAGCTCTCCTTCTTGGCGTAGCCGGCGTTGTGTATCTGTTTACCGGTGAAAAGGGACTCATTGTCTGTTTCTCCATGCTTCTTGGAATGAAGCTTGTGTCCGTCAAGAAGGTCATAGTCACAGGTATCGCCGTATCAGGGACTCTGATCATAGGTAAGATCCTCTGCGGAGTAACAGGGCTCCTTCCTGAGATTTATTACCCCCAGGAGAGAAGCGGCGTGGGCCTTATGTTCAGACATGCTCTTGGCTATGCCCATCCCAATACGCTTCACATGAATGTGCTGATGCTCAGCATGCTGGTCATGTTCTTTGTAAGTAAATATGTGGCCAAAAAGAATGTAAAGTTTCTTCTTATTTTTTCCATCCTCGTTCTGGCCTTTAATCTCTATGTATTTAACTACTCCGGCAGCAGAACCGGAATCCTGGCCTGCGTAGTGTACCTTGTTATAAATTTCTGGTTCAGTATGCGCCAAAGACCGGGGCTCTTGGAGAAGATCCTGTGCTATATCGCCTACCCTGCGGTGTGCTTCATTTGCATAGCAGGCCCCAGGATACTTCCATGGAGCATTTTTGAACTAGTGGATCAGAAGATATTCACCACGAGATTTACCATCGCCAGATACTTCTGGGAGAATAATCATTTATCACTCTTTGGAATCAGACTTAACAATCCCAATCCCAGATATGCCACCTACGGAATAGACATGGCTCAGCTCTATCTGTTCCTGCAGCTGGGACTTGTTGCTTTTGCGGTTATCAGCGTGATCACCATGCTGTTTGTTCATCTGAGTCTCAAAAAGGGCAATATGCAGGAACTTGCTGTACTTATGGGAATGCTGTGCCTTGGCATCTGGGAGCCTCTTTTGTATAACCTGGGCTTTAAGAACTTCATCTATGTTTTTATGGGAGCTCTTTTTTACGGACTTCTGGGCATGGCAAAAGAGGATGAGACTGCCCTTGATGGCGCTGATTCCCGTACTGTCAGACTTACAAGGCTAATGATGAAGGCGATTGCTTGTGGAATAGCTGCGGGAGTAGCGATATTTTTTGCCTGTATGTTATTTACAACTGTGCCCGGTAATCTGTACGGAGACAGGCAGCAGGATGAGAGCGGCAAGAGCTTCGAGATGCAGGAGATATATCTGTCCGAGGAAGAGGTATCTGACCTTAGGGCAGACGGAGCCATAATTGTCGGATATAAGAACAGTTCCACACCTATGTACGAATACGGCCCACAGATTGCCAAGATGGAGTATGACAAGAGAATCCTTAGCGCAGGAGTGTGGGGAGGCGTCATAGTAGCGGCAATATATGTGATGTGCTATACTATTTTGGATAATCAAAGTAAAAGGAACAGGCAATGAATCAAAAAAATAAAGTGCTGCAGACCTATGCGCTATGGATCATAGATATGCTCTGTATCGTGATAACGTATTGTTTTGCAACATGGTTAAGATATCGGAATAATAACGACTGGGGAAACAAGACCCTGCATTATATGGTATGTCTTGTGTTCCTCCTATTTTGCGTTGTATATACTTTCCTCGCTGACTGGAACAGGGACTTTATAACCAGGGGATATATCCTCGAGTTTATCTCGGTGGTGAGGTTCATGGCACTGATGATACTGGTGTCCATGGCGGCGGTTTATTTCCTTAACTGGATCAGCATTCTCTCCAGATTTGTTGTGGGTAACTTCATCTGGATGAACATTCTTCTGACCTATATATCCAGGATAATTTTCAAGAATGCCCTGAGAAAACACATCTCCAACGATGCAAGAGTCACAAGAGTAGTGGTTGTTGCTGAAAAGGAGCTTATTGAGGACACTATCAAAAAACTTGTGGGTAGGAGCAAGGGTCTTGGCTACAAGATAGTAAGAGCCTACTATGTCGAGGATGAGAACAGTAGCGAGACCGCAGGAAGTGACAACGAAGACTGGTATGTGGAGAACGTTCACGTCCACAGAGGAATCGAGAATCTTACTTCCAGACTTATCACAGACCCTTTTGACGAGGTATTTATCAATACCCCCAGCATTCCCCAGAGCCAGATTCAGGACATCATCATTGGTTTTGAGGAAATGGGAATCACCTCCCATTACAATCTCGAGCTCCCCGATGTCAGCAAGGCCGTGACTCAGGTGGATGACTTCCTTGATTACACAGTTATCAGCTACTCAATGTTTAAGAGTAGTTACAAGAGACTCTTTATAAAAAGGATAGTCGACATTATCGGTGGTATTGTAGGATTGATCCTCACCGGCATCATCACGATTTTCCTGGCACCGGCGATCAAGCTGGATTCCCCGGGACCTGTATTTTTCTCACAGGTCAGGATCGGCAAGAACGGAAGGCGCTTCAAGATCTACAAGTTCAGATCCATGTACATAGACGCCGAGGAGAGGAAAAAAGAACTGGAAGCCCGGAATGAGATGAAGGGCCTTATGTTCAAGATGGAGAACGACCCAAGAGTTACCAAGGTGGGAGCCTTCATCAGAAAGACCAGTCTTGATGAGTTCCCGCAGTTTCTCAATGTCCTTAAGGGCGACATGAGCCTTGTGGGCACCAGACCACCCACAGAGGCTGAGTTCAAGCAATACAACGAGCATTATAGAAGAAGACTCTCCATGACACCGGGACTTACCGGCTTGTGGCAGATCAGCGGCAGAAGCGACATCGAGGACTTCGATGAAGT
This sequence comes from Butyrivibrio sp. AE3009, assembly GCF_000420845.1. GTDB lineage: Bacteria > Bacillota > Clostridia > Lachnospirales > Lachnospiraceae > Butyrivibrio. The sequence continues at coordinate 14,506 of NZ_ATVS01000048.1, read as the reverse complement.
GGTTAAGCTTGATCTTAAATATATAGATAACTGGAGCCTTACGGAGGATTTCAAGATCCTTATCATGACCGTGGGCGTTGTCCTTTTCGGTAAGGGCGCAAAGTAAAGGAGAAATATGCTTACTAAGAATATTGATTTGGAAAACAAGAGAGTACTTGTAACGGGAGCCGCAGGCTTCATCGGCTCAGGACTTACAACCCAGCTTCTTACAAGATACAAGAACATCACAATCCTTGGTATCGACAACATGAATGACTACTATGATGTAGGCATCAAGGAGGACAGATTAAAGAGGATAGATCAGGTGTCTGAGGGACGTTTTTCCCTTATAAGAGACAGCATCGCTAACAGAGACACCGTTGATAAGATCTTCAGAGACTTTAGACCCGACGTTGTTGTCAATCTGGCTGCTCAGGCCGGGGTTCGTTATTCAATCGAGAATCCGGACGCTTATATCGAGTCCAACATGCTGGGCTTTTACAATATTTTGGAGGCCTGCAGACATTCCTACGACGAGGAGAACAGGAAAGACGGCTATAACGGAGTTCTTCACCTTGTATATGCCTCCAGCTCCAGTGTATACGGCAGCAACAAAAAGATTCCTTACAGCGTAGAGGACAAGGTAGATAATCCTGTTTCCTTATATGCTGCCACCAAGAAGTCCAACGAGCTTTTTGCCCATGCATATTCCAAGCTCTATGGCATTCCTTCCACAGGACTTCGTTTCTTTACGGTATACGGACCTGCAGGAAGACCGGATATGGCATATTTTGGTTTCACCAACAAGCTTGTTAAGGGCGAGACCATCAGAATATTTAACTTTGGCAATTGCAAAAGAGATTTTACCTACGTCGATGACATCGTTGAAGGCGTTATCAATGTAATGCAGAAGTCTCCCGATGAGAACGAGAACGGCGTTAAATACAATGTCTACAACATCGGTAACAACGATCCCGTCAATCTCCTTGACTTCGTGGATATCCTTCAGCAGGAGCTTATAGCTGCAGGAGTACTTCCACAGGACTATGACTTTGAGGCTCACAAGGAACTGGTTCCCATGCAGCCCGGAGATGTTGAGATAACCTACGCTGATGTGACAGCACTTCAGCAGGACTTCGGCTTTAAGCCCGCCACCGATCTTAGAAGCGGACTTAAGCGCTTTGCAGCATGGTACAAGGAGTATTATGGTTAAGCTTAAGGTAAAGCATTTAAGCACGGCCCTTACGGTGCTGTATATACTTGGCATAATACCTATAGTTATTCTGGGGTTCTACAATTTCCCCTCTGCCGATGACTTCTCCATGGCTCTTGAGACCCATCAGAAGTTCGCATCCACGGGGAATGTGTTTGCTGCCCTTGCCCACGGCCTGTATATGGGCTATTGGTACTATATGAACTGGACGGGCTATTTTTTCTCAGCGGCTCTGACAGCTCTGTGCCCGGCAGTATTCACTGAAGGGCTATACAGCCTGACCACGGTGATAATGCTGGCAAGCCTTACCTTCGGAGCATTATTTTTCTTCGATGCTGCTTTGGCCAGAAAGCTTGGTTTACCCCGGGAGAATGCCAGAATCGTTGCGTTTTTGACACTCCTTCCCATGATAGAGAGCATGCCGGTGGGTGGCCCTCGTAACGAGGCCTTCTACTGGTACAGCGGAAGCATTAACTACTGCTTCATGTTCGGCCTTGGACTTATCTATGCCGGAATGATCTTAAGGCTCTCAGAGCGACGACCTGAGCAAAAAAATACCGCTCTTCTTATTGGAACTTCAGTCTTCGGACTACTGCTTGGCGGAGCCAATTACATGACTGCTCTGTCTCTGGCTGTTGTATCAGCTTCATTTGCGGTAATGGATATACTGGTCCGCAGAAAAAGTGATAAGAAGACAAAGAGCTATTTATGGATTCCCGCGATATTTAACCTCCTGGGTCTTATTACTTCAATGATCGCACCGGGAAACAGCGTGCGCGGGGAGATGCTTAATTCCATGAACCCTGTGGTCGCCGTTATCAGATCTATCTACCATGTATTTGATCTGTGCATTAACGGACAGCTTAAGTGGGAAGTAATAGTGATGCTTGCAGTTGTTTCGGTTGTATGCTTTGCAGCTTCCGGGCAGGTACAGCACCGCTTTGAACATCCGATACTGTTTTCGGTATTCTGCTTTCTTATGGTTGCGGTTAATATCGTGCCACCTCTTTATGCCACAGGAAGCTTCGAGGCAGGAAGAATGGTTTCGATAATATGGATGCAGTTTGTTCTTATGATGGTTCTTATAGCCATGTATGTCAGCATCTGGCTGGGGCAGCGCCTTAGAGCCAAGGACTGCGCCAAGGCAATCAGCGGAGTGCTTCCTCTTGCGGCGCTTCTTGTGACAGGTCTTGTCCTCTCAGTCTATGTGGACAGGGATTACATCACTTCAACCTCTGCCATATCGGAGCTGATGAGCGGCGAGGCATCAGTTTATGCTTCTGAGAACAGACAGCGTCTTGAGATACTTAAGGACAGCACCGCTTTGGATGCGGAATTACCTGCACACAGCGTCAAGCCTTCTTTATTGTACTTCTCGGATATTACTGAGGATACGCAGGACTGGGTAAACAAGGCGGTGGCGGAATATTATGATAAAAACAGCGTTAAGCTTGTGAAATAGAATTGGAGTTATTATGGCGAATTTTGACAACTGTAAATACAGGGTTATAGAGTTCAAGGAACTTGGCGATGAGAGAGGAAACCTTGTGGTTGCCGAGGGCTCAGGCTTCGACATCCCCTTTGACATTCGAAGAGTGTTCTACATCTACGGCTCAGACCCTGATATCAGAAGAGGCAATCATGCCAACAGATATACCAAATTTGTACTTATCAATGTAAGCGGCAGCAGCAAGGTTCTTGTTGATGACGGCGAGAAAAAAGAGATTGTGGTTCTCGACAAGCCCAGAATGGGCCTCTATCTTGGTCCCATGGTCTGGAAGGAAATGTATGACTTTTCCCCGGACTCCGTTCTGTTATGTCTTGCCAGCGAGCACTACATTGAGAGCGAATATATTCGTGACTATGACGCCTTTGTTAAGGAGATAAAAGATAATGAGTAAGATTTCAATCGTAGTTCCCGTGTACTACAATGCCGACACGCTGGAACTTCTGTACGCTGATATGAAGGAGAAGATCCTTGGCAAAATAGGTGACTATGAGCTTGTATTTGTTGACGACGGCTCAGGCGATAATTCCTGGGAGATCATTCAGAAGATAGCTGCAATGGACCCAAACGTTGTCTGCACCAAGCTCTCAAGAAACTTTGGAGAACATGCCGCACTTCTTGCGGGACTCTCAGTATGTACCGGTGACTGCGCCGTTACCAAGCAGGCGGATCTTCAGGAGGATTCCACTCTTATCCTTGATATGTATGAGAGCTGGAAGAGAGGCAACAAGGTGGTTCTTGCCATCAGAGAGTCAAGAGATGAGAACCCCATCAAGAAGTTTTTTGCAGGCTGTTATTACTGGCTTGTGAGAAAGACCATCAACAAGGATATGCCCCAGGGCGGCTGCGACTGCTATCTGGTGGACAGACAGGTCATCAAGGTCCTTCAGATGATGGATGAGAAGAATTCCTCACTGACACTTCAGGTTATGTGGGTAGGCTTTAAGACAGAGAAGATCTACTTCCACAGAAAAGATCGTGAAGTCGGCAAGTCCAGATGGACCCTTGCCAAGAAGGTCAAGCTGGTGGTGGATTCCATGATGAGTTTCACCTATTTCCCCATCAGATTCATGGCAACCATGGGCTTTGTTTTCGCCCTTTTAGCACTTGTCGGAATCATTATGGTCATCAGGGAAAAGCTGGTTCTTGGAACACCGATCCTTGGTTACGCCTCAATCATGAGCGTTGTTTTGTTTGGATTCGGAGTTATTTTCATCATGCTCTCGATACTGGGAGAGTATATCTGGCGAGCCCTTGAGGAAGCCAGAAACAGGCCGCCTTTTATCATCGATGAGGTCAGAAGACCTGACGGGGACGACAAAAAGGACTGAGCCACATAGGAGAATATTATGGAAAAAATTATGCAGGGCCGCATGGACAGAGGCTTTGAGAAATATCAGAAGGAATATGAGGACAAGGCCTTAGAGGTATTAAGAAGCGGCTGGTATATCATGGGCAAAGAACTGGAGAGCTTCGAAGAGGAGTATGCCCGTTATGTTGGCACCAAGTACGCAGTAGGCGTAGCCAACGGACTTGACGCCCTGTGGCTTGCTTTCAAGGTACTTGGAATAGGTGAAGGCGATGAAGTTATTGTTCAGGGCAATACCTATATAGCCAGCGTTATGGGAATCACAATTAACGGTGCAACTCCTGTAATTGTAGAGCCTGACAAATATTATCAGATCGACGCTGACAAGATCGAAGAGAAGATCACTGACAAGACCAAGGCAATCCTTGTGGTACATCTCTACGGACAGGCTGCCAACATGACCAAGATCTGTGATATCTGCAAGAGACACAACCTGCGCCTTGTGGAAGACTGCGCCCAGTCCCACGGAGCATATCACGGGGATAAGATGACTGGAAGCTTTGGAGATATCGGATGCTTTTCCTTCTATCCTTCCAAGAATATGGGAGCCTTCGGCGATGCCGGAGCCATCACAACAGATGATCCGGAGCTTGCAAGGCTCATGAAGATATACAGAAACTACGGCAGTGAGAAGCGCTATTACAATATGGTAGTAGGCGCCAACTCAAGACTTGATGAACTTCAGGCAGGACTTCTTCGTGTTAAGCTCACCCACATGGATGAGATCACAAGGGAGAGGGAGGAGCTTGCAGCCCGCTATGATCAGGGGATAGACAATCCCCTTGTGATTAAGCCCGAAGTTGCCGAAGGTTCAACCTGCGTATGGCATCAGTACGTTCTTCGCGTGCCGGGTAGACGTGATGAATTCAAGCAGTATCTTGAGGACAACGGAGTCGGAACAATTATCCATTATCCTATTCCGCCTCATCTTGCACAGGCCTACGAGTATCTTGGAATCAGCAAGGGGAGCCTGCCCATCACCGAGCGGTATGCAAGTGAAGTAATCTCCCTTCCTATCTACACAGGAATGTACAAAGAGGAACAGGAGAGAGTAATAGAGGTTATTAACAGTTTCAGATAATTTGAGGTTGGGATGAAAAAAGAATTGGCCATAGACAGATTTTTGCGAAACCTAATAGAGAAGCGGCTTTTTGAGATATGTCTGGGACTTGCGCTTGTTGCTGCGTTGCTTTCAAGAGTATTCCTTGCGCCTGACACCTTCCTGTCCCCGGATTATGAGACCTATTACAAGGCCTGGGTTGAATTTTACAGACAAAACGGCGGACTTAAGGGCCTGGAATTTGCTCCGGGTGACTACTATGTCCCCTTTAACGTGATATATGCCCTTTGCTCGTATCTTCCCTGGGAACCCTGGGTTTTACTCAGCATTATCCCATGTGTCTGCGAGCTGGTTTCAACATTTTTTATTTATAAGATACTGAATTTCCTCACCGGCAAAAAAACGGTGTCAGCCTTTGCTGCAACAGCTACCCTGTTCCTTCCTTTCGTTGTTTTCAACGGAGCACTCTGGAAGCAGGTGGATGCGGTATATACCTGTTTTCTTATGATATCTTTGTATGAGGTTCTTAAGGACAGGTACCAAGGAGCACTGATATTTTATGGCATTGCCTTTGCCTTCAAGCTTCAGGCTATCATTTTTTTGCCGGCGCTTCTTATCCTGTATATCAACGGCGGGATTAAGAAAAAGGGCTTCAGCATTCTGGAGTTTTTGTGGATCCCTGTGGTGTACCTGATCGCGGGACTTCCCGAGGTAATTGCCGGGCACGGACTTCGTGCCACATATTTTGCATATCTGGCTCAGACACAAGAGCTTCAGAGCGAGGGGTATGGAATGGTTTCCTACTTCCCCAACCTCTATAATTTCGGATTCGACAATTACGATGAGCTTCTGTCTAAGGGAGCTATCCTGTTACTGTTTACGGTGCTGGTGTTCATAGCATTTTTCTGCTACAGGCACAGGGACCGCTTTGACGAGGCAATGGTCATCAATATGGCGGTATGGACTGCATACACCTGCGTAATGCTGCTTCCGGGAATGCATGAGAGATACGATTATGCGATGCTTCTTTTGCTGACACCCTTTGCAATCACCTGCAACAGGAAGATAGTGATACCCATGATCATGGCTAACATCTGTTCCCTTGCAACCTACGGCACAGTGCTGTTCCATGCGGAGCTGTTCCCGATGCATTACATTGCCCTTGTTTATACTGCGGCATATGTCTGGGTTACAATAGATTTTGTGAGAAAGCTTACCAAAGGAGAGGCCGCAATTGAAGCTTAAGAACGGTTTCAACTTAATAATTGTATTTTGCCTCTCTGTAGCAACTCTGATAGTTTTGGCGGTCAGCTTTTTTACCACGATCTACTATGACATGAATATAGATGTGGACTTCCCGCAGTATGGGAAGGAGAATATACCGGTTCTTCTGATATTAACGGCGGTTTCGCTCTTTGTATTGTACAAGCTATATAGGCGCGGCAAGGCCTTTCTGACAGGGAAGTATGCACTGATATTTGCCCTGGGATTTTGCTTTTGCTACTGCATGATGCTTATTCTTGCAATCAAGCCAAGGGCTGTCAACGACTCCATGTCCCTTAACAGAGTTATCAATGAATTCATGGACGGAGATTACAGCTCCCTTACAACGCCGGGAGAGTACCTGTTTTACTGGCCCTATCAGCTGGGTTATGTGGCCTTTGGACAGATAGTGTGCACGATCTTTGGCAGGGATAATTTTTTTGCCTGGGATATTATCCAGCTGATATCCGTTATGACCACTATGTACCTGCTTCACAGGATTACCCGTGAGATCTTCGACGACGAGGTGGTATGCGGACTTATGGATATGCTGTCCGCCGGGTGTCTGTTTTTCTACAACTATGTTACGTACATATATGGAGACATCCTCAGTATGGGGCCTCAGACCCTTGCACTGTACATGACACTTTTGTATATCAAGAGGGAGAAAAAGAGATATATCCTTGGAGCTGCAGTTTCCATAGCTCTTGCGGTCATGCTGAAAAATAATGCTCAGATCGCACTTATCGCCATGTCGATGCTGATCATCGGAAGTACCGTTAAGGGAGGCTCCGATTTATCCGGAAGGGAAATCGTAAGGAGATTGGCCAAGAGACTTCTAATGGTCCTGGTCCTTGTCCTTGCGGTAAAAGCACAGGGCTACGCAGTTGAGAGCTATTACAAAAAAGCTGCGAATCTCACGGCTCTTCCACAGGGCTGCCCCATGGAATCCTACATTGCAATGGGACTTCAGGAGAGCGAGCTTGAGGACGGATGGTACAATGGTTATCACTACACCATCTACGGTGAGTTCAATGATTACAACAAAGATGCTGCAAGGGATCTGGCAATCGCCAGTATAAAAGAGTCCCTTGGAAGTTTCGTTACAAGACCTCTTCACGGCGGCAGATTTTTACTTCGCAAATTCACCACCCAGTGGGCAGATCCGGTGTGCGTTTCGACCCATAATCTGGACCTTGTCAGCCGACATGTTGAGAATCCGACCAAAATGATGTATTATCTTGTTTTTGGAGAGGGAAGTAAGATTCTTATCTGGGTGATGAATGTTTTTATGACAATTTGTTACCTGTGCGTGCTTATCTGCCTTAAGGAAATGCTGAGGAACAAGACAGTATCCCCGGAGGCTATGTTGTTTCTTATTCTTATCTTCGGAGGAATGGTATTTCATGAATTCTGGGAGGGATCTTCCAGATATGCAATGAGATATTATATATATTGGCTACCCTTTGCGGCAGCCGGACTTAAGACTCTGTTTGACAGGATCTGTGTCAAGATCCACGGAGTCTGACGGTAAGTTAACTAAGTTTTTTAGATTATAGGAGAGTATTAGAAATGCCAATAAGAGTTAACAGTTTCATGGGAAAATTCGGATGGTTTGCAAGGAAGCATTTTCCTATGCTTGCCAGCAACGCTTATCTTAAGCTTCAGTTCACCACAAGAAGCAAGTCTCAGAAGGCTTATTGTGATTACTTCCTGAATGCCAAGGAAGTTCCCATGCCAAACGTAGTAAATATCGAGACCATCAACAGATGTAATTCAACCTGCGCCTTCTGCACAGCAAATGTTCATGCTGAGTGCAGACCTCTTCGCAAGATTGACGACGATCTTTACAGAAGTATCATCGATCAGCTGGCGGACTGGGGCTATAAGGGACATCTTACTCTTTACGGAAATAATGAACCTCTTCTTGATACCGAGATTGTGGAGAGACACAAATACGCAAGGGAGAAGCTTCCTGACAGCTTTATTTTCATGTCAACCAACGGACTTATCCTTACAATTGACAAGTTAAAAGAGGTTGCACCTTACATCAACCAGCTTATCATCAACAACTATTCCATGGAGATGAAGCTCCATGATAATATTAAGGAAATCTATGATTATGTAAAGGCTCATCCCCAGGAGTTCAAGGATCTTGATATCCAGATCCAGATGAGATACCTCCAGGAGGTTCTTACAAACAGAGCCGGCAGTGCACCTAACAAGAAGGCCACCGAGAAGGTTGTCAAGGAGACCTGTCTTCTTCCCTTCACGGATATGTGGATCATGCCCAACGGAAAGATGGGACTTTGCTGCTGTGATAACTTCGAGACCACAGATTTCGGTGATCTTACCAAGGTCAGCCTCAAGGAAGCCTGGGGAAGCGAGCAGTTCCAGCAGGTTAGAAGAAAGATCGCAGAGGGAAGACAGAACTATCCTTTCTGTAAGCACTGCGACTTTATCGATGCGGGCTTCCGTATGCAGCTTGTAAATGCCATCCTTAGCGGTGACCAGGAAGCTGCCAACAAGCTTGGCGGCCATGAGCGTATGAAGATCGGCAAGAAGAATAACGAGGACGACAATATTAAGTAATGAAGCGCTATATGAAGCATTTCGGAACTGCATTTGCCTGTGTGTTTATATTAGCTGTTATCATCTTTTATGCATGTATAGGTGAGAACAGCTATATTGCCGTGCAGGATAATATGGATCTGTTCATAGCTCAGTTTGCCATGCTAAGAAACTCCGGCACGTTTTTTGGATTGGGGTCTGCAGCGCCCTTCCTCGGAGGTGTCTCGAGGGATGTGCTTCCCAGCGAATTGTCGCTGTACACTCTTTTGTACATGTTTCTGCCAAGCTTTGCAGCGTACGTAACCGGCTATGTTCTTAAGGTGGTAATTGCCATCGTATCCTGCAGGCTCCTGTTTCTTGATATGGTACAGGAAAAAAATGAACACACTGAGAACCTGGCAACTCTGACAGGACTATTATACGGCGTCCTTAATCTTTTCCCTGCTTTTGGAATTCCCTTTTCGGCAATTCCGCTGATAGTGTACCTTCTTAGAAAGGTATATGCAGAAAAAAGCCTGAAATGGTACGTTTTGATCTTTCTGTATCCGTTTATTTCCTATTTTTCCTATATAGGATTTTTCATAATCGGCTATCTCTTTGTGGCAGTGATCATTTTCTGGATCAAGGACAGGAAGTTCCCCTTGAGCCTTTTTATCTCAATGATATTACTGTCTCTCGGAAGCGTAGTGTTCGAGTACAGACTGTTTTACATGATGCTCTTTTCCGACACCGCAACCATCAGAGATACAATGGTTCAGACCTATTTCGGAACAGGGGACATGCTCAGGGAGATGTGGGACGTATTCTTAAACGGAATGATGCACATCGAGGATGTTCATAAATATGTGATCCTTCCTGTGTGCGGCATCTACTTCCTGATCCTGAATGGTTCTTATATAGTCAAAAAGAATGTAAAGGGCATGTTTACCGATATCTTCAACTTATGCGCATTGCTCCTTGTTCTGGACTGCGTCGTTTACGGACTGTATTATTCGGAGTTTGTCAACAATCTTATCAAGACCGTTGTGCCGCCTCTTACGGGATTTCAGTATAACCGTACTGTTTTCTTCAATCCCTTTATCTGGTGCGCAATGCTGTTTATTATTGTGTACAGGCTGTCCGGTATGGGCAAAAAGGCTGCAACCGCCTTGGGTTACATCCTTGTGATGGCAGCAGGAGCGGCAGTTCTTCTGTCCCCTACAAGATATAACGATCTGTACAACACTGCCTTTTACACAGTAAGACAGAATGTCTTCGGCAACGTGAATGATGACCTTAATTACAGGGAATTCTATTCTGCGGATTTGTTCAAAGAGATCAAAAAAGACATCGGCTACGAGGATGGTGACTGGGCTGTCGCCTATGGAATGCATCCCGCAGTCCTTGAGTATAACGGTATATCAACCCTTGATGGTTATCTGGGCTTCTATCCCCAGAGCTACAAGGAGGATTTTCGCAAGATCATAGCTCCTGCTCTTGAGCGTAAGGAGAACACCCGCATCTACTTCGATGAGTGGGGTGCCAGGTGTTATCTCTACTCGGGAACGGATGATACCATTGTCATGGCAACCAAGAGCATGACGGGAGTTACCGACAGGGATATTTATATCGATACAGACGCACTTAAGGATCTTGGCTGCAAATATCTGTTTTCAAGGATCGAATTAAGTAACGCTGCTGATGTGGGACTGTCACTCATCGGTGAATATTCCGGCTATGGTTCACCCTATACCATTTATGTGTATACGTCGGATTGACATGATAGTACAATAATTATTAAAGACTTAAGTCTATGAAATTAAGTAAAAGAGGTTAATTATGGATAAAATAGCGGTTTTGATTCCCTGCTACAACGAAGAAAAGACAATTGCCAAGGTTATAAGAGATGCCAAGAAGGCACTCCCCGAGGCTGCCATATATGTCTATAACAACAATTCCAAGGACAGAACTGCCGAGATAGCCGCTGAGGAAGGTGCTATTGTTCGCAACGAGTATATGCAGGGCAAGGGAAATGTTATCAGGCGCATGTTCAGGGAAATCGACGCCCTTGTCTATGTAATGGTGGACGGAGATGACACTTATCCCATGGAGTCAGCTCCTGAGATGGTGGACAAGGTTCTTAACCACAACGCCGATATGGTGGTTGGCGACAGACTCTCATCAACCTATTATCAGGAGAACAAAAGACCCTTCCACAATTTTGGAAATGACCTTGTAAGAGCCAGCATCAACGGCCTTTTTAAGTGCAATATAAGAGACGTAATGACGGGCTTTAGAGCTTTTTCCTACGAGTTTGTTAAGACCTTTCCCGTTCTTTCCAAGGGCTTTGAGATTGAGACGGAGATGACTATCCATGCTGTCTACAACAACATGCAGATAGACAACGTGATCATCGAATACAGAGACCGCCCCGAAGGGTCAGTCAGCAAGCTTAACACCTATGCCGACGGTTTCAAGGTACTCAGAACTATTTTGAGACTGTACAGAAGCTACAAGCCTTTTGGCTTTTTCTTTGGAATTGCAGTGGTACTGGCAGCTCTCTCCATCGGATTCTTTATTCCGATCCTGTTTGCTTACTGGGAGACACATATGGTGCCCAAGATCCCGACGCTTATCGTGTGCTGCTTCGTGATGATGGCTGCGGTCCAGAGCTTTTTTGCCGGAGTTATTCTCTCCACCATGGCTCTGAACAACAGGCGTGAGTTTGAGATGCAGCTCAATATGCTTCAAAGACACAAGGAAACCGACAGGGAAAAAGACGGAAAGACAGAAAATGAGTGATAAATCCGGAAAAAAGCTTGCATTAAATGCTTCAAGAGATTTTATATTCAGCGTCTGTGCGCTGCTTATCTATAACGGTGTTCTTCAGCTGCTCATCTATCCCGGTCTAAATGACCGGATGGGTGCCGAGGCTTTTGGCACCGTTCTTTATTTGATTTCAATTGTATCGGTTATGGGAGCGGGCTTTGGAACCGCAGGGAGCTATTCAAGAATGGTGGCCAAAAAGGACAGGGCGCAGGCCAACGGTGATTACAACCTGTTCCTTGCGGTGATCGCTCTTATCAGTATTCCTGTGACTCTGGTTTCGCTGCTGGCTCTTAAGGAACTGAAGGCCGCTGTGTTTGTTCAGGTCCTGGTTCTCATGATCGTGACGGTGCTAAGGTACTATGCGGATGTGGAATACCGCATGAACATCAGATTTGCGGATTACTTCTTCTTTTTCCTGGCAACGTCTGCAGGCTACTGCCTGGGACTGTTCCTGTATCCCTACAGTAGCAGCTGGGTGCTGTGTCTGTTTCTGGGAGAGGCATTCGGAATTATCTATACGATCATCAGAGGTAAGATATTCAGACCGCCCTTTATGGAGCTGTCGCAGTATTACAAAGAGAACTTCAGGTCAGCCTTTATCATATCCGCCAGCAATCTGATCTCTGCGCTGATCCTTAATTCGGACAGGATATTCTTAAGAGTCCTGGTGGGAGCAAGAGAGGTAACGGTGTTCTATACCGCCAGCCTTATCGGCAAGATAGTTGCCATGCTTACTACGCCTCTTAATGGTATAATCATCAGCTATTTTACCAATTACAAGATCAAGATAACCAGGAAGATTTTTGCCGGAATAGGAGCAGGACTGGTGCTTGTATCTGCGGTTCTTGCTCTTATGTGCAGTGCGGTTTCGTATATTTTTGTGAAAATAATGTACCCCGATGTTTTTGATGAGGCCAGGGCTTACTTTTTCCTGGCCAATCTGGGACAGATACTGTTTTTCCTGTCAGGGTCACTGATGGTTGTGGTTCTTAGTTTTACAAAAGAAAAACTGCAGCTTGTTATCAACATTGTATATGTGATAAGCTTCGCTGCAGTTGTTATTCCCGGGACTGTATTATTCGGTCTTGCGGGTATGGCCTACGGCCTTGTTATCGTTAATCTGATAAGACTTATTGTTACGGTAATACTGGGTCTTAGGGCCTTATGATTTATTGCGGGGGTGCCAACAGGTATTCCCCGTTTTGCATTTTCTCATATTCATCGGGATAATACTCGTGCATCATATCTGCGGGGTATCTGTAGTATTCGTCCGGATTGAATTCTGCGATCTTGATGAAATCCGTCTCCATGTAGGCAAAGGGCTCATTTCCTTCGAACCAGTTGGGAATGTGGGCAAGGAGCCTTGCAAATACCTGGCGTCCCTTGAGACTTAAGTGTGTGCCGTCCATAAGATATTCCTCATAGGTATCAAGGTACAGATCACATTTGGAAATGAACATACAGTCAAAGTCTATTACCCCTTCGATCTCAACAACGTTGCCGACCTTTCTTGCGTAATTGGCGAGGGTGTCGATTCCGTTGGAAACCACGTAGGAATCACCGATAAAGTTCCCGTTTCCGTCCTTGTAGATTCCGTAGAAAGGAGTCATGAGAACGATCTTGGCATTGGGACTGATCTTACGAAGTTCGTCGATTCCTGTGTTGAGGGCGCCGAAGAAGGTTTTGACATAATCTACGTCAGTTCCGTTGACGTCCAGAGGCACTTTGTTGAAAAAGTCATTGGCTCCGTATTCCACGAAGTAATAGTCGACCTTGGCGGGATCGATCTTCTCCATTACGCTAAGTACCTCGGGGTTTTTTGAGAGGACCTGTGTGCGGTCTGCTCTTCCCTCAAGGGCATATACGATACCCATGAAGCAGTTGGAGGTGAATTTCTCCGGAGTCAGCTCTGAAGTGGTGGCTTCAAGGGCTGCGGTTGTTCCGCCGATTCCCAGGTTATAGGCTACAGAATTGGGAACTCTTGCGCTTATCAAAGATGCAAGGTCTGTGCCGTCGCTCCTTCCGTTGGCCATCTGGCTGTCACCGATGAAGACCATCTCAACCTTGTCTTCGACCTTCTGCTCTTCCTCTTTATTTTCCTGCGAGCTACTTGCTGCTGAAGAGGCATCTCCGGCAGCTGCTTCCAGTTCCTCGATAATGGGCTCGATAAGGTCCTCTATGACAATGATGTTATCCTCGGAGGATTGCTCCGACGCTGAATCCGATGAAGCCTCCGATGAAGCCTCCGATGAAGCCTCCGCAGAGGAATCCTCGGATACGTTTTCAGTTGCGGGTTTGGGATCGTCCTTGTGAAGGGAACATCCCGTCAGAGTTATTACCGATGCCATGAAGGCAGCAGTAAATATTTTTGTTATTTTTTTCATACTAGAATCTCCTCAAAAATGAAGGTAGTGTCAAATTAACTACCCGTTTTTTAGTTCTAAAACCTTGATTTATCGGGAGTTCAAAATAAAAAGAGCATTGACCTCCCTTTTTGGTATAATGTCAGCGACCAAACTCACAAAATAACCAGGAGACAATGCTCGTGAACATTATACTTTATTTACTTCAAATCATTCAACAACTCTATCAGCAAAACTGCTGGCTGATTAATTTCATCTGCAGATATATACCTCTAAAGCAGTGGGCTTTCGATGATTCTCATTCTCCCAAATATCAAAAGTTCAAAGTCGATGAACTCCCTAAGATTGTCTATTACCATCAGGATTGGGACTG
>NZ_ATVS01000047.1 GCF_000420845.1 Butyrivibrio sp. AE3009 | reverse complement strand
GAAGCAGCCATAATCTATTCGGCTTAGACTGTGAAATGCATATTAGAAGCAAGTTTCATGAGTGGTTCGTATGCTGCATCCAGATTTTCCTCTTTTTTTATCGTGCGTTTTACTGGAAAGTAACGCATCGACCAATTCATATTGAACAAAATCGCTGCGCGATGGCCTGCCTAGGCTGTGTGCAGTGATTTTCTTTTTATCAAAAAGGCAGTAGAAAGTAAGTCCTAATAGTTTAAATTGGTCGTTAAGCACTTCATAAGCTGTGCATAACCTGCATAATTATAACTGAAGGTTGTTGTGAATAACATCTCGTGAAACATCCCTGTTTCTTTCTCTCTGAATTATTAAGTAATTCTTAATAGTTGATTTTATTGTCAGCTAGTTATTTTGTAAATACATTGCGCACTGGAGTAATAATGTGTTAATATTAGTTTGCGCACTGTGGTAAGTATCACAAAATATTACCTTGCGTATTATCGATAAGAGGTAAGCTATGGAAATTAAAAGAAATATCTATTTTAAGATAGCTGAGTGGAAGAAAGAGACAAATGGGACGAAGGCATTACTGATCGAAGGTGCCAGACGAATCGGAAAATCAACAGTTGCTGAAGAATTCGCTCAGAATGAGTATAAATCCTATATTCTCATTGATTTTAATAAGGCTAAGAAAAAGATAAAAGATGCCTTTGAATCCCTTGATGATCTGGACGTTTTCTTTCAGACACTGACGCTTGAATATAACACAAGGCTGTACCCCAGAGAATCTCTGATAGTATTTGATGAAATACAGAAATTTCCAAAGGCCAGGGAAGCAATTAAATATCTTGTCGCTGATGGAAGATATGACTACATTGAAACAGGCTCGCTGATATCAATTAAAGAGAACGTAGAGAACATAACAATTCCATCAGAAGAGCGGAAAATGCAAATGTATCCGGTAAATTTCGAGGAATTCATGGTATACATTGGCGAAGAAATACTTCTGGATCATATAAGGGAATGTTTTGAGAAAAGGCAGCCGCTTGATAGGCAGATGCATAATAAGGCTATGCGCTTATTTATGGAGTATATGCTGGTTGGTGGAATGCCTCAGGCAATTGTAGCATATAAGAAAAATGGAAGGGATTTCCATGCTGCCGATGTAGAAAAGAGGGATATTCTTGCACTCTATGAAGATGATATCAAAAAGGCAGCAAAGAAATATAAATCAAAGGTCTCAGCTATTTTTGATAATATCCCGGGCTTTTTGTCAACGCATGAAAAAAGGGTTGTTTTAAGTGAAGTGGATAGTAATAATGGAACCTTTGATCGCTATGATGAGCCCTTGTTCTGGCTTGGCGATTCCATGATATGTAATCTTTGTTATAAATGTAATGATCCGAACGTTGGCCTGGCATTAAATAGAAATGAATCCTATGTAAAATGTTATATGGGAGATACAGGATTATTGGTCAGCCATGCATTCAGTGAGAATGAAATCATGGATGAACAGCTTTATAAGCAGATAATGGATGGAAAACTGTCACTTAATCAGGGAATGCTCTATGAGAATATGATAGCGCAGATGATTACAGCATCAGGTCGTAAGCTTTTCTTTTACACAAGATACAGCAAGGAAAAGCATAGGAATGATATTGAAATAGATTTCATTATCTCGAATGAGAGCAAGACAAAGTTTAAAATCAGCCCTATAGAAGTAAAATCATCAAAAAATTACACGACATCATCACTTGGAACATTCAAAGAACTCTTTAAGAAAAGAATTGATAAGCAGATAATAGTGCACCCTAAGGGCTATTCAGAAGCGGATGGAGTCATAAAGATACCTCCATATATGATGCACCTAATATAACATGCAGATAAACAGTGCAGGAGTGATGATTTGAACTATTCAGGAAAAGCCTTGCTTAGACAGGGCTTTTCTTTATGTGCTATATTTGATGTTGAATACTAAAAAAGGAAGGCAATAATAAATGGGGAATACTATACAATTTAATAATGAACAGTTAAAAAATTTTTATTTCGGAGCATATAGTTTTGCTGATACCAATGACGGTTATCTGCAGGCATTTCAGTACAGCGATGAGCAGATGAATTATTTTGAGGGAGCATTTGATTTCTGGTACGATCGCTGCATGGCGTCTACTGCCAAGACCATCGAGATGATAACGGACGCGACGAAGGTTTCTTTTGATTACAAGCTCATCTGGGTCGGATCCCATGATTCCTTTGAACTTTCCATTGACGGACTTGTGAACAGCATCGTATATGTCAAAGATATTGATGTTGAGGGACATATAGAATGGGATATGCCTGAGGGTGAAAAGAGCGTTGTGATCTATCTTCCGGCGGATGCTACTGCCCTTATCAGAAATTTTGAAATCAACTCAGAGGCAAAAAGACCTGAGAAAAATACGCGCGTGCTTTGGCTTGGTGATTCTATTACTCAGGGCTTCGGGCCACTGCGCTCCGCTCAGACTTATGTAAGTGTAGCAAACAGGATACTGGGCTACGATGTTATCAATCAGGGAATTGGCGGATACATTTATGACAAGAAATCCTTAATGTCTATGCCCGGATATGTTCCGGACAAGATCATCGTAGCAATGGGTACCAACAATAATCATGACCCTGCCAAAACATCGGATATTACAGAGTATTACGATACTTTGACTGAAATCTACGGAAGCGAGATTCCCATTCTGTGTATCTCTCCCATATGGAGAGGGGATAATCCTGCAGACTATGATAACTTTGTAAGCTACTGCGATATGATAAAGAAAACTGCCGGTAGCTATAAAAATGTAACTGTTTTGGACGGATTTACTCTTGTTCCTCATCTGAGCGAGTATTATCTTGACAACCTTCATCCAAACCTTCTTGGCGCAGAGGTTTACGGCAGGAATCTTGCCGAGTTTATCAGAAGAAAAGGATGGTAAAAGAAAAGGCGAGTAAACATAATATAAAATATGAGCAGTAGGATGGGAATTCAGGAGCAGAATATGGAGCAACAGAAGCTTTTTTACAATATATGCAATGACCTATGGTCCTTCGCCAAGACGCTGGATAAGCCAAAGGCTGAGATGTCTGACGAGGACTGGGAGACTGCCATTGCCCTCATGGAGAAGACCGCGGAGAAGTACAAAGCGCTTGGGAGAAAAGAGTATGATCTGGCCTATGCGTCGATGATGGGGATATTGGATTATGTTGAGAAGGGGACATGATGGAACTACTTAATTATCCTGTTACGACAGGAATCATAGTAATTAACATTTTGATATTTGCACTTGTGAATCTAAAGAAGCTTGATATAGAACAGCTTGGTTCATCATATATGACAACAATCCAGAATAAGCAGGTATATAGAGTTGTTACAAGTGCTTTCACGCAACGTGAAGTAATGCACCTTGCCTGTAATATGTATTCTCTCTACAACATAGGCTGCGCAATGGAACATATCCTGTATTCAGGGCTGTATGCCTTGTGCTATGGTTTGATAATGATCGCAGGTGGACTGTTATCTGCAAGAATTCATAAAAAAGAAGCCCCATTTACCTATTCTATCGGAGCATCCGGAGTGATATGCGGGTTACTGGGCATATATATGGTCATAGCATTTACCGTATTCGGATTTAGCGGGTTAAAATCGCTGGTTCCGACGATAGTGCTGTTAGTGGCTATGACGGCATCGAAGAAGATTGATTCGATTGGGCATTTTACGGGGCTGCTGGTGGGAGTGCTGTGTGGAATAGTGCTTGTTAGTGTTTTTAGGTTTGGGTGAATAGAAAGAATCAAAGAATTTCATGAATCTGTAAAAAGGAACTCAAAAAGAGCGGCTAAAATCTGATTCAATCAGATTTTAGCCGCTCTTTTAATTTATATATACCACACAGGAACAATCAGGTTACTACTGTCTACAGCCGAAAGCTCAGGTCGCATGCAGATTATTGCGCCACACCCTCTTGGTGTTGTTGCCCTGTCTAATATTGAAAAAGCGCCTACCAGCTCAGTGCCTGGATTGACTGATCTTTTTACTTCTATTGGATGGAGCATTCCATCACTTTCAAGGATCATATCCACTTCCTTATTGTCTTTATCCCTGTAGTACCAGAAGAGGCAATCCTTAGCTGCGTTTTTATAGGATTTGATGATTTCCATGACAACGTAGTTCTCAAGGATGTGTCCGGCAAGGGCGCCGTTTGCAAGAATCTCCGGTGATGAGTATTTGGTCAGGTAAGCCACTAGGCCGGTATCAAAGAAATAGAGCTTTGGTGTCTTTATTGTTCTATGGAGCAGATTATTGCTATAAGGCCTTAGCAGTGTGATGACTTCAGACTTCTCAAGAACCTGGAGCCAGCGTTTAGCGGTATCATCGTTTATTCCGACATCTCCGGCAATGGCGTGTACATTAAGTACCTCGCCTATCCTGGATGCGGCTGACCTTATGAAGTCCCGGAATAAGAGCTTATCTACTCCCTGGATCAGGTCGCTCACATCTCTTTCGATGTATGTTTGGATGTAACTGCTGTAGTAAACGTCTCTGTCAGTAAACTTTCCACTGATAAGCCCAGGCATTCCGCCCATCCAAATGCGTTCATATATTTCATCCATTGAAGCAGGCGCATGTGTTTTTTTACGTTTCTTAAGTTCATTAAGATCAACAGCAAATGGTTTGGAGTCATCCTTTCCATATGCCTCGTGCTGCGAAAGTGGAGGGAGTCTGAGTATTGCAACTCTTCCGGCCAATGACTCCTGGGCCAGGTCCATGAGCTTGAAGGCCTGTGAGCCTGTAAGCCAGAATGATCCCGGGGCAGCACCTTTGTCTATTGCAATCTTAATATATGAAAAGAGCTCAGGAGCATACTGCACTTCATCAATCATGACAGGTGGTTCATGGATCTGCAAAAACATTGCAGGATCTTTTTTGGCAAGGGCACGAGCCTCCAGGTCATCTAATGTGACGACTTCTCTTTCTTCGCTCTGTTCTTTCATGATGGTTTCGAACAATGTGCTCTTCCCAACCTGCCTTGCACCTGTGATCAGGATGGCTGAGTACTCTTTGTTAAGTTCTATTATCTTGGATTTAAGATCTCTTTCGATATATCTCATGATAAATCCTTTCGGCTAAAATATGATTCAATCATATTTTAGCCGAAAATGGTTACCATATCAATAGTAACGCAATGTTTATCGAACTTTAAAAGTTTGTTTATAGACTCCTAATCGAATGTAAAGGTACGATTATTTGAAGTATTTCATAGGCAAAAATTGTTGACATAAAGCTAAGCGTCCACTACAATTGTAAGCAATTGAATAAACTATCTTCAGGGCAGGGTGTAATTCCCTACCGGCGGTACAGCCCGCGAGCCTTTAGTGGCATGATTCGGTGTGATTCCGAAGCCGACAGTATAGTCTGGATGAGAGAAGAGTTGTGGCTTATTGGATAAGTGTCCCTGAGAATATTTATATTCTCAGGGATTTTTTATTATAAGAGGCTTTGACGTGTCTTGGATAGGTGTATTCAAGGCACGTTTTTTATTCGGAGGAAGGGTATGAACGACAAGTTTTATATGAAAAGAGCCATTGAACTGGCTAAGAAGGGAGCGGGCTACGTTAATCCCAATCCAATGGTGGGAGCGGTTATAGTCAAGGACGGCCGCATCATCGGTGAGGGGTATCATGAACGCTACGGGCAGCTCCACGCAGAGCGCAATGCTCTGAAAAGCTGCAGCGAGGATCCCAAGGGGGCGACAATTTATGTGACGCTGGAACCCTGCTGCCACTACGGTAAGACACCGCCCTGTACTGAGGCCATTATCGAAAGCGGCATAGCAAGAGTTGTTGTGGGAACACTGGACGTGAATCCCATCGTGGCAGGTAAGGGTGTCAAGATTCTCAAGGACCATGGAATAGACGTAACCGTAGGGGTTATGGAAGAGGAAGTTAAGAGCCTCAACAAGGTCTTCAACAAATATATAATCACCGGGCTTCCCTATGTTGTCATGAAATACGCCATGACCTCTGACGGCAAGATAGCCACCCGCACCGGAGCTTCCAGGTGGATCAGCTGTGAGGCTTCCAGGAAAAAAGTCCACGAGCTTCGAAGCAGGCTCTCTGGAATCATGGTGGGTGTCGGCACCGTCATAGCGGACGATCCCCTTCTGACCAGCAGGGACAGCGACATCAATAAGAATCCCATCAGAATAATCTGTGACAGCAACCTTTCGATTCCACTGGATTCTCAGGTAGTGCTGGATGCTGCCAATAACAAGACCATAATCGCAACCTGTAAGGGCAATCCTGACAAAATGCGTGCCCTTGAGGGCTACGGCTGCGAGATTCTCAAAGTCCCGGAAAAAGACGGCTGCGTAGACCTCAAGGTACTTATGGTAATGCTGGGAGCAAGAGGCATAGACAGCATACTTCTGGAAGGCGGCGCTACATTAAATTACAGCGCTCTGAAGACGCAGATTGTTGACGAGCTTCAGATCTTCATGGCTCCAAAGGTCTTCGGAGGCCGGGCAAAGAGCCCTGTGGAGGGCCTTGGCGTAGACATTCCGGGCAAGGCAATACAGCTGATTCCAAGAAACGTATCCATGGTAGGAAAGGATATTTTTATAGAAAACGAGGTGAGCTATCAGTGTTTACAGGAATAATTGAGGAAATCGGCAGGGTCAAAGCCATAAGCCGAAACAGTGCAAACAGCCGGCTCACCATTGAGGCTAAAAAGGTGCTTGAGGATGTCCATATCGGAGACAGTATAGCGGTAAACGGTGTATGCCTTACGGTCGTTAGTTTCGATGCAGTGAGCTTTACCGTAGATGTCATGAATGAGACTTATTCAAGGTCAAGCCTTGGTGAGCTTAGAAGCGACAGCAGTGTGAACCTGGAGCGGGCCATGGCAGCCGGCGGCCGATTTGGAGGGCATATGGTCTCGGGTCACATAGACGGAACCGGCAGGATCAAAGCCACTAGGAGAGATGGCAACGCAGTCTGGTATGAGATCACCGCGGAGCACGCTTTACTAGAGGGAATTGTGGAGAAGGGCTCCATAACCATCGACGGCATCAGCCTCACAGTGGCGAAGGTGACGACAAGCTCTTTTAGCGTGTCTATAATCCCCCACACCCTGGAGCAGACTATACTTAAGGACAAGCGGCCGGGCAGTGTCGTGAACCTTGAAACCGACATGATCGGCAAGTATGTAAGAGCATTTCTATCGCAATCTGGAGAAAAGAGAGATTTTTGGGAGGTAATGTATGGATAAAGAACTTATGGAAAAAGCGCTTAAGGACCTGCGGGAAGGAAAACTCATCCTTGTCATGGATGACGAGGACAGGGAGAATGAAGGTGACCTTATCTGCGCCGCAGAATTTGCCACAACGGAAAATGTGAATTTCATGGCCAGCAAAGCTAAGGGCCTTATCTGTATGCCTGTCAGCAGTAAGATAGCAGGTGTTATGGGACTTTTTCCCATGGTTGACGTAAATACTGATAATCACGAGACCGCTTTTACCGTGTCTGTTGACTATAAAGAGACAACAACCGGAATATCTGCTGCAGAACGCGGACTTACAGCCAGAATGATGGTTTCAGAAGGCGTAAACGCAGCTGATTTCAGAAGGCCGGGCCACATGTTTCCTCTTGTGGCAAGAGATGGAGGAGTTATCGTAAGACCCGGACATACAGAGGCAACGGTTGACCTCATGCGTCTTGCGGGCTTAAAAGAGTGTGGTCTGTGCTGTGAGATCATGTCAGAGGACGGAACCATGATGAGACGTGCAGAGCTGGAAAAGTTCGCCGCAGAGGAAGAACTTACCATGATCACTATCGCCGATATCGTTGAGTATCGCAAGATCTACGACAAGCTGGTGGAGTGCGTTTCAGTGGTTAATATGCCCACAAAATATGGATTTTTCATGGCTCATTGCTATATTAACAAGATAAACGGAGAGCACCACGTGGCGCTGGTAAGCGGCGATCTGGGAGATGGCGAAGATGTGCTGTGCCGTGTGCATTCCGAGTGCCTTACAGGGGACGTATTCGGCTCCATGAGATGCGACTGCGGTCAGCAATTCGATAAGGCAATGCAAATGATATCAGAAAACGGCCGTGGAATCCTACTGTACATGAGACAGGAGGGCAGAGGAATCGGCCTTGTGAATAAGCTTAGGGCCTACAAGCTCCAGGACGGAGGAATGGATACGCTGGATGCCAACCTGGCTCTGGGATTCCCGGGAGATATGAGGGAATACTACGTTGGCGCCCAGATCTTACGTGACCTTGGGGTTCGCTCATTGGAGCTTCTTACCAACAACCCGGACAAGGTCTATCAGCTGGAAGACTACGGAATGAGGATCAATAAGAGGGTTCCCATAGAAATAGACGCCAACAGATTCGATGTTTTTTACCTGAAAACCAAAAAAGCCAGAATGGGACACATTCTTGGAGTATAAGGAGGATATGAAAATGAGAGTATATGAAGGAAAGCTGGTTTCCAAGGACATTAAGGTGGGTATTGTAGTTGCAAGGTTCAACGAGTTTATTACTTCCAAGCTTCTGGGAGGCGCAATCGATGGCCTTAAGCGTGAGAATGTAAATGAAGAGGATATTGATGTGGCATGGGTTCCCGGAGCCTTCGAGATTCCGCTTATCGCAGGCAAGATGGCTGATACGGGTAGATATGATGCTATCATCTGTCTGGGAGCTGTCATCAGAGGCGCAACATCTCATTATGACTATGTCTGCGCCGAGGTGTCCAAGGGAATTGCTCAGGTTGGATTAAATGCCAAGATTCCCGTAATGTTCGGCGTACTTACCACCGATACCATTGAGCAGGCTATCGAGAGAGCGGGCACCAAGGCAGGAAACAAGGGATTTGAGTGCGCCCAGGGAGCCATCGAGATGGTTAATCTAATGAGAGAGATCGGCTAAAATTGGCGCTAAAAGTATATTGACAATGCAGGTCGTAAGGGTGAATGATATTAAAAAACTTTAAAAAGTAAGATAACTACCTGAAAGGGCGGAAGAGAGAAGAATATGAGCACATCTGAAAAAGTGCTGTTTATACTTGAATCGAATAAAGATATTTACATTTCCGGAGAAGAAATGGCGGGCCAATGCAGTGTTTCAAGAAATGCTGTATGGAAAGCCATAAGAGATCTTCGGGAAAAAGGCTATGAAATAGAGGCGATAAGCAACAAAGGTTATAAGCTTAAGGGCAGCACCGATATTATATCTGCCGAAGGAATATTGGCAGGTTTGCCCAAGGAACTTAACGGAGCAGAGATTCTTGTTTATGACAGCCTTGAATCCACAAATGACAAGGCAAAAGAACTGGCTATGAAGGGCGGGAAACATGGAACAGTCATTGTTGCTGTGACACAGACCGGTGGGCGAGGCAGGCAGGACCATAGTTTCTACTCTCCTGAAGGCGGCCTGTATATGAGCATTATTTTAAAACCGGAAATGCTCTCCAGCACAGACAGCAGAGCCGTTACTTCCTTTGTGGGAGGCGCCGTGATAAGTGCCATACAGGAGCTTACCGGCATAGAGTCCTATATTGACGGAATCAATGACCTATATGTTGAGGGTAAGAAGATATGTGGCATTTTGCTGGAGGCAGGAAGCGAATTCGATAGTAATACTTTGCAGTGGATAGTCGCAGGCATAGGAATAAACTTTGATTCGGACATAAGCGCTTTTCCCAAAGATGTAAAAGAAAGGGCATCCAGCCTGTTTGCTCCCGGCCAAGCCACAATTACCAAAAATGCGCTGATCGCGAGAATAATTGAGAGAATATTGGATTGTCAACCATAAAAGCAGATATGGTTGACAATCTTTTTTGGTTATGCTACCTTCATATCTGGATTTAATAATTGTTGGAGGATCAGACATCATGAGTAGTGAGAATGTAGTAAAGACAAGAGAAAAAATGAAAGTATTGGATCTGGTATATGTTGCGATTGGAGCAGCGCTTATAGCCATATGTTCCTGGATAAGTATCCCGACGGCAGTTCCGTTTACACTTCAGACATTTGCAGTATTTTTTGTATTGTTACTTCTCGGAGGTGAAAGAGGAACCCTTGCAATATTAGTATATGTGCTGCTTGGAGCTGTTGGAGTACCGGTTTTTGCAGGCTTTAGCGGAGGTATCGGAATACTGCTTGGAAATACAGGCGGATACATTTTGGGATTTTTGTTTATTGGCTTCATTTATATCCTGTTCACGAAATTATTCAAGAAAAAAATTGTTATTAAAGTAGCATCGCTTGTTCTTGGACTTGCAGTTTGCTATGCCTTCGGAACAGCCTGGTTCATGCATGTCTATATGCAGAGCAGCGGAGAGGTGGGACTGATCACAGTTCTTGGCTGGTGCGTGTTCCCCTTCATCATACCCGATTTGCTAAAGCTTGCACTTGCTGTAGTAATTGCCCGTAGAGTTGAACCGGTGGTCAGATAATCGTAGTTGACTAGGACATGCTTTAGTGCTACAATGTGTTAAACCAGTGAGAAAGAAGAGTACTTCTTCTATGAAGCCTACAGAGAGTGTCCGGTGGTGAGAGGACGCAGCGGATGGATGAAGGAATGGTCTTTTGAGGGCGAAGCGAAATGGCTTGCACGTATCGGGCATGCACTAAGTAGTATTCGACGGGAACTCCCGTTACAGAGTAGGGAAAGTGGTAGCTTTCTACTGAGGGATCGGTTATTCCGATAAACAAGGTGGCACCGCAGGATAATAGTCCTGTCCTTGTATGTAGCGCATACAGGGACAGGTTTTTTTATGTAAAAACGCTCCCTGTAACAATTCATATTTTTCGCCACGAGATGGCAAGGAGGATTCAAAATGGATGTTCAGAGCGTAAAAAGAGAAGTGCTGGTTGAGGAAAAGAAGGGACTGGCAAACACCAGAAATCTTATTCTGGTAGGTGTTATGATGGCAGTTGGTATCGTACTTAGGATGTTTGCAGGCGTTATTGCCCTGGGTAACATGCACCCCAACTTCCTTATTGCAACCTATTGTCTTGCAATCTTCATTATTAAGCCCAACCTCAAGGAGGCAGCAGCCATCGGCCTTATTTCAGGAGCGATCTCACAGATCGGTACATCAATGCCTTGGCTTGGACTTGTATCTGAGACAGTAGGCGCCATCGCAATGTGCCTTCTTATCAGACTTGTGCTGCCCAAGTACATCAAGCCTATTGTCTGCACCTTTATCGCAACACTTTTTTCCGGCTTTGCATTTATCGGTCTTGCAGCCCTGACCTATGCTAAGCCTATGCCAAGCGCACAGTTTGTCAGCATGGCAATTGTTACCGTTGTTACTGCACTTTTGAACATGGTAATCGTTACTGTACTCAGCATTCCTGTTAATAAAGTTATGGGGAACAAAGAAGAATAATGATTTCAGTTAAGGATTTGGGATTTAAATATCAAAACAGCAAAACCGCCGCTTTGGACGGCGTAAGTATTGAAATTGCAGACGGAGATTTTGTAGGAATTACCGGCACTTCTGGTGCCGGTAAAACTACTTTTACCTTTGCTTTAAACGGGATAATCCCGCAGAAGATCAAGGGAGATTTCTACGGCAGCGTCATAATTGACGGCAAGGACACTGTAGAACACCACGCAGAGGAGTTTGCGAAGAAGGTGGGAGAGGTTTTTCAGGACATTGACTCACAGATGGTGGCATCCGTTGTTGAAGATGAGATACTGTTTGGCCTTGAGAACTTTGGTGTACCTCATGAGGAGATAGAAGATCGCCTTCAGAAGGCCCTTAAGGAACTTGGAATAGAGGATCTGAGGGACAGAGAGATATCAAGTCTGTCCGGCGGACAGAAACAGAAGGTTGCCATAGCATCCATGCTGGCCCTGGAGCCGGAAGTTATAGTTCTGGATGAACCAACCGGAGAGCTGGACCCCGAGAGCAGCCGTGAGATATTCAGGATTCTCACAAGGCTCAACAGGGAGAAGGGCATAACGGTTGTTATTGTTGAGCAAAAGATCATGCTCCTGTGCGAGTATGTTAAACATATGATGGTCCTTGAGAAGGGCCACGTGGCTTTTTACGGAACACCGAAGGATATGGTTACCTCCATATCGAAATTCAAAGAACTTGGCATAAATGTGCCGAGAGTTACTGAGCTGTCCTCAAGACTTATTGAGAAGAAGCTGTATGACGGCGAGATAACTCTTACGGTGGATGATGCCGAGAAGATGGTCAGGAGGATTCTGGGATGATACGCTTTGAAAATGTGGACTTCAGATACTCCGAGGACAGACCTATAATCGACAATTTAAGTTTTCATGTGCCCAAGGGAGATTTTGTAGCTCTCATCGGAGCAAACGGCGCAGGTAAGAGTACTATCAGCCGTCTTATTAATGGCCTTTTACATCCCACAGGGGGACATGTATATCTTAACGGCAAGGATACCCTTAAGACCCCTTCCAGCGTTCTTGCCAGGGACTGCGGATTCCTTTTCCAGAATCCGGATCGCCAGATCTGTGAGAACACCGTAAGGGATGAGGTGGCTTTTTCCATGAAGGTACAGGGCCTACCCAAGGATAAGATAGAGGAGCGGGCAGCGCAGGTTATTAAGACCTTCGAGCTGGATCCGGGGTGGTTTCCCTTTTCCAGGAGCCGCGGTGAGCGTCAGAGAATAGCCCTTGCCAGTGTCCTGGCCTGTGAACCGGAGCTGCTGATATTGGATGAGCCAACCACAGGTCTGGACTATCTGGAATGTATCCGAATCATGGACTATGTGACTGAGCTTAATCGCAAGAAGGGTATTACAGTTCTTATGGTCAGCCATGACATGGAGCTGGTTCAGTCCTACGCAAGGCATGTAC
The DNA here is from genome assembly GCF_000420845.1 of Butyrivibrio sp. AE3009. Lineage (GTDB taxonomy): Bacteria > Bacillota > Clostridia > Lachnospirales > Lachnospiraceae > Butyrivibrio. Next base: position 11,949 of record NZ_ATVS01000047.1, on the reverse strand, counting down.
TGGTCCTGAACCATGGAACCATTGTCGGACAGGGTCCCACCAATGAGATCATGAAGAATATGGACGTCCTCAAGAAGGCCAGAGTCCTTCCTGCACAGATTCCTGAGCTGACGCTTCGCTTCAGTGATGAATTTAGGGACGTATTTACCGTAGAAGAGATGCTGGATGCGCTGCTTGCAAGAAGCGGGAAAGGAGGCCCTAAGTGAATCTTCTTAATTATGTTCACGGTAATAGCTTCCTTCACAGGCTTAACCCTGTGACCAAGCTTGCTGCAGCCTTTATGTATGGCATTGCCGCTATTATATGCAACAATGTATACGCGGAGATTGGCTTTATTGTGCTGATGATACTGATATCCGCCACAGCAGGAATTGCCAAAAGAGCATTGTATCTTACAAGGAACCTGATGATCCTGGGACTTCTCATGTTCGTGATTCAGCTGTTTTTCGTAAGAACAGGAGAGCCACTGCTTGTTATCGGCGGATTTGTTCTCTTTACCACAGGCGGCCTTAAGAGTGCTCTTTTGTTGTCGCTTAGGGTAATTGCAGCTATGCTGCCGCTGATGCTTCTTTTTGCCATCACTCAGATGAACGATCTGTGCAATGCATTGGTTAAAAGGGTTCACCTGCCCTACAGATACGCATTTATCGTAACTACGGCCTTTCGTTTCGTGCCTATTTTTGCCACTGAGTTTCACGACATTCAGGATGCGCAGAAGGCAAGGGGTGTGGACTTTGACACCAAAAATATCTTCAGAAAGCTCCAGCTGATCGCTCCTTTGTGCGTACCGCTCCTGGTTTCCAGCCTTAAGAAGGTGGATATTTCCGCCATGTCAGCGGAGATGCGAGGCTTTGAGCTCAGAGGGTACAAGAGCGGATATAAGGAATATCCTTTTAAGGCAGGAGATCTGCTTACATTTGTTGTTTTGGCAGGACTTATTGTTTTGTCGGTTATTTTTTTGAGATGAGAGTGTGATTATGGATTATACAGCTAGCATGAAGTATGGAACTGAGGTAGTGGATATTGAGATCAAGGGCGCAGAATCTGTGGAAGTTCTTAATCCCGATCCCATGCCGGAAATAGAGGATACCGCAGAGGCTTTCCGCATCTGCGTGGAGGAAGGAGCCATCGCTTCAGCGCCTCTTAAGGAGAAGATTGGTCCGGAGGATAAGATTACTATCATAGTATCGGATATCACCAGGAGCTGGATGCATCAGGGCGATATTTTAACGTTGCTTGGACACTATCTTCACGAGAATATGCAGGTTCCTTTTGAAAATATCTGCGTTCTCATAGCGCTGGGAACCCATAGGAAATCTAGTGACAAGGAAATGGAAATAATCGCCGGCTCCTATTTATATCAGAATGTCACTGTGGTGGATCATGACTGCGACGGGGAGTGCACTCTTGTGGGAAGAACCTCCAGAGGTACAGATGTCCGTGTGAATCCGCTTGTCATAGGCAGGAAGGTTATTGTGGTGGGCGGAACTGTTCATCACATGATGGCAGGCTTTGGCGGCGGAAGGAAGAATATTCTGCCGGGAGTATCTTCCAGAGAGACCATCAGGCAGAACCACTCCAGAGCCCTGGATCCCAATATAGCTCACTCTGACCCAAGAGTTGGATGTGCTCTTCTTAAGGACAATCCCATCAATGAGGATATGAACGAGGCAGGAGCTATGGTGGAGGTTGCCTACAGTATTAATATCGTTGTTTCCACGAACGGGCGATTCAGCGGTCTCTTCGGCGGTTCACTGTACGAGGCATGGCAGGCCAGCTGCGTTTTCCAGAAGAAATGCTATGAGAAATGGATAGACTACGAGGCAGATATCGTCCTGGTTTCCAGTGGCGGATTCCCCAAAGACATGAATCTCTATCAGGGCTGCAAAGGTATGCTTAACGGTATGAGAGCCCTGAAAGAGGGCGGCACAATGCTTTGGCTGGCCAAGTGCCCCGAGGGGTGCGGTGCCCCCGACTATACCGCCTGGCTTTTGCCCCTCAAGGAAGGAAGACTTGATGAGGCTCTTCGAGCAGACTTTACGATTGGCGGGTTCATCTTTTACCTTACAGTTGAGAACCTCAAGAAGGGCAACTGCCGTACACTTACAACAATAGACAACGACACCACACAGCCCATGGGAATGACCGCATATACAGATCCTGTTGAGTTTATCAAGGGAGTGGATTTTACTGGCAAAAGAGTATATGTCATCCCCTACGGAGGCAGCGTAGTGCCCATGGTTAAAGGGATAGACTGAAATCCTGCGGATATGTTAAAATAGTGGGACGACTACGACATTAACATAATTGGGGGATATATACATGGGTGAGTTAAGTTTTCCGCTTGAGACTAAACATTTTTATATAGAGCCAAAGGACCACGATAATCTCTGGAGAGAAGAGTGGAGCATCTGCCTTAAGACAGAGGATCGTAAGCAGGTTGGAACACTTCGCTTTGAAGAGGCGAGCTTCCACGACGAGGTGTATTTTAGCGCGGACCTTGATAAGGAATATGACAGAGCGACTTTTGGCGTTGAGATCTTTTATGCAATGTCCAGATTTGCATTCAGATTTAAGAATATCAGGGAGATCAGCACAGTCTGCAGGCATGATAACGAGCATCGTATCCGCAGCCTTGAGAAAGCAGGCTATGTATGGAGAAAGTCCCAGGACGGAGATGTCTACTACTCCATGAAGAAGCAGAAGACCTCCTGGACCGGTCTGTACGTCATAATCGGCATGATCGCCGGATTCATCATGGGAATCACTATATCCAATCTGTGGGTCGGCACCGTGTCAGGTGTTCTGATAGGCACCATCATCGGTGTTCTGATGGATAAAAGAGAGAAGAAAGAGATCATAGAGTAGATACAAACGAATATTTTGTATGATATGATGTATGAGGGTATGAAAACTGTATAAAAAGGGGGAAAATATGAGATTTAAAAGATTATTAGCTGCAGCAGTGGGAGTTATCAGCGTTCTGACCGTATCAACCACCGCATATGCGGGCACCAATGAACTTACAGGACTTGAGGTCAGGGACGAGATCATTAACCAGAGGCCTGTTGCCATCATGGTGGACAATGAGAAGACAGCTCTTGCACATTATGGTACCGCTGAGGCAGACATCGTGTACGAGATGATGAACAGCACAGCCAACGGACGTATTACCAGGCTTATGTGCTTATACAAGGATTGGGGAGTGCTTCAGCAGACAGGAAGTATCCGCAGTGTGAGAACAACTAATGTGATACTTGCGGATGAGTACAACGCTGTACTTATTCATGACGGCGGCCCATTCTATATCAATACCTATCTGGCTCAGCCCTATGCTGCTCATATCAGCGGAGGCTTCACCAGAGTCAAGAACGGCAAGCCAAGAGAGTTTACCGAGTACGTATTTGGAACAGAGCTGACAAGCCGTTTTGCCAAGAGCAAGATCTCAACCAATTATGTACAGGCACCGGAGAGAGGAACTCACTTCGTATTTAACGGCGCCGATACTGATCTTGGCGGCAATACCGTTGCCAACAACGTTGAGCTTGGAAGCGTATTTCCGCACAATAAGAGCAGGCTCCAGTTCAATGCCGGCACAAGAACCTATGATTATTATGAATACGGTTCTATACACAAGGATGCTGAGGATGGTCAGGTACTTACCTTCAAGAATGTTATCCTTCAGAATGTATCCTTTACACAGCTTGATCCCAACGGTTATCTTACTTACAATGTTATCGGTTCCGGAAGTGGTTATTACATCACCAACGGCAAGGCCATTCCAATTACCTGGTCGAAGGGCAGTGAAACCGGAATCACACATTATTACAGCGCAGAGGGCAATGAGATCAGCGTGAACAGAGGCAAGACCTACATCGGAATCGTTCCTTCGGATACCTGGAACCTTGTGGGCATCAACTAATTCTATAGTTTATAATTTATGGCAAAATAAGTGGCTGTCGTCAGTTTGATCTGAGCAGCCACTTTCTGTTTATCGTGATAATTCTATTCATTCTCTTCCGGGGCGATACCCTCTTGCTTATCTAGAAGGTCTATCGTCATCTGATATATGGTCTCATCCTTGACATTTTCATCGGTTCGAAGGAGACAGGCAGCAGGACATTTTATTGTTACGCTCTTGCCGTCGACGCGGTTTATTGACTCCACGTTGCTTACCAGATCTCTGGTGAGCTGTTCCAGTTTCTTTTTGGAATCTATATAAATAATGACTCCGAAATAGGCCTCCTTGGTACGGGCCGCAACCGCTTTTTGTCCGATGACCTGGATTATCTTTTCACCTATTTCACGAATGACTTTTACACCGAATTTACTGCCGTAGGTATCTTCGATTCGCTTCTGATTGGCATTATGAAGCATGATAAAACCATAGGTTTTGCCGGCATCGTTGTACTGCATAGCGTAGTCGACCATGGTGGCCAGGAAGAATTTACTATTCATGAGTCTGGTCATATTATCAAGCTTGGAAGGAGCAAGGAGCTTGTTGACACGGTAGATTTCCTGATCTACATCGGCAAAGCTTCCCACAAGGCCAATAATCTTGCCCTTATCATAAATGGGCATTTTGTTGCAGATGATATTGTGGACAACGCCATTTACGATGCACTGTCCCGGGGCATTTACAACAAATTTTCCCTTGCCGATTACATCCAGCTCATCACCTTGATAAGGCCCGTCATCAACGTGCCAGTGCATTTCTTCATCTGTCTTGCCGATAACTTCATCCAGGGATTCCAGTTCATAGAATTCCAGGAAGGATTTGCTGACACCTCTGAAACGGCGGTTACTGTCTTTCCAGAACAGCTTATGGGATGAATTATTTAAAAGAGTAGCCCATAATCTTGCGTATTCCTCAATCAATGCATCAGTTTCGGTGCCACTACAGTTGAAATTTGAATAACTGGCGTTATCTAATAAATGAGCTATTTCATCAGGTATAATGCTTATTCCGTATAAGAACTCATTATAGGCAGTTCCGGGAATGGGCATAATGGAAATTATGCGCCATTGGTAGCAGCCATCAGCCTGTTTGATGCGGAAGGCCTTCTGAGCATAGGTTTTGTCGGCTTTGTTCAGTCTTTCGCGCATTGTTTCAAAGTTCATGAACTCAAGGAAATCAGACTGATCATCAGGATAAACAAATGTAGAAGAGAAGGATGTGTAAACGGCCTTCATCGTCATGAACTCATTCATTTCCTCAGTCATGTAGATATATCCGCCAAGGAGGGGATATACGGTATTTGCGCTGATATTCATGAGAAGTACAACCTCATAGAGGTTGTTAAGCTCTCTTAAACGGAAATCCAGTCTATCACGCTCAGTGGTGTTCTGATCCATAGAAATGTTTGTAATCTGCGTCTTAAAAAGATATCTGTCCTGATTCTCGGCGAGATACATTCCCTTTAACAAGTAATAATTACCTTTATCGGTAAAATAGAAGCTCTCATTACTTTTACTTCTTATGGCTTTGTTGGCGAACTGCCTGAATTTGCTCATAAGGGGAGAGTTCTCGCTGAATATTGTTTTATCAAGCTCATAATTGTCTTCGGTAATAACCGAGATCTGATGTTTGAAGGCGTCGTTAATAAAAAGTGTATGGAAGGTATTTCCATCATATTCGATGATCTGTAGCGGAGCATCTGTGTCAATTACATTGATGGTGGCAGCTTCATAATAAGCTCTCCACTGACGTTCTTCCATGGTGATACCTTTTTCGCTAAGGCTCAGCATCAGATCATCCAGGGGCTGGGGCTTACCGTAGTAGTAGCCCTGAAGCTTACCGCAGCCTATAGATTTAAGGAATTTCACCTGCTCTTTGGTCTCTACACCTTCACAGAGGGTCTTGATGCCAAGATTTTTGGCCATTACAACCGTAGAGCGCAGAATTATCTTGGATTTTTCTGCTAAATTGGACAGAAATGCCATGTCCATCTTAAGAAGATCAAAGGAGTAATCCTTTATCAGATTAAGGGAAGAGTAGCCACTTCCGAAGTCGTCCATCCAGATCTCATAGCCTCTTGTCCTGAATCTGTCTATGACATCCTTCATGAGGTCTTCATCCTTGGCGATCATGCTCTCAGTTACTTCAAAATGGAGATAGTCCCTGGGAATATCGTATTTGGCGATAGCCTTTTCAACCACATCCAGCATATCGCACATAATAAAGTCAAGTCGGGAGAAATTAACCGATACAGGCACAGCAGGAAGTCCCTTGGAGAGTTTATCGCGAATGTCACGGCAGGCCTGTTTGACCACATAGCAGTCCAGCTTGAATATTTCGCCGGATTCTTCAAGGGCACCGATGAATTTGTCGGGCGCTAAAAATCCAACTTCAGGATCAATCCACCTTGCCAGAGATTCGGCACTGCATAGTTGTCCCGTTATAGAGCGGACAACCGGCTGATAGTAGACTTTGATCCATCCGTTGGATATGGCTTCATCAATATGAGTTTTTACATATTCGCTAAGTGCGTCCTTATTGGTGAGGTCCTTCATCGATGCATCCTGCATTCTTACATATAAACTAAGCCTATAGTAACCTAGCCTTATTATAACAACGAAATATTAAATATATATTATCGGCATATAAATAGTGTATAAGAATATCAGAATGTTTGTAAAGTTGAATTTTTATCTCCAGAGTACCCAAAGGAACACATAAGCGCCTATAACTGCTGCAAGAGTGAAGGGGATACCGATGCGGGCGAAGTCCTTGAAGCTTACTTCATAACCCTCTTTTCTCAGCATTCCTACACCTGCGATATTGCAGCTGGCACCTACGGGAGTGATGTTTCCGCCAAGAGTTGCGCCGCAGAGGAGTCCAAAGTAGAGTAGACAAGGGTTAACTCCCAGGGCAGCGGTAACTCCCTTAAGTACGGGAAGCATTGTTGCTACATAAGGAATATTGTCAATAAATGCGGAAATCAGTACTGATCCCCATACTACAATAGTAAACAGAGCAAAAAGGTTGTTGCCGCCTGCAGATACAATGAGGTTAGCAAGGTCATCAACAAGACCTACATTGGTGATTCCGCCGATTACCATGAACAGAGCGGTAAGAAGGAGCACTGTGTCATAGTCAAGGTTCTTGACAACTCTCTTGATACGATCTACATCATGATCCTTGAAGTATTCCCAAACCATACCGATAAGGCTGCAACCAAAGCAGATAACACCGTTGGTGATCTCTGGCTTATCAGGAATGAAGGATGCTGCCATAAGAAGAATAACATGGGCAACCATCATAATGGTGGGAACATAGTCTGTAACGACGGTCTTCTCTGTGGACTCAACGGGTTCCTTATCTTTTCTGAAAAGGATCATCATGATAGGCACGGTAAGAAGAGCGCCCAGCTCAACGGCAAAGAAGATACCAAGTCTTCCGTCCATCCAAAAGAAATCCATAAAGTCCATATCCGCATAGGCCTTGGCTGCCAGCATAATTGAGGTAGTGTCACCTACCAGAGTTGCTGCGCCCTGAAGGTTAGATGATACGGCGATTGAGATGATCATGGGAACAGGATTGATCTTCAGCTTCTTGCAGATCGCGAGACCAACGGGGGCTACCATGAGAAGAGTTGCCACGTTGTCAATAAAGGCTGAGATGATACCTGAGAACAGCGACATGAAGATCGTTACCCACATTACATTGGGGGCCAGATCCAGGAGCTTCTCAGCGATAAGATTGGGCATCTTGGATTCAATGAAATAGTCTACCAGAAGGAGCGTTCCGAATATCATAAGAAGAACGTTCCAGTCCACGACTCCCAGAACCTTTCCAAAAGGAAGAATACCGGATATTACGTAGATTGCTGCAACGCAGAGAGCAATAACCGCTCTGCGCTTGGGGAATAGGATAAGCCCCACGTACATTCCGACGAATAAGATGATTGCTAGTGTTTTTAACATGTTTTTTCCTTTCCGGCAGAAAAAAAGAGACTGATACTGCCATTGAATGCAGTAAAAGTCTCGTTATCTATAACGTGTCCGGGGAGATGCCTCCCGTACTGACGAACAGCGTTGCATACATAAGTATGTTAACTACTCCCTTTTACCAAAATGATAAAAATTTCCTTTAATAAAATAACAAATTTAAAGTGTTTCCGCAACAGAATTGTGTCAAATGTGCTATCATTTTATATAATGTTTAGAAATTAGAGAGAATGGGAGAAAAATATGGAAAAAGTAAACAAATTTGGGGCAAAACAGATTGCTACAACAGCAATCCTACTGGCGATATGCATCATCAGCCAGTTCTTTAAGAATCTGAGCATCTTTATCACCGGACCGATAATCAATACCTGCATAGTATTGGCAGTTCTGACGGTTAATCTTCCCTGCGGGATAATCCTTAGTGTGATCACCCCGATAACTGCATATCTGATTGCGGCATCACCGGTCATGACGGCTGTGCCTTTGATTATTCCTTTTATCATGTTGGGGAATATAGTTCTTGCAATTGCTGTAAACTTCCTGATGAAAAAGGATATGATGGCAGAGGGAAAGCCTGTGATTACCTTGAAAAATATCATTACAGCTGTTATTTCAGCTCTGGCGAAGGGAGTATTCATGGGACTTACCATTTCGCTCTGGCTCCTTCCTGCCTTTATTCCTGAAGAGAGTAAATTAAGAGGTAAGTTGAGTGTATTCCAGACCACATTTTCTGTGTATCAGTTCATCACTGCATGTATAGGAATGGTGTATGTGTTCATTATTATGACTGCGCTGAAGAAGGTCTTAAATAGGCAGTGAGAAAGTCTGGCGATAAACGGGGAGAATAATTAGATAAGATTATCTGGATTAAGAAAACAGGGTGAGCCTTTATGGTTCACCCTGTTTTATATATGTTATATATATTATTTAATCCTTGTTGAATGCCGGAACAAGTCTCATCAGCATGACGGTTAATACCATCAGTGCGATACCTATCGGCATGCAGATATACCAGCTTCTGACAAAGCCTGAGATGAAGTAAGCCACGAAGGAAACAATGGCAGTAGTCATGGCATAAGGAAGCTGTGTGGATACGTGTTTGATGTGATCACATTGAGCTCCGGCACTGGCCATGATAGTGGTATCCGAGATAGGAGAGCAGTGATCGCCGCAAACAGCGCCTGCCATGCAGGCTGAAATTGAGATGATCATAAGCTCGTTTGAAAGGTTGGCATCGAATACGCTTACAACGATAGGAATCAGGATTCCGAAGGTTCCCCAGCTGGTTCCTGTTGCAAAGGCAAGGAACACTGCGATAACGAAGATGATGGCGGGAAGAAGACTCATAACCATCTCACTGGAGGCCATATTCTCAACAATGCCAGCCACATATTCTTTTGCTCCGAGAGAATCGGTCATTGCCTTAAGGGTCCATGCAAAGGTGAGGACCAAAATGGCGGGAACCATGCTCTTGAAGCCCTCAGGGATGGCGTTCATACATTCGTTGAAGTTAAGTACTTTGGTTGCCAGATAGAAGATAATAGTAATAATAAGTGCTACAACCGAGCCGTATACAAGACCAACGGAAGCATCTGAGCCTGAGAAAGCATCGATGAAGGTCTCGCCTGAGAAGAATCCGCCGGTGTAGATCATTCCGATAACGCAGCAGATGATCAGCGAAACGATGGGAAGCACCAGGTGAATTACCTTACCCTTCTGAGAAATGGGTGGTGCAGGCTGGTCCTCGGCGCCGGTGATACTGGAAGCATAGCTGTCCTTGGGCTGTATGGCGTCGCGGATCTTCTGATTATGCTCTGCCTGTCTCATTGGACCATAGTCGAACTTGGAGAAGGTCAGAGAGAACATCATTACAATAGTGAGGATCGCATAGAAATTATAAGGAATGGCTCTTACAAAAAGAGTAAGGCCGTTGGCACCGTCAACAAAGCCTGTAACTGCTGCGGCCCAGGAAGAGATTGGGGCGATAATGCAGACAGGAGCTGCGGTTGCATCGATGAGATAAGCGAGCTTCTCTCTGGAAATCTTGTGCTTATCCGTGAGAGGTCTCATAACTGAACCTACTGTAAGACAGTTAAAATAGTCATCGATGAAGATCAGCATACCAAGAACAATGGTGGCTACCTGTGCACCTGCCTTGGTCTTGACGTGGGTTACGGCCCACCTTCCGAAGGCGGCGGAGCCTCCCGCTCGGTTCATTAGCATGACCATGGCTCCCAATATTACCAGAAAGATCAGAATTCCCACATTCCAACCATCGGATAACTGAGCAATCATGCCGTCAACAAAAACGTGCTGGATTGTTCCTTCGATACTGAAGGATGAATAGAGAAGTCCCCCCACAACAATTCCGATAAACAGTGACGAGTAAACTTCCTTGGTGATCAGCGCCAGCGTGATTGCGATAATCGCAGGCAGCAGCGCCCAAAACGAGTTAGCAAACATAGTTACCTCCTTACTGCTCTTTTTCACACTAAATCGTAAAAGTATATAAATTACTATATCACATTTTTCGCGTTGTAATAGTAGGAACTTTCGGATATAATGGAAAAATATTTGTGATTGGAGGAAATAACCATGAAAGTAGCAGTAACTTATGATAACGGTGAAGTTTTTCAGCACTTTGGACATACAGAGAAGTTTAAAGTATATGAAATTCAGGAGGGCAAGGTAGTATCTTCCGAGATTGTTGATTCCAACGGAAGCGGCCACGGTGCACTTGCAGGTCTTTTGGCTAATCATGACATCAAGGTTCTTATCTGCGGTGGAATGGGCGATGGAGCCAAGGATGCTCTTGAGGAGTACGGAATCGAGACCTTCGCAGGCACAGAAGGAAATGCTGACGAGGCTGTAGAGAAGTACCTTAGAGGTGAGCTGGTAGATAGCGGTGTTAACTGCGACCACCACGGCGAAGGACATTCCTGTGGCGACCACGAGGAAGAAGGTGGTTGTGGACATTGCGGAGGTAGCGATGCGGATGAAGAGGAAGGCTGCGGTGGATGTTCATCAGGCGGCTGTGGTGGCTGCGGCGGATGTCATTCAGAGCCTCTTTTCGAGGGCAAGAACGTAGGCAAGACCTGCAGAGTACATTACAAGGGAACCTTCAACGACGGCGAGCAGTTCGATTCTTCCTATGACAGAGGAGAGCCCCTTGAGTTCGTTTGCGGCTATGGTTTCATGATCGAGGGCTTCGACAGAGCAGTTGCTGAGATGGAAGTAGGACAGATTGTCGATGTTCATCTCACAGCAGATCAGGCCTATGGTGAGCACGACCCCAAGCAGGTTATAACAATTCAGATTGCTGAGCTTCCCGGTGCTGAGAGCGTTGAGGTTGGTCAGAGAGTATACCTTCAGGATATGTACGGAAGACCTATTCCTGTTAAGGTTACTGATAAGACCGAGACAGAGATTACTTTCGATGCCAACCATGAGATGGCAGGCAAAGAGCTTAACTTCAAGATTGAGCTGGTTGAGATAGCTGATTAATAAGATGACGAGATGACATTGGGACGGTTCTTTTGTCATCTTAGGAATATTGAGAAGCTTAAAGAGGCTGTCGTACTTTGGTACGGCAGCCTTTTTGTAGGGGAATAAAAGTTTTGCACCCGGTAGGTTCAAATCCGCTTAAACCATATGACATAAATGCTCACATACTTACAGGAATGGTAGTTTCTTGCAGATTCATGCTATTTTCCTGGCCAATCAGCGCCAATTGATGCCTATGCATACGAAAGCATCATTTTGGAAACATCTTATATGCCTTATATTGAGGTTCTCTACTGATAGAGATAACATTTTTACGCCATCAAGCATATTAAGTTGTCTTTTTCTTTTCTGTCATATGCTTTTTTTCTGTTGATTCATATAAATTCCTCCTGATAGGCATAGGTAGTGTCAAATTAACTACCCGTTTTTTAGTTCTAAAACCTTGATTTATCGGGAGTTCAAAATAAAAAGAGCATTGACCTCCCTTTTTGGTAT
>NZ_ATVS01000046.1 GCF_000420845.1 Butyrivibrio sp. AE3009 | reverse complement strand
TCATGGTCACCTTGTTGTCTTTGATATAATCGGCCAGAGCCACGTCGTTAAGTTCCAGGTCCTTGACAGTATAGCCTGCTATAACATCCTCCGGCGAAAGAATCTCCGTGGTCTGGGCATTGGCTTGAGTCTCAGTCTTTTGAGTGGTCGCTGTCTGCTGATCCGCAGTTTGCTGTTCGCTCTTGCCACAGCCTGCCAGCATGCCGATTGAAAGTGTCGCTGTAAGTAACATTGCAGCTGTCTTCTTCATAAGTATTACCTCCATGTTCCGAGCCCGGCATCATCGTACTAACTAGACACTTTAAGTATAACATCTAATCCGATAATAAGTAAAAGCATGTCAAATGCCGCTGGGTCAGCGGCTGATGTATCACATAGAAAAAGTGATTGACCCATTATTTTACAAAGCATAATCTGAAATGTACATAAGCTATTCATTAAAACTCTGAAATGAAGCAGATCCTTGTTGCTGCATTACAGTTCAGACCCTTAGAATTATTCATATGCGCAAGTGATAATATCACCTATAAGCTGGAATTAAATGTTTTAGCAAAAAGACATAACCCGTCTTCTATTCCCTTAAAATCTAACCCTGCACGTATTGCAATCTTCTTAGTAATATCCTGTTCAGGGTCACATTCTATTACTGCGCTCTTGCCAAGTTCCTTTGTTCTTTCTAATAGCTCACTTGTTAGCGCCGTCGCATATCCCTTGCCCCAGTGCTTTTTCTTGAGAAGCCATCCTATCTCCATGCTATTCGTATCATATTCATGGAAAATCACATATCCAACAAACTCACCTGCATCATTCTCTGCAGCAAAGACACTTGGCGGGTCGCACAAGCCATAGTCCTTAATGAACTGCTCCGTTTGATCCATTGAATATGGTGGCTCGATGTATTTCATCACATCAGGATCAGAAAGCACTTCGTAAAGATCCTGAGCATCGGATTTAATCATCTTTCTGATTATCATAAACTGCTCCCATTTATATTCATGCTTCACTTCTAGCCATGTATGTACTCAACCTCATCAAGTTTACCTGTAATATGATTCCTATTTCCGGTAGGTACAAATCCATTCCGCAAATACAAGCGCTCTGCTCCGTGGTTGTTCACTAAAATCCAAAGAACCGGAGTATGGCCGTTAGCCTGAATCTTAGAAACAGCATATTCAAGAAGCTTGGTTCCATATCCTTTATTCTGGAATTCCGGCAGAACATATAAGTCTTCGATAAGTCCTCCATCAATTGATACCACTGCCACGGGATCCTTGTCATATAGGATAAAGAATTCGCTACCTTTATCGCGCTTACCTGCTATATAATTCCGCTGATTCTCGATGGAATGCTGCTCAATAAAATCTGCGGAGCAAAATGAACGGTGGGATTCCTTCCAGGATATAGAATGGATTCTGGCTGCGTCCAGTATGTTCTTATCAGTCACAGGGACAATGGAATAATTCGCCAAGTTCCCCCAGGGCCCGGGGGTGCATTTTTCTGCTACTTCTAAAAGTCTCTCTGCTTCCATTCTTGTCGGTAACATGATCCTTCCTCCATTTACCGGAAAAGATTGGTGTTGTTCAACACTCTTTTCCCGAATTATTAAAAATCGCTCCGACACAATGATACTCTATACTCTAAGGACAGGGTCAATTGCTATTATTATGGGCTCTTGAAATGATAACATGCCCTTTTGCCTTATCTCCTGAAACAGTCAAAGTATATGTTCCTTCAGTCTCTATCCCAACCTGAAACTGAAACTCCGTAGATTCATCAATAGTTCCACGGTAAGCAGGCTTATCATCACCTTTTTGAATGAGTAAAGATATCGTTCCGGATTCAGCCTCTACCATTACATCAAGGGCTTCCCCTTCCTTCATCTCCAGTTCATGAGAATAAGATGTATTAAGCACTTTGAAATCTATGTCAAAGTGATCTTTATCTCCGGTCTTGCTCCCGCTAAAGGTAGCTCCTTCTGCACAAGCACTCAGAAATATCGTGGCAATAAGCACTGTTACAACCATTAATTTAATTCTCATATGATGTTTCATACTACCTCCAGAAGTGTAGATGTTTTCTGTATCCTATTGATGATACTATATTTAAATGCAGAAAAAAAGGTAGATCAGTGTATGTGGGTCACTGTTCTACCTCTCCTATGAAACTAAAAGACTAAAGAAATATATAATATGATTCCGAATATGTAAAGTGAACTCCCTTTTTCTCAAGCATGTTTGCAAGTCCTGCATAGGAACAGGAAGAATTGAAAGTCATATACTTTATAAGCATCCCCTTTGCCATTACTCCCAATTTAGCAGTGTCTAGTCCGCAAAACAAGGCTTTAAATGCAGTGTTTATCTATGGTATAATATATATAGGAAGAGAAAGGGCGCCACATAATGTGACGCCCAATTTTTTTTATATATCATTACTGCATGAACCAGTTATTCATCAGTATCATTTTTTAGTATTTCTAGGAACTCAGCGACTGTGACTATCTCGATTCCTTCATATTCTTTTACTGTCAAAAGATCCTTGTCGCCACTAACAATATAATAGCATTTTGAATCTATAGCACACTCTAAGAACTTATTGTCGTCAGGATCCCTACAAACATCAACTTTAGTTGATACCTCTATAACTCGGCACTTGGCTTCAATGTCTATGAGAGGTACTTTTGGCTTCTTTCCCGGAAACTTATATTTCAGGTATTCTACAGTCTCAGTGTATTCTTCCAGAATCTCAGTTGACGCATATGCATCAATCCGATTTGTCATTACGTAATCTATGACTTCTTCAGGCTTCCACCGAAGAATATTGCTGATGCCACGACATTTGTATCTATAACAACACGCATCAGGCTTTTCTCCTCTTCCTGACTGTTTTAATGGCATCATTTATATCCTCTTCTGTCATGCCGACATTTTTAGCCCATTTCTGGGATTCTTTCATGAGGGAATCGAATTCATTTATGTCTGGCGCAACAATAGGTTTAAGCAGAATATTATCTCCATCTGTCACAACTATAAGTTTGCTTCCAGCATCCAGGGAAAGCGCGTCTCTGACTGTTTTAGGCAGTACCACCTGTCCTTTTGAAGATACTGATGTTACTTCAGTGATCATACTCATTTGGCGTCCTCCTTTGGTAAGAATTTCTTACTTAAATGATACCATTTTTCTCTCCATACGTCAATTTAAGGTTATTTACTGTTATAGTAGCTGCTATAGGCTACTTCAAGCTGACGCTTTAGTTCCTTATTCTCTTCCTGTAGCGAGATTATCTTGCGTTTTAGACTATCAATTATTGCTTTGCTATTTGAATCGGAAAGCTCAACTTTTCTTCGGGCTTTTGAAGCTGAAGTAGGGACATTATCGCGGTAAGATTCGATTTCTATCCCTAAAATGAAGATTTTATCGCAACTTCAAGTATTTAATAAGTCCAAAAAGGTTGCGATAACCTCTTCACTGTTCGTGATGTTAGTTGCATTCTATAATTTATCTATGGATAAATTATCTAAAGAACAAATTCTTATGAACAAGGCAAGCAGAATGATTGATTTGATTTTAGTGTATTAGATTCGGATTGAACTAACTCACATCCGTACTCAAAGCGATTCATTTATTACTGCTTTCAAAGTCTCCGATGACTCTAGTAATGCAGCCTTTTCCTGCTCGCTGAGTCTGATTGGCACAGATCCTTCAACGCCATCTCTTCCGACAATAGCCGGCATGCTGAGAGCGACGCCATCAATGCCATTCTCACCGTGCTGAATGCTGGATATAGGAAGAACTGACTTTTCATCACGTATGATAGCCTCACAGATACGCCTTACACTCATGGCAATTCCATAATAAGTAGCACCTTTTTTCTCGATGATCTCATAAGCACTATTCTTGACAGTTTCAGCAATCTCTTTCATAGCTTTTTCATGCTCGAAATGTCCTCTCATCTCGCAGAAATCATGGATTGGAATTCCTGATACATTTGCACTACTCCATGCTGCTATCTCGCTGTCTCCGTGTTCACCTATGATAAATGCATGTACTGAACGGCTGTCTACACTCAGGTGCTCACCAAGAAGATATTTGAATCTGGCCGTATCAAGTACTGTTCCTGAGCCAAATACTCTGTTTTCAGGGAAGTCACTGAGTTTGGCTGCTGCGTATGTAAGAACATCAACAGGATTAGCCACTATCAGAAGAATTCCATCTTTGTTGTACTTTGCTATTTCCGGAATAATCGACTTAAAGATTCCCACGTTCTTTTTTACGAGATCGAGCCTTGTCTCGCCGGGCTTCTGTCCTGCCCCTGCCGTAACAACCACAACTGCAGCATCGCCTGCATCATTGTAATCACCGGCATATATCTGCATTGGCTTTGCAAAGGGAAGTCCATGGCTGATATCAAGAGCCTCACCCTCAGCCTTCTCCTTATTCACATCTATCAGCACCATTTCGGAAAAGAGCCCACTCTCCATTAGGGCAAAAGCTGATGCTGACCCAACAAATCCACAACCTACTACTGCTACTTTTCTCTCATTTAATGCTGACATAATATGCCTCCTTTTTTCTTGCTACATTCAGTATAAACTCACTTATATCAAAAGCCCATGAAATATTTGCTTACTGGGAAATTTACTCAAGTATCTCACCATTTCTGGAGATTGTCACAACCTGCCAAGGAAGAAACTTTCCGCTATTCTTTATTGCATTCTCTGCAGCTCTCTGTAGCCCTCCGCAGCATGGAACCTCCATTCTTACTATGGTCACGCTGACAATATCGTTGTTTGAAATGATCTCCTTAAGCTTCTCAGTATAGTCGCCTTCGTCAAGTTTCGGGCATCCAATCATTGTAACCTTGCCCTTCATAAATTCCTCATGCATGTTAGCGTAGGCGTATGCTGTGCAGTCAGCTGCAATAAGGATCCTGGCCCCATTATAAAAGTCTGCCTGCGTTGGAAGGAGCTTTATC
Source organism: Butyrivibrio sp. AE3009 (assembly GCF_000420845.1). Lineage (GTDB taxonomy): Bacteria > Bacillota > Clostridia > Lachnospirales > Lachnospiraceae > Butyrivibrio. The sequence continues at coordinate 20,072 of NZ_ATVS01000046.1, read as the reverse complement.
TGGCATGGCCACTGCATCAGTCTTGATGGATGAGTGCTCATTCTTGATATCATGTCCTGTCCGGGATCAGTGTCTTCCTGATTGCCACTCTTAAGTGTCATAAACCTTGAACCGGGACATCCATGTCCTGCAGCGTGTTGTTCCATTTCTTTCATCATCTTGTTTTCGCACTGATGCATATCTTTTACCAATCCTTTCTTCTCCTGTGCTGCCTTTACTGCTGCTTCGTCATACGCAGGCGCTTCTCTTTCTTCAAAAGAGATTGCTCCCATTGGGCATCCCGGCAGACAGTCCCCAAATCCATCACAGAAGTTCTCTCTTACCAGTTTTGCCTTTCCATTCACAATATCAATGGCTCCTTCATGACATGCGTTTGCGCAGATACCGCAGCCGTTACACCTTTCTTCATCGATTTTTATTATCTTTCTTACCATCATTAAACCTCTCTGTTTGACCTTTGTTCTTGTTCTGATGGTGTTAGTATAATATACTGTTCATAACAAGTATGTTGTTCAAACCACATTTTGGAGAAAAATTTATGAACCTTGAAGGTATAGAAAAGAGTAGATTGTTCCAGGGAATGACAGCTAAAGAACTGTCTTCATGCATTGCTTCACTGGATGCCAGGGAAAAGAAATATCGAAAAGACGATCTGATTCTCCGCGCGGGAGAGCGAACTTCAAGCATAGGTATGGTACTCTCAGGCAGTGTTACTATTGAAAGCAATGACGTCTGGGGCAATTGCTCTGTCTTAAGCCATGTAAGCAAAAATCAGTTCTTCGCGGAAACCTATGCTCTACTTGGCGAAGTCCTTCTGGTTGATGTCAGAGCAAATGAAGACTGCCGAATTCTCTTTTGTAATATAAGGAACCTTCTTGAAGACAGCAAAAAGAGCTCTCCCTGGAAGGAAAAGCTCCTAAAAAACATACTTATTATTTCATCTCAGAAAAACCTTGTCCTCTCCGGACGCAGTTTCCATACTTCTCCCAAGAGCTGCCGTGGACGCCTTTTGTCATATCTCAATGCCATCGCACTCCAGACAAGTTCAAGGGAATTTGACATTCCCTTCAACAGGCAACAGCTTGCCGATTACCTTAACCTCGAAAGGACCAACATGTCAAAAGAACTCTCGCACATGAAAGATGAGGGGCTTATCGAATATAGAAAAAGTCATTTCAAGCTTATTAAGGCGGATTAAATTCAAACTAAACGACATGAACCTGCAGGCTGCTCTGCTTCTAACGCTGCTGACGACAGCTCAAGTAATGGAATAGGGCTTATACGTTTATAAACTTCTTTGTACTGTCGCTAAGTTTGTTCGTAACCTGGTTGTTATTATCCATGGCCTCTCCGATTTCTTGAATTTCTCCCACAATCTCCGTAGAGTTGGAAGCTGAAAGGCTGATGGCCTGTGTGGACTCTTCAACGGAATCGGTGATTGTAAGAATTGAGTCTGCCATGCTGTGCATTGTGTTATCAAGAGAGTCTGCCTTCTCAGTAAAGCCTTCAAGAATTTCATTCATTATCTCTGCTGTACTCTCGTATTTCTCTCCTGTCTCAACAAAGGCTTCATAATCGGCAATAACAGTATTGTTGATAAAATCTACAACCTCGATGGCATTATTCGAAAGCTCCTGAACAGCCTTTGTCACATTCTCACTTATAGTCTGAATATTTCCGGCTGTCTGTCTGCTGTTATCGGCAAGTGCACTGATCTCCTGCGCTACTACCGCAAAGCCCTTGCCGGCTTCACCTGCTCTTGCAGCCTCAATGCTGGCGTTAAGTGCAAGAAGGTTTGTCTGGGAAGCTATATCGAGGATAACCTTGGTAAGTTCTCCGATCTGATTAACCTGCTCACTTTCCTTTACTGACTCATCAAGGGTCTTGCTGAGCGCCTCAACTCTGGCACCTGTATTCTCCTTCTTCTGCATAGCCTCATTCTTAATGGTATCAGCTTCCTTCTGGATCTCGCCTGCACGCTCTTTTCCTGAAGCAACCTCATCATTGATGCTCTCCACCGCATCTCTTACATCATTGAGCTGCTCCTTAATATGAGAAGCTGTAGTTGACACATTGTCCATGCTGGCTGAAAGCTCCTCAAGCGCCGCTGATGTGTTGGTGATGTTGTCGTTAGCCAAAGCGATCTGTGAGGTCATCTTGTCTGCGGAATCTGTAAGAATGAGTGTTCCGCTCTTAACATCTTTCATTACGCCCTGCAGGGTTTCAATAAAATCATTTATGCCGTCTCTTATAAATACAAGCTCATTTCCAGTCTTAACATTTACTCTTGCTGTAAGGTCACCCTTTCCGGCGTTGATATCATTTATAATTTCCTGAACAGAGTCGGAAATCTTAACAATAACTTTGGTGATAAGAACAAATGAAACATATAGGTTCAAAAGAAGGCACACGATAAACACAACCATTCCTGTTACATTCATGACAGTTATCTTACTTTTTGACTGTGCCATATAATTTACAACATTACCCTGAAGTGACTCCACCGATGCATCAAGGGTTGTCATGCCTGCTTTGACACCTTCCATGTTAGTCACATAATCTCCGGTAAGTATCTCCGAGGCAACACGTACATCGCCGGTTGTCATCATGATATTGAACACTTCATCAACGTTCGCAATAAGAGCCTTTGCCGAAGCATCAAGCTGTGTCGTTGCGTTTGGATTGCCATACATAGTAAACTCATCGCCGATTTCTTTTACAAGAGTGGTCACTTCGCTCTCGTAGGATTTAAGCTCGCTTACAATTCTCTCTTTATCAGCATCAGTGTAATATGACCATAGTCCCACTGCGCTCTGGATCGTTCCTTCAATCCTGGCCAGATCTTCCTTAACTGTTCCCTCTTTATGAACCAGCTCGGTTACTCCGGCAATTATACCCTGAGCACTGTTAGACATGGATGATATTCCATCGTTAACAATGTAGCTTACTATGTTAAATACCAGCAACATCAGAATATTAAAGAACAAAATCTGAACCGGAATAGATTTGAAAAAACTGACCTTATTTTTCTTGTTTTCAGTTGTCCTTGACATAGCGACACTCCTTTCAATATAATAAATATCCGCCCATATACATTATACAGCTAAATAACACACCGTTTTACGTTTAATATTTTTTTAATAAAATTAAATAAAAAATGCATAAAAACACAAAAAAAACAGACAGCCTTACCAGCTACCTGTACAATCTTTGCTTTATTCACGGAACCCAGGTGATAAGGACCTCGGCATCTCCGTCTATTGTAAATTCTCCGCTTCCCGCAGTCACAAACAGCGACTCTCCTTTTTGAGCTCTGCTGAACTTCAGCCAGAAGGATTCCTCCTATTGCATGAAGTGTTCCCGGAGTTATAAGAAGGACATCCCCCTTCTTTACATGCTCTTTATAGAGAACTTCCTCCAATGTGTTATCAGAAATCCTCTGCCCAAATTCTTCTTTTGTTATTTCCCTGTTAAATCCCTGATAGAGATAAGCGCCTTCCTCAGCATCCAGCACATACTACATCTCTGTCTTACCGTGCTGGCCTTCGTTGGCCTTGGCATATACTTCATCGGGATGTACCTGGATTGAAAGAGGCTTCCTTGCATCTATGAGCTTTATCAGAACATGGTAGTGGCAAACCCGATATTGCTGAGATCCTGATTAAGGCGTGTGGAGGAAAAGAAGCTATCCCTTCAGAGGAATGGGAGAAAGCCAAAGCTTTTGTTAGAAATAAGGGTGAGAGGCTTGAGAAAGTAAGGGCCAATTATCCTGATCATTCTTTTGAAAAAAGCGATGACGCGATGAATAAACTCTATGAATTGTTCGAGGTTGAACCAGTAAAGCGTATCATTAAACATGACGGAGTATCACCGATAATTGTTGATAGTACACTTCCAGCAGGAAAGATTCACGACATGCTTTGTGATTATCTCGTTTCCGGAAATGGAAGCTGCAAAACAGTTCAAGGAGAAGTTATTAGGATCACGGGATGCGTTGCTGACGAAGTATATCGTAACGGGGGTGCCAACTGGAGTCGTGGCTACAGAAAAATGGTCAATAACCTTCCTAAATATTTAAGTTTAGGACAGCCTTTGTCAGAATCCGAACTTGAAGAAGTCGATGCTATCTCAAAGCCACTTCCTAATCAGGGCATGACTGAGATTGAAAGGCTTGAAGAACTTGCAGTTAAGTGGGTAAGTATGAATAGTTTGCCTATTTCATTGGAAGATGTTTCGTAATATTACAAATCCCCAGAATATCCCAAAATGCCCCGGGACTTTTTTAATAGTCCCAGGGCATATGATTGCTATAGCTAAGTCTTAGAGTCTAAGTCCCATATCTTTCTGGCGAAGGATCTTGAACCTATAGGTCTTGGAGCCTCCAATTCCATACTTCCTTGCAGCCTTCTGACTTAATGTTACCGTCATCTGGGCTGTTCCGAATCTGTCATTTCTAGTGTAGGAAATAATGTAATCACCCTCCTCATACTTAAGAGTATAGGTCTTTCCGTCATATCCAACAACGTTTAGCTCTTTTATTACAGGAAGTATGTAACATCCGCCTGCATAGGTGGTTGTGATATTTCCTTTGCTGTCTACTGTTACAGCAGTTGTGCCTGAAGCATAGCCTTCGATGTCCTCACTTGTAAATACCTTGTTGCTTCCTGTATTTCTGATAAGAGCCGCGGTTGCTGCTACATTTTCAGAATTCAGTTCCTTCTGAAGAGTATACTTCTTAGCCTTTACAGTGTATTCTGTGTAGATTTCGCTTACTGTTACGCTGTCGAATATAAGGTTCTTCTTTCCTGCGCTTGTAAGAACAAGATCATAGGTCTTTCCTGCATTCTCGCCTGCTTCTACAGTAGTATTTTCCTTAAACTCTCCTGTATATTCAGTGCTTCCAATGCTTATTATCTTGCTTCCATCAGCACTTGCCTGATACAGCTTATAGGTAGGTGCTGCCTTTCCAGCCTGGGTAGTTCCTGCGCATTTTATAAATACCTCTCCAGGAAGTGCCTTGCTGTACTGACTGTAAGGAAGGACATTTACTACTGTCTTTGCGTTTATCTTAAAGTCTACATAAGCGCTGCTTCCTACTCTATATCCGGTGGTAGATTTCTTTACCTTGATAAGAGCACGGCCTGAGCCAATCTGCTTATTACCCGTGTAGGATATAGCATAATCGCTGTTTCCTTTTCCGGAAATGGTTACTGTATCTCCATCAGGCTCAGTAACAGTAAATTCTGCCATGGCACCTGCTACATTGTAGGTAGCGTCACTTGCTGTGATAAACTTAGCATCCAGAGCCACAGGATTTCGCTTGTAGGTTACAGTGAGCTTACTGTCAGCATATGCTCCTTTACCATAGAAGAATATCTTGTAGGTTCCGGGAGCCTTGTTATCTACTACTCTTCCATCATCGAGTACATAGCTTCCGCTGATTGTCATGGTAGAATCAGACGTAACTGTCACTGCCACTTTAAGCTCACTTTTTGTAAGAGGAACATAAGTAACTTTTCCGTTAACATTCTTTTGCTTAGCTATGGTCACATCGTCAGTAGTGATGCCATTTAGTGTAACCTTGATATCCTTGGAAGATCCGTCATAAACTTCTCCTGCCTGGTTCCAGTCTATTGTAAACATGGACTGGTTAAGGGCAGATGCTTTTACAGTAACCTTAGCTATGATAGGTTCATCATACTCGGTATACGGATACTTCTTAGCAAAGTCCTCACTATCCTTAACAGATACGAATGCATTGTACTTACCGGCAGTAAGAGCCTTTGTTCCAGTTTCATCTACTTCAGCACTTTCTGACATAGGCGTAAGTGTTACAACTACCTCATCCATAGGAATAGCAACCTTCTTACCTGCCTCATTCTTAACCTTGGTGTTAATTGCTGTTACAAGGTCAGTTGCTGCAACGCCATCCTTGGAGTAGACTGCGGTAGCCTTCTTAACCTTTAGCTTACTGAACATGGTTTTGTTGTTTGCATAAACCTCAAACCTGTCAACAGCTGTTCCGTAGTAGTTACCGGTTCCGGTAAGCTTGATACGGTAGGATCCGGTTTCGGTAATGGTCTTAACAAGAGCTTTACACTGCTTGGCTGTTGTCACATCACCTGTACCGAATGTCTCCCAGAGCTTTGTCTCAGGGTTCTGCTTTTGAAGTGTCATAATTACTTCAGTTCCGACCTTATACTTAACTGTCTTTGCGTCGTTATTTACATAGGCTCCGGTAAGCTTGTCATACTTCCTCTGATAATGTACAGCCTTGGTTGTCAGGGCTATTCCGCCCTTTTTCTTAAGGATGTAGCTGTCCTTTACAATATCAGCATAGTTTCCAACTGCCTGATAAGTCTCGCCCACTGACAGAGGAAGGATATCAAAGTATACAACAGCCTTCATCTTAGCATAGTTGCCTTTACCTTTTACTATGATCTGAGGCCACTTGGCTGCCGCCTGGTCCTCACCATAGATCTGCTTGTAATAGGTCTCACCTGCTACAGCGCTTACCTTAACTGAAGCATTCTTATTATTCTTGTAACTTACTGTATAGTCCTTACCGTAAACAAGCTCATAAGCTGTTCCGTCGCTGTTCTTTGTCTTGGTATCGGTAATTGTGATATTAAGGTCATAACTTGCACTCTTTCCTGCATCTGCCTTTAGTGACTTAGGATCTGCGCTTAGTTTGTGTGCAAGACCTGAATACTTAACACCGGCAGGTGTACTTATTACTACACCGTTATCCTCACGGTCGGTAGCATAAGCACCTACATTAGCATATACATACAGGTCATTGTACAGTACCGGGATATCCTCACATGCAATTCCGCTTGAGTTATCAACAAATTCTTCAGCGGACATTGTAAAGAGCGTATCCTGAACAACATCAGTGCTGCTTCCTGTCCTGAATACAGGAGTTCCATTACTGTAGATAGCCTTTCCAACTACAGTGTAGCTAAGAATAGAAAGGTTATCGTTTGCACCAAAGAGCTTACCTGCTGCGGTATCATAGAAGCTCTTATTAGCACTTATTCCGTAGGTCTTTCCACTGTTGTAAGCTGCGAGCTTGCTTAAATATACGGGTTCAGTGGACTCACTAAGCTGCTTTCCGCTGTATTCTAAGATGTAGTGGATGATATAGAACTGCTCTAAGTAATCATCTTCGTCTATACCAAACTCAATCTCTTCACTTATGAGCTGCCACTTGGAAGCGACACTTTCTAGAGTTGCAGCAAAGCGGATCCTGATATCCACATCTCCTGCCAGCATTCCTTCTATAATGACTATTCCATCTCTTCCAATAGTAAGAGGCCCAGGTATGCTATGCCAGATACCATCACGTCCCTTATACTGAACTTCGACATTTTTACCTTTCTCTTCGCTGCCAAAGTCTACCTTTATAGTACCATTCTCATTAGCTGAATCATCCTTGGTACTTGCTTTAGGTGCTTCGGGCCGGCTTCCTATAGGATATGGAATCCACTCACTCGGTTCAGTATCATCGGTACCCTTGGTTCTTATATAAACCACGTGGTTATCAGGATCATCATCATCCAAAATATCAGTTATAGAAACAGATGAATCTCCTTCCTTCGAAGTAGGATCAAGGGTTACTTCATAATCCTCACCGGGATAGAAGACTTCCTTCGAGTTATTAACCACTATTTCCTTACTTATTTCTTCTGTAGTAGGATTCTGCGGTGTCTTCTTGCGAACTACACCCGGCTGTTTTTCAGGCGTCTTCTTAATAACTTCTTCTGTTCCATCCTCCTTGGTGATACGCTGTATTATTTCTACAGTGATCTCCTTGCCGGCATCCTCAGTAGTAATTGTATAAGACGAGTAAGTTGCTCCTTCAATAGGCTCTCCGTCTCTATACCACTGATACTCTATAATGCCTTCAAGATTCTCAGGTAAAAGTTTTACTGTAAGGACATCACCTATAACAGGTTCTCCGCCAGGTCCGCTTGGTCCATCCATAGATGCGTTATCAATTTTTCCAGGCTCTGACTGGGTGCCACCGCCTCCGCCGCCGGAGCCGCATTCATCCTTAATCTCATCATAATAGCCTTCGCCGTCTTCATCTCCGTTCTGATAGCAGATTGCATAGGTTGAGAATAAATTACCGTATATAACTACAAAGTCTGCACCCTTAAAGAAGGTTCCGTCTTTAAATTCCTTACCTTCGCTATTATCAGGGCGTTCCTGCAAAGCAGTAAATTTCCTAAGATGTCCTTCATGATTACGGAGTATTCTGATATTGCAACGGCCACTTGTACTAAATGGAACAATGATCTCAAGAACCTGACCGGTTTCATGTACTTGACTCGTAGTAGTGGTAGGTACACTATTCTCTTCTACTTCTACCTTTCGCATGATGGACAGATCAAGGAATTCAACATTGGTGGTGTCAGCATCCTCCGAATCACCTGAATATTCGCTCTTAATTTCTTCCTGTTCAGCCTTGACTGTCTGCTGAGATGGAGTAAGGTCCTCATCAGGTTTTGAAGTCAGATCTGTCGTTTCTTTTACAGTAAGGGTAACTGTTACTGTTGCTCCACTATTCTTTTCAGCGTCTGTCATAGAATCCAGAGCTGCATCATCAAGACCGCCAACAACTACCGCAGGTGCTCCGCCTCTTACAACTACCTTACTGTTTACTGAGTAAGGAGGAAGACTGAGCTTCAGTCCTGTTATGTCGCCATCCTTTACTGTAACCTTCTGAGTCATTGTCACATATTCGCTAGCGACATCCGGCTGATATGTAACAACTATGTTGTAATCACCATCAGGAATATCAGTAAATTCAAATTTACCAGGATCTGGTGATGGAGACACATTTGTTGTAACTGTATCAACAATCATGTTTCCAATTTGAATTTCAACTTTTGCACCTTCTACCGGAGTTTCCTCTTCATTATCATCCTGCGGCGTTGTAAATACGAATCCGGAAACCTCATGGACAGTAGGCCCTTCAGGTGTTTCTCCACCTTCGCCGCCTCCACCGGAACCTCCACCTGAAGTATCAGGTTTATCTGCAATGATCGGTGTAGAGGTTGAAATAGTTTCACCACCTGCTGTTACTGTTACAGTGATAACATGGCCAACGTCAATATCCTTTATGATATATTCATTAGTAGTCTCGCCTATTATTTCCTCTCCATCGCGATACCACTTATAGGTAACTGGTATGTCAGGATCATTATCCACATCAGTGGTTACAGTTATTTTTGTCTTCTTCTCTGGATTATTCTCAGATTCCGGATCATAGTAGTTCATGTTAGTACTGGAAATCTTTATCTCTGTCGGTACATTATTGGAGATAACTTTAAAGGTATCACTAAGTTCATTCGGATAATTTGTCAGCTTAACACGAACATTGTATGCTCCCATTTCATAGGCAACTACTTCTCCTCTGGAAGCTGCGCTCTGATCAATAGGATGTTCAGTGTCACTATCCTTTGTTACAGACAAAACTTTATATTCGCTGGAACTTGCTTTTCTTCCTGCGATTATTACAGTTAATGGATTATGCAGGGCCTGGCCTTCCTCATACTTCAATTCTTTTTTGCCAACTGAAAGTGCTGCCTCAACAGCTGGAGGATCTGCATCTCCACTTGGTGAGGAACCGGGAATTGAATCTACTCTGTTAATAGTAAAGCTATGAGTAGCAATACCCTGATAGTTGCCCTTACCTTTAATTGTAATTGTGTAGGTTCCTGCATTTGTTGCCTGATTGGTGTAGATTCCGTTTTCACGCTCATCACCTGTTGTTGCAGCATCAGGGTCTCCAACCTTCAGGATTTCATAATCTGTTCCTTCACTAAGTGTTACTCCGTTTACTAATACTGAAGTAAGCTTTGATGTCTGTAAAATGCCATTATAATTATGTGTTTCGGAGGTTATAACAGCTCCTGTAATGCTTCTTGGAGTAATCGTAAACTGAACATTAGTAGTTCCACTGTAGTTGTTTATACCACTTACAGAAACAGTATAAGGTTCAGAGCTTACATCCTTATATCCATCGCCGTTAACAGTATAATCTGTGCCGCTTCTTAAAGTTCTGGTGGTCTCACCGTCAGTAAATACAAGTGTACCCGGCTGCTGATAGCTGCCATTGTATACCTGTGAAACGCTTCCTGTTCCGACCATAGCATCTGTCAGAGGTCTTCTCAGAATCTGTGCATAAACATACTTCTGAGAGTCGTCAGTAGGTTCGTCATTTCCACCGGCGGCATCATAGTAGAATTTATTCGTATCATCATAGAGACTGATCTTATAAGTTCCGACATCTGAGCTTCCAAAGCTGAATGTTCGCTCTATTTCTGTTTCGTCACTTACAACTCTTCCGATAGTTACATAATCAACAAGAACTGTGCCATCGCTGTTCTCAGCGTTGACTACGCGGGTATCTGCAAGGATACTTGTAGGCTGTCCCTCTTCATCCTTTGTAGTCTTTAAGGTTGCAGTAGTGGTTCCGTCATAATACTTGTTATTGGCAGTAATTCCGGTAACCTTTACTTTTCGCTTATTGATAGTCAGTGTGGCTGTTGATGCTTCTTGTGAATCTCTTGTTATAGCATATGAGGAAGTCACATCCGTATCGCCATGTTTGATAGTAACTGACTTAACATACAATACGTATGTTCCAGCACCAATTCTGCTATCTCCGATAGGAACAGTAGCTATATCACCATATGCAAGTCCACCTGAAAGCGTATAAGTAAAGTTATTTATCTCATTTCCGGTATAAGTATAGACAACGCTGTTAGGCTTAACTGTAATCGGTCTCTTGGCTACTTTTACCCTCGCAATGGTCTTTGCAGTATCTCCCGTGCCGGATATAATGTCCGCAGGCGTATCGCTTGCAAAAGCTGTTGTAATGGCTCCGCCATCACCAACAGTAACGCTACCGCCACTGCAGGATGTAGCTCCCGTTAAGGTAAAGCCTGTAATACCATAAGGAATAGTATAAACAGGTATCTCACTTACAAGAGACTTAGCACCTGTCTCTGGATCTGTCTTTTCCTTAACATCCAGATTGATGATAATATCTTCCTGGATCTGACCGCTTGTAGGATTCTCAGGAATCTTCTTTGTGATCTCTGTCTTTCCTGGCTTAAGCGGAGTAACAGTTCCTGTAGTAGGATCAATCTTGATCACGCCGCTAGGTACAAAGACCTTACTTGATATGCTACTTGTTACAGTTCTACTAGCCTCATTGATTGTAAAGTTCTTATATGCAATAGCTTTGATACGGGTATACTGGTCAAGAGTTGTTAATCCTGCATTATACTCGATTCCTAAAGAGGATGTGGGCACAGTACCATCAGTTGTAAATCTGATGGAAGCGCCTTCTGTATCGCAGGTTATTGTAGCAGTCGCACTATTTCCATCTCCTGAAGGAGTAATAGTTATTACAGGTGCCTCAACCACGTATGTTGGCGTTGTTCTATCATACGTAGGTACAGGCTGATTATTTGAGGTATATGTCGTAGTATCCTCCGTTCCTGTCTCACAAGCAGGTGTTGGATTACTAGGTACAAGCTGCTTAGTTATGGTTACTTTCGGATTCTCCGGATGTTCCTGAGGATCCGGATCAACATATATCTCTGTAACAGTGGTTGTAATAACCTGAACAACCACCGCATTATATGGAGTTGTACTTGGTGAAGGATCTCCTGTTATAGTAACAGGATTGCTTGTAGCTTTTGTCCATCCTTCTCCAATACTTATTTCATGAGTCTGTTCATCTTCGGTAGGGTTGATATCCGGGATTGGGGTATCATCTGTGTAGAACAGCTCATATGTAAACGACTTCTCTTCTTTTCTGGTACCACCTTCTATTTCTGTTATCACATCATCAGGGTCATAATCTTCATTGTAATGAGTTATGGTAACATCCACAGTATTTGGTGTTTCACCAGGTGTATATACTATGGTAGGAGCTGAAATAGGATTTGGCCCAATGCTATCCGGACAAACGATGTCATCTGGCAAAGAATCAACATTAACAGGAACCGGAACGGTCACTGTGGCAGTCTCTCCGGTAACAGGATCTCTTGATTCTATTACGCACTGGTAGATATGCTCTCCAGGCTTTAGATCCTGCGGAATATCACAGGTAGGATCATTTGATGGCGGATTGCTATCTACCGGTTCGTATACTGGCTGACCATCTTCGTATATAGGATCGCCACTTTCATCTGTTTTTTCCTTATACCACTTATAGGTTATAGTCTCACCGTTTGTAGGATCTTCTACCTCAACTGAAATCTCATTAACAGGTCCATAACCATTGGTAAGCTCCTGTCCTATGGTTTTCTTGATAATAGGCGGAGTTATGGTATATCCATCTGAAGTAGTGGAAACGCCAATAACAACGTCGTTCTCAGGCATTTCAAAGGACTTGGTTCCATCAGCACCACTTGCAAGAGTTACGCCTCCTGCCTCAACTGTCCAGGCGGCAGTAAATCCGTCTGTTGTTATTGCACTGATTGTTACAGTATCGCCTTGAGATGCTGACGCAAACTCAGCTTCCTGCGCCTCAGAATCGCCGACTTTAATACTGATACCGGTTACTTTGCCACCGCTATTGTTATCAATAACTACTGTATGGCCCTTCTCTTGTACTTCACCAGCTGTTGGAACAGGCTGAATAACAGGATTTCCATCCTGATTGATCTCTCCACTTGCAGAAACAGCTGCCGGTGCAGCCACAATGCTAAAGGTACCAATAGACATATTGGATACAGGTTTATATCCAACTGTATTTGTCAGATCAGTACATCCATCTGTAGTAATCTTAATGTCATAAAGTCCTACTGCGAGCGGCTTAACACCATCACCAAGTGGAGTCTCTGAATTATCCTGCGGATTGATAGAATAATACCTGACAATATAGCCACCTAATACGTCACTTGTTCCGGTAAGCGTCGAACCGTTAAAGGTAAGTGCAGCCGTGCCACCTGTGCTAGGAGTAAAGTTAATAACTACATCCTGGGCATTGCCATCATAGGACACTGTACCGGTCTGCAAAGTAAATCTGTCAGCTGTAAGGGTAAGCCTGTTATCTTCAGGAGCCTGACTTACGCTTGTATCAATTACTGTACCTGTAGAACCTGTCTTTTCAGTATCCTTATCAATACTAGCTTCTATTATAGGACTTCCATCCTCGGGAATTACATAAGGAGTATAAGCATAACCTATTCCGGGTTCTCCAGGTAGTATCGTTACATCTAAAGGAATGTTATCCCAATCGATAGTATTTGGAGGTAAGCTTCCCTGATTGTTTAGTTTAACCTTGTTAGGATTACTGTCACCAGTCACGTCACTTATAGCGCTTCCTCCGTTACCACCCCTTCCTGTGGATCCCGAATTGTTATTAACCATGGAATCGCCACCAGAGCCGCCCTGAATAAGTGAACCTTTCTCAAGAGTCAGGGTTCCACCCGAAGTTCCGGACAGTATTACACCAATTCCGCCATCACCGGCATCGCCACCATCCTGTCCCATGCCACCGGTTCCTCCATAGATTCCGCGAACAGAAGAATCTATAATTACCTCTCCGGCATTGACTTCCAGACCCACATTTCCTGACAGTCCATTATCATATGTTTTCACAAGGGTCTCTTGATCTTCAACGTATGGAGTAGTTCCATTTCCACCCTGAATAGATCCGCCACCCTTGGAATCCATTACAGTAAGATTCGTTCCGGTGCCAGTTACCTTCAAAGCTGGAAGATTTTTGCTTAAATCGTTAGTATGTCCGGGTCCTGTCAGTGTAAATCCATTTAGATCAAGTACAATTCTCTTGTCATCGAAAGAGGTTGAATTGATTATCAATGGAGTATTTAATGTAACGTCACCTTCAAGTCTGATGACTACAGGATCTGAACTGGCATCTATGGAGCCCATTCCATTAAGAGGATCCTTTCCTCCTAAATTAGTGGGAAGTGTTCCTCCCATCGCTTCACTCTCTGCCTGGCCTACAGGCTGCTGAGAATTCTCAAATCCGCCGCTTGGAATAACATTTTCGCCGGTACTTCTGAATATGCCTTCGTTAGAGATACGGCTTTCAGATCCTTCTACCACTAGTTTTCCCGAGTTAGTGATAATACCGCCTGATTGTTTTTTATCCGCAACACCATAATTGTTTGACGGGATCACATACTTATTAAGGATCACGCCGCCTTCCTTAACGTCTTCCTTAACGGTCATGCCGATGGTTCCGGATGTAGTATTCTCATTTTTGATGGTTCCATAGTTAATAATGGTACCACCACCCTCAATTGTGATGGTGCCTCCCTGAGTATTGCCGATTGGCTTAGTTGTATCGTCTACTTCTAATCCAATATCATCCACATCGAGCGTAGGATTTTCACTAGACTGATTTTGTATAACATCTTCAGCAGTTATTTCTTTCTTCTCATAAAGAGGTGTTTTAGGGTTCTCAATAGTTATGGTTGTATTAACAGGAACCCTAACCGGATGATTGATTATTACGGGTCCCTGAATATAGATGTCTATCGTGGGACCTGTAGGAGCATATTTTCCGTCACCGTCTTTATATTTCTCAGACTTGTCATCTACTTTATCATTGGCTGTATCAATCGCTTCTTCAAAGGTTCCGTAATAGGTCTTTCCACCGATTACCCAGCGTGCTTCTGCTGTAGAGAATAGCTTCCAGGCAGATACCAAAGTCTTGGTACCATTAACAGTAACCGTATCACCCGGCTTTTTAATTTCTGTGCTTCCATCAACCTTCCATCCTGCAAAATAGGAGTTTTCAGGTGTCGCCCTCTTTTCCGAATCCTCAACTGTTCCATGGTGCTCAGCTCCGATACCATCTCCTACAATCAGAGTACTTCCCTTGAAGTAAACCTTATTGTCCTTATCCAGTACAGATGGAGCATCTTCTGTTCCATTCTTATAGGAAGCTGTGTAGAAATCTGCTACCAGGGTTGATCCGCCAAGTGTATTTGAAGTATCAACCTTACCAACTTCTGTAGGCCCAACTGTAACAGTACGTTTTAAGCTGGAGGTGGTCATAAGAGTATAAACACCCACACTGTCACGCATAGCCTTCTCAATAGCTTCGCCGCTTTCCGTAACTCTTCCTGCACTGTCAAAGGTCACCTGATCAACATCGGCAAGACTTCCGTCAATCCTTGTATTAACGGTAAGTACATACAGATGTCCTGTAAGAGTCCTGTCGCTTGCAAAGTTTGTAGTAAGGCCAGCGTCAAGACCGTTTATGTAAATGTCATAATTAGTGGAAGAATCCTGGATCCTTGTCACAAACCAGTTAGTATTGCTTCTTCCTGCCAGTGCTATAGTTTCAGAGCTGCTTCTTAGCTCAACCTGATTAACTATAGTATTGGTATGCACGTTAAGGGTGTTTGTGCAGAAGGTTGATGTTACTTCCTTACCCTTGCCGTAACTTGCCGTTTTTCTGGTGCTTCCGATGAATGTAGGTACCTTAACACCGTCAACATATACGTCATAAGAGCCTTTTTCCTTGACTGTCTTTCTTACATGCTGCCATGTAGATACACCGTCTTCATTAAGTATCAGTGAAAGAGTAGGACCTTCTTTCACCTGATCTTCTGATACATCCTCCGGTCCTTTTCCGGCTTCATACAGTTTTACATCAGTGCTGGAATTTCCTATAATCTTAACCCTTATGGTCTCAAAGGACAGATAGATGCTCTCTCCCTTTTTAACTGATCCAAGATCTGTGATTTCAGGGTAACTACCACTGGTAATATCAAAGGTCTTATCCTGGGAAATCGTGGTTGTGTACTTTCCTTCAGGTCCTGCTGAAAGCGAAATTGTATCAGTCGTATCATCAGTGTTTGTAAGTACAAGTGCACCCATTTCTGTGCTGGGATCTGAATCAAGGGTAGTGAAAATAGTATATGTATAATACTGTGTTTCCGGCATCTGCTCTTCTTTGAACAGCATCTGATAAGCACCTGTTGCATCGATGCCGTTCTTTTCTCTAAGAATAGGAGTAAATATGATATCTCCTGCTGTGCCATCCACTAAAGTCAATTTATCACCAGGCTGATAAAGAGTCTTATCAGCGGTTGTAAGGGGATGATCCTTACCATCATCACTACCTACGTATTTTGCATAGTTTGTAACCTGCCAGCCAAGAAGGTAATACTTGTCTTCAGGGTTAAAATCTGGGAAAATGATGGTCTTTTCTTTGGCCATCTGGTAATTAATTGTTGAGACATCACCGTATTTAATTATAAAGTCGTTTGAAACGAATGTATCCGGCGTTCTTGTTCCGTCGCTGCCGATTACTCCGTAGCCGCCACCTTGGCTGCCATTATCACCATAACCGTTCTTTCCGCAGGGCGAAGTTCCACCGCCCCCATTGTGGCCATCAGAATACCAACCGGTTGAGCAGTTGCCCCCATGACCGCCTCCGCCGCCTCCGCCGCCGGGACCGCCTCCACCAATATCATGGGCTATTCCTCCTGCACCGCCGCCTCCACCGGCGCCGCCTGCTCCAGCATAATACGTATTGCTCCATCCTTCTGCACCTGAACTACTGCAACGATAATTTCTTCCATTTATTCCTGATGCAGATGTATATTGAGTACCTGTAGGTCCACCGCTGTCTCCATTGGCTCCAGCAGTCGCATTAATGGTAAGACTTGTCTGAACAAACAAATCTCCCATGTTATTACCTGAGGCTCCGGCTTCACCAGTTCCTCCGTTATCCCCACCATATGCACTGTCACCGCAGTCAGACTCATTTCCACTTCCGCCTCCTCCGCCCCTACCGCCGTTTCCTCCATCTCCTCCAATTCCAGCTCCTGCGCCACCGCCACCGGCTCCTCCACCTCCACCGGTTCCTCCACGAAACATATCATCAGAATGAACATATGCATCGTCAACATTGTTACCACCTCGCGAGCCATTGGCTGCTTTACCACCCGTTGCATTAATAGTGCCTTTACCAAGAAGATAAAGCTTTGCACCACTAGGCAGAGTTATTCCTGCTTTTCCTCCTGTAGCACCACTGGCGGCAGTTCCTATAGTTGTGAGTGTGCAGCCTTCCTTTACATAGATTCTTACTGTTGCATTATCTGCAACAGCCAGTCCTCCGCTATAGGTTACATCTGTGTCCACGTAGTAAAAACCTGTCTGCAGTGTAGTGCTGTTTCCACCAGTCAATTGGGTAATCGTTGTGGGTGTGTCTGACAAGGTATTACTTGTTGTAAATCCTTCAGTCATTACGCCGTCAGATACTGTTACTTCCACCTTACACTCATCGTTTACGCCCTCTTCATCTGCAGGAACAGATCCCTTTACAGGTGTAAACACAAGATTAGTACGAAGCCATTCCTGGGCCTCAGCCATGGTAAGTCCCGGCTTAAAGGTCAGGTTAAGCACATTGCCTGAAATAGATTCGCCGGCTTTTAGCTTTGTCTTTGGCGTAACTTCTTCATCCCAGGCTTCTACACCGTTTACCTTTAATACTTTTACCGATGAGACATTCTTCATCTTAACCTGAGCACTCTTTATGGCCTCCTTCTTAACACCGAATCCATAAATAGCCAGGTTACCCAGACGGAAATATTCTCCGGTTGCTAAAGGCGTACCACCGTTTGCTCCAGTACGGATGTATTCATTTACAAGAACCTCCGGGATTCCGAACTGGGCATACAAAGTCGTCTGTCCTGTGATCACGTTAGCTGTTGCACCATAATCAAAGGCAGGTTTAATTGAATATTTAACCTCAGCGGTATCGACCGCTTCGTCATAATCTGTCCACTTTGTAGGACTGTACCATCTAAAGCTTAGTCCCTCCATATATGCATCTGAAGGAGCTTCTGCGGTACTGTTTTTCCTTACAAGTTGTTTTCTATAGTCTTCAGGCTTTTCTTTATATTTTCTACCGCTCTTTACGTAAGACCTGTAATGAACCGTGTAGAATTCCTGAGAGACTTTTTTACTATCCTCATTATTACCTGTGATCTTATTGTCTGTATTGGTGTGATCTATTACTCCCTCTATGCTGACTGTATAGGGGATTTCCTGATCGTTACTGTTTAAATACTTCATGACCTGTGCAGAATAAACACCGCCCCCCTTATTGGTCATGGTGTAATTATCTCTTCCATTATCAACTACAACCGTAGCTTCATCCCAGTTTGCATCATCAAGCTTTAGATCGACCTCTGCCATATAAAATTCTGCTTCAGTCTCATAAGGGTAGGGCTGCTTTGCTTTATTCCATCCCTGAATGCTTCCGATTGTTTTTGGCGCACGCCATACATTTTTATTTATGTATTTTCCGTTTACATAGACATAGTAAGTAGAAGGATTAGGCGATAAGTGATCCTGATATGCCTCTTCCTCCTGCATCATGCCTTCAAATACAACAGAATATCCGTCAGTTTCATTACCGCTGTCAGATACGCGTTTAAGAGTTTTCTTAACCGTTCCAACAGCATCTCTAAGGCTTACATCCGTTGTGTCAGGCCATGGCTGGTCACTGTTAAGGGTAACTTTCATGTTGTAGAAGTTAACCGTGGTGGATTCTTCCGGTTCACCTACTTCTTCTGCATGCTCTCTTCCTACTCCATTTCCCAATATGTGACCTGTATCAGTACCACCGATGACAACGTTATATTCTTTGTTATTTGTTCCATATATAGTGGTTGTAACAGTGGCATTACCACTGGTCATAGGAATACTGTCATATGACAAGTCAATTCTTCCTGGAACTTCTGAATACCCGGGATTTTGATCCTGATTATATGTGGAATGAGCAGTAAGGGTATGGAACTGGACATCTCCAACAAAAGAAAGGTCTGTAATATATCTGAAGTTATCATATTCTTCCTTTGCAGTACCCGGTCCTGCATCTATGTTGTTATCAGCCAAGGCGCTGACTGTAATGTAATCTGTATGTTTTCCGTTAACATATATTGAATATGTGCCATTTTCGAAATAGCCAAAGTCATAGATGGCATATTGAAGAATATTGTCGTCTGTTATCTCCTCTGATCCGGTAGCAAGGCTCGCAGTACCTTCTATTTCTTTCAGCTTCTGATTTCCTCTGTAGATTGCTACAGTAGCATCCTTCCAGGGAACGCTGTTTTTGGACAGATGAATTATTATTTTGCTTCCATACTTGTACTCATTAAATTTGTAGGCAGCACCCATTACATGCTGTGCACCGCCCGCCCAGCAGTTATACTCTGTGGGACCATAGTTCAGAGTTCCGTGCATACACCAGTCAAAGCCATCTGTAGCTCTAACTACATCTACCCAGCAGTTAATGGCATTTGATTGAAACTCTTCCCATCCTCGGGCATCATGGTTGTATGGCGCAACCTTAAGAATACCTGAACCGTCAGGCAGGATTGTCATGTAAGGCTTAGGGTTTTCAGTAGGGACAAACATATAGTAGTTGCCCTCAATAAATACTGATGCTCCCGTACCCATGACACGGGTTATGTAGTATACAACACCGTCAGATTCATCAACTTCGGCCTCCAGCAATGTTGGTCCGTCTACTGCCGGTGGATCGCCATCGGCTTTTGCAGAGAAACTCATTCCCTTGAAGCAGCCAATAATCATGGCAAATGTGATCACTACCGCCAATAATCTGCGTAATAATCCATATGTCTTTACTTTGCGCTTTTTCATGCAATGTCCCTCCTACTTTGGTTTATGGTCTCTATAAACGAAAAAAGCCGAATGGCAGGATTTTTAATCCCGTCATTCGACGTTACCTAGTTTCTCCAATATGTATTTAAAAATGGGCCCACTAATGCTGTGCTGTGCTGTGCTGTGCTGTGCTGTGCTGTGCTGTGCTCAAGGATTGTAATTGCGTAGCCCATACGTGTCAAACTTCCTTTCTTAGAAGTTCATAACGAATGTTCCTACTTTCTTCATACAATCCTCTCCAGAATAACTCACTTAATTTTAACATTTAATGAAAGAATTTTTCTAAAGGTAGGATTAAAAAAGGAATAAACTTTTAAAAAGGAAGTATAAAAAAGGAACCATGCAGCATTTTGCATGATTCCTGCCTT
>NZ_ATVS01000045.1 GCF_000420845.1 Butyrivibrio sp. AE3009 | reverse complement strand
AGGAAATTCCTCCGAATTTCCTATTAAACAAAAAACGCTCCGCTATGGATGCGCACTCGCGCGTAAGGTATATGTTGCATAAATGCAACCGCGCTCGGCGCGAGCATGTTGCGAGCAACATGCTTTTTTATAACACAAGACCGGCAAATGAATTTGTAGAAAAAAGTGTTGTACCATGTAGCGATCATGAATGTTCTCGTCTTGAAGATAAGGCAAACAATACTACGACTGCTCCAACTGCGCACACCGCAGTTCCGGTGATAAGTATGAATCTTCTGTTGGTGAGCCATCCACCCCGGTCGATGATGCCGGCGATAAGGGGCTGACAAAGGGCAGAGGAAATATTGGCGATGGCGAGAAGTATTCCAATCTCGGTGTTGGTAAAACCGTTGGCCAGAAGAAATACTGCGGCCATGTGCGTATCCTTTTTTTGGAATAAAAACAATAAAATGTGAATTGTGCTTCTATATATTGTGGATTTTAACATACTCCGGGAAGATTGTGCTATTATAATGTTAGATATGGAGCAATTCGCATCAATGTGATATAGTGTCATTTGCAGTAAATGCCTAAAAAAGGAGCAATAGTTATGATATCAGCGCAGACTATAAGAGCAAGTATTGAGGAACTCGGGGCCATTTCCAAGGTTGAGCTATGTGTCATGGATCTTGGTGGAGAAGTGGTGGCAGCAACCTCAGAGAGGGAATTTCTTGATATTTCCATAATAATAGGTTTTGCCAATTCTCCGGTGGATTCCCAGGTTATCGGAGATGTTCATCTGTTCAAGGTGCTGGATGAGGGAGATCCCGCTTATGTTCTTCTGGCCAAGGGCGACAGCGAGCACGCCTACATGATCGGCAAGATCGGTGTCAGCCAGCTGCAGAATCTTATAGTTGCCTACAAGGAGAGGTTCGACAGGAACAACTTTTTCCAGAATCTTCTTTTGGACAATATGCTTCTTATTGACGTATATAACAGGGCCAGGAAGCTCAAGATCGAGGTCAATGTTCCTCGCGTTATTATTCTGGTGGAGACAAGGCACTCCCAGGACAACACCGCTCAGGAGCTACTGAGCAGCATGTATGGTCAGCACTCCGGGGACTATGTGACAGCAGTTGATGAGAATAACGTCATTCTTATCAAGACTCTCGCCAGAAGCCAGAATTACAACGACATTGCGCAGATCGCCACGACCATCGTGGATATGATGAATACCGAGGCGATGCTTAATGTAAGGGTATCCTATGGAACCATCGTTGAGGAGATCAAGGACCTGTCCAAGTCCTACAAGGAAGCCAAGATGGCCCTTGATGTTGGAAGAATCTTTTACGCAGAGAAGAGAGTCAATGCTTACAACGAGCTGGGAATCGGAAGGCTTATCTATCAGCTTCCCGAGAGCCTGTGCAGGATCTTTATAGATGAGATCTTCGGAGGAAAAGAGGTTCCGGATGACCTTGATGAGGAGACTCTTAACACCATCAGCAAGTTCTTTGAGAACAACCTGAACGTGTCTGAGACTTCAAGACAGCTGTTTGTTCACAGAAATACGCTGGTGTACAGGATTGAGAAGCTGGAAAAGAGCTCGGGACTTGATGTCAGAAAGTTTGACGATGCGCTGACCTTCAAGATCGCGCTCATGGTTATCAGCTATATGAAGTATCTGGAGAGCAGAAACAGCTGATAAAATAGTACTTGCTAAAATTACTAATTTTAAGTATATTTATATAGCGGCTTTGCGAGAGGTGTATGTAGCAGTCCTTCTTGTTTAGCAGCGGGTCTTATGCAATGGGAATCTGCGAACCGTGTCAGGTCGGGAACGAAGCAGCACTAAACAGAACCTCTCATGTGTTGTAAGGGTGCCTGTTGCTTGCGGGGGACGTGCATGCATCTCTCCCAGAGCCGCTTTTTGGTGACAGGCACTGCATTTAACTAAAGTGACAGGCACTGCAGTAAGCTAAAGTGATTTTTACTTTAGTTTACTGTAGTGCCTGTCACTTTAGTTAAATGTAGTGCCTACCTCAATCACTCTCGCCCCTACGGTACTGGACCACAAGATCCTCCAGGGTGAATTTATCCACGTAATCATTAACCACCTTATCCAGCCCCTGCCAGAAGCTTAAGGTTACGCAGTTGTCGGATAAGGGGCACTCAACACCGCTCTCCTTGGCGGCGCACTCCACGGGGGAAAGGTTACCTTCCATCACGCGAAGGATGTCGCCCACAACGTAGTCCTTGGGGGCTCTTGCCAGGCGGTGTCCGCCGTTGTTGCCGCGCATGCTGCGAAGAAAGCCGGCCTTGTTAAGGACGGTCACAATCTGCTCGAGATATTTGATGGTGATGTTCTGCCTTGCGGAAATATCCTTGAGGGCGATGAATTCACCCTTGTCGTTAACTGCAAGATCTATCATTACTCTGAGGGCATATCTGCCTTTGGTGGAAATTCTCATTTAATTCTCCTTGTATCCGGATTTGCGTGTTATGTTAATAGAACTTATAATTAAAATAGCGTGTTGCCTATTATATCAGATAATCTTGGCAATTACTACTAATTTGATATGAAATGTGTGAAATGACAAAAGGAATTGTTATTATATGGCAAAAAAGATAAGACCCCGGCAGGAGATAAGTCCACAGGAGCAGCAGGACATCAAATATATGAAGGCGGCCATCACCCAGGCCAAAAAAGCCTACAAACTGGGAGAAGTGCCCATCGGCTGCGTCATAGTCTATGAGGACAAGATCATAGGCCGTGGTTACAACAGAAGAAATACAGACAAGACAACGCTGGCCCATGCGGAGATCACGGCTATCAAGAAGGCCAGTAAAGTAATAGGAGACTGGAGACTGGAGGGGTGCAAACTCTATGTGACCCTTGAACCCTGCCAGATGTGCGCCGGAGCCATAGTTCAGGCCCGTATCCCGGAGGTTATAATGGCAGCTGAGAGTCCTAAGTCCGGCTGCGGCGGTACAGTACTTGATATTTTGAACAACCCTGATTTTAATCATCAGGTCACGGTAAAAAGAGGAGTTCTTGGGGCCGAGTGCAGCGCCCTTCTCAAGGAATTTTTTGTGGAACTGAGGATCAGAAACAAAGCTGAAAAAGAGCAGAAAGGGAATCCCGGTTGAAAAAGAGACTTTTTTCCATGGTACTTGTAATAGTATTGCTACTGCCGATACTGTGCTCCTGCGGCATGGGCGGCAGCAGGGAAAATTCGCTCTATCCGGCTGTTAACTTCATGGAAAAGCCGGTAACCATAACCTATATGACCATCGGTGACAAACCAACCAACGGAAGGACCGAGGAGGTTGTGGAGAGGATCAATAAGATTCTGGAAAAAGAGATAAACGCAAGGCTGGATATTTTTTACGTCAGCTGGACCGATTATCTTGAGAATTATAACCGGACATTGAGTGAAGAGACGGTTAACATCGACCTGGTGGGGACCGGAACGGACTGGCTTGATGCCTGGAAAAATGTTGTAAACGGCAATTTCCTTCCCATGACGGAGGAAATGATAAGGACATACTGTCCCAGGACCTATGCCAATGTCAGCAGCTCCCAGTGGGAGGCTTGTAAGTATAACGGTAATATCTATTTAATCCCGGAGAATGAGTATGAGCAGTGGACCAACCACGGCTTTATCTACAGAGGCGATATCGCAGGGCAGGCGGGGATCAACTCTGTGGAGACCTGGGAAGATCTGACTAACTATTTTCTGTATGTCAGGGAGAATTATCCCGACATGATACCTTGGGATGCTTCCGGCGACATTTCTGTGGTGGCGCTGGGCTATCTCATGTCCAAGACCAAATATGTTCCGATTTATGAAATAACAACATACGGAATCTGGGGTGCGTACAACAACGATTTGGGTACGCTAAGATCCCCTTTTTACAAAGGAGAGGAACTGGTGGAGTTCGCCAGGCTCATGAGGGAGTGGAACCAGATCGGGGTATTCAGACCTGATAATTCCGTTGCCGGCGACAATACTGAGGAGTTCCTGCAGGGAATCACCTCTGTGGATCAGCACCACACGCAGAAATATTACACGGAGACCAAGCCTTCCCTTGAACTGTCGCAGGTGGGGGCTGATGCGAAGTTCTTCTGGTTTGGCAAGGAATCCGGGAATCTCCTTCGAACCAGTATACTTCATGGGGCAATGGCCGTCAGCGCAAGGTCAAAGAATCCGGAAAAAGCCCTTATGGTCTACGATTATCTTAGAAACGACGAGACCTGTTACAGGCTCATCCGATATGGAATAGAAGGGACTCAGTATGAGATCAACGATGAGGGCATGCTGGAGAAGCCAAGCGGCTACAATCCCGACAAGGACAGCATAACCACCAACTTCTGGTGGGGCAGGCGTGATGCTCTGGAGATACAGGATTCCGGAGCTGCCTGGGAGGATTACAATGAGTTGGTAAAAGAGTATGAGCAGGTGGCCATGGACTACCCTTGGGATCAATATCCTTTTGCCACGGCAGATATAAGCGAAAGAGTGGACAGGATTAATGAAGTATGCGCCAAATACATCCCGGAGATAATCTATTGTAACTACAGGATGAGTCCGGAGGAAGAGGTGGCGGCCTTCAGGGAGGACCTTAGGCTCGCGGGATATGAACTTGTTACAAAAGAACTGCAGAAAATCCTCGATTCACATTAATTTTGCCACTACCAACATGGTGCCGATTATGGTATTATGGCGCTTAGAATAATTGTATACATGTATGACGGCAATAAAAAAGTACAAAAAGGCAGGAGGAATTTTATGGTTACAACGTTGGAAACCGGATGCTATCTGGTAAATGGTAATACTTTGATACCCGATGATTCACAGGCTAATGCGCAGCTGGCTGCTCTTGGAGAAGGCTCTGTAACTAAGGAGAGCGCTAAAAAGAACACCATCGCTTACGGAATTCTCAGTAAACACAACACTTCCGGAAATATGGACAAGCTCTGTGTCAAGTTCGACAAGCTTACTTCCCATGACATCACCTACGTGGGAATCATCCAGACAGCAAGAGCTTCAGGACTTGAGAAATTCCCTATTCCCTACGTTTTGACCAACTGCCATAACTCACTGTGCGCGGTAGGCGGAACCATCAACGAAGATGATCACATGTTTGGACTTACCGCAGCTCAGAAATACGGCGGAATCTATGTACCACCTCATCAGGCGGTAATTCATCAGTTTGCAAGAGAGATGCTGGCTGAGAGCGGAGCTATGATCCTTGGTTCCGACTCCCACACAAGATACGGAGCACTGGGTACAATGGCTATCGGAGAGGGCGGCCCCGAGCTGGTTAAGCAGCTCCTTGGACAGACCTACGACGTTGATATGCCCGGCGTTGTTGCCATCTATCTTGAAGGCGAACCCAAGAAGGGAGTTGGACCTCAGGACGTGGCTCTTGCCATAATCGGCAAGGTATTCGGCGACGGCTATGTCAAGAACAAGGTTATGGAGTTCGTAGGACCCGGCGTTGCCAAGCTGTCCGCTGACTTCCGTATCGGCGTTGACGTAATGACAACAGAGACCACCTGCCTGTCCTCAATCTGGCAGACAGATGATGAGATCAAGGATTTCTATGAGATCCATGGTAGAAGCGAAGCATATAAGGAGCTTAAGCCCGGCAAGGTTGCTTACTACGACGGAGTTGTTAAGGTTGACCTTTCCAGCCTTAATCCAATGATCGCAATGCCTTTCCACCCCAGCAACGTATATGAGATCGCAGAGGTTAACGCAAATGCGGCTGATATCCTTGCAGACGTTGAGAAGCGCGCTAAGGTAAGCTTTGGTGACAAGGTTGATTTCTCACTTCAGAGTAAGATTAAGGACGGCAAGCTCCTTGTTGATCAGGGAATCATTGCAGGCTGCGCCGGCGGCGGATTTGAGAATATCTGCGCTGCAGCTGATATCCTTAAGGGCAAGTTCATCGGTAACGACAGATTCACCCTTAGTGTATATCCCGCATCCACACCTATTTATATGGAGATTGTCAAAAACGGAGCGGCAGCAGCAATCCTTGAGTCAGGTGCGATCCTCAAGACTGCTTTCTGCGGACCCTGCTTCGGCGCCGGAGATACACCTGCCAACAACGCCTTCAGTATCAGACATTCAACCAGAAACTTCCCCAATAGAGAAGGTTCCAAGGTTCAGAACGGCCAGGTTGCTTCCGTTGCACTTATGGATGCAAGATCAATTGCCGCAACCGCAGCTAATCAGGGCATACTGACTCCGGCTACTGAGTTTGACGCTAGCTTCGAGAAGTACAAATATCATTTTGACAGCAAGATCTACGCTAACCGCGTATTTGATTCCAAGGGCAAGGCAGACCCTTCGGTAGAGCTTCAGCTTGGTCCCAACATCAAGGACTGGCCCAGCATGGTGGCACTTACCGACAATCTCCTCCTTAAGGTTGTTTCTGAGATCCACGATCCCGTAACAACTACCGATGAGCTCATTCCTTCAGGTGAGACTTCCTCCTACAGATCCAATCCTCTTGGTCTTGCGGAGTTCACTCTTTCCAGAAAGGATCCTGAGTACGTTGGAAGAGCCAAAGAGGTATATGCACAGGAGCTTAAGAGACGTGAGGATGTTCCTTTTGACAAGATGAGCGAGGACACCGCTGCAGCAGCTAAGGCCGTACTTACACAATTCCCTGAGGTGAGCGCAGCCAACACCGGCATTGGCTCCACCATTTTCGCAGTTAAGCCCGGTGACGGATCTGCGAGAGAGCAGGCAGCTTCCTGTCAGAAGGTTCTCGGAGGCTGGGCTAACATCGCCAACGAGTATGCCACCAAGCGTTATCGCTCCAACCTTATCAACTGGGGTATGCTTCCTTTCATCATCAAGGAGGGCGAACTTCCCTTCAAGAACCTTGACTACATCTTCCTTCCCGGAATCAGGAAGGCAGTTGAGAACAAGGACAGCGAGATCAGGGCCTTCGCAGTTAAGGACGGCGCACTCACAGAGTTTACCCTGACTCTTGGCGGACTTACCGATGATGAGAGACAAATTATTCTTGATGGTTGCCTGATTAACTATAACCGCGTAAAATAAAGGTGTTATGAAGCATTTTTTGAGGGCGGATAGATTATCTGAATATTTGGCAGTTGCAATACTGCTTGGAAGCGTCGCAGGCTGCGGCGCTTCTTCGGTTGAGGAAAAAAGCGAGGCACCTGTAGCAGCTCCGGTAAATATAGTCTCAGGGGATATCAGCACCGATTATGAGTCGCCGGTTCAGCTTCCGGGAACACTTGTGGATCAGCTCGGATTTAAAACGGACTCTGATAAGATGGTGATATTTAAGGGCACTGATCTTGAAGGCGACTTCTTTGTTAAAAACCTTGATACCGGGGATGTTGTATATACCGGACAGGTACAGAGCTACGGACGAAGCGGTGATGAGGAGTACTGCGCAGCAAGGTTTACGGAGTTCAAGGAACCGGGCAGATACTGTATTTATACGGATACCTTGGGCGAGTCCTATTCTTTTACGATTAAAGAGGATCTGTACGACGAGCTGCTGAGCAGTGCCTGCAAGAGATATTACATTAATAGATGCGGAACGAGCCTATCTGAGGAAAATGCCGGCAAGAATGCCCACAGCGCCTGTCATACCGCTATGGCACATCTCAAGGAGGATTCCCAGACAGAACTGGATGTTACCGGAGGCTGGCACATGGACAGCCAGGGTGACAGAGACGCTGCTCTTGGCAGCCGGATAGCGGAGGAACTTCTTATTGCCTATGAGCTTAATCCCGAGTCTTATACCGATGACAGCGGGATTCCGGAGAGCGGCAACGGTGTTCCGGATATTCTGGATGAGATCAGATATGAGGTGGACTGGCTTCTTAAGATGCAGGATCCAAAGACCGGAGGCGAGTACGGAGCTGCTCTTACGACCGGGTCAGAGGACGAGGACGTATTTGCAAGACCTGTGGTGGTGACACCGGTGTCAATGGAGGCCACCATATCCTTTGCATCCATGATGGCCAGATTTTCCTATTTTTATCAGAAGTATGATCCTTCCTATGCAACTACCTGTCTTAGGGCTGCCGATAAGGCCTTTACCTGCTTTTTGAACAATCAGAAGGCTGAGGATAGCAGCGGGACATTCAAGGCTGCCGCGCAGCTCTACAGAGCGACGGGAAGTGATACCTACGTGGAGGTTCTGGACAGCTTTTTTGCAGGCAAGGACTTTATGGATAAGTTCCATGAGGATGAGAATATTTTCCTGGGGGCTGTGACCTATATTTCTACGAGCCAGCCCGTTGATATGGAGCGCTGCAGCGTTATAATGAAGGCTCTTATGAAAGAGGCGGAGGACATTGCCAAGGAATCCTCGGAGGAGGTTTTTAAAGTAGCTGAGCCTGAGAATCCTGGCGATTTTGAGAAAATGCTGGATGATATGAGGTGCCTGTCAATAACCAATCATATTATCTATAACCACGAATATACCACGATTATTGAAAATCACGCCCATTATATGCTGGGAATGAATCCGGAGGCTGTGAATTACCTTACGGATGACACAGAGAGGACATATGCGGATGCCGGCAGGAGTGGTGTTATGCACGATCCGCAGCAGGATGCGCTTTTGATACTGATGCTGGGCGGCGTTAAGTGATATCAGCATTTTTTACCATGTATTTGCAAGGATAAGGAATTTGAAAAGGCCGGTGGTCGGTGCTAAGATGGTTACGATATGAATACAAATATTAATGGACTTAATATCAATTATATAGATGAGGGACAAGGACCCATGCTGGTGCTTCTGCACGGATGGGGCTCCAACATTGAGCTCTTTAAGGGCATTATTGATTTTACCAAGGGTAAGTATCACGTTGTTGCGATGGATATGCCCGGCTTTGGTAAGAGCGATGAGCCAAAAGAGCCTATGGATGTGGATGATTATGTGAATTTTGTCCTGGCTTTTATTAAGGAGCTGTATCCTGATGAGAAGGAGATCATGTTCCTTGGCCATTCCATGGGAGGCAGGGTTATAATCAAGCTCACCAGCGCAGTACATGACGGAAGGATCAAGGCTGATTTTACCGTGCCGAAGGTTATTCTTACAGATGCTGCGGGAATCAAGCCTGTGAGGACTAAGGCTCAGAATAAGAGGACCAAGAGATACAAGTTCTACAAGAATCTTATTACCAAGACCGGAATCGTCAAGCTGTTCCCGGGAACTCTGGATGCTCTTCAGAAGAAGTTCGGAAGTGCGGACTATGCGGCTGCTTCGCCTGTTATGAGACAGAGTCTTGTTAAGGTGGTCAATGAGGATCTTGCGCCCTATATGCCTTCTGTTACAATGCCGGCTCTTCTTATCTGGGGGGACAGGGATACTGCGACCCCGCTTTCTGACGGGCAGCAGATGGAGAAACTTATGCCTGAGGCAGGGCTTGCTGTTATTAATGGCGTTGGCCACTATTCATTTTTAGAGAACCCTGTTCTGTACAACAGGATTCTCGGAAGTTTTTTGGGAATTAACTAAAGTTTACTTGATGTGAGGTTTTTTATGGTTTTTGCATTAGTTCTGTTGGTGTACGCACCGCCGATAATCTTAGCGGTATTGGGACTTCGTTATCACACCCATATGCTGCAGCTCTCCAGCTATCAGTTCCAGGGGTATTACAGACACCTGCGAAACAGTAAGCTGTTGCTGCTGGCGCATTTTCTCTTTTTAATAAGGGGAATTGCTGAGAGAGCGGTGGAACTTCTTCACAAGCCTGTGCGAATTGCAGGAGGACTTGTGCTTGGCGCTGCATATTTGTGGCTTCTTTTTAGGTATATACCAAAGCCTGCCAAGAAAAAGTTCGTGGTAACAGCCAGAGTTAAGCGTTTGTTTGCGACATACACTGTATTGTCAGTTCTGATACTTTTCCTTCCTTGGATTGTTTTGCTTATAGAATCTGCAAGGGGCAATGCGTCAATTGGTGGAAATATTTACAGACCTGCGTTTATTTATA
The DNA here is from genome assembly GCF_000420845.1 of Butyrivibrio sp. AE3009. GTDB lineage: Bacteria > Bacillota > Clostridia > Lachnospirales > Lachnospiraceae > Butyrivibrio. Next base: position 15,074 of record NZ_ATVS01000045.1, on the reverse strand, counting down.
TGGCGCTGATTCCTTTTATCCCGGCAATTGCCAATTTCATCAATATGCCAATTGAAAAGGGCATCAATCAGCATTATATTAACGATGCGGTAAGAATTCTTCGAAGCAACAAGAACCTTAGGATCATAGGCATTACCGGAAGCTACGGTAAGACCAGCGTTAAGTACTATCTGACAACTCTTTTGTCCGAGGGCTTCAGAGTCCTTATGACACCGGAGAGCTTCAACACTCCCATGGGAATTGTCAGAACCATAAGAGAGCATATGAAGCCTACCCATGAGATTTTCGTCTGCGAGATGGGAGCAAGGCATTTACATGATATAAAAGAGATCACGGATTTTGTTCATCCTGATGACGGAATCGTCACTTCTATCGGCTACCAGCACCTTGAGACCTTTAACAGTCTTGATAACATCATCAGCACCAAGTATGAGCTACTGGATGCGGTGGATCAGAAGGAGAAGGAGGAGGGCAAGGCCCCCGGCAAGCACCTTAAGTTTGTCAATGGCGACAATGAGATCATTCGCGCCAATATGAAATACAAGGATGCCGTTACCTACGGACTGTCTGAAGGATGCGACTTCAGGGCCACAGACCTTAAGGTTACCGGAGCAGGAACAAGCTTTACCGTAACAACTCCTGCCGGCGAGACAGCTGAGTTTTCCACAAGACTTGTGGGTCAGCACAATGTAGAGAACATCATGGGAGCAATTGCCTGCGCCAGCAGCCTGGGCATACCCCTTACCAAGCTGAAGATGGCGGTAAGGCGCCTTCAGAGCGTGCCTCACAGACTTGAACTTACAAGGCACGGCAATGTTTCTATTCTGGATGATGCTTACAATTCCAATCCCAACGGAGCCAAGGTTGCTCTTGATACACTTTCTCTTTTTGAAGGAAACGTCAAGATCCTGGTTACCCCCGGAATGGTTGAGCTGGGTGAAAAAGAGGATGAGTACAACAAGGAGTTTGGCAAGCAGGCAGCAGCTGTTTGCGATTATATTATTCTTGTTGGAGAGAAGCAGACCCATGCCATTAAAGAGGGCATTTTGGAGGCCGGCTTTGACAGCGAGAGGCTCTTTGTGAAGAACAGTTTCAATGAGGCTTCACAGCTGATGTATGAGCTTGATGCGGGAAGGGATAAGGTAATCCTTTTGGAGAACGATCTTCCCGATAATTATTGATATAGGTTTTATTAAGAAAGAAGGATATTATGAAGTTAAAAGTAGCGGTTTTATTTGGCGGCAAAAGTACAGAGCATGAGATCTCAATTATCTCTGCAATCCAGGCTATAGGACATATCAACAAGGATAAGTACGAGGTTATCCCCGTATACATGACCAAGGAAAATGATTTCTATGTTGGCGAGGATATCGGCAAGATCGAGGAATATACACATATTCCGCAGCTTCTTAGTAAGAGCACACAGGTAGTGTGGATCAAGGATAAGGAGACAGTATCTCTTGTAAGATACCCTCAGAAGAAGTTTGGTAACAACGTTATCACAACCGTTGACGTTGCATTCCCTATTGTTCACGGAACAAACGTTGAGGACGGAACCCTTCAGGGCTTCCTTGCTACTCTGGGACTTCCTGTGGTTGGCTGCGATGTTCTCTCATCAGCTGTTGGTATGAACAAGTATGTTATGAAGACTGTACTTAAGGACAACGGAATCGCCGTACTTGACTGCAAGTGCTATACATGGAAGGACTATGAGGATGTTGACGCACTTGTTTCCAGGATTGAGAAGGCTTTTGCCTATCCTGTGATCATCAAGCCTCTTAATCTTGGTTCCAGCATCGGAATCAAGAAGGCATCTGACAGAGACGGACTGTTGGAAGCTCTCGAGCTTGGATTTGAGTTCTCCAAGAAGATCCTTGTTGAGCCTGCTATCACAGACCTCAAGGAGATCAACTGCGCAGTTCTTGGTGACTATGAGAGCGCACAGGCATCGGAGTGCGAGGAACCTATCAACTCAGATGAGATCCTCTCTTTCGAGGATAAGTATATCGGCGGAGCCAAGGGCTCAGCTAAGGGCGGTGCCAAGAGCGGCGGCAGCAAGGGAATGGCTTCACTTAAGAGAAAGATTCCCGCAGATATCACTTCCGAGATGCGTGATGAGATCAGAAAAATGGCAGTTGATGCCTTTACCTGCCTTGGCTGCAGCGGTGTTTCACGAATTGACTTTATGCTGGATCAGGCCAGTGGCAAGGTATACCTGAATGAGATCAATACTATTCCGGGTTCTCTTTCCTTCTATCTTTGGGAGCCTCTTGGAATGAAGTATGAGGTACTTCTTGATAATATGATCGAGCTGGCACTTAAGGCCGACAGAGAGGCTCACAAGGTGGTTTATTCCTTTGAGACCAACGTTCTGGAAGGCGTTAAGCTTGGCGGCGGTACTAAGGGCGCCAAGGGCTAAGAGCTACAGAATATATAGATATAATAAGCCCGGGAAATCTGTTTGGATTCCCCGGGCTTTACTTATGATCATCCGATTGGTTTAGCGGTTATCTTAAAGGACACGGTCTTTTGTCCGCCGTAGTATTCTCCGTTATATTTTCCGACACCCTTCAGTGTCACTTTTACCACCCCTGTATCAGTTGCCGGTGTGATACTTGCAATCTTATAAGCTCCTGTTGGCCATACATCCTTGCCTGAGGTTACGGTAAAATCCGATGTGCTGACAGACACAGCCTTACCTGTGTACACCACCGATGGGTTCCTGAGTTTGACGGTGGCGTTATTCAGGGACCTGTTTACATAGGTGAAATTGGCTGACCTGGTTGTGCCGGCGTAGCCCCCTTTTCCCGTGACGGTGATGGTTATCTTGGTGCCGGCGGGGATAATGTCCTTGCTGTCTACGACTCCGCCTTTTTTCTTGTAGTTTCCGTCGGTGTAGGTGAACTTGAAGGTCTTATCATAGTCGGTTCCTGCCGTGAGTTTAGCTCCATTGGTATCGTAGATGGAGATGGTGGGCTTGCAGATGCCGGATTTACCTACATAGACAACATCGTCGATACTCATTGTAGTCTTGCTAAGGCTTGAAGGCTTGATCGTGAAGGTTCTGGTGAAGCTTCCCTTGAAGTTGCCTTTGCCGGTTACTACAAGTTTTGGCTGCTTGGCGCCTGTCTGACCCACAGCCTTGTTGTTAATATATTTGACGGTGTAATCTCTGCCGTTTACAAGGGACTGACCCTTGTAGGAGAGGCTCAAGGATGGCTGTACTCCGCCCTTTGTGTAGGTAAAGGAGCCCAGGCTTGCCTCCTGTGAGGAGGAGCTGCGGTTTCCGGACTTAAGCGAAACGGATCCGAGTGTAAAATCGCAGGGAGTGATATTAAAGGTCTTGGTACAGGTTCCTGTGTATTTTCCGATTCCTTTGAAGGTAATTGTTCCTTTGCCGGCGTTGACGTTACCGCTTATCTCTGCAGTGTAGTCCTTGCCCTTAACAAGTGTCACCGGCTCCTTGGTCTCTGCTGAAGTGATGGTCAGAGTATAGGAGGGGGAGAGGGCGTTTCCGGTATAGGACATGGGGCTGATATCAGCTTTTGCCTTGGCGATGGAGGTGGCCTTTATCTTGAAGGTCATTGTCTTACTGCCGGTGTAGACGTTTCCTTTTCCCTTGATAATAATCGTCGCGGTTCCGGGATTAATGTTGTTGTAGTATTCAACGGACATATCCTTGCTTGTAAGGACATAGTTGTTGGCGGTATCTGTCACAACCACCTCCGGGCGTATCTCTTTGCCGGTTGCCTTCTGAACGGTAATTGCTCTGAAGCTGAGTTTGGCAATATTTATCTTGGAATCCGGTTCAAAAATGATCTCGTTGAAGGAGGTTGTGCCGGTATAGGTGCCTTTGCCGGTTATGGTGACCTTGTAGGTTCCGGGATCTGCCTTAACCAGCGAATAGTCACAGGTATAATCAGCACCCTTCACAAGCGCATAGTAGGTATCGCCGATCTTATAGAGAACCTTGGTGTTGCTCTTTTGCACCTTGCCGTTGTATTCAAGGGAAATATCCGCAAGCTTGGCCTTACTGATATCAAGGGGAAGAATGCTGAAGTAGAAGGCGGTGCTTCCCTTGAAATTGCCAATACCGGTCACGGTTATTTTGGCCTTACTTGTGGCGGTGCTGACAGCGGTATTGTTGCTGTATTTGATGGTGACATCTTTATCTATGGTGAGCCGTTTTTTGCAGTCGTATACACGAAGATCATCGAAGGTTATGGGGCCTGCGGTGTAGGGGGTGTCGCTCTGACCTGCGATCCATACCTTATCGGGTACATCCTTGACGCTGGCAAAAAGCTTCTGATCTTCGGAGATAATGTCGCCCCAATCCTCAGTGGGTGTCGAAGGTGCGGGCTCAGAGGGCTCGGGTTCAGGCTCAGGTTCCATAGGTACAGGCTCGGGTTCCGGTTCGGGCTCAACACAGGTTACATCGATGTAGGCTGATATGCCCTCTGATGTCGCGGTAATCCTTGCTTTGCCGGCAGAGAGGCAGGTTGCATTGCCGGAACTGTTGACGGTGAGTACGGAAGTGTTTGAGCTCTTCCAGGTAACGGTCCCAAGCTTATAGGAAGAAGGGACGGGAGTAACCGTATATTGCGCGGTGTCTCCTTTGGTCAGAGATGAAGCGCCTGTCACGGAGAGTGAGCCTAGCTTCTGAACTACGTTTACGGTAAAAGAGGCTTTGAGCTTGCCGCTGTTTACGGAAGCTGTGATAGTTGTGGATCCGGAGGAAACACCCTGAATAGTAACACTGTTTCCTGATGCGGATATGGCAGCCACGTTTTTGTTGCCGGTGCTCCAGGTGATGGTCTTGTTGGTGGCATTTTCCGGTAAAACAGTGGCTGTGACAGTGGTCTTGGCATTTACATCCAGCGAGATGGCTCCGTTTGATACTTTGTCAAAGGTGACCTTGGTGGCATCCACTGTTTTGGCCTTGGCATCCTTGGTAAAAGCCTTGATCCTCAGATTACTTTTGGTTTTGCTGCCAAAGTCCTGCCAGCCTGAGCTGTATTTGCACAGGCTCTGATAAGCCTTGGCGGAGGTGGTTACATCGTACCAATTCGAAGAGTGAACTGCGGATTCATAGCCGTAGCCTGCATTTACTCCGTTTTGTTTGAGAGTTATTACGACAGCAAAGGTGGTGCCGGCTGCAAGATATATCGGTGATGTCAGGTCAACGGTATAATAGCCTGTGTAAGTGGTCTGACCGCTGGCTGAACCCACAAGTGTACCGTTCTCTGGATTGGTAACGGTGCTGCTCTTGTGCGTATAGATCTTGATGTCATAGGAGGAGGCGGGGGTGGGAGCATAGAAGGATACCGCCGTCAGATCCTCGTTTCCTTTGGTGGTAAAAACGTTGGCAGCGGCAGCAGCTGAACTCTCTGTGCCTGTCTGCATTCCGCCGTCGTATTGGTAATTGTGGTCATAGTTGCTGCTCTTTTTGAAAACAAAGGATATCGCAGCTCCGGAAATGGACTTGTCATAATAAGACAGATAGTAGTAACCGCGAAAACTGTTTGCGGATGAAGAGGCTGTTTTCCAGCTGTTTCTAACAATCCAGGCGCCGTCGCCGGGAGCCTTGGTAATAAAATTATCGCGGGAAAAATTGTCATCCCATCCTACCAGTACGATGTCGTGATTCTGGCTTACATTAACGGGGGTATAAACGCTGTTATGAGTGCTGTCATAGTAGCTTTCGTCGGCGCAGACACCGATGTTAACAGCGCCATAGTTATAGATAAGATTTTTGACAGAGGAGATACTGTTCTTATCGCTTGCGACGCTTCCGATAAGATAATCAGTCAGATGGGCCTTGTCAGTGTAGGCAATACTGCTACTTAATGCCTTATATGCGGATTCGGAAGTGGGGTAAGGAGCAGTGGATTCATCTGCTGCGCCAACCCAGGAAGCCAGCACGTTCTGGGCCAGTTGCAGATTGCCTCCTCTGTTGAGGATATGGGTTGAACCCTTGAACTTATTACTGTCTCCGGCTGTACCGCCAAGGGGATCGCTGACTGAGTTATAGGAAAAATATGCAAGGTGAAATTCAGATAGATCGATGTTTCCTGAGGAGTAGATTCCCTGCTTGATCAGATTGATCTCGGCAAGAGCAATAGCGGCATGTGCCCAGCAGGTTCCCCAGGGAGACTGGTTGCGAAGGGCAGGAAGGCCGGAAGTCTTATAGGAAGAGAGAGAGGAATAATCGTTACTTGCCTGGGTATGACCAAGACAGCCCTCTTCTCTTGGAGAGTAGGATCCTGACATGTCAGGATTGACAATATTCGGGGCATTCTCAATCTCCATGTATCCTGAACCTATGATGGGGTATTCTGATACCTCATAATTGTTGGCGTCTTCTTCGGAGAATTCTTCCTGCAATAGTTCTTCAGAAAAGTCTTCCTGAGAAAGTTCTTCTTCAGACAGCTCTTCCAAAAGAAGTTCTTCTGCAGATAGGTCTTCAGTAGTGCTGTCTGTTGTTATTTCGTCAGTATTTTCATCATCAGCCGAAATTTCCGCTTCGGACGATAATTCTGTTACATCTTCTGTAATAAGTGGCTCGTAGTCGGATGCATAGGATATTACTGGACTTCCTGCTGCAAGTGAGACGGATAGCAATAAGGCCAACAATCTTTTTTTCATATGTTTTACTCCCCTTGTAACATTTATCATACTTTCCTATAATACTACGATTTGCCCATACAACAAAGAGTAAAATTCTAAAAATATCGAAATATTCGAAAAATTTAATAATTATATTCAATACATTTCATTAAAAAAAGACGCCTGTCATACTAAGATGAAGGCGTCTGAAAATTTGCTGAAAGACCTGTATTACTGGTTCTTTAAATATGTTTGTTCGATGATGTTCTTGACATACTGATCAATGTTCTTCTGGTCTTCCTTGTCCAGATCCTTGATGATTATGGGCTTGCAGTACTCGATGGTAACGTGGGTGCTGCGGATAAAGGGCATATGCTTTTCAAGAACTTCTTCGGAGTGATTGATAACTACGGGTACGATGGGGCAGCCGGACTTCTGGGCGATCTTGAAGCTTCCCTTATGGAATTCGCCAAGAGGCTGGTCGGTCTTGTTTCTGGTTCCCTCGGGATAGATGAAGATGGAAATACCATTTTTGACCTTATCGATGGCTGTAAGGACCATCTCAAGGCCCTTTCTGATGTCGCTTCTGTCAAGGAAGAGGCAGTCCATGTAGATCATCCATATATTAAGAAGCGGAACCTTGAGAATCTCCTTCTTGGCGATGAAGCCTGTGGGACGGGGAACTCTTGGGTAGCACAGCACGATATCAAAGATACCTCTGTGATTTCCAACATAGAGAACCGACTGGTCCTTGGGAACGTTCTCTTCGCCGATAACGGTCTTCTTAACTCCGCTTAAGAAGGCAACCACTCTGAAGGCCCAGCTGACTATGGCAAGAGATGCTGTCTTTTTGGCCCAGGGATTGAATCTTCCGACTATCCATAAGACTCCCTGAATGGGAAGGCTTAGGATAAGGAATATGGCAACAAATAATACAACGATAATACTGCGAATCATATATAAATATCCTCTTTTCAAATATTACTGATAAATTGACTCATATATTCTCTCATGACTTCACGAAAAATGAAACACTGATTTATATAAAAATACAAGAATTATATAAAATTATATAGGATTATATATATTGAACAGAATTATATAGTATTATATACTATTATATAGAATTATATAAAATAAACCGTTTTATATGAATTGTTTCGGAGGCGTTATGGCAGTAAAAAACCCTTATACCATCAGCTTTGGTAAGATTCCCACCAAATACCTGAGCAGAAATTTCATAATAGACAGCATAGCAGAGGAGTTCGGAAGTGATGAACCTGACGAGCAGATCTTTAAGCTTACGGGAATAAGGGGGACCGGCAAGACTGTTACTCTCACCGATATAGAGCGTAAATTCAGAGGAGATGACGATTGGGTTGTAATCGGAATTCGTTCAGACTCAGATATTATCAGCGAGATAGTTGCCAATCTATACAGTGCAGTTCCGTTTTTAACGAAATTTGTTGATGCTAATCTTAATCTGTCTGCCTTCGGAATAGGACTCAGCATTTCGAAAAAGAGTCCGGTAGCCAGTATTGATTATGCTTTAAAGGTTTTGCTTCAGGAGTTAAAGAAGAAAAAGAAGCGGCTTTTGATTACCATCGATGAAGCGAGGAAAACCAAGGGGATAGTTGATTTTATACAGGAATTCCAGATACTTATAAGGGAAAATCTCCCGATCTTTGCGGTGGTAGCGGGGCTGTATGAAGATATTGAGAGCTTAGAAAACGCAGATGGACTGACATTTTTCCTAAGGGCTACCAAGTATGAAATGACACCCCTTAATATAACTTATATTCGTGATGATTATCAGAATACTCTTAATGTTTCCTATGAAGAAGCAGAGAAGATGGCTTTCATGACCAAGGGGTATGCCTATGCGTACCAGACATTGGGGAAGTATATGTGGGACAGCAAGGAAGAGACCATGACTTCTGAGGTGCTGCGTGCTTTTGACGATGTTCTTTCCGAAAAAGTATATAAGAAAATCTGGAGTGAACTGACACCTAAGGATAAGTGGTTTTTAAGTTTTATTGTAAAAAAAGAAACAATGAGTGCGACAGAACTGCTTACACTTACGAAAAAAAATCACAGTGAGTGGTCTATACCAAGAGCAAGGCTGGCAGAAAAAGGAATAATAGATATTGAGACTCGCGGTGAGATAAGAATCAAGCTTCCCAGATTCAGAGAATTTGTGGAGAGTCAATTATTAGATTAAGGAAAAAGGAGACCGAAATGCTGATATTAAAGGGTGGAAGGCTTATTGATCCCGCAAGTGGGACAGATGAAATAAGAGATATTGTTATAGATGGTGAGCGGATAACCGTGATCTGCGAACCGGGAAGTGACCATATAGCGGAGTATGAGAAGGACAGTGCGAATCAGGTCATTGATGTTGAGGGCAAGGTTGTGGCGCCCGGTCTGGTGGACTGCCATGTGCATTTCAGAGATCCGGGATTTACCTATAAGGAAGATATTATAAGCGGTTCGACTGCGGCTGCCAAGGGCGGCTTTACCACCGTTGTAATGATGGGAAATACCAATCCTCATATGGATAATGTGGCTACAATCAAGGATGTGCTTGCAAGGGGCGCTGTAACAGGGATAAATGTCCTTTGCTGCGGCAATGTCACTAAGGAAATGGCGGGAAAAGAGCTGGTGGACATGGACGCACTTATCGAAGCAGGAGCGATTCTTTTTACCGATGACGGCAAGCCTATAACTGATGCGGATCTCATGGAGAGAGCCTGCGTTGAGGCAGCTAAGAGGGATAAGGTCATAAGTCTTCACGAAGAGAATCCTTCTTTTATCAGCGAGAACGGAATAAATGCCGGAGCGGTAGCCGAGAGGCTTGGAATCAAGGGTTCACCCAGAGATGCTGAGATCTCAATGGTTCAAAGAGACATCGACATCGCAGAGAAGACCGGAGCTTCCATCGTGGTGCAGCATATCAGCGCAGCGGAGTCAGTGGAGCTTATAAGGCAGGCAAGAAAGAGGGGAGTTAAGGTTCACGCCGAGGCAACACCACACCATTTTACCCTGACAGAGGATGCGGTGCTTAAATACGGAGCGCTGGCCAAGATGAATCCGCCCCTTAGACTTGAGAGTGACCGCAGGGCCATAATCGAGGGACTTAAGGATGGAACTATAGAGATGATCGCCACAGACCATGCTCCACATTCGAGAGAGGAGAAGGGGGGTGACCTGGTGAAGGCGCCCAGCGGAATCACGGGACTTGAGACTTCTCTGGCTCTTGGAATCAGAGAGCTGGTGAAGCCGGGGTATCTTACTCTTATGGAATTGCTGGATAGAATGAGCCTTGGATCAGCCAAAGTGTACGGCTTTGATGCGGGAGCTGTGAAGGAAGGCGGCTACGCTGATCTTGTGATATTTAACCCCGAAGAGGAATGGAGCTATGTCAGCAGTGTTTCCAAATCTTCCAATTCACCTTTCATTGGGCAGAGACTTCCGGGCAGGATTTATGGTACAATCTGCAGAGGAAAAATTGTATATCAGGGATAATGGTTTAATCAGGGAGAATTCAGATGTCAGTTAAGATGAAAAAAGAAGCAAAGGTCTTGAGCCAGGGCCTTCTTGCTGAGGGAATCTATGATCTGTGGCTTGAGACGGAAATAGCGAAGGATGCTTGTCCGGGGCAGTTTGTGGGGGTATATCCCACCAATAAGGCAACACTCCTTCCAAGACCCATCAGTATCTGCGAAGTGGACAGGGAGCGTAGCGCTATTCGCCTCGTATACAGAGTTGTGGGTAGCGGCACTGCAGAATTTACGCTGTATCAGCCGGGGGATTATATGACGATCCTTGGCGTTCTTGGAAACGGCTTTCCTCTTGTGGCTGCAGCAGGCAAAAAAGTTGTTGTAATGGGCGGAGGTATCGGAGTTCCGCCGCTTCTTGAGACGGCCAAGAGACTGTCCGAGGCGGATACGCCGGTTAAGCCTGTGCTTGTAAGTGCCGTTATGGGCTACAGAAATTCGGATACATTTCTTTCGGAAGAATTCTCACTTTATTCACAGATACACATCGCAACGGAGGATGGCAGCGTTGGCACCAAGGGAAATGTCATTGATGCCATGAGAGAACAGAACGTGGAAGCGGATGTTATATTTGCCTGCGGCCCCATGCCTATGCTCAGGGCCATCAAGGAGTACGCACAGGCTAAGGGAATCAAGGCCTATCTGTCACTGGAAGAGCGTATGGCCTGCGGCGTCGGAGCCTGCCTTGGCTGTATCTGCAAGACAACCAGGGAAGATCATCATTCACACGTTAACAACGCCCGCATCTGCACCGACGGACCGGTGTTTGACGCAGAAGATCTGGATATGTAAGGGAGGCTAAGATGAATACACAGGTTGAGATAGCAGGAGTTAAATTCAAAAACCCGGTAATGACAGCCTCCGGAACCTTCGGATCAGGCATGGAATATGCGGATTTTGTAGATCTTAATAAACTGGGAGCGGTAGTCACCAAGGGCGTTGCCAATGTGCCCTGGCCCGGCAATCCGGTTCCAAGAGTTGCGGAAGTGTACGGCGGAATGCTCAATGCCATCGGACTTCAGAACCCGGGCGTTGAAGTTTTTGCAGACAGGGACCTTAAGTTTTTGGAAAAATATGACACTAAGGTCATTGTTAATGTCTGCGGTAAGTCCGTGGAGGATTACTTAGAGGTTGTAGAGAGGCTTGCGGACGAGGAGAGAGTTGATATGCTGGAGATCAACGTATCCTGCCCCAATGTCAAGGAGGGAGCCATCGCCTTCGGACAAAAGAGTGCAGCCCTTTTTGACATAACTTCCAGAATAAAAGAGGTGGCAAGGCAGCCCATTATCATGAAGCTAAGCCCCAATGTCACCAGTATCTCCGAGATGGCCAAGGCTGCAGAGGCTGCGGGAGCGGATGCGATTTCTCTTATCAATACCATCACAGGTATGAAGATTGACATTCACAAGAGGAAATTTGCGCTGGCCAATAAGACAGGAGGCCTGTCAGGTCCTGCAATCAAGCCGGTAGCGGTCCGCATGGTATATGAGGCGGCTCACGCTGTTAATATTCCCATAATCGGAATGGGCGGAATTGCTAACGCCGAGGATGCCATTGAGTTTATTATGGCAGGTGCAACCGCAGTTGCAGTGGGAGCAATGAACTTCCATGATCCTTATACAACTGAGAAGGTAGTTAAGGGAATTGAGGAGTATATGATCAGATACGGCGTTGAGGATATTAATGAGCTCAGAGGTATAGTGGAATAAAGCCTTATAACAGGGCATAAAAAAATTGGGCCGGGTACTGTGGGTACCCGGTCCAATACGTTACTAGCAACTTTAAGTCTCTGTTTTTCCGGTGAGATCGTCGAAGCCCTTCATTACTGCTTCATAGGTTTGTTTCGAGATTTCCGGCAGCTCGCCGCCCCAGGTCTTTTCAGCCTGTGCGTAGCCCTTCTCGAAGGCAGACCTCATTTTTTCCAGCTTCTCAGGATCGTCTCCGGCCAGCGTCTTGGCGAAGTCAAGGATACGTTCTGAGGTCTGTTTGACGCCCCAGTAGCCGTCCTCGGCTATGTCAGCCTGTGCCTGTGCTTTGGTAGCTGCGTCTACTGTGAAGTCTCCCTTTGCAAGGAACTTCCACATGGAATCTTCATCATTGTCAGAATTTGCGATGCCGTAAGATTTAGCCTGTTTGCCCATCATCTTCTGGACGATGTCAAGCAGCTGTTGTTGGCGCTGTGCCACATCGGCCTGCATCTGCTTAATGATCTTGGTTCTGTCCGCTTCCTTCTGGGAAATCTTAGGAGTTTGCGCGCTCTCCTCTGATTTCTCATAAACGGCTGCAGCTTCCGGTTTCGCCTGTACTTCCTGATCCTTCTTCTTTTCTTCAACCTGAGGATTAACGGTGGAAGCATAGGTGGTTGCGATGTTGTTAGTAACCTCGGTAACTCCGTTTACGCCCATATTGAACTCCTTTTCCGCGACAGGTTAACTAAATACCGCGCTTGAAACGAAAACCATGGTTTACCTAATCTCCTTTTCGGCATATTTTTAAAAAACTTTAGCCTTTCGACAAAAATTTTTTTAATTTTTTTGGACTTTTTTTCTTGAGTTTGAATCTTTGGGGTGCAAAAATGTAAAAGGCAGACAATATCTGCCCTTAATCGATTTCAGTAATAACAACGGGACGGTGGAAACATATGACAATTGAAAAGAAAGCCTATGGCAAGATCAATCTGGGCCTTGATGTGACCGGAAGGAGAGCCGACGGCTATCATATAGTTCGAATGATAATGCAGAATGTGGACCTTTATGACACCCTTGTCTTTGAAGATAATGACAGCGGTGAGATCAATCTTTTTACCGAGTCTGACAAGGTGCCTTCCGATGGCAGCAATCTTATCTGTAAGGTGGCAAGGCAGCTCCGGGAAGAGTTTGGGGTAAAAAAGGGCGCTGACATCAGGCTCACCAAGCGCATCCCCGTGGCAGCCGGCATGGCGGGCGGAAGTACGGACGGGGCAGCAGCCTATACCGCATTAAATGAGCTCTGGGGACTGGGACTTACTAAAGAGCAGCTCTGTGAGAGGGCTGTTAAGCTGGGAGCTGACATCCCCTATTGTATTATGGGCGGAACTGCCCTGGCAGAGGGAATCGGCGAGGAACTGACGATCATTAAAGATCTTCCTAAGTGTCCTATAGTTATTGCCAAGCCGCCAATCGATGTGTCCACCGGTTGGGTCTACAAGGAATTGGACAGCAAGGAGATTGAGAACCATCCGGACATTGATGGTATCAGAGGGGCCATTGAAGCAGGAGATATCCGCAAAATGTGTGAACTGATAGGCAATGTGCTGGAGCCTGTGACGGCATCAAGATACTCCGAAATAGGACAGCTGGAGAGTCTTCTTGAAGAGGCGGGGGCTATCAGAGCATTTATGACAGGAAGCGGTCCCACTGTTTTTGCAATATTCGAAGATGAGAACAGGGCAAAAGAGGCAGTGGATAAAGTGCTGGCAAGTCAGATAACCAAAGAGGTGTATCTGTCGGGACCCATCAATCCCGATAACTGATCGCAAAAGGGAGTAGTGCTATTATGAAAAAACAAGTGACAGTCCGGGTTACCGGCATACACGCAAGAGACGGCGAGCCCACGGAGAAGATCATCACCAATTCGTCAGGCTATATTGAAGATACCGAGGACGGAGGCTGCATTCTGGAATATGTGGAAGAGCAGGACACAGGAAACGGAAGTATTAAGATCAATAACAAAGTGAACATCGCCCCTGACGGCAAGGGAATTGAGATCATAAGAGGCGGTGACATGGAGTCCAAGCTTGCCTTTGGCGAGGGACTTGTGTACGATACAGAGTACCATTCGCCCTATGGCTCAATGGAGATGACGGTAAGGACCAGCAGCTTTGACCTTGTAAGGACAAGGCAGGACGAAGAAATGAAGCTTATGGCTGAGTATGCCCTTGAAATGGGAGGCCAGGTGATGTCCTCGTCTATGATAATAATTGAGATAAAAAAATCGGAGACTGTTTGATCAGCCTCCGATAATTATTTACATATTCTGTTATTACTTTACCATCTTGGCACCGGCTTTTTCCTGAGCCTTGGAAATAAGGTTCTTGAAGAAGCCTTTCTTTTCTTCCTGAACAGGAGCCTTGCCGTGAAGGCCCTTAACCTCTGTTACGTAGATTCCGCTTACGGAAGCCTTAACTTCCTTTTTAACGGGAACTTTGTCAAAAATCTTCTCATCACAGATAAGGCTCATAACTCTGTTACCAACTCTTACCTTAAGGATGGGAAGCTTGGATCTGCGAAGAAGCTTGGGGGTCTGCTCGATAACGGCCTGAGGAAGACCTGCCTCGTTGAGCTTCATGCGCTTCTTGTCGATGATGAGCATGGTGACGGTCTGCTTCATGGCGTCGAGCTGAGCCTGCTGCTCGTCCTGCTTTTTCTGTGCTCTTTTGCCAAGGAATATAAGGGCTACGATTGCGGCAGCCAAAATAACCATAATTACGATAAATACTATAAGTCCGGTATTCACAACTAAAACCTCCGAATAAATCTTGATAAATGCTAGACCATTGTAGCATTCTTTCCTATATATGGCAACGAAAGTTTTATGGATTTTGAGATAGGACGGGGAAAAGAGCGTAAGTCTGAACAATGACGCACAGTAATAAAATTTTGTCATAACCCATCGGGAATTTATGGCACCTCATCTTGCCAGACGCTCTCCTCTCACGCTGTTCGGGACAGTCGAACGTCTGACAATCTGAGGCGCTCATAAATTCGCCTCAGCGTTATAAGACAAACTTTTATTACTGTACGCCATCGTCCCGCCTTCCGCTTTTTTCCCCCTGTGTATCGATAAGCCATAAAAACTTTCGATGCAGAATAAAAGAAATGCTGCAAATGGTCTACATAAGAGGGGGCAGCAATCATCTTGGGGAATAGTTTG
>NZ_ATVS01000044.1 GCF_000420845.1 Butyrivibrio sp. AE3009 | reverse complement strand
TGCAACGAGCATGGCGATTTCCGCATGTGTGTAGGATCGCGAGAGCGCTTTTTGCGGAGCGATCCGTATTCTCATCACGATAGTAGATCATTCAAAGCCCAAACACACATAAGGAAAGAAATAGTAATAAACCAAACAAGGAAGTAATATGTCAGAAGAAAAAGATTTTAAGGCCGCCTACGAGCGGGAGAAATTAAAGAGCGCCGACCTTGCGGAGCGTATTGCCGAGCTGGAGGACAAGAACCAGGAGCTTCAGTTCAAGCTGGACAGGATCAAGAATAATCCCATCTGGAAGGCCAGCACCCCTGCCAGAAATGCCATGCACTGGGTTATAAGGCAGAGGGACAGAGTCAGGAACCAGGGATCCCTTAAGGGAGTGATCGCCAAGGTCAAGTACAAGCAGATCGAGAAAAAGGCAATGACCCACTACGGAACCGAGAGTTTCCCTGATGAGGCCACCAGGAAACAGCAGCAGGAGACAGTGTTTGAATACAGACCTCTGATCTCTATACTGGTTCCTTTGTACAACACACCGGAGAAGTTCCTCAGAGACATGATCAGTTCATGCCTCGATCAGACCTACAACAACTGGCAGCTGTGCCTTGCGGACGGTTCAGATGCAGAGCACATCGGCCTTGTATATTCCATTGTCAAGGAATATCAGGCAGATTCAAGAGCACTAAGACCTGACGGTAGTTGCCGTATTTCCTACATGAAGCTTGAAAAGAATGAGGGAATATCAGGTAATACCAACCACTGCCTGGAACTTGCAGAGGGCGAGTACATCGGTCTTTTTGACCATGATGATATTCTTCATCCCGAGGCTCTTTACTGGTATGTGAAGGCTATCAATGAAGAGAAGGCAGATTATATCTACTGCGACGAGACTACCTTCAAGGGCGATGACATCAACAAGATGATCACCATGCACTTCAAACCTGACTACGCCATAGATAATCTTAGGGCCAACAACTATATCTGCCATTTCAGCGTATTCAAGAGAACGCTTCTTGACGGCACAGAGCTGTTCAGGACCAAGTTTGACGGAAGCCAGGATCACGACATGATCCTCAGACTTACGGACAGGGCAGAGCATATAGTTCATGTTCCCAAGCTTTTGTATTACTGGAGATCCCATGCGGGCTCTGTTGCTTCGGATATCAATGCCAAGCCCTATGCGATTGATGCTGCCAAGGGCGCCGTTGCGGATCACTTAAGACGTCACGGCTACGACCACTTCAAGATCACAAGCACAAGGGCCTTTGAAACGATATTCAAGATCACCTACGAGGTACAGGGAACGCCCAAGATTTCCATTGTTATCCCTACCTGCGAGCACAAGGAAGATCTCAAGAGATGCATTGATTCAATATATGAGAAGTCAGTGTATGACAATTATGAGATCATTGTTGTTGAGAACGGCAGCAAGGGCTCAGAGATTAAGGGTTATTATGAGGAGCTCAGAAACGGCTCTCTTAAGGACATTGTCAAAGTAGTTGACTATTACGAGAACGGCCAGCACCTTAACGCTGATGGCACTAAGCCTGCGTTTAACTACTCAGCTGTTGTGAACTACGGAGTTCAGCATTCAAGCGGCGAGTATATCATTCTTTTAAATAACGACACACAGGTTATTACCGTTAACTGGATGGAAGAGCTTCTGATGTATGCTCAGAGATCCGATGTGGGAGCTGTCGGAGCCAAGCTCTATTTCCCCGACAGAAAGATTCAGCACGCAGGAGTTGTGCTTAAACTCGGAGCCCACAGAACGGCCGGACATTCACACTACGGTCAGGCCGGAATGAACCTTGGATATATGGGAAGACTTTGCTATGCACAGGATGTCAGCGCAGTTACCGGCGCATGCCTTATGGTAAGCAGAGCCAAATATGACGAAGTCGGCGGCTTTGGCGAGGACTTCGCAGTTAGCCTTAACGATGTGGACTTTTGTCTTAAGCTCAGGGAAAAAGGGTATCTCAACGTATTTACACCTTTTGCAGAGCTCTTCCACTACGAATCACTTTCAAGAGGTCTTGACCTTGAGGGAGAGAACGCAAGGCGCTATGAATCGGAATCAGAGCATTTCCGCACCAAATGGAAGGCTGTGCTTGATAAGGGGGATCCCTACTATAATCCCAATTTCTCACTGGATCGAAGTGATTTCAGTCTGAATGTGGAAGGATACTCAAGTCTGCGCACACAGTGACGGTTTTGCTGTGATATAATATGAAATAATACAGGGTTTACAACTAATGAGGAGGAACAGGAATGAGCGACGCACAGAAACAATTGGAATACTGGCTTAATGACTCATACTTTGATGAGGAGACCAAGCAGGAACTTCTGGCTATCAGAAATGATGAGGCTGAAGTGGAAGACAGATTTTACAGAGAACTTGAATTTGGTACGGGCGGACTTCGCGGAGTTATCGGCGCAGGTACCAACAGAATGAATAAATACACAGTAAGAAAGGCTACTCAGGGCCTTGCCAACTATATCAAGAAGCACGGCGGACCTGATGCAGCAACTAAGGGTGTTGCAATTTCCTATGATTGCAGAAGATTTTCTCCCGAATTTGCGGATGAGACGGCGCTTTGCCTCGCAGCCAACGGCATCAAGGCATATGTGAGCGATATCCTTCGTCCCACTCCGGAGCTTTCTTTTGCCCTCAGAGAATTTGGATGCATCGCAGGCGTGATGGTTACCGCATCTCACAATCCGCCTGAGTACAACGGTTACAAGGTATATTGGGAGGACGGCGCACAGGTTACACCTCCTCATGATACAGGAATCATCGACGAAGTAGTTGCGATCACAGACTACCACGATGTTCTTACAATGGATAAGAACGAGGCTATTGCCAAGGGACTCTATGTTTCCTTCGGCGAAGAGATTGATGACAAGTACATGGTTGAGCTCAAGAAGCAGATCATCCACAAGGATGTCATCGACGAGATGGCTGACAAGTTCACCATCGTTTATTCACCCTTTAACGGAACAGGTAACCTTCCTGTCAGAAGAGTACTTAAGGAGCTTGGCTTCAAGAATGTATTCGTAGTACCTGAGCAGGAGAAACCCGATCCCAATTTCACAACCCTTGCATATCCCAATCCTGAGGATCCCAAGGCCTTCGAGCTTGCTCTCAAGCTGGCAAAAGAGAAGGATGCCGACATCGTTCTTGCAACAGACCCCGATGCAGACAGACTCGGAATCTATGCTAAGGATGCCAAGACAGGAGAATATGTTGCATTCACAGGAAATATGTCCGGAATGCTCATCGGTGATTATATCTTAAGAGAGCGTGAGGCAACAGGAACAATGCCTGTTAACCCTGCTTTCGTAACAACTATCGTTACCACCAATATGGCCAAGGCTGTTGCCGAGAAGTACGGACTTCACTATATCGAAGTTCTTACAGGCTTTAAGTACATCGGAGAGCAGATCAAGCTCTTTGAGCAGAACGGCCAGTCCCACAACTACGTATTCGGTCTCGAGGAGTCCTATGGATGCCTTGCAGGAACCCATGCAAGAGATAAGGATGCGGTTGTTGCAGTTATGATGCTCTGCGAGCTCGCTGCATTTTATAAGAAACAGGGCAAGACCGTATGGGATGCCATGATCGATATGTACGAGAAGTACGGCTACTACAAGGAAGGCCAGTACTCCATCACCATGAAGGGCAAAGAGGGCGCTGAGCAGATCGCAGCTCTTATGGACAAGCTTAGGAGCAATCCTCCCAAGACCTTCGGAAGCTGGAAGGTTGAAGAGTTTAGAGATTACAAGACTCACAAGACTCTTAACATGGCCACCGGCGCAGAGGGCGACACAGGACTTCCCACATCCAACGTTCTGTACTTTGCGCTTGATAATGACGCATGGTGCTGCGCAAGACCTTCCGGAACAGAGCCCAAGATCAAGTTCTACATGGGCGTTAAGGGAACAGGACTTGAGGATGCAGCCAAGCTTCAGGACGAGCTCACAGCTGCTGTTAAGGCTGTAGTTGAAGGCTGATTACAGAGCTCATTGATCAAAAATAATAAATCGGAGAAATACTAATAAATGGGTATAAAAAATGCGGTCTCAAAAACAATAGCATATGCTAAACGCAATGGTGCTAAGGCCGCATTTTTTGCTGCCTTTGAGAGAGTTTCAGATAATTTCAGAGATAAATACAAATATCAGCCGCTGGGAAAAGATGTTCTTGAGGAACAGAGGCAGGAGTACAAACTGCTGATGCAGGCCGGGAACTGTGTAAGATTCAGCATTGTGGTTCCTCTTTTTAACACTCCCGAGAAATATCTCAAGGAGATGATTGAGTCTGTTATCGGTCAGACCTACGGCAATTGGGAGCTGGTGCTTGCCGATGCATCCATGAGTAGTTCCGATATAGCTCAGGAATATGCTGACAAGGATCCCAGGATCAGGTATTATCACCTGGGAGTCAACAGAGGAATATCAGGTAATACCAATGCGGGACTTGAGAAAGCCCAGGGCGATTACATAGGTCTTTTGGACCACGACGATCTTCTTACCCCCGATGCCCTCTATGAGGTGTCCAAGGTCATAAGAAAGAGCATGAAGACCAACAAACTGGCCAGATACAGCGACTGCCCCTTAAGACTCATATATTCCGATGAGGATAAATACGACGACAACAAGGGTGTTTACTATGAACCCCATATTAAGCCCCCTTTTAATATGGACTATCTAATGTCCAATAATTATATCTGCCATTTCACGGTGATGAGAGCCGATGTGATAAGAAGGCTCAAGCTCAGGGACAAGTATGACGGAGCCCAGGACTATGATCTGTTCCTTAGGGCCTGCGGCGAGGCGGCGCTTACAATGCCCGCAGCCGGCAATCAGATCGTTCATATAGCCAAGGTCCTCTATCACTGGAGATGCCACAGAGGATCCACGGCGGCCAATCCCGCCAGCAAGACCTATGCCTATGAGGCGGGCAAAAACGCACTTTTGGACTTCTGTACCAAAAACAATATCGCTGCGGATGTGGAATCCCTGCAGCATCTTGGCTTTTACAGGATCAATTATACAGAAGATTTTTTTAATTCCAGGAAAGATGTGGGCTGCATAGGCGGCAAACTTCTTGATAAAAAGGGAAGAATCTGCGGAGGCATCTACAAAAAGGATGGAAGCCGTGTATACGACAGACTCCCGGAAGGCTTTTCCGGAGGCCCTCAGCACAGGGCTGTTCTGCAGCAGGACTGCGCTGCCGTTGATATCAGATGCATCAGCATAAGACCCGAGTTTATTCCAATATTTGAGGATATAACCAAGACTTCCTATTCTGACAGCTTTTTTGCCGCCGGAGTAAACGACAGCTATTTCGAGGCCATGACAGATGAAGTTCTGATGGAGATGAGCCTTAGGTTCTGCGAGGAAGTGCGAAAGAAAGGCTTCAGGATCCTCTGGGATCCCAAGGTTGTCAAAAGGGTTTGAGAATGAATAAGGTAACCGTGATAATTCCTAATTACAATGGGGCAGGGTTTCTTCCTGATTGTCTTAGGAGCCTTAAAAAACAAACATACACAGATTTTTGTGTTATCATAGTGGATAACGGTTCAGGGGACAGCAGTGTTTCCTATGTTAAGAAGAATCACCCGGAGGTACGTCTCATAGAACTTGGGGACAATACGGGCTTTGCCAATGCGGTTAATGTCGGTATCAGAGCCGCTGACTCGGAGTATGTTTTCCTTCTGAACAATGATACTGTCTGCGACGAGAGAGCCATCGAGGCCCTTGTTCGAGTTATGGACAAGAACAGATCGCTTTTTAGCGCTCAGGCCAAGATGCTGCAGCTTAAAGCACCGGATCTTGTGGATGATGCAGGAGATTATTACTGCGCTCTTGGTTGGGCATTTGCACCCTCCAAGGACAAGGATTCAGGCAGATACAGGAAACGCACTTATATAACGTCTTCCTGCGCCGGGGCCGCCATTTACAGAAAGTCCATGCTGGAGGAAGTAGGACTTTTCGATGAGGCGCATTTCTGCTATCTTGAGGATGTGGACCTTGGCTACAGGGCAAGACTCTACGGCTACAGGAACCTGATGGAACCCTCAGCGGTAGTCTATCACGCAGGAAGCGGCAGCAGCGGATCAAGGCACAATGCATTTAAGGTTGAACTTACCGCAGCCAATAATTTATACTTAATATATAAAAATATGCCTTTTTTACAGGTTTTGATTAATCTTCCGCTGATAATAACAGGGATTATTATCAAGCATGTTTTTTATGTGAAAAAGGGGTTGGGGAAAGCCCATATAAAGGGCCTTCTTAGCGGCTTTTCCAAGATATTCAAGGGCCATGGCAAAAGAGTGCCTTTCAGAGGAAAGCAGGCCTTAAACAGCCTTAAACTGCAGCTTGAGCTGTGGCTTAACTGCCTAAGAAGAATTGGTATTGTTTAAATGATAAAAGATAACCAGACACATCTTAATAGGGCACATGTTGTGGTGGACGGGCTTATCATAGCCGGTTCTTATATGTTGTCCTATTATCTTAAATTTGAATCTATTTTCAGGGACAAGAACCCCGGCGGTGTGCTTTCTATGTCCACCTATTTTTCTGCGCTTTATTATCTTGTGCCCTCATATCTTTTTCTGTACTACATGGTTCAGCTCTACACCTCAAGGAGAGCTCTGAGACTCTGGAATGAGTTCGTGGATATTGTTCAGGCCAATGTGATGGGAATCATCGGCTTCCTGGTTCTTTTGTATATGCTTAAACAGGAGCATTTTTCCCGAACCATGCTTGGTATATTCTTTGTACTGAACATTGCACTGACAACCCTTGCCCATGGGCTTCTTCGTAAGTTCCTTAGGTATATCAGGAAAAAAGGCTATAACATCAAGCACATTCTTCTGGTGGGATATTCAAGGGCTGCAGAGGCTTATATCAGCAGGATACTTGAGAATCCACAGTGGGGCTACGATATAGCAGGCGTTCTGGATGATTTCGTTCCCATAGGAACCAGCTACCACGGCATCAAGGTTGTGGGTAAGACAGATCAGCTTCAGGACCACCTTACCAACAGTAACTACGACGAGATCACCATCACCCTTCCTCTGGATGACTACGACAGGCTGGAGGAACTGGTTGCCCAGTGTGAGAAGTCCGGTGTTCACACCAAGTTCATTCCTGATTATACTTCGCTGTTTCCAAGTAACCCCTATACTGAAGATGTTCAGGGACTTCCCGTCATCAATATCAGATATGTTCCTCTTACCAACTCTTTTAACAAGATGGCCAAGAGATTTGTTGATATAGTAGGTTCACTGGTGGGAATAGTGCTCACATCACCGATCATGATAGCCGCAGCCATAGCTGTCAAGCTTAGCAGCAAGGGACCGATTATTTATCAGCAGGAGAGGATCGGCCTGGGCGGACAGCCCTTCATGATGTACAAATTCAGATCCATGAAGGTTCAGACTGAGGATGAGGAGAAAAAAGGCTGGACCACCAAGGGAGATCCCAGAGTTACAGGCGTTGGTGCCTTCCTTAGAAAATACAGTATCGATGAGCTTCCTCAGCTCTTTAACATTTTCATCGGACAGATGAGCCTTGTGGGACCAAGACCCGAGAGACCTCAGTTCGTTGAGAAGTTCAAGGAGCAGATCCCAAGATATATGGTTAAACACCAGGTAAGACCCGGACTTACGGGCTGGGCCCAGATCAACGGCTACAGAGGTGACACCTCCATCAGAAAGAGAATCGACTACGATATTTACTATATCGAGAATTGGACCATGACCTTCGATTTCAAGATAATTCTTGGTACTTTAAGGTACGGACTCTTTAATAAAAACGCATATTAATTGTGGCCGTCAAGCCGCATGTTTGCTGGCGCTTCGCATATACTTGTATATTTCTTTTGTTTGTGGCAAAATATACAAGTGTATGCGTTTTTGCTTTTACACATAAAAGTTTTATTGGGAAAAAGGAGAATTGACATGTCTAATCGTGATGACGAGTATTATGACAGAGAAGACAGAAACGACAGAAGACCGCCTCGAGATGACAGATATGATGATTATGATGATTATGAGGACAGACCGGTAAGAAAGAAATCCTCACAGGGAGCATCTTCCCAGGGAACCCGCAGAACATCCTCATCCGGCAGGAGCCAGGGTTCAAGACCTGCTTCCAGGAGTAACGGAGCATCCAGGAACGGCTCAGGAAGATCCGGGGCAGCAAGGAAGAGTTCTGGAAGACCTTCACAGTCAGGAAGAAGACCTTCCAAGAAGAAAAAGAACCAGACCAAGGCAATAGCACTTCTGGTAGGAGAGATCCTTATCGCATGTATTCTTGTACTTGTAGCATATACACTGTTCTTCAAGGTTGACGTTACCAAAGTTGGTAAGGTTAACATGGACGAAGAGGTGATCAGCCAGAGTATCAACGAGACAGTTGCTGAGAATGAGCAGATGTCAGGATACACCAATATCGCACTTTTCGGTGTTGATGCCCGTGACGGAGAGCTTACCAAGAATACAAGATCAGATACAATTATTATTGCATCCATCAACAATGAGAACGGACAGATCAAGCTGTGTTCCGTTTACCGTGATACTTACCTGAACCTTAGCAATGACTCTTACACCAAGTGTAACGCAGCCTATGCAGAGGGCGGTCCTGAGCAGGCTATTTCAATGCTTAACATGAATCTTGATATGGATATCAAGAATTTCATTACCATCGGTTTCAGAGGACTTACAGATGTTGTTGATGCCCTCGGCGGTGTGCCTATAGAGGTTACTGACGCAGAGATTCCTCATCTTAACAACTATCAGTCCACAATGGCTTCAGAGCTGGGACTTAAGTACACACCTGTTAACAGCGCAGGACTTCAGACCCTTAACGGACTTCAGGCTACAGCTTACTGCCGTATCCGTTATACCGCAGGTGATGATTTCAGACGTGCTGAGAGACAGAGAACAGTACTTATGGCCTGTCTTGATAAGGCCAAGGGCATGAGCTTCTCACAGCTTGAGGATGTAGCCAACAAGACCTTTAACGAGACCTATACATCACTGGATCTTACCGAGATCCTTGCACTTCTCAAGAATATTGCCAACTACGAGGTTGTAGACAATAACGGATTCCCTGAGGAGAGCATGAGAGCCACCGGTACCATCGGTAAAAAGGGAAGCTGCGTAATTCCTTCAGATCTTTCCTCCAATGTTAAATGGCTTCATGAGTTCTTGTTTGACGATTCCGAGTACACTGTATCACCTGATGTTCAGAAGTACAGCGACAAGATCAAGTCAGACACAGATCCGTATTTGAACTGATTATGTTAAAGGGGCCGGGCCTTGTGAGGGCCAACCCCTTTTTCTTTTTATGAGTTGAGGTTATATGTATACAGTTGACGTAATTATTCCAACCTACAAGCCTGATATATCTCTTTTCAGACTTATCGATGATCTTCAGAGCCAGTCTGTGCGCCCGGGTCATATTATCATCATGAATACTGAGCGCAAATACTGGGATGAGCTTGTTACAGACAGCTCAGAGAATCCTCTGGACAAATATGACAATATTATAGTGGAGCATGTCTCCAAGGCCGAGTTTGATCACGGAGAGACCAGAAATAGGGGCGTTGCCCTGTCTGATGCGGATTATTTCCTTATGATGACACAGGATGCCTTTCCCAGGGACAAGATGCTTATCTCAAGTCTTGCCAAGGCCCTGGATAGCGATGTGGCAGCTGCATATGCAAGGCAGTATCCCAAGAGCGACTGCAATCTTGCAGAGAGATATTCCAGGAAGTTCAACTATCCCAATGAGGCTATGAAGAAGACCCAGGCAGATGTGGGAAGACTTGGAATCAAGACCTATTTTTGCTCAAATGTATGTGCAATGTACAGGCGCGACGTTTATAATGTAATTGGTGGTTTTACTCACAAAACCATTTTTAACGAGGATATGGTCTATGCCGGTAATGCCTGTCAGAAGGGATATGCGATCTGCTACGTACCTGAAGCGGGAGTTATTCATTCCCACAATTACAGCGTATCTCAGCAGTTCCACAGAAATTTTGACCTTGGAGTTTCACAGACCGATCATCCCGAGATCTTTGGCATGATCAGTTCGGAAGCTGAAGGCAAGAAGATGGTGAAACAGACTGTTCAGCATTTTAAACATATTGGCAAGGCCTATCTGATACCTCACTACATTATCATGTGTGGTGCCAGGTTTATGGGGTACAAGCTTGGCAGAAATTACAAGAAACTGCCTAAGGCACTGGTTATCGCCTGTGCCATGAACAAGGATTATTTCCGGAATTAAAGGGGAAAAAATGGAACTTGATCTTGCATCATACAATATCAAAATCTCAGAGGATATCCATTCCTGGGAAGAAGTTAGTCTTATGTACAACTCTGCGCTCAAGCAGATTACAACCAAAATAGAGATCCTTAACGAGGAGTTTCAGGAGGTTCACAGATACAACCCCATCGAGCACGTTAAGGCAAGGGTTAAGACTCCCGAGAGTATAGTCAAGAAACTCAAAAGAAACGGATACGAATCAACCATCGAGAATATGGTCCGCTATATCAACGACATCGCAGGCATTCGTATCATCTGTTCCTTTACTTCTGATATTTACAGAATAGCCGAGATGATAAGTAACCAGAAGGATATTCAGGTTCTTACCGTCAAGGACTACATTATGAATCCCAAGAAGAGCGGTTACAGAAGTTATCACATGATAGTTTCTCTTCCGGTGTACTTATCAGACAGAATCGTCAATGTTAAGGTTGAGATACAGATAAGAACCGTTGCCATGGATTTCTGGGCTTCATTGGAGCACAAGATTCAGTACAAATTTGAGGGTAAGGCTCCCAATCATATTAATTCAGAGCTTCACGAATGTGCCAAGATGGTGGCTGATCTTGATGCCAGAATGTTGTCACTTAATGAAGAGATTCTGGCCATAGAAGATGGAAAAAAATAAAAAACTCCTCATAAAATGAGGAGTGGGTAGACACGTTTCCGCGCCTACCCTATTATGAAAAAATCTATCTTTCGTTGTTTGGAAGCCGTTTGCCATCGGCTATGTTTATAATATACAAGGCAATTATGAATAAATTATGAACAAAAAATGAACAAAGGGTAAAATTGCCCAATAAACTCGTTTTTGCCAAAACAATCTTGTTAATAATTAATAATAAATGTATGATACTATAGTTGAAGTTGCAAAAAAGAACGGTTGGGGAGGGAATGACGTGGATAACTTTATGAATAAGATTGCGGAAAAGATCGGTGCTCAGGATATCATAAGGGCTAATTCACAGGCTGAGGCCAAGGAAGCCGAGAGAATCAGACTTGAGGCAGAGCACTACAAGGCTCTTATGGAGGAGCTTCGTGCCAATGCCGATAATTTCAAGCAGAACGCAGAGGACTTCAAACTTACAGCAGAGGAATACAAGCAGCATCTTAATGAGATGATCTCAGATGCCAAGGCATATAAAGAGAGTCTTGAGGAGCTCAGGGCCGATTACAAGGAACATCAGGAGCTGCTCGAGGCCAATGAGACCCGGATTCACGATGTCGGCGTTCAGGTATACAGAAACGTTCAGGCAGTTGTTGAGAAGAATCAGGAGAAGAATAAGGATGAGTTCAAGGAGGTCGCAAGACGTCTTGAGTCGATCCAGATCGGGGTTGAGACCAAGAACACAGCAGTTCTTCCGGTACTTATCATCACCCTTTTGGTGGCAGGAGCTGATCTTGTCATCAATTTGCTGAGACTTTTCGGCATAATTTAACAAAAACGAACTATAGAAAGATATCCTAGTATGAATTCAAGCAACACAATGTTTCACAAAAAGATAAAGATATGGTTTTTGCATTCTGCTTTGGTGGTTATCACATTGTGGATTTTGTTTATGCCAAGCTTTGTTAAGTTTGAAAAGGGCGGCAATAACATTTTTACTGTGAGACTTAACAATCAGGTTGTTGGTGTTGTGGCATCCAAAAATGATGCCTACGATGCCTTCAGAAGTGCCAGAAGACAGATTGCAAAGGGAAGCGATGAGCTTACTCTCGCAGCCTCAGATCTCAGTATCCAGGGAAGCAATGTTCTCTGGGCTGAAGTAGATTCCACCGCAGATGTGGCAAAGCAGATGGTTGCCGTTATCAATGCCAACAAGAAGAGCACTCTGAACAGAGCCTATTCCATCAAGATAAATGAGTTTTCAGTCAATCTGGCCAGTATTAACGAAGTAATGCAGCTTCTTAACACTGCTTTGGCTACATATGATACCGAGAATAAGTACGAAGTATCTTTGGAGCTGGACGAGTCGAGAGAGGTTAATGTACTTACTCCCAAGGTGCTGAGCAGGGAAGAGGTCAAAAAGGAAGAGGAAATAGCCCAGACCAGTATGCCTGAAGCCGGCTTTTTCCAGACCGTATCCGATATTGTAAATGAGGCAACCCCTATCGCTTATGACAGAGATTTCTCTGATTATGAGCTGGGACTTGTCAGCATAGACTTTGGCGACAAGGTTGAGATCGTGGAGAGTTATCTTCCAAATGAAGAACTCACAGATCTGTCCACTGCTATTGATGATGTCACCAAGGACAAAGAGACCAATCAGATCTATGAGGTTAAGTCA
The DNA here is from genome assembly GCF_000420845.1 of Butyrivibrio sp. AE3009. Taxonomy (GTDB): domain Bacteria; phylum Bacillota; class Clostridia; order Lachnospirales; family Lachnospiraceae; genus Butyrivibrio. The sequence continues at coordinate 12,924 of NZ_ATVS01000044.1, read as the reverse complement.
GGCGATACCCTCAGCAGCATCGCAGTACAGTATGACCTTACCGTGGCTGATCTTATTGCCATGAACGAATCCCTTGAGGATGAGTTCACCAGGATCAGACCTGAGGATGAAATTATCGTAACCGTACCCGAGCCTGAACTTTCAGTGGTATATACTATTCAGGAATACTACGAAGAGGACTACGAGGCGGAAGTACAGTACGTTGACAATAATTCCTGGTACACCACACAGACCAAGGTTATCCAGGAGCCATCAGCCGGTCACAGAAAGGTTGTGGCACTTATCAGCTATACCGACACTGCCGAGAACAGCAGGGAGATTGAGAAGGAAGAGATTACCTATCAGGCTGTTCCCAAGATTGTGGAGAGAGGAACCATTGTGCCTCCTACCTACATCAAGCCTATTTCCGGCGGACGACTTACTTCTCACTTCGGAAGAAGAAATGCACCTACCCGTGGAGCCAGCACCTATCATAAGGGCGTTGACTGGGCTACACCTGTGGGAACTGCCGTTGTGGCTTCTTCTTCAGGCCGCGTTACAAGAGCAGGATGGGGAAGCGGCTATGGTTATTGCGTATACATCAAGCATGCGGACGGCAGGGAGACCAGGTACGGACACCTGTCCAAGGTACTTGTATCCGTAGGCCAGTCTGTATCGCAGGGACAGAAGATCGCCCTTTCCGGTAATACCGGTGTATCCACAGGACCTCATCTTCACTTTGAGATTCTAATTAACGGATCTCAGGTTAATCCGCTTAATTACTTGAATTAACAGAATTTCTTCAGTGTCTGTTTTGACACTGGTACATAAATGTGATATAAATATATTTTGTCTGATTATGAAATTTTGACAATTATTGAGTGGAATTTATATGCATTCGGCACAAAAGCTTTTGTGCATTATGCTAAGAGGATTCTTATGGAAAAATATGTTATAAAAGGCGGAATCCCTCTGGTAGGAGAGGTTGAGATCGGCGGTGCCAAGAACGCAGCACTGGCTATTCTTGCGGCTTCTATCATGACAGACGAAACCGTGTATATAGACAATATGCATGATGGATCTGATACCAATGCCATGCTTCAGGCAATGAAGAGCTCAGGAGCCTTCGTTGAGAGAATCGGCAGACATGCGGTTAAGATCAATGCCTCACAGATACGTGATTATATTTTTGACAACGATGACATGAAGAAGATCAGAGGTTCCTATTATTTCCTTGGAGCCCTGCTCGGCAAATACAAGCAAGGCGGAGTTGTTCTTCCCGGAGGCTGTAGCATAGGCCTTCGCCCTATCGACCAGCATATCAAGGGATTTACCGCTCTTGGAGCCAAGGTCAATATCGGACACGGAATAATAGAAGCTAAAGCAGACACCCTGGTTGGAAGCCACATTTATCTTGATGTTGTCAGCGTTGGTGCTACCATCAATATTATGATGGCTGCGGCAATGGCATCCGGTAAGACTATTATCGAGAATGCAGCCAAGGAGCCCCATGTAGTTGATTTTGCCAACTTCCTTAACAGTATGGGAGCTGACATCAAGGGCGCAGGTACTGATGTTATCAGGATTCGCGGAGTTGAGAGACTTCACGGCACAGAATATACCATTATACCCGATCAGATCGAGGCCGGAACTTTCATGATGGCAGCAGCTGCCACCAAGGGTGATATCACAGTCAAGAATGTTATTCCCAAGCACTTGGAGTCCATAAGTGCCAAGCTCATAGAGATGGGATGCCAGATACATGAATCTGACGACGCTGTAAGAGTTGTAGCTACCAAGAGACTTCAGAATACTCATGTGAAGACTCTTCCGTATCCCGGATATCCTACGGATATGCAGCCCCAGATCACCGTTGCGCTGGGACTTGCCAGTGGTATCAGCATTGTTACCGAGAGCATTTTCGAGAACAGATTCAAATATGTTGATGAGCTCACCAGAATGGGAGCCAACATCAAGGTTGAGGGAAGCACCGCTATTGTTGAGGGTGTGGACAAATATACAGGAGCAGTGATATCAGCTCCCGACTTGAGAGCAGGCGCAGCGCTTGTTATTGCGGCTCTTACAGCAGAAGGATATTCAACCGTCGAAGACATTAAGTATATTGAGAGAGGCTATGAGGACTTTGATGCCAAGCTAAGAGAGCTTGGAGCCCAGATTGAGAAGGTTGATTCCGACAGAGAGATAACCAAGTTTAAAATGAAACATGCATAAGTGGATTACCACTTATGCATGTTTTTTTTATGTATCGGTTTATGTATGTATTTGTTTTGCGATTTGGATCATATTATTTCCTGGATATAAACACCGGGGCATTTGCTCAGATCGATGTAATCCTCGCCGACCTTTATGGTGGGCCTTGATAAATGAGTTTTGTTGATAAAAATGATCTCGCCTATTTCTCCGGTATTTAGCCTTACAGTATTCAGCAGATAGGTGTTAACGATGTTCTGAAGGAATACCATGATTATCTCTGCGTCATATTTGTGAAGCCCCTCATCCTCAAACATTGAAATGGCAATGAAGGGACACATGGGACCTCTGTAGTGGCGGGCACTGGTCATGGCATCATATACATCAGCTATGGCCACAGCCTTGGCAAATCTGTCAATCTGCGGTCCCTTTATCTTAAGCGGATAACCGGTGCCATCGCATCTTTCGTGATGCATGAGAGCTGCATTTTTAACATGAGTGCTGATGTTTATGGGCCTTAGTATCTCATAGCCTCTCTGAGGATGAGTCTGGACAATTGAGTATTCATCGCTGGTAAGCTTGCCGGGCTTGGTGATGATGGTGTCGGGAATCATGAGCTTGCCGATATCGTGGAACAGCCCCGCCTGGGTGGCTATCTCCAGTTCCTCGTCATCCCATTTCAGCCACTGTCCAAGAATATTGGTTATAAGAGCCACGTTGATGCAGTGGGTATAGGTGGCATCATCGTACATGCGAAGATTATGCAGCATGTCAAAAATGTTTGTGGCAGTTCGCCCTTTTTTCAGAAGCCCATAAATAGGGGACATCATATTGTCTAAATTAAAATTGGAATCGTTATTGATAAGGTCATTGATCGCATGCTCGAATCTTGAGGCACATTCCTCAAAGTCCGCACGAAACTCCTTAAACTCTTTGGATTCTTTAAGCCTCTCGGAATAGGATAGACCCGAGGCCGTGGGAATATTCGGCTCAACCACCTCAACAGGGTCATCTTCCACCAGGACATCAATAATAGAATAAAAGGCAAGTCTTGCGATGTCCTTATCCTCAAGAACCATACCTTTATCCAGAAGTTTTATATATGAATCATAGGTATAGACATCATTGGCCAGCACCATTCCCGGTGTCAGCTTCCTTGTCACAACTCTCTTCATCTTAACCTCATAAATGAAATTGCGAAAGTAGGTCACTATATCAATATTACAGATAATTTGATTATAAATTTACGTAAGGTACTTGTCAAATTCGGTATTTGTGCTAGTATATGCATATAATAATTCTTCGGGGCAGGGTGTGATTCCCAACCGGCGGTATAGTCCGCGACCCGCTTAGGCGGCTGATTTGGTGTGATTCCAAAACCGACAGTATAGTCTGGATGAGAGAAGAATGCACAATAGTTCTTATTCTTGTGGCAGCCCCAGGTCTATGTAGTGACTTGGAGCTTTTTTATTTTTCTTTATCTCAATTTTCTAACAACATTACCCGATGAGAAAAGAGGAAAATTAAATGAGTGAAAAACAGAATTTACTTACAACCGTAGCACAGAACTGGGAGCATTTTGTTGCGCTGGTTCTTTTGGTCATGGCAGCTTTCTTCTTTACCTTTATTGTAGAGAAGCTTGCAAGAAAGGAAGAGCTTAAGAGAGACGGAAGAGCTGAGGCTATGTTCAGCATAAGGAAGATCGCCATTATCGGTGTATTTTCAGCAATTTCCTTTGTGCTCATGTTTTTTGAGTTCCCGCTGTTCTTTGCACCTTCCTTCTACAAATTTGATTTCAGCGACATTCCGGCCCTTATCGGCGGCTTTGCCTGCGGTCCCATGGTTGCTGTGATGATCGAGTTTGTGAAGGTTATGCTCAACATTCTTATACAGGGAACAACCTCCGGATTCGTCGGAGAGATCGCCAATTTCGTAGTTGGAGCTGCCTTCGTTGTTCCAGCAACCGTCATCTACAGATTCAAAAAGAGCAGAAAGACAGCACTTATCAGCTGCCTTGCCGGAACTGTATGCATAGCCTTTGTTGGCGCAGTTCTCAATGCCTTCTTCCTGTTACCTGCCTATGCGGTAATGTTCGGTAGCGGAGTTGATGCATTTATAGAGATGGGAACAGCTATCAATCCTGCGGTTACCAATCTGTTTACATTCTGTGCGCTTTGTGTTGCACCGTTCAATCTGTTGAAGGGTATTGCGGACAGTATTATTACATTTTTGGTGTATAAGCAGCTTAGTCCCATACTCAAGGCTGACAAAACCTCAGTCTCCCGCAAAATCCACAAAACCGAAGCTGAGGTAGAAGGCTAAATATAATTATAGGTTTCCATAACGCTCCGGCTCTGCCTTGTGTGTATTTCCTGCAGGCCGTCCATTACACATCAAAAGCATCGTAAAAACACTTGTTTTCGTTCGCCTCGTGATTTTCTAAGTCTCGATGTCGAAGGAATGACTCCTACTCATACCTATTCGTGGACAGTCGTCATTCCTTCAACCTTTCGACTTGAAAATCATGTCGTCGTACAAGAACTGCGCGTTTTTCCGGTGCTTTCGCTATGTAATGGACTACTTAACTGACATCCACCCAAGGCAGAGCCGGAGCTGTTTTTGTCTACCACCACAAATAGTTAATTCCTTATTTCCTATCCTTCTACCATCACCCTTCGTAACAAAAACAACAATCCCAAATCAAGCGGCAAATTGCACAGCGGTGCAATTTGCCGCTTCCCGGCGAAGCCGGTAACCTGCCTTTGGCTGGTTTTGCGATTGCGGTTGCCTACTAACTATAATTCACTTGCAAAGTATTACCATCAAAATTTATTGGTAGCAGATTCACCGGTGGATAAGGCATTCACGCACAGCGGTGAGGCCTTCAGAATCCAAGTGATTTTCGGGGCGGGGACAGTTCAGGGGGCAAGGGCTGAAAAAATGCGCAGTTCTTGTACGACGACATGATTATCAAGACGAGAGGGCAAAGGAATGACGACTGTTCACGAATAGGCATGAGTACGAGTCATTCCTTTGACATCGAGTCTTAGAGAATCAGGAGGCGCACGAAAACAAGTATTTTTGCAGACCTTGTCCTCTGAACTGTCCCCGCCCCGAAAATCACGCCCCATTCCAATAAACCAGCGTCCGTGAAGCCATAACCACAGGTGGATGCTACCAAACCCATTTTTATGGTATACTACAAGTAATTATAGTTTTAATTAGGAGTTTAGTATGGAGATTGTAACCAAGCATGAGTCATTCAGCCCCGACGAAACCTTCGCCATCGGCCAAAGAATCGGTGAGACCGCCCAGCCGGGCCAGCTCTTCACCCTCGTCGGTGACCTTGGCGTCGGCAAGACTGTTTTTACCCAGGGCATAGCCAGAGGCCTTGGAATTGACGGCCCCGTCAGCAGCCCCACCTTCACCATAATTCAGGTGTACGATCAGGGCCGCATCCCCTTTTACCATTTTGACGTCTATCGCATCGGCGACATCAGCGAGATGGACGAGATCGGCTATGAGGACTATTTTTACGGGGATGGTCTGTGCATCGTTGAGTGGGCCAACCTCATCGAGGAGCTTCTTCCCGAGCACTACACAGAGATCGTTATAGAGAAGAACCTTGAGAAGGGCTTTGATTACAGACTCATAACCATGATCAAGAAGTAATTAGGAAAAGGACATTTTTCATAGAATATGAAGATACTTGCAATCGATACATCAGGCCTTGTGGGCGCCGTTGCCATTGCCGACGGCGATATGCTCCTGGCCCAGTTTTCAATTCAATATAAGACAACACATTCCGAGATTCTTATGCCCATGCTGGACGACATGTGCAGGAAGGTTCATCTGGACCTTTCTTCCATCGACGCCATAGCTGTGGCCAAGGGCCCAGGATCCTTTACTGGCCTTAGGATAGGCGCCGCCACTGCCAAGGGACTTGCTCTTGCACTGGATAAGCCTATTATTCCCGTGCCCACCGTGGACGGCATCGCCTACAACCTCTACGGCAATGAGAAGGTCATCTGCCCCATGATGGATGCCAGAAGGAACCAGGTCTACACCGGCCTCTACACCTTCGTGCCCAAGATGCCTGAGGGTAAGAGCATGGAGCGCACCTTCGACATGCAGATAATTCATGGCCAGTACGCCGTTTCTCTTGACGACATCATTAACGAGATCAACACTCTTGGGAAGGCTGTGATCCTCCTTGGAGACGGCGTTCCCGTTTATCATGATCTTTTGGAAAAAAATCTCAAGGTGCCCTATTCAATTGCGCCTCTCCACCAGAACAGGCAGAGTGCGTCAGCCCTTGCGGCTCTCGGAGCAAAGATGGCAGAGGAAGGCATCCTGGTTTCAGCTGATGAGTTTGCTCCTGATTATCTGAGACTCTCTCAGGCAGAGAGAGAAGCCAAGGAAGGCGCTGACCACAAGAAGGACAACAGGAAGTCCGACATCAAGACTCCCGGCATCATTCGCGTAAGGCAGATGACCGCTGAGGACATCGACGACGCAGCTGCGCTGGAGAAACTCAACCTTGGCAAAGAAGCCTGGAACCGCAAACAGCTCCTGGATGCAATGACAAGAGATGACACGATTTATCTCGTTGCCGAGAAGGCCGGAAGAATCGTGGGGCTCTGCGGAGTTCAGAACGTCTCAGGAGACGGAGAAGTCACCAATGTTTCTGTTGCAGGCGACTGCAGGAAGGAAGGCGTTGGCTACAAGATGGTCAAGCAGCTCCTTGAAAGGGGCAGGGGCCTTGGAATAGAGAATTATACACTGGAAGTAAGAAAGGCCAACGCTGCCGCCATCAGGCTCTATGAGAAGCTTGGATTTGTCAGTGAGGGTGTTCGTCCCGGCTTCTACGACGAACCCAAGGATGATGCTGTAATTTATTGGAAAAGGAATTAAGAAATATATGATAGATGTTTGTCTTCTCGGAACAGGCGGAATGATGCCTCTTCCGAACCGATTTCTCACTGCTTTGTTTGTGAGATACAACGGAAAATGCGTGCTGATAGACTGCGGCGAGGCCACCCAGATCGCAATGAAGAAAAAGGGACTTAGTGCCAAACCCATAGATATTATCTGTTTTACCCATTATCACGCAGACCATATCAGCGGTCTTCCCGGAATGCTCCTTACCATGGGCAATGCCGAGAGGACGGAGCCCCTTCTTATGGTGGGCCCCAAGGGACTTGAAAGAGTCGTTAATTCGCTCAGAGTCATTGCTCCCGAGCTTCCCTTTGAGATCAGATTCAAGGAGATCACCGAGGATGAAATGTCCTTTGAAACGGAGGGAATGCCCGGTTTTACCATAAGTGCTTTTAAGGTTAATCACAACATCACCTGCTACGGCTATTCCATGAGCCTTAGAAGGCAGGGCAAGTTCGATGTGGAGGCAGCCCAGAGCGCCGGAATCGACAAGAGATACTGGAATCCTCTTCAGAAGGGGGAAACTGTAACTACCCCTGAGGGCATCACCTATACTCCCGATATGGTTCTGGGACAAGAGAGAAAAGGCATCAAGCTCACCTACACCACCGACAGCAGACCCACCGACAGCATAGTACGAAACGCCAAGGATTCGGATCTTTTTATCTGCGAAGGAATGTACGGCGAGCCCGATAAGATCAAGAAAGCAAAAGAATATAAGCATATGACCTTTTATGAAGCGGCGAAGATGGCCAAGGACGCCGAGGTTAAGGAGATGTGGCTTACTCATTACAGCCCTTCTCTGGTGAACCCTTCGGAGTTCATGCCCGAGGTCAAGAAGATTTTTCCCGCTTCCAAGGCGGCCAAGGACGGACGCAGCGTAGAACTTAGATTTGAAGAAGAGTGATGTGAGGCAGTGGGGCCCACAGCTCAGAAATGAGGGGACATGGAAAAAAACAGTGTTAGTTCTGCAGTTGTCAAGTCAATCGTACTGGTTGCTCTCGGAGCAATTATCATTCTGGGAGTGTATCTTCTGCTTAACAGGGGGAAAAAGAGCGGAGGAGAAGAGGTCTATGACCTGACGGTGGTGGACGAGATAACCACCACCAACCTTGATAAGAATTATCCTGCGGATGCCCGCAAGGTTGTGGACCTCTACGCCAGAACAATGAAGGTTCTGTACAAGGAGAAATACTCCGATGAACAGCAGACCAAGATGCTGGATGTGCTGGCGGGAATCATGGACGACGAGCTTCTGGCAGCCCAGAGCAATTTCTATAAGTCCATGAGAGATGAGATTAAGGGCAAGAAGGATGAGGATTATTCAATCCCCGCCTATGTTGTTCAGAGCAAAGAACCCGAAGTTGTCACCGTGGATGGCAAAAAAATGTGCACCGTCAAATGCCTCTTTTCCTTGAGACACGGCACTGTCAGCTCCGCCACTTACTACGAATTCATAATGAGGCAGGACGACCAGGGCAAGTGGAAGATACTCGGCTGGAACATCCTGGAGGATGAGTCCGCTTTCTAAGATTATAAAATTATAACGGTGAATATATGGAAATCAATAAGAATATAGAAGATGACGGCGTTATCTTCATGTCCATCAAAGACAAGGAGAACGCTGACAAAGAGAATACTAATCAAGCTAATAAAGGCGGGGATGTGACAATCCTCGCCATTGAAAGCTCCTGCGATGAGACCGCTGCAGCAGTTGTCAGAAACGGAAGGGAAGTTATGTCCAATATTATCTCTTCCCAGATTGCACTACACACCATTTACGGCGGCGTTGTTCCCGAGATCGCATCCAGGAAGCATGTAGAGAAAATGAACGGCTGCATCAGAGCCGCCCTTTCAGAAGCTGGGATTACCCTTGATGATATCGATGCAGTTGCCGTGACCTATGGCCCCGGTCTTGTAGGCGCCCTTCTCGTTGGAGTATCCGCCGCCAAAGCCATCGCTTTTGCCAAGAACAAACCACTTATCGGAGTCCACCATATCGAGGGACATATCAGCGCCAACTTTATCGAGAACAAAGACCTGGAGCCTCCCTTCGTATGCCTTGTGGTATCCGGCGGTCACTCTCATCTCGTGGTGGTTAAAGACTACGGCGAATACGAGATCATAGGCCAGACCAGAGACGATGCGGCAGGAGAAGCTTTTGACAAAGTGGCCAGAGCCATCGGACTTGGATACCCCGGAGGCCCCAAGATTGACAAGGCAGCCAGAGAGGGTAACCCCGATGCTTTCACCTTCCCTCAGGCCAAGATTGGCGATGCGCAGTACGATTTCTCTTTTAGCGGACTTAAGTCCTCAGTACTTAATTATATAAACCAGGCTAAGATGCAGGGACAGGAGCTGAACCAGTCCGATGTTGCGGCGTCCTTCCAGAAGGCAGTTGTGGAAGTCCTTGCGGGACACGCCATCCTTGCCTGCAAAGAATACGGCTACAACAAGCTCGCCATCGCCGGAGGAGTCGCCTCCAACACAGCGCTCAGAGAACTTCTGGAAAAAGAGTGTGCGGCAAACGGCATAAGCTTCTACAGACCTTCGCCTGTTCTTTGTACCGACAATGCAGCCATGATAGGCGCTGCAGCTTATTTTGAATATGAAAAAGGTGTCAGATTCGGACTTGATATGAACGCCGTTCCCAATCTTCCTCTGGGAGACAGGGAGCGCAGATATCACGCCAACAAGAACTGACTTATTCGTGCACCAATAATGCTATCGGGAGGAGCTACATGAAGACAGTAGCCATAGTGCTTGCAGCCGGAAGCGGCAGCAGAATGAATTCAGATGTTAAAAAGCAGTACATGGAGATCGGCGGTAAACCGCTTATATACTATTCTCTCAAGGCCTTTGAAGAGAGCATGATCGACGATATTGTTCTCGTGGTATCCAGGGGAGACATCGACTATGTACGTAAGGAAATAGTGGAAAAATATGGCTTTGACAAGGTTACTGCTATTGTTGAGGGAGGACTCTACAGGTATCACAGCGTCCGCCTCGGACTTGAAGCAGCAGATCCTTCCTGCGACTACGCTTTTATCCACGACGGAGCAAGACCTTTTGTTAACAGAGATATCATAACCAGGTCCCTTCATGCGGTTAAGGAATACGGAGCCTGTGTGGTCGGCATGCCTGTTAAAGACACCATCAAACTTGCCGATGACAAGGGATTTGCCCAGTCTACACCCGATCGCAGCAAGACCTGGATGATCCAGACACCTCAGACCTTTTCCTTTGGACTGATACTTGATCTGTACAGAAGGCTCGACAGAGAAGAGGGCGAGCTGATGTCCAAGGGCATTAACATCACCGACGATGCCATGGTAGTGGAGTATTTTACCGACAAAAAGGTCAAGCTCGTGGAAGGCTCCTACAATAATATTAAGATAACGACTCCGGAGGATATTCCGGCAGCCGAAGCCATACTAAGAACTATTTGATACTTTGGGGCAGGATATGGAAAAAGAAAAACGCAGAGTCTGCATGATCGTCCAGCAGAGGGATGTTAAGGGCGGGATCGCGGCCGTTACAAACGGCTACTACGGCAGCAGAATAGAGACAGATTACGATATTCGCTATGTTGAATCCTATTGTGATGCATCCAAGTTAAAAATGATACTCAAGGCCCTTAGGGCATACATTGAATTCAGCAAGGTCTTAAGAGATTTCAAACCGGAACTTGTGCATATTCATTCATCTTTCGGAGGAAGCTTCTACAGGATGCAGCCCTTTATCCACATGGCAGGCAAAAGAGGGATTCCCATCCTGGATCACTGCCACGGAGCCGACTTCGAGACTTTTTATGTGAGGGCATCTGATAAAAAGAAGGCCAGGATCAAGACGGTTTTCAGCCGCTTTTCCATGGTGATCGTTCTTTCCGAGGAATGGAAGGAAAGGCTCAGTGCTTTTTTACCAAAGGACAAGTTAAGAGTTATTAACAATTACTGTAAACCAAGGCCTCAGAGTGAAGTTGCAGGATTTCTTGATGCACGTTTTGCAGCGAGACAGATATTGTTTCTTGGAGAACTTGGACATCGCAAAGGCGGTTATGATTTTACGGGCATCGTTTCTCGTGTGACGGAGAGATTCCCTGATGCGGTATTTGTTTTTGCCGGCAGCGGTTCTAAGGAAGATGAAACTGCGATAAAAGGCTCCCTGGAACAGGCGGGACTTATGAAGAACTGCCGTTTTCCGGGCTGGGTTCGAGGCGGAGAGAAGGACAAGCTCCTTAAGGAGTCCTCACTCTTTTTGCTTCCTTCTTATCAGGAGGGGCTTCCCATGGCTATTCTTGATGCGATGGCCTACGGACTTCCTGTGGTTTCAACTAATGTCGGAGGAATTCCTCAACTTATCGTAAGTGGGGAGAGCGGCTTCATTGTAGAACCCGGAGACTGTGACAAACTATCTGACGGAATCTGCAGAATCCTGGATAATGAGACCGACTACAAGGCTTTATCAGCTGAAAGTCACAGAATTGCGGCCGAAGAGTTTGGATTTGACGCTCATTTGGCTAAGCTTGAAAAAGTTTATGAAGAAATTTTGACACAGCGAAGATGATCATCGTATAAACAAATGTAAAGTGAAGGCGGGGGAAATGCGGTCACCAATTATTTACTTAAAAAACCTATTTGGAATACTCGGAAGAAAGATCAGATATGCCGGGCGGTTTTCGGCGGGATGGATCCAGACCTTTGACCATCTTCATACGGAAATATACGGTAAAGGATCCATTAAGCTTGGGGCATATAACCAGAACAGAGGTAATCTCTACCTGGTTGCCAATAACGGCAAGCTTGAGATAGGCGATCATTGTTTCTTTAATACAGGCTGCTGCGTCACTGCTCTTGAGAGCATCAAGATCGGTAACGGATGCAAATTTGGTAATAATCTGGTCATAGTGGATCATGATCATGATTATAAAAAAGCAATGGATTCAGACTTCATTACCGAAAAAGTTGTCATCGGAAACAATGTTTGGGTGGGAGCAAATGTGACAATCCTAAGGGGGACCACGATTGGCGACAACGCCGTTATTGGTGCGGGTTGCGTCATAAAAGGCAACATCGAACCTAAATCAAAAATCGTTCAAAAAAGATGAAAATATTATTTTTTTAAAAAAAGTTGAAAAACATGCTTGACATGTTATGGCGGCTTTGTTAATATATATCTTGCGCTGCGGTGAGCGCCACAAACGTTCACAACAAGCAATAGTTCTTATTTTGAATATTGAATAAGACAACTCGGAGCGATATCGAAGCGGTCATAACGAGGCGGTCTTGAAAACCGTTTGGCGGCAACGCCACAAGGGTTCGAATCCCTTTCGCTCCGCTTAATTATGAACACGCTGCTACAAACAATATAATATTTATATTGAATCAACTATTTTGCAGAAGTACTCAAGTGGTTGAAGAGACACCCCTGGAAAGGGTGCAGGTCGTTAATAGCGGCGCGAGGGTTCAAATCCCTCCTTCTGCGTTTACCTTGCGTAAACAGTAAGGTCATAATTAAAGTACCTTGACAAATAAACAGTAATGCAACCCTGAAAAATTCCAAGAGAATTATTCAGAATTAACAAACCAAAAGTAATAACGGACAGAACATTAAAGCCAAGCTTTTAGTTCTGGCCGGATTGAACAAAACATTTAAACGTGAGAGTTCGATCCTGGCTCAGGATGAACGCTGGCGGCGTGCCTAACACATGCAAGTCGAACGGACTTAAGACGCTGATGAGGCTTCGGCGGATTCTTGTTTTAAGTTAGTGGCGGACGGGTGAGTAACGCGTGGGCA
>NZ_ATVS01000043.1 GCF_000420845.1 Butyrivibrio sp. AE3009 | reverse complement strand
GTTACGCGACGGTGTGCCATTTAGCTGTTCCCATCATCTTCACCGTCGGCAAAACCTGACATGCGTTTCCAGCAGGTTCCGTCAAGGGTGGCGTCCCTTGTCCACAACATAGATGGTTGGTTATCTGGAATTTTATGCGCAGCAGTTTAGATTGATTTTCCCAAAGCATAGGCCTCGTTCAACGCCTTATGCCCTGCAATCTCACCACGCTCATTTACGCCGCCGGCAAAAACTTTTCCCTTAAACTCAGCCTTTTCAAAGCAATCAATCCAGCCGTTAACACCACTGACCGCTTTTTCATCTGTATAAGCTTCATCCTCTGCCGCAGTTGACAACAGATAAACCTCTCTGAACTTGTAATCCCTTGGATATAGAGAATTAGCCCTGTCGATCATGGTCTTCATCTGACCGCTCATCTCGTAATAATAGATCGGTGTAGCCCATACGACAACCTCTGCTTCCAGAATCTTTTCAGTTATCACATTGGCATCATCGGAGATAACACATTTTCCCAGCTTCTGACAAGCAAAACATCCGGTGCAGAAGCCAATCTTCTTGTCCTTTAGCGAAACAATCTCCACGTCATTTCCGGCATCCTTTGCGCCTTTTGCAAAGCTCTCAGCAAGGATATCCGAATTGCTTCCCGTTCTAAGGCTTGTTTCAATTATCAGAATCTTCTTTGCCATATATCCTCCTATTCAACACTGAGTGTGATCGTAACATCACCGTTGCTCCCGGCATAAGAAATACAAAAACGAACAGTATAAATGCTATTCTTATCTTCATACATATTTCCCTGACTGTATGCACTTTTCATCTTCAATGCCAAGATGCCTGAGGCATTCAACAATATCTTCTGTACCCATCTCTTTATTCCCTGTTTGTGTTGTGTTTTCATCTGACATCCTCACTATAATCCATGTACAATCTCTTCGCTAATTGTTATAATGAATATCATGATATTCGCATTTGGCATATCACTTTATTTAAGGGGATTCTTATGGAAATAAGGAATTTAAGATATTTTCTTGCCGTCGCAAGAGAAGAGAACATGTCACGAGCCGCAGAATTACTCCATGTCACACAGCCTACTCTTTCCAAGGCATTAAAGAGTCTTGAGGAAGAACTAGGAAAAAAGCTTTTCACCAGACATAGTTTTTCCATCAAACTCACAGATGAAGGAATGCTACTGCGTGACCGTGCTGAGGATCTTGTTTTAATGGCAGATAAGATCGAGCAGGAATTTGTCTCCTTGGATGATATCACAGGTGGAGACATATACTTTGGTCTGGCGGAATCCTATCAGATCTGTCATCTTGCCCGAGAGATTAAAAAGCTAAAAGACAGATATCCTTCCTTCACCTACCACATCACCAGCGGTGATACTGAGCAGGTAACAGAAAAGCTTGATAAGGGGTTACTGGATTTTGGCGTAATCTGCGAAACACCTAACAAAGATAAATATGACTATGCCACATTCCCTGATACTGACCGCTGGGGTGCTATTATCTTAAAGAGTCATCCCCTGGCAAAGAAAAAGAGCATAAAAGTAGCCGACCTTATAGGGCAGCCACTCTTCTGCTCTGAACAAAGCTGGAATATCGAGATCCCGGAATGGGCCGGGGAGAATTTTTCCAAGCTCCACCTGGAAGGTTCCTTCCGTCTTTCTTATAATGCATCAATGTTTGCCAAGGAAGGCCTGGGTATACTTCTGACCTTTGAGCATCTGATAGACTGCTCCGAAGAAAGCGACCTTGTATTCCGTCCACTTTCTCCCAAGCAGGAAACAAAGCTATATCTTATCTGGAACAAGTACCAGACCTTCACACCTATTGCAGAAAAATTTCTGGCACAGGTAAGGGAGTCGTTTTAAATCAAATTGAACAAATTCTTACAGCGAATAACCCCAATTTTTTGAAGCCTGTCTATAAATGGCTTTTCTTCGCTTACCAAGGTCGATCCAACGTCAAAAAAGAGCCACTCAATATCTTTCATCGTATCCATCATAAACTAAGTCTTAAATTACTATGAAAACATCGGTAAACTGGTTTTCTTAACGCTCAATATCGTTAATAATAATTATGCATATTTATTAATTTTTTCATCCAAAAAAGGAGGTACCATGAGCGGAAAGAGACCTATCCTATTGTGCTCCCTGATACTGTCGGCATGTATGCTCACAGCCTGCGGAGGCTCTGCTTCAGGGACAGCTGTAACCGGTGCCCTGACTGCTTCTGATGTCATCGGTAACTTAAGTCCGTCCTACGACAAGCCGACATCGATCACCATTATGGTGGATGGTACGCTTATCACCCAGGAGAACGGGCGCGATGAATTTGAGGCTCGCTGGGAAGCATTGACCGGCATAGATTTAATAATTATTCAACCTGAACATGATGTTTACTATGATGAGGTCACCAAAGTCTTTGAATCCGGGGATCTTCCGGATGCGGTTCTTCTGAGCTCCTCATATTACACTACCTACGCCGCCAAACAGCTTCTGGCGGACATAACTCCCTATTATTCCGGCTCCGACCTGGAAAGCAAAGTCAATGCCGCAGGCAATGGCTCTCTTATCGACGGCATAAAAATAAATGGAAAGCTCTATGGCATAACTCCCACCAGAGGAAACGGCTGCGTAACCTATATCAAAAAGGCCTGGTTGGACAACGTTGGCATGAGTGCCCCCACCAATTACGCAGAATATCTTGAAATGCTAAAAGCTTTTACGGAAAAAGACCCTGACGGAGACGGTGTCAACGGCAATACCTACGGTGTCTCCGCAGCAGGTATCACCAATAACGAAGCCCCTTACATCAACTATCTGCCGGAATTCTATCAGGACGCCTATCCCTCTTTTTACCAAAAAGATGACGGAACCTGGACAGACGGTTTCTTCGAGGACAGCATGAAGAGTGCCCTTGAGAGGATACAGGATGCTTATTCCAAGGGCTACATTGACAAGACCATCGCCGAAAACGGAACCGGCGACTGTCGAGATAAGTTCTACGCCAATGAATATGGCGTTTTCACCTACTGGGCAGGCACCTGGGCCAAGACCCTGTCAAATAAGCTTGTTGAAGCAGGTATAGACGGCGAGATCGTGGCCATTCCTCCTCTTGAGGAGACCGGAACCTACCTGGAAAGAGTTGCCCCTGTCTGGTGCATAACCTCTTCCTGCAAGAATCCTTCAGGTGTGTACAAATATTTCCTGGAGACCATGTGCGATGGCGGCGAAGTTGAAGAACTGTGGACCTATAGCCCCATTTCTGACAAGTACGCCAAGAACCACATAGATCATCTCCTGGCCACTGTTCCCTTAGTAAACGATCCCGGAGCAGGCAGCATATCAGCAGAACAGGCCGCCGCTCTCGAGCTTTTTAACAATACCAGTAAAATGGCAGATCTGCCCTATGGCACAGATGCATACTCCCTCTACAATGACGACCTAATGGCTCTGAAAAAAGATCTTGTCAAAAAAGTTGTAATTGACGGAGTCGATGTTGCCACAGCCTATTCCGAAATACAGGCAACTGACGCTGTGTTCATGTCCCAGGCAATCGTAGATTCATTAAATGCTGAATAAGGAGGCAGATCAATGAAGAATAACAGAGGCATCAGACTAAGTATAAAAACCAAGATAACTATCGGAAGTGTCCTTATAAATATTATTGTTTGCGCAGTAATGGGTATAGCAATCTACAGATTCGTCCATGAGAGCTATGTTCAGAGCGCATCCAAGAACACCCTCTCAATCTGTCAGATTGCCGCCAATCAGCTAAACGGTAATCTATTAGGGCTCCTTGACACCGGTGCCGACGACAGCTACGCTAACAGCGTAATGAGGAAGGATATGGCCGTTGTGGCAGGCTCTGCCAACTTAAGTGCCATCTATACCGTAGGAAACCGCGGCGGCTCCCTTGTATATCTGTCAACGCCCGCCAATGACAATATTTCAATAGGAACTCCCGTGGAAGCCGATCGTCAGGAAGGCATGCAGGCAGCAATGTCCTCAGATGGCTATGTATCAACAGTTGTTGAAAAAAATGCCGCAGGAGTGGACTATATCACCGCCTATTCTCCTATCAGGGACAATGGCGGTAATACCGTCGGAATCCTTGGAATCGACTATATAGTTAATGACCTTGTTGATTCCCTTAAGTCAATCGTTGAGACCATTATTATCATCGGTGCTATTCTTGCCGTTGTTTCAGCAGTGATTTCCTTTATTCTGGCCAACGGAATCGGCTATGGTCTCGGCGTTGTTGATAAGAAGATCAGTGACCTTGTTACCAATAACGGCGATCTTACCCAGAAGATCGAGGTCAAGGGCAATGATGAAGTCTCGGATATCGCAGACAGTATCAACAGCCTTCTTGAATATATCAGAGGCGTTGTACATTCAATCTCCGACTCCTCCAATCAGCTCTCCGGCTCTGTTGAGACAGCCCTTGATAATACGGTTAGGACCAACGATCAGCTGGACGGTGTATCAGCAACCATGGAGCAGATGAGCGCAGCTATGGAAGAAACCGCTGCTTCTCTTGCACAGGTTCAAGGATCTACCACCAAGATCAAAGACGAAGTACAGGAAATGTACACCAGTGTGCGTGAAGGTACAGACTATGCAGGTCAGATGGAAGAACGTGCTATTGATATGAGAAAGCACGCTGAACAGGAAACTGAGGCTGCCAAGGCTGCCGCAGACGACATGACAAACAACCTTAATGATAAGATTGAGAAATCAAAGGCCGTTGAACAGATCAGCGGACTTACACAGACTATTCTGGAGATCGCATCCCAGACCAACCTCCTGTCCCTCAATGCCAGCATCGAGGCTGCAAGAGCAGGTGAGCACGGCAAGGGTTTTGCGGTTGTTGCTGAGGAGATCAGCGGACTTGCCACCAACTCCGCAGAGACCGCCAAGAAGATCCAGGTTATCTCAGACGAAGTTATCGGCAACGTTAAGGAGCTGGCTGATGAAGCAACCAAGATGGTTGATTTCGTCAGAGAAAAGACCATCGGCGGCTACCAGCAGCTGATGGATACAGGCGTACAGTATCAGGACGACGCCGAGAAGATCTCCGAAATGCTTAAGAACGTAGAGCATGCATCTCAGAATATTGAGAGCTCCATGAACTTCGTATCCGAGGCAATGAACGATGTTGCAACCGCTGTGGATGAGAGTGCAAAGGGCATCGGCGACGTAGCCGGCGCCGTAACGGAAATGTCCGACAACATGAAGCAGAACAAGGTTGTTGCCAACGAAAACGCCAACATCGCACAGCAGCTTGACGGAGAGGTCAACAAGTTCAAGTTCTAGTAGTCAGCAGCAGGTGATTCTCTTCCAGATCGTAAAAAAGAGTGCACTCTGCGCCTGACAGATCAAACACCTTAACTATATCAGATACTCCTTCTGCGCCGGTTAGCGTCTCGACTGTATTCTCACAGCCAAACAGCTTGTCCGGCGCAAATTTTATGGTCTTTTCATTGGCAAAAACAGCCGTGTAGAGAATGTCAGCCTCCACCAGGTCCTGGAAAATATGACTTCCGTAGGACAGCTCCGGGTTGTAGCCCGCTTCCTTCTCTTCCATTTCGCACACAGCCTCGAATTCACTGATGTCGGCAAAAGTAGTCGGAACCCCAAGTTCCGGCGAAGAAGTGCCTATTCTTCCAGGTACCATCAGCATCATATGTCTTCCCTTGTCTCTGAAGGTCCAGTTGATCTTGCCTATCACGCTTGCAATTCCCGGCTTGTCCGCATAGGGCATGTTGTAATAGGCCTTTGGATCCACATAGACTATAAGATCGATGGGGACACTCCTGGAAAGTCCCATGGATGCCCCAACACTCTCAAGAATTATCTTATCCTCGGAAACCCCCTTTGGAATCTCCACTTCTGCTGTATCCTTGAAGACCTGGAGCGGTCTGCACTGCAAGAGGTTAATGGAATATTCTCCGCTCTCCGACAGATTCATGGTGAACTCTATATCAACAGGATGCTCATATTCCGCCTGTATCAGCTGCATCAGCTGCTGCATTCTGGACATGATCTCTTTCTTCTTAACAAGTCCTTTACAGGAAATAAACCTGACATCCCTATATATTCCGCGCTCTTTCAGGGAATCCTCCACCTCATAGTCGTGTTCAAGAAGTGTGTTAATGAGATACTTCGGCAGCTTGGATTCAATATTCCTTAGCTCAAGCCTTGCCAGCGCATGCTCTCCCACGTCCATGGCCTCCACCGCCCTCTGGGAAAACTGGTGTTTCTCCGCAACCGTCACTGAGGACGTTGCTTCAGGCATATCAAGGCTCACAAGCCTTGGGTAGGAGCCCATGGTCCTGTCTACAGCTGAAGTTCCAAGGCCCATTACAAGCCGCAGCATTCCCGCCTTGGGATCGATTCCCGCAAGGAATTTGTAGGGGCTGTAGGAGTAACCTACCCCCGCAGCACAGGGCATGTAATAAGGTCCATAATAAGAACCTGAAACCCTCTGAACCAGCAGCGCCATCTGCTCATCTCTTTTTTCCAGGCCGCGTCTCTTTCTGTAATCAAGGGCTGACAGACTCATGGTGCTGGCATAAACCGTCCTAATGGCATTCTCGAACTCCAGAAGCCTTTCCTCCAGCGTTCCACGGTTGGCGCAGAACACAGATTCATATTTGCCGGCAAAAGCGTTCCCAAAGCCGTCCTCCAAGATACTGCTGGAGCGCACAATAAATGGATCCTGCCCATAATACTCCAGGATATGCCTAAACCTTGTCCTAAGCTCCTCCGAGAAAACGCCCTGTTTCAGCTTATCCGAGAACTCCTCTGCCAGAGAAAAATACTCCTCCTCTGTCCTCTGCCTGACTCTCAGCTCCCAGAACTCGTTGTCAACGATATAGGTATAATAAATATCCGATCCGATGAAAAAGGAATCATGGGGCTCCAAAACCTCGTTTATCTCAGGGCTCATATTCCTGATGATAGCCCTTGCCAGCAACATTCCGCAGGCCTTTCCTCCCACGAGGCCGGTACCAATCATATGGCTTCTGACATTAAAATAATCCTCAGGCCTGAAGTGCTTTTTGACCATCTGGCGCATCTTCTCGTCCCTTGTCATCATGACCTTGCACATGATATCGCAGGAATCATCAAGGTTCATGTGGTTGTCATACTGCATTTTCGCATAGTTAAAAAATCTGTCCCAGAAATCGATGTACTGATCCTCCCCCGGCCTCTGGAAATTATCCAGCAGCTGATAGAAGCGACTTGACTGAACACCGTCCAATATAGGTCTGAAGGTATTCTCCTCCTTCTTGTAAATATGGGGCAGAAACATGGTCTCAGAGTCGCGGTTCCAGACCTTTTCCGGCCTCACATATACATTCCTTGAATCTGAGTAGACATCAAGAAACAGCTGGGTTGTGTTAAGGATCTTATTTATGGCATGAAAGGAATGTTTTCCTCTGATGATCGGGAAAAAAGCCACCGTATCAAGAATAAACAGAAATGGACAGGTAACTCTGAAAAAGTTGCCCATCATAAGGTCAGTAGCCCAGGCAATCTGCAGCTCTGACAGGCAGTCAAATACGTAGAAGGCATCCTTACCTTCTTTTTCTATGGCATTGTGAATCTCCACTGTGAAAGTCTCGAACCTGTGGGACAGCGGAATGTGCATGGTTTTGACCTCAGGGCAGTCCTCCACCAGGGGCTCGTGGGTAGCAAAACGGAAGTATATGATGTTTCGCTTGTCCTTCTTGGCCTGTTCAATGTATGGGTCCACGAAGAGCTTGAATTCGGACAGGTCAGAGACTCTGAATACCACGTTGTCTCCAAGTCTGATGCTGTCAAGGGCTGTGTCCATCTCCGGAATTCCCGAATAAATGCGGTCAAATGCTGCCATAAGTCTACCTCCTGATCGCCTATCCTACAAATAAAAAAGGCAAAGGTCGCTCTCCTACAGAAAGCTCCTTTGCCTCTTACTAATTTTATTATATTATACTATTTCCGTTTAGTGTAGCGGTAATTCAGCCGGAGTACTGGATTCCTTCAGAATTCTCTCCAAATTACATATTCACCTTGAATGTATCGAACATATCCTCATCTTCTTGTTTATCGTCAGAACTCCCCACGCCTTCCTGTTTGCGGGAGACGCAGGCGGAATAAATATGGCCTCGCTTATGACGCTACTCTCTACCCTGCCAAGGTTGGTGATACAATGTCCGTCACGCTTTTCATAGCCGAACATCTTGCTGCCGACAAATCTGCCGGCCTTGCTCTCAAAATTTCCAAGAGTCGATATAGCTATGGCATCGAGTAGCTCGGGATCCATATTGAAATAACACGAAAGAACAAGCATTTCCTTATCAGGCTTACTTATGATGCTCCCGACTTCATGATCTACAGCCTTGGCAAGTTCAATTATCTCTGAACTTTTCTTCTTAACCACCACGCCGAAGGCAGTAGCATAGTTTCCAAGAGCACCTTCCTTATAGTTTTTGATCTTATTCCTTATGTCGGAAGCTATGACCACCCTATCCGTGCTCTCATCGATCATCATCTTAGCAACAAGATAATCATTGAGCGATACCCCGTTTTCTCTGCACAGATCAAGGAGAGTATCAAGCTCTTCTTCGTCAATATTCATTATTTTGCGCTTAATATCCTGTTTCGAATCATGATCACGTTCAAACTTAAGATACTCCTCGTAGCTGACCTTGTGCCCTTCTTTACGCCATTTCTTATTGGCATCCTTGATGAGCAACTTGCTGATAAATCCAAGGTTGCTGCCGTCGGGAAGGTCATTAAGACTTTCCATAAGCTTCTCATCAACAGGCTGCGGCTTCACATCGTTCGCATAATAATCTGCAAACTCCCGCACCAGCTGAAGAAGTCCTCTTCCGTCGCAAAGAAGATGATGCGTTATAAAAAGGACCCTCGTGCCGCTCTCGGAAGGATAAACAAAGACCTTAAGCAGTGCTTCCTTTTGAACGTTCCAGCCGGCTGAGGATACTGCCTCATAATCAGTCTGCCAGTTATCGTTTACTTTTTTTATTGTTACAGGGATTTCAAGCTCCGATTGCTCTTCATAATATATCCCGGAACTTCCCTGCTCCTTAGCGATCAGACTTCTCATAAGCGGATGAGCTGACCTTAGAACATCTATGCTCTTGATGATCCTGTTCTCATCAAACTCGGCCCCAATCTCGGCTACGATGCCAAAGTGCATATTCGGACACATATAGTGCGCCCTTTCCGTATGCAAATATTTTCTGTCTGACATAGGTTTATCTTTCCTTTTTTATCCTATCTGCTTAGTTATCGTACTTTTCTTGCGATAGCCCGCTTTTCATTTGAATCTGTAATATTTACGATCATCCCATCTCCCCCTTATTTCCATGGCCTGACTTTACCGATCCAGCCATTCTCATTCCAATACTTAAAGTCGGTATATTCAGGATTCTGCTTACCCAGGCTCGTCTGCAGCATCCTTACGATATAGAACTTTACTTTAACTATAGCACTTGTATGGCCCGGTTTATCATAATTTATGGCGTGAAATTTTTGAGCAACACTGCTTAGTTTCTTTTGGAAGGATGCTTTCTTCTTGTCCTCGATCTTGTCCCAGTCAATTTCAGACATCAGTTTGAAGCTTACGACTTTGATGGCAGAAATGCCCCACCAGGACAGGCTGTCCTTAATATCCTTAGCTGTAGATTTACCCCCGGTTCCAAGGCACTGTGTGATTATCACTGCCCGCTTTCCGAACATTTCCTTTGCCGGGCGATGAGGCATCCACCTATAGCCAAAATGGTCAAGCATAGCCTTCATTGCACCGGTTGTATGGAATACATATGCCGGTGATGTAAAAACAAGAAGATCTGCTTCAAATAAGGACTTCTCGATCTTCTGAACCTTTTCAGCATCCTTGCAGAGGTTCTGATTATTCCTGAAGCATGCAGTACATCCCGTGCAAAACCCCGGACCATCCTTGGGAAGATAGTATTCGGTGATCTCTGCATCAGCTCTGAACTGTTCTAAAAAGATTTCTTTCATTCTGTAGGTTACGCCGTGCTTTTCAGTTCCATTAATTACAGTGATCTTCATTTTGTACTCCTCCGCGATCTCGTCTTGTTATCCATAATGGAGTTCTCATCTCTTGCGTACAGTTTGTTAAACTGCCGAATGTGAGCTTCCAGTGTCTTAAGTGCCTCTTCCTCACGTTCGGGTTCCCGATCGCATATGGTCAGAAGCATATATATCGGTGCGTAAAAATGCAATGTCATGATCTCCACATTCTCGGTCTGCAAAACGCCGGAGGAGACCATCAGCCCAAACATCATGCCCTGATAGGAAAGCGGATCATCAACATACTGTTTCATATATGCATCCGCAAGCTTCTTATCATGAAACTGCTCTATGGTGAGCATCTTACGAAAACGCCTTGTGTAGTCATCGTGCAGAAAATATTTAAACAGATTGTTCCCCAGCGCAATCAGCTGCTCTTCCGATATATGCCTGTAGATCTCGGAATCCACTACTGCATCCGCTCCGTTTATCTGTAATGCACCTGCCTCCTCCAAAAATCGCCTGCTCATCTCTTCAATGATGGCATCGAAGATAGCCTGCTTGTTTTTATAATGTTTGTATAAGGATGGAGCCTTAATGCCTACCTTCTCTGCAATATCCGCAACATAAACATTTGCATATCCCTTCTCGGAAAACAGTGTCAATGCTTCATCCAATATCCTGCGCTTGGTATCCATTTCGTCTCCTCTTCATAATTGGCTAATCTGAATTAGCTTAATTGTAGGCTAATTTGAATTAGCCGTCAAGAGCAGCAATAAAACAGAGGGTACTCTTTTCCGAGCACCCTCCTGATCATTGAACTCTATTCTTTTTTTTGCCATGCCAATCCAGTATAGACAGCGCTCATTTTAATGTTACTGTTTTATGAACACCGCCCTATAACAGGCAGCTCTCAGAAAAGCATTATCTCATCCCCAACATATCAAGTATTCCGAGGAAGAGCAAATAAAACACAAAACAAATACCTACTTGAAATCCAAAACCGTTATCAAACTCATCATAGCTTCCTTTCATACGTCTCACCACTAAAAATCAAATCGTTATAAATCAAGCCAAAAGAAACTTATGTATAGGTATTACTTCTATTTCATGACCATCTCTTTCAATGCTTCTTTCTTCTTCATTTGTAACTATTATCAGCTTTTTTACGCCTTCAGTTTTCTCTGCAAAAGATACGAGGCTCCTCGTCTCACGTTCTTCCGCATCTCCAAGAGCATAAGCAACCTGTATTGCACAGCCTTCTTCCGGCAGATAAAAGTCAATGTCTATGCCGGTCTGCTTGGATTTACAATAGTAAACATCATCCTCATATCTGCGTTTAAGATGAACTGCGACTGCATTTTCCAAAAGAGCTGATGGCTTATCCACCAAAAACAGTGAAAGCAGACCATTATCATAAAAATAAAACCTCGGGATACTCTCTTTTTCTGCAAACTTGGAAACATAATTCTTTGTCCTGAACAGCAGATATGCATTCTCAGCGTAGGCAGTATACTCTATCATTGAATCAGTAGAAGTCTTGGTTCCTGTAGCCTTAACATTGCCTGCAAGTGTATTAAATGAAACCTCATGCATCACTGTCTCTGCAATCTTTTTTATCATGAGCCGGAGTGCCATTTTATTCTTAACCTGCTCACGCTCCATGATATCGCCAAGCAGGACCTTCTCATAAACGCTCTTTATGTATTCCCTTTTATTATTCAGAAGCTGTGCTTCAGGGAATCCTCCGTCTGAGACATATTCCTGACATGCTCTTCTTATCTTCGCAGATTTTGAAGTAGTGAGAAGGGCTGCGTCATCATGCGCAATCTTTTTATAGTCCAGCGCTTCACCAAATGAGAAAGGCATGATCATCTTTGGTATATATCTTCCACCCAGGATGCTTGCCATCTCTGAACTGAGCATTTTTGCATTACTTCCGGTAATGTATACACGCTTTTTCTGGTCTGCCATTCTCCTGGCAAAATGCTCCCACCCTTCTATGATCTGAATCTCGTCAAAGAAATAATAAATATCTTTTGCATCCGTCAGTTCATAGGCCGTTTCTACGATGTCGTTGAAATCATTCATAGTAAATCCCAGTAATCTGTCGTCCTCAAAATTCACATAGATTATCTGAGACCAGTCGCAGCCTTCAGCCACAAGCTCTTTTGCAATCTTATATAAAAGGGTGGACTTGCCGGATCTACGTAGTCCTACCAATACATAGTTTACATTTTTTTCGAAGGAATAATCTCTTTCGATAATATCAGCATTCTTTATTACTTCAATTTGATCAAAAATGACCTGCTTCAATATACTGTGGTTCATATACAAGCCTCCAAAAAACTTTCGTTTTTGTACTTTACTTTAACTATATTTTATCGTGTGCATACGACAAAATCAACATTAAATATAGTATATGTAAAAAGGGTCGTCAAATTTCGACAACCCTCAACATAAACCTATATCATCTTCCACACAAAGCTATAATCCGGCATTTTATTTTCCATAGCAGCTTTCAGCTCATCTACCTGTGCCTTGACTTCGTGATGTTCTGCATATACTCGTCAACATCTATACCCCTTTCATCAATATAAATGACGAAGAGCATTTTTGTTTATTTCGCAAATTTGAAGTTTTATTATTTTTGCGAATCAGAAAGCCACCTGGCGATATCGACAATCCTTTTCAGAGATTCTCTGAAGACTACATCCGGAAAAAACCATTGATGTTGTAATTACTCCAGCTATAGCTCTAGCGAATATCTTTTTCATTATGCCCTCCGGGTTACGTATATATGACCTGCTCCAAATATGACTGCAGATACTATCAACGGGATATTAAGCATGGTTATTCCGCTTAATAAAAACTGCGTGAAGCCCGAACAAAACTGCAGGTTGCATATATATGTAATCTGTTTTTTTGTTCGGTCTTACACCGTTTGTTTACGAAAAAATATAAAACGCTAAGCTTTGGTTATTACAGCAATAGCGCATGGCATGCGCCCGTCGACCACATGATACTCTACTCCGGTATATCCCTTGTCTTCAAAAAATGCCTTATATGAATCCAGATCAAACTGCCTTTTGAAATCTGCTCCGAGAAGAGTAATGAACTTAACCGCTGCTGTTCCCGTTCCCTTTGACATATTGATATAAGTCGGAATGATGATCTCACCTCCCGGCTTAACTACCCTTTCCAATTCATGAAGTGCCTTCTCCGGGTCAGGCAACAAATGGATCACGTTACCTGCAACCACTTTATCAAAGCGGGCATCTTTGCATTTGATATTTGTAATATCAGCTTTCTTGAACACAGCATTCGGGTAATTCCGGCATTTCTTTGCTGCTCTCCGAAGCATCCCGGTTGCAAAGTCTGTTGCGATCAACTTTTTACACTTCTGTGCAATATATATACTGATAGCACCTGTTCCACATGCGCATTCCAATACTTCATCCGACGAATCTATAAGTTCTGCAACCTTTTTCCCGGTACCGATATATACCTTGCCGTTATAAATATTTTCAAATATGTCATATAAAGGTGAAATCTTGTCCCAAAACATGTCTTTAATCTCCTCAACACCTAGTAGCAAATTATCTTTAAATTGAACTTACTATTCGATTGTGAAACTCTCCGTCTTCAAATCACAATAGTACCTTCCGCTCTCAGCGGTGAACTTCAATACACAATAATCCGGATCGGTAACCCCGCCCTTATAGAACATCGTATCACCTTTACGCCAGATCATATCTTTGGTCTCTTGGTCTGTCAGTACTTCCATTTTGCCTTTCAGCATAACACCTACGTACTTTATCAATCCTTTATGATAGAAGTAAATACAGGCATTGGGATTATTCATGTACTGTTTTACTCTCATTGAAGATGTGTTTGTCGAAAAATAGAAACTCTTTATGCCTTCCATCTTTCTCGGCTTCAACATAGCTTTCACATTCGGAAATCCCTCTTCATCAACTGAACAGATGAAAGCAACCTTCTGTTTTCTGATAAAACTCTCAATAATACTGTTATCCATAATGCTCCTCTATTATTCTGGAAGTTAAAGTGTGTCTTACTATTGGAGTCCGACACGCGAATAGCAAACTATGACTGATACAAGTGTTTGACTACTCCACAAATTCCCGCACATAACACTCATATAAAGATTGCTTCATCCCACAAGTGTCTTTTTCAGGTCTTTTTCAGGTAAATACAGCAATATCGACACTCATATGGCAATTCCATTGATTTACAAGTGTTAGCACATTCAGATTAGGCACTCCTGCAATAATCCAACCATTTTTCAAGTGTTTATGCCTCTTTTCTCAAACACTCCTATAATGAGCCGATGTTCTCACAAGTGTCTTTCTATCAAAATGCTGCTACAGAAAGCACTCATAATCCCATCAGACCGCTCCATGGAAAATAATGTCAAACTCTTCCCGTGGTATGCCATTTTCCCCATAATATCCTCGAAGGAAGCTCTCGGCCAGGTCAAACCGATATTGCATCTCTTCCGTATCGTGATTGAATTCCACAAATTGCATGATAAACGGCCAGCCCAAATCCAGAAACCTGCTGCCGATACCGGAATCGTCCAGGTCGACCAATACGACTCTGCCGTTCTGATCAAGCATTGTGTTGTTCGGCCCCAAGTCCGTATGAACAAAACACTGATCCAGTTTTTCGAAATCGGGAATACCATCAAGAAATCTGCTGATTAAATCTTCTCATCTTTCTAAACATGGTAAACCTCATTCTTTCGCCAAAATCTTCAGTCCTGTTATTCCAATTACAATCAGAATAACACATATCACTTGTGGAATTGTGAGCTTTTCATGGAAAAGAATTATTCCCAGCAACGTAGTTCCAACAATTCCCATACCGGTCCACATGGCATATGCTGTTCCCAGCGGTAGCTGCTTCAACGCTATCGAAAGAAATACTGCGCTGGCTATATACCCGGCACCGGTTATTATAGATGGAATCAGCAGTGAAAATCCATCGGACATTTTCATAGTTACCGCCCATGTAATTTCAAGAGCACCTGCAATAAACAAATAGATCCATTTCATAGAAAACCTCCAAATAACAAAATACGCCATTTCCTTACCTGCTAAGACCTAACGGTAAAGAAATGACGTTAATCCCACTACTCGGTAGCAATGGGCGCCTGTTTATTTTCTTTCATCAACTATACTGGGTAAAGAGCTTTCCCGTACAGGCTGAAACAATAAAAAAGCATGACAAAAAGCAATAAACCCAGAAATACTCTTTTCATCCCATCACATCCTCTGTACCATCTCACTTTCTATGCCGCCGATCACTTACCATCCGGGAAGCTGGTGAAGCATCCTCTCTCAACTTCCGGATAACCGTATTTCACCTTGGCATCAGAAAACGCCTTGATCATAAAGCTCATATTCCGTGCAAGGTTTCTCATAGTCTGAAGTCCTTCCAGATCTTTTTTGACATCATCCGCAGTAAATCCATGTACCTGATTCCAATAAGTTGAAGACACCACCGGCATACCGCTGATGGTAAAGTATTTGTTCAATACATCAAAGCTTGCCGTATTGCCTCCTCTTGTGCAGCTTACTACTGCAGCTCCTACCTTCATATGCTTTGAAAAATGTGTGCTGTAGAACAACCTGTCCATGAAGGAAATGATACTTCCATTTGGAGATCCATAGTATACCGGACTTCCCACAACCAGCCCATCCGCTTCTTCAAGCTTGGGTGCGACTTCATTTACGAGATCATCAAACACACACTTTCCGGTTTCGCTGCATTTGTTACAGGAAATGCAGCCTCTGATATCTTTTGTTCCTACCTGGATCAGTTCTGTCCCGACTCCTTCCTCTTCAAACACTTTGATCATTTCATCAAGTGCAGTCGCTGTACAACCGTGTTGATGTGGGCTCCCGTTTAAGATGAGCACTTTATTCATTCGTTCGTTCTCCGATCTTTATTATTATTTCAGTTTCAATCCGTCCTTAAAGGCTTCGCCTGCTCTGCCACTTACATTATAGTAATTTTCTGTCAATACCAGTCATGCTTTTCGCCCCGATCCAACAGTAAAATCTTCTCCATTTCATCTTCTGTCAGTTCAAACCCGAACAGATCGAGGTTCTCTTTTATATGATCCGGATTTCCTGATCCCGGTATGACCACGATACCTCTTTGCAGATCCCATCGCAGAATAACCTGCGCAGATGATACTCCGTGAGCTTCTGCGATGGATTTTATAGTCTCATCACCGAGAAGTTCTGATGTATCTGTTTATCCTCCGACACTTAAGCCGATTGTAACGTCACCGTTTCCGAACGTATCTTCAAGTTCCTTTTCATTAAGTCCCGTAATCTTTCCCAGCCTTGTATATGCCCAGGAATTTGAACCGTAAAATATGACTATCTGGTTTCCTGAATAAAGTACAATGTCACCCGGACTTGTAGTCATCTGACTGTCATTCCTCGGAAGAGAAGTACCAATACTACCGACCTGCTCAAATCCCCCATACATAGCCATATTGATCTTCATTTCGGATCTGGCAAGATCTTTGAGCGCATCCACGCTCTCATTATCTTCCCATTCAACAGATAAGTTTTTGTCTTCGACCGAAAGGAGTAATTCATCCATAACTATTACCTTTTCTCTTGATTCCTCTTGTTCCGGCATCCCATTGCTGCCGTTCTCCTGAGAAGCAGTCAGAGTCGTTTCTTCTGCTTCTCCGGGAATCTCTTCCTGCTCCCTTATTGAGACCGCACTATCATTTGATGTTCTACCTGCACACGCCGAGATTACAAACATCATCATGATCACGCAGATGGCGCTCTTTGCTCTTTTCATTCATCCACCTTTATTTAAGATGCTCACTCATAAAACTCTCTATCTTATCGAACGGGATATAATCCTTGTCACCGCCGTCATACAGATCTGTGTGTACAGCATCAGGAATGATCATTAGTTCCTTGTTATCCGCATACTTGCTGTCCTTTGTCATATATGCATAGGCATCCTTTGAGAAATAGCACGAATGAGCCTTTTCTCCGTGGATAAGAAGCACCGCACTTCTGATCTCGTTTGAATATTTCAGGATGGGCTGGTTTATGAAAGACTCACATCCGGTCACATTCCAACCACCATTAGAGTTAAGGCTTCTTGCATGATATCCACGATCGGTCTTGTAATAGCTATGGTAATCCTTAACAAAGAAAGGTGCATCCGAAGGCAACGGATCGACAACTCCACCGCCAAGCTTATAATCACCCGATTTCAGATCCTCCAGCCTCTGAGCACACATAGCTTTCTTCTTCTCATAACGTGCCTCTTCACTGTCCTCACTGTCAAAGTAACCTTTTGCGTTCACCCTGGTCATATCATACATGGTGGATGCCACGGTTGCCTTTATTCTCGTATCAAGCGCCGCCGTATTGATCGCCATTCCGCCCCAGCCGCAGATACCTATGATCCCTATCCTGTCAGGACAGGCTCTGTCATTCAGGGAAAGAAAGTCAACCGCCGCCATGAAATCCTCAGTATTGATATCCGGGGAAGCCATATATCTTACGTTCCCGCCACTTTCTCCGGTAAAAGAAGGATCAAATGCTATTGTCAAAAAGCCTCTCTCTGCCATGGTCTGTGCATACAATCCACTACACTGCTCCTTAACTGCACCAAAGGGACCGCATACTGCGATTGCGGGAAGTCTGCCCTCTTTATCTTTGGGTACATACAGATCTGCCGCAAGTGTTATCCCATATCGGTTCACAAAGGTCACCTTGCTGTGGTCTACCTTATCGCTCATAGGGAATGTTTTGTCCCATTCAGTTACCAGTTTCAGTTCTTCCTTTTTGATCATGATTGCATCCTCCGTTCTCTTATCACTGTTTATCCGCTTCTTTTTGTGTCTGTCTGATCAGATAGTCCATCCGATCAACCTTCCTCTGACTGTCGTGCATTTCCTCCACCAGATCACATCGACATTTTCGAAGATACTTTACGAGCCCATCCATATCTCCTGCTTCGTAAAGCGCTTTTGCTCTTCTTGTTCCTTCCGCAGAGCATCCACTGTCTGTAAGATTTTCTATCAGTGCTTTTACTTCCATCTGTCCTACCTCGTATCCTCATTATATTTACTTGACGAATTCTTCGCTAATGACCAAAATGAATATCGTGATATTCCAAAATGGAATGTCATGTAGCAATGAGCAGTGCAAAAAGCCAAACTCTGAAAATACGATTACTTGAAATTTCCGGAAGCCGATGTCTGGGGAGCTGTCATGCCTTCTGATCACCCTCTCGCCAAGAAGAAGTCCGTTAGAGTAAAGGATCTTATCGGTAGGCCATTATTCTGCTCTGAACAAAGCTGGAACAACGAAATTCCTCAATGGGCAAGGGATAGTTTTGACAAGCTTCATCTTGAGGGCTCTTTCCGTCTGTCCTATAACGGTTCCATGTTTGCAAAGGAAGGGCTTGGGATTCTGCTAACCTTTGAGCATCTGATCGACTGCTCCAAAGAGAGCGGGCTTGTTTTTCGTCCCCTTTCACCTAAACAGACATCCGAGTTGTATCTGATATGGAATAAATATCCTTCTTTTACTCCCATAGCACTTATTATTGGAACATTTTCCTTCTGTGCCCTAAGGATCAGTTCAATTTTTGCAGTTACTGTATCAACCGCATCAACAATATAATCATATTCATGAAAAGGAAATTCATCAGCATTTTCCGGCAAGAAAAAGCATTTGTGTATTTCTACATCTACATCCGGATTTATCTCCAGCATGCGTTCCTTCATCACCTCTGCCTTGTACTTTCCAACTGTTTTTCTTGTAGCAATTATCTGTCTGTTCAAATTAGTCAGACAAACTTTGTCATCATCTATCAAATCAAAAGAGCCAATACCGCTACGGACCAGGGCTTCACATACATATCCGCCCACGCCTCCAATGCCAAAGACAGCTACTTTCTTTTTATATAAGGATTCCATCCCTTCCTGTCCCAAAAGAAGCTGGGTTCTAGAAAACTGGTTAAGCATACCTATTATTCCTTCATAAACAAAACACTATAGTCACTGAAAAAGTATAGTATCTGCATTTACATACTATGTCAATTGGTTTTTGGGATAAAAAATATTATTTTCCATTAGTACCACATCCCCTAGGCCACGGCTTCCATCTCCTCGTTAATCATGTCCTCACTTTCAGCCATAGCCTTAAGTGTCATCTCAAGAAGCTTATCCAGTTCCCAGCCAAGCTGCTGCGTCCATGGCAATCATGAAATCCTTCCGCCTTCCATTGCAAGAATATCGTCTGCAATCCTCATGGTGGATTCTCTGTGTGAAACAAGAATAACGGTTTTTTCCTTCGATTCTTCCTTTAGTGATTTCAGGATTACCGCTTCGTTTAAGCTGTCGAGATTACTTGTAGGTTCATCAAGAAGCATAAACGGTGCATTATGAAGAAACGCTCTTGCAAGGCCGATTCTTTGCTTTTCTCCGCCTGACAGAGTGCTTCCCAGCTCACCGACTACAGTATCGTATCCGTTGGGAAGGGTCATTATAAAGTCATGTATAGATGCTTTTTTGCAGGCCTCCACAACCTCTTCATCTGTTGCATTCAAGTTTCCGATGCGGATATTGTTGGCGATGGTGTCTTTAAAAAGCTGGGTTTCCTGGGTCATATAACTTTCCATATCTCGAAGATTATCTGTATTTATCTCATGGATATTTTTGCCTGACACAAGAATTTCACCTTTACCGGCATTCCAAAATCTCATAAGCAGTTTCAAAAGCGTTGACTTACCGCATCCACTCTTTCCAACAATGCCTATGATCTTTCCACGGGGTATCGGAAGTGATACGTTATCCAGCACATCTTCTCCGGCGTAGGCAAAAGAGACTTCTTTTACCTCAGCTCCATGAAAGTCTATTGTTGTTTTCCCGACTACATCTTCCGTCTCAGGTTCTTCATCAATGATAGCAAGCACCCTTGCCCCGGATGCCACCGTACTCTGGAGCGTCGTACCAAGTGCAGCCAAAGCTGTAACAGGGCCAAATGATGACATCAGCGCGATCATCGGAATAAGAAATCCGTCAAATCCCACCTGCCCCTTCTGATAAAGCCAGGTGCACGCAAGTAACATTACGATATCGGAGAGCAGGATCAGTATATTTGCTATGGCCATATTTGTTCCGGTAAGCCTGCTAAGAGCTCCTTGTCGTTCCGATAAGTCTTTAGTTCTGTCACCTATTTCCTGTAGCCTTTTTTCACCGTAGGAATACTGAAGCGTATCATCTATTCCTCTGATACTTTCAAGCATATGGGCAGAAAGCTCCCCTGACTGAGCCCGCAGCTCATCTCCTGTCGTCCCGCTCCGTTTTGAAATAATCATAGGAAGCACCGCTCCCACAAGAAGGAATGATATAAGTGCCAAAATTCCAAGAAGAAGATGAAAGCTTCCGATAAACAGACACATGATAGTTTCTGATACGATAGCAATACATATGGGCGAAATGGTATGGGCATAAAACACTTCCAGTAGTTCCACATCTGACGTGATAAGAGATATCAGATCCCCCTTATCTCTTCCCTCCAGCTTAGCAGGACATAGTCTTCTAAGTGCCTTAAATACCCTGTCTCTTATAATCGCAAGTAGTGTAAATGCAATGTAATGGTTGGTTCTTTGTTCAGAAAAACGGAATATTGCCCTAAGTACCGCGAATATAAGGAGCAGAAGGACCAGTGTATTCCATGATATTTTTGTCTGCAGCCCAAGGCCAATAAGAATAGCCTCCCCGCCAAGTATCGGTATAAACTCTGCTGTGAGGAATCCCAATGTTCCCAGAACTACTGCCAGAATCATAAATCCTGCAAGAGGCTTAACCAGTTTTAGCATTCTAAAAAGGATCAGTGCCTTGTTTTGCTTCTTCATGCTATGGCACCTCCTTTTCCGTATTCCTCAAGCTCTTTCTGGGTATTCCAAAGTTCTCTGTACACAGGATCTGATTCTAAAAGCTCTGCATGTGTACCGGCTCCGGAAACTCTGCCGTTCTCCATACAATAAATCTTATCTGCATCCATTACGTTCGCAAGCCGGTGCGTGATCATGATAACTGTCTTTGTTCTTGCAAGCTTCTTTATCTCTGAAAGAATCAGTTCTTCGCTCTCAATATCTATGTTGCTTGTAGCTTCGTCAAAGATATAAACCTTTGAATTATGTAATATAGCCCTGGCAAGAGCAAGTCTTTGCTTCTGTCCTCCTGACAGATTCCCTGCATTCTCTGTAAGGATTGTATCAAGCCCTTTTTCTCCTCTGAAGAAGCCATCGATTTCACACTCTGCAAGCGCATTCCAAAGATTTTCTTCAGATGCATCAGAATCCGCTAAAAGAAGATTTTCCCGCACAGTTCCCTTAAAGAAGGTACTACCAATACCAACGTAGTTTATATTTTTGAAAAGGCTTTCCTCACTGATATCTGAAACACTTCTCCTTGCTATTGTAAGTGCTCCTTGCTTTATAGAATTGCGCCCCATGATAAGCGAAGCGATGGTGGATTTACCACTTCCGCTCTCTCCCACTATTCCGGTAAATGTGTTTTCACAAATCTCCATTGAAATATCAGTAAGAACCTGTTTTTCGTCGTCATAGGAAAAACTGACATCTTTTAATCTAATATCAAGCCCGGTATCTGGTAGCTCTGCAGACTTTTCCTTTGGTTCCTCTTCACTAAGGAACTTAAATATCCTGTCAC
The DNA here is from genome assembly GCF_000420845.1 of Butyrivibrio sp. AE3009. Lineage (GTDB taxonomy): Bacteria > Bacillota > Clostridia > Lachnospirales > Lachnospiraceae > Butyrivibrio. The sequence goes on along the minus strand of NZ_ATVS01000043.1, from coordinate 5,177 downwards.
TTGCTGCCATTCCGTTCATGGCCACATGGAAATAACTACCCAGTTTTCGCATAGGCAAAAAGAAATCTGCAGACAAAAGAATCATAAAGACAGTGCTCTGCAAAGTTATACTTCCATCTATAAAGCTTTTCCCAGCAAGAGCGATACCAAGAGCCGCTCCGCCGTATGCAAAGAAATCCATGATGATAATGGAATTAAGCTGCATAGTGAGAACCTTCATGGTGATACGTCTGAAGTTCTCTGATTCCGCATTCATCTGCTCATTCTTATAAGCATCTGCTCTGTAAGTCTTTAGTGTAGTCATCCCCTGAAGATTTTCAAGAAATGTGCTTCCAAGCTTAGCATACTGATCCCAGTACTTGGAAAGGAGCTTTTTTGCAATCTTCTGAACCATCATGATGGCCCCGGGAATAAGGGGAACGCAGATAAGTAATACTGCTGCCACCTTGAAGCTCCCTGCAATACCGAACAATACAAACAATGTAATCGGGGCAATGAAGGCATAGAAAAACTGTGGGACATACATCCCGAAATAACTTTCCAACTGTTCCACACCTTCAACCGATTCCTGCACAAGCTCTGCAGTCGCCACATGCTCCCTATAGGTGTTGCCAAGTCTTAGTATCTTCCTGTAAATCTGCTGCCTCATGACACGCTTAACTGTTTTCGAAGCAAGATAACTCATCTGAGTTGTTTTCTTTGTCATAAAGAAACGAACTACAAGCACACAGGCCAGCACAACAATAGCTGCAACCATATCAGTTGCAGACATTTCTTTCACGTACAGCTTCCCAACAGTGTTTGCAATGATAAAAATCATCGCAGCATTCATCATGAGTTCAATCCACTGACAGATGATGTTTCCCACTATATACCTTTTACTCTCCGGGCACATGGCCATCAATCTTTTATCAAACATCTATCTCTCCAACTATGTGTGATCAGTTATTATTCTTCCCCCTTAAACTGCCATCTGCATAAATTCATCGATAGCTTTCAGTACCGGTTCTGCGTATTCTTTCCCGCCGGGCTTCAGCACTCTGTGGGTCTCTCTGAACGCTTTTTTCTTATCGGGAAATGCATGAAATCCGTTCATAGATAGAACGATATCAAAAGAATTAGCTTCCATAGGAAGATGTCCAACGTCCCCCCGAATACAGGAAATATTTGAATATCCTTCAAGTCTCTTTCTAGCCTGCTCTATCATGTCAACGCTATAGTCAAGGCAGGTTATCTGAGCATCCGGCAGAGACTTCCATTTCTGCTCTGTAAACACTGCCGTTCCCACCGGCACATCAAGTATAGCCCCCTTATAATTCTCAGGTATGTAAGAAAGAATCTTCCTTGCTATCTCATTGTCGTTAGTTCCGCTCCAAAAGATCTTAATATACATTTTGCTAAAAATGCTTCCCTGAGTCAGCACATCGTCATATATGTTCTTAGCTGCCTGATATGCCTTCTGAATCTTATCAGCCATTACAGTCCCCTCCCACGTATGTCTGACTACATATTTTTCATGAAAAACATTATCAATTACACCGCCCAAATAATATGTTAGCACCAGCTAACTTCTTTTTCAAGAATATTCCCGCATCTTCAGATAGATTACTCCTAAAGTAAAAAAGCCGGAAAGTATTATGTAACTGTACTTTCCGACTTCTCTATTATTGTTTCTTATATCCGGTATACATTGTAAGCAGAAAACATATTACCGTTGCCCATGCAAAAAACTTGTGACACTTCATTTTAACTCCTCTCTTTCTGCATCTCTCTTAAGATTAGTCATACTATGAAGCCCCAAGGCTATTGTAGAACCGTTGTGCAATGTAGCACTTGTGGCAGGTGTTATGGTTCCCAGCAGGCCCAGAGCGATCAGTCCCAGATTAAAACCAACCACAAACCTGTAATTAAAATGTATTCTCTTCATCAGAAGGCCACTGAGTTCTTTCAGAGTAATAAGCTTATACAGGTCGTCCTCTGATATCATTACATCCGCGATCTGGCGGGCAAGCTGCGCTCCCTCACTGATCGCAATTCCGCAGTCCGCTTCTGAAAGTGCCGGAGAATCATTTATTCCATCGCCGATCATTACGACTGTGTGGCCTTTTGCCTTCTCCTGCTGAATGAATCCGGCTTTTTCCTCAGGAAGAACCTCCGCATAATATGAATCAACGCCAACATCTTTAGCAACTCTTTTGGCAATATGCTTTGAATCCCCGGTCATCATGACAATATTCTTAAATCCGACTTCATGAAGTTTTTTAATAACATCAGGAGCTTCAGGTCTGAGCGGATCCTCCAAGCATATCACAGCCGACAGCCTTCCGCCTATAGCCAGGAACAGCCTCGAATACTGTTTTGAAATGCCATCCAGCTTATCCTGCTCTCCTTCAGGGATCACGCACTGCTCGTCCTCCATGACAAAGTGCCAGCTACCAATGACAACCTTCTGACCATCTATATCAGAAGCAATTCCATGGGCAACCACATACTCCACCTTACTGTGCATTTCATTATGCTCAAGTCCCTTATTAGCGGCTTCAGCAACTACGGCATTAGCAATGGAGTGGGGATAGTGCTCTTCAAGACAGGCCGCTATTCGCAACATCTCATCCTTATCATTTCCCGAAAATGTAACAACATCCACAACCTTAGGTGTGGCCATTGTAAGCGTTCCGGTCTTATCAAAAACTATGGTATCAGCATCCGCAATAGCTTCCAGGAATTTTCCGCCTTTTACTGTAAGATGGTTATCCTGACACTCACGCATGGCAGAAAGCACTGTCACCGGCATTGAAAGCTTTAATGCGCAGGAAAAGTCCACCATCAGTACAGATAACGCCTTGGTAACATTTCTTGTTATCAGATAAGCAAGAATAGTTCCACCAAGAGTATATGGAACCAGTCTGTCCGCCAGATGCTCTGCCCTTGATTCCACTCCGGACTTGAGCTGTTCAGACTCTTCGATCATTTTAATGATCTTCTCATATCTGGTTGCTCCGGAGGCCTTCTCAACCTTAAGGACTATATCTCCTTCTTCTATAACTGTTCCGGCGTAGACATAAGCCCCCTCTTTTTTCTCTACGGGGATTCCTTCACCGGTGAGAGTTGCCTGATTGACCATAGCCTCTCCCGAGACAACTGTTCCATCAAGAGGGATCACGCTTCCCACTCTCACAGAGATCTCATCTCCGGGCGCAACCTGGCTGATGGGCACCTGTACTTCAACACCGTCCTTCTTAAGCCAGACTCTGTCCGATTTAAGGGCCATACTTCTTGCCAGGTCGTCCACCGACTTTTTATGAGTCCATTCTTCAAGCAGATCTCCGACTCCAAGAAGGAACATGACTGAGGAAGCGGTCTGATAATCTCCGGTCAAAAGAGATACCGTTATAGCCGTAGCATCAAGAACCGATACCTCAAGCTTTTTGTTCTTAATAAGACTTACAAGTCCTCTATAGATAAACTTTACAGCCATTATCCAGGCTTTTATCCTTCGTATGGGCGTTGGCAGAAAGAAGTTGCAGCCATAGTGAAGAATAACCTTTGTGATCAGCTTTTCTTTATAAGACGCCATAAGTTCTCTTCCGGTATTCTCCGGAACAAGGGCTTTAACTTCTTCCGCGTCAGCATCAAAACTGCAGACCTTGGCAAGCAGCTCCTGCCTGCTGCCTTTATATACAACTACTGCATCCGCACTTCTCTCATAGACGGTAGCCTTTTCCACACCATCAAGAGAAAGCAGATAGTATTGTAATCTATCTGCTTCTTCATAAGAAAAACGTCTTTTTGGCATGGAAAAACGAATACGTCCGTTTATCTCATGTTTAATGACAATTTTCATATTCTATTATTCTCCGACTACTGCCTCATCTTCCTTTGCCTTGCGGTCAGCATTTATCTCTTTAGCCTCAGCAAGAATATCATCACAGTTCTCCTGAACCTTGTTTGCCGTATCCATTACGCAGTCTTTTGCCCTAAGCACCGCGGCTGTAGTATGTGTATAGCACTTCTTTGCATCCTTACTGGAAAGTACCTTTACACCTGCCGTCCCAAAAAGGACTCCACCTAAAAACCACACAACATGATGCCAATTCTTCATAAAAATCATCTCCTGTTCGCTTTTTTCTTTTCCAAATGCAAAACAAACAAATGCAGAATCCTCCCCACATTTGTTTGCTTCTTAAGCTTATCACAATCTGAAGAACCCTAAAATATGCGTAATTGATAACTTTTCTCAAAAAGGCATTACAATAAATCAAATTACTAAATAAATTCATTTGTGATAGTCATCACGTCTTTAAGCGTATCTATATCTGTCAGAGCATCTCCTGTAGCCAGTGAATGATTGGCATTTGGATATACGTGCATGGGAATCTCTTTTTCTTTTGCCTTGGAAAGAGCATCCTCTACATTTGCTATTGGGTCCTTGTCACCCATAAAGGCTACAATACTTCCGGTAGCCTTTTCATAGGCCTCCATCACCGGTGTATACCACACCTGCTTAAGAGCAAGATCATGCTCAGAAGCATAGGTAGTTCCAACTATTGTCCCGAAGCTTTTCCCAATAAATACAACTGTCTCATACTTGCCAAAGTCAATCTCGTCAAGCCTCCCCGCAGCATACTGATAGGCCTTACCTGTCACTGCATCCATCTCATTCTTGTTACGGTAGTTTACCCCTTCAAAAAACTTGTCGTAATCAACGCTTACAATTTCGTAGCCCTTCTTCTTAGCTATAGTTATTGCATAGTAAAGAAGAGGTTTGTCCTTGGTATACCCGGTTCCGGGCAGGATTACTGCCAGCTTATTGGAATTCATAATATGTCCTCCGATACTTTGTGAAGTTGTTTATATTCCGATATACCTTGCGATAAGGTAAGACTTCTTGCGGGCTTTTTCCTCTTTGCTCGCCAGAAGTCATATCTTTATTATAAACCTGGGAAAAGGTTCCTTTGGTTACCCAAAAGGCCCCTACAGACACTCATAATGCAAATTCTAATTGATGCAAGTGTCAGATTTACTACTGAAATCTTCGGAACTAGCACTCGTTTAAAGATTGGTTCCTCTCACAAGTGTCTTTTTCAGGGAAAATTCAAGAATATCCAGCAATATCTACACTCATATGGCAATTCCATTGATTTGCAAGTGTTCACACCTCCAGTTTAGACACTCCT
>NZ_ATVS01000042.1 GCF_000420845.1 Butyrivibrio sp. AE3009 | reverse complement strand
GCTAGGTGGCAGCTGATGATCTACTTCGGTCAGAAGAAGATACTTGAACTTCAGGCTGCCAGCTGATTGTTCTTAGATTCTGAGCCCGAGGTATTAACCTAGCCACCGCTTTAGCGGCTTGTCCTTTATGGGACAAAAAATAACTGCTACACTGCTGCAAACGACGGAGAAAATCTGATTGTTCTTGAGTTCTTCGCCGTCGGTGATTAACCGTCAGCAGTTATTTTTTGTGCTGTCAAGGGTGGCGTCCGGCTACCTCAACCTATATATCTGCAATTTCCAAGGTTCATCTGAGCCTATTTTTTCTACTCAGTTTTTTCATAGATCATTTGACACTATCAAAATGAACTACAACCTATATTGTAACAAATTTGAGATTAAATGAAACATTTTGAGGGAGAAAAAGATATCATTTTAATTTGAAGAAATGGACTTACTGCGTTATACTACTTATGTTGTTTAATAGAGATACTATGTAAATCAGGGGAAAAATCAATGAAAAAAGCGCTAATTATCGGAGCAGGACCCGCAGGACTCACAGCTGCTTACGAACTTTTATCCAAATCCAAGGACTACGAAGTAGTTGTTTTTGAGGAGACTGAGCAGTTCGGCGGAATATCCAGAACCGTAAATTATAAGGGTAACAGAATGGACATGGGAGGACACAGATTCTTCTCCAAGGTTCCCGAGGTCAACGAATGGTGGGACAAGATGCTCCCTCAGCAGGGCTCACCCACATACGACGATATAGTACTGGGCAGACCTATGACCATGGCAGAGGGCGGTCCCGATCCGGAGAAGACAGACAGGGTTATGCTGAAGAGACACCGCGTATCCCGTATTCTCTTTGATTCCAAGTTCTATGATTATCCTATTTCACTTAAGGCAGAGACCTTCAAGAACTTTGGTTTCCTTACAACTCTTAAGGTTGGATTCTCATACATGGGCTCCGTATTCCACAAGAGACCCGAGGACAATCTTGAGAACCTTTATATCAATAATTTCGGTAAGAAGCTCTATCAGATGTTCTTCGAGTACTACACCGAGAACCTCTGGGGCAGACATCCAAGCGAGATCGACGCCTCCTGGGGCAAGCAGAGAACCAAGGGCCTTTCCATCTTCGGAATTATCAGAGACTATCTTGGAAGACTGTTTAAGGTTAAGAACCGTAAGGTTAACACTTCCCTTATCGAGGAATTCAAATATCCCAAGCTCGGTCCCGGTCAGCTCTGGGACGTAACCGCAGATGAGATCAGGAAGCTTGGCGGAACTATTATCATGAATGCCAAGGTTACAGGAATCCGCAAGGACGGCTACCACGTCAAGGGTATTACCTATACTCAGAACGGTCAGAGCATCGATATGGACGGCGATATTGTTATCAGCTCAATGCCTATCAAGGATCTGGTTGCAGGAATGAACGATGTTCCCGCAGACCCCGCAAGAATTGCAGCAGGACTTCCTTATCGTGATTACATGACTCTTGGTGTCCTTGTTCCCAAGCTCAATCTTGTGAACAAGACCAATATCAAGACCATCGGCAACATCGTTCCCGACAACTGGGTATATGTTCAGGACAGAACAGTTAAGATGGGACGTTTCCAGATCTACAACAACTGGTCACCTTATCTTGTCAAGGATCTCGAGCACACCGTATGGGTTGGACTTGAGTACTTCTGCTTTGAAGGCGATGACATGTGGAATATGACAGAGGATCAGTTCGCTAAGATGGCAATTGCAGAGATGGTATCCCTGGGACTTATCGACGATGCAGCTCAGGTTATGGATTATCACATGGAGAGAGTTAAGAAGGCATATCCTGCTTACTTTGACACCTATGATGAGATGGACAAGCTGGTTGCTTATCTTAATACCATCGACAATCTCTACTGCGTAGGACGTAACGGTCAGCACAGATACAACAACATCGACCATTCAATGTGCACATCCTTTGAGGTTGTTAAGAATATCCTTAGCGGCGCTACAGATCGCAGTAACATCTGGAATGTCAACACCGAGGAGGAGTATCACGAGACCAGTTCCGACAAGGAGACTGAGGACGACTCTGTAGAGATAGACTAATACACAAACATTAAATAATGCGGTGCGGTGTTTCATTGCACCGCACTTATTTCGTAGTAGCAATTTGTTTTTTGTAGTTTTATTTTAGAGGTTTTATTTATGAAAAAGATTAGTATTTTGATCCCATGTTTTAATGAAGTGGAGAACGTGGAAGGCATATCATCAGCCGTTGAGGAGGTTCTTAAGACAAAGCTGTCCTCCTATGACTATGAGATTGTTTTCATCGACAACGCCTCCACCGATGGCACAAGAGACAAGATAGAACAGATCTGCGCCGGCAACAGTAAGATCAAAGCAATCTTTAACGTCACCAATTTCGGCCAGTTCAATTCTCCTTTTTACGGAATGATCTCCCTTGACGGAGACTGCGTCATTCCTGTCTGCGCCGATTTCCAGGATCCCGTTGAACTCATCCCCGAATTTGTCAAAAAGTGGGAAGAGGGCCACAAGATAGTCAGCGGAGTCAAGTCCTCCAGTAAGGAGAACGGGTTTATTTATTTCCTTAGAACCATTTATTACAAGCTTATCAAGAATATGTCCAATGTCAGGATGATTGAGCATTTCACCGGCTTCGGGCTCTATGATAAGACCTTTATTGAGCTCCTTAGGAGCCTTCACGATCCCATTCCATTCATCAGAGGAATCGTTGCGGAGTACGGAGAGGGCTTCAACATGATCACCGTTGAGTACGAGCAGCCTAAGAGAAAGGCCGGCAAGACTCACAACAATTTCTATACCCTGTACGATGCAGCCATGTTGAGCATCACCTCTTATACCAAGGTGGGCCTTCGCCTCTGCACCATGGCGGGCTTTGTGATAGCTCTCATCGATATCATCGTGGCTTTGGTGTATCTGGTCCTTAAGCTGACCCACTGGTATAGTTTCCATGCGGGCTATGCGCCCATGATCATCGGAATGTTCATGATGGGAGCGATTCAGCTATTGTTCATAGGTCTTATGGGTGAGTACATTCTCAATATCAACACCCGTGTCATCGGAAGACCTCTTGTGGTAGAAGAAAAAAGGATTAATTTCTAAACTTTGGAGGAGCAATGCAGTTCATATCTTTTGGATTTTTGATATTCCTGCCCATAGTGGTTTTGATAAATCTCATAATCCCAAGAAAATGGCGATATGTATGGCTGTTTATTACAAGTGCCGCCTTTTACTTAAGTATTGATGTAAAGGGCTCGATAGTTCTTGTGCTGTCCATACTTACCACCTATTTTGCAGGACTTCTTTTGGACAAAGAGGGAGACAAAAAAGGCAGAGACAAACTTATCTTTGTACTTTGTCTTATTATCAACATCGGAATGATCCTGGTCCTTAAATACCTGGGCTTTTTCGAGAGAACTGTTTTTGGCATTATCGGGAAAGAAGCGCAGGACACTATAGCATCACGCATCATCGCACCGATTGGAATCTCCTTCTATGTGCTCAAGGCAATAAGCTATCTTATTGATGTCAAAAGAGGAGATCTTAAGGCCGAGAGAAACATAGTCAAATATGCGCTCTATGTATCCTTCTTCCCTCAGATTATATCGGGACCTATTGAGAGAGCAGGAGATCTCCTTCCTCAGTTTTCTTATCCGCTGTCCGTTGACTATGACAGATTAAGGGATGGCTCTATGCAGATGCTCTGGGGATATTTCCTCAAGCTGGTGGTGGCCGACAGACTTGGAATCTTCGTTAACTCCGTGTATTCGGGAAGCGGCACAAGCGGTCTTGTCACGCTTCTTGCCACGATATTCTATACCTTCGAGATCTACTGTGACTTTGGCGGGTATTCACATATTGCCATCGGAGCTGCCAGAATACTTGGCATAGATGTTATGAAGAACTTTGACAGCCCCTACCTGTCCATGTCAATCGCAGAGTTCTGGAGAAGATGGCATATATCTCTCTCGAGCTTTTTCAAGGATTATATCTATATCCCTCTTGGAGGAAACAGGAAGGGAACTGTCAGGAAATACATCAATATCATCATTGTATTTGCTGTGAGCGGTCTGTGGCACGGAGCGAATTACACCTTTATACTCTGGGGACTTCTCCATGCTGTGTATCAGATAATCGGGTTTGTTCTTAAGCCTGTAAGAGATGGAGCAGTTAAGCTCTTTAAGGTAAACCGAAGCTCTTTTTCACATGTGCTCTATAAGGTTATCGTTACCTTCCTGCTGGTTAATTTTGCATGGGTATTCTTCAGGGCTGACAGCGTTTCGCAGGCAGTGGGAATACTTAAGACCTGTATGCATCCCGCGCCCTGGGCACTCACAAGCGGCGAGTTATTTGCTCATGGCCTTAACGAAGCCAATATGCTGCTGGCGTTGATCGGCATCGGCATTCTTGTGATAGTCGACATCATGAATTACAAGGGAGTTGTGATCAGAGAGAAGATTATGGCTCAGGGAATATGGTTTAGATACCTTGTAGCCATCGCGGCGGTTTTGGTGATTCTGGTATGTGGTATCTGGGGTCCCGGCTACGATGCAGCCAGCTTTATTTACCAGCAGTTCTGATAAAAAATACGAAAACAGGTGCTTATGAAAACTAAGATTTTGAATTTCTGTAAAGCGGCAGTTTTTTTCCTACTCCTTGCAGTCTGCATTCTGGCAGCGACAGTGGTGGTGAGAAGAAAAGAGAGCAGCTATAAATACGCAGACTTTTTTGACAAAGCCAAAAACGATCAGATTGATGTGTTGTTTATGGGCTCCTCCCATGTGATCAACGCAGTTAATCCCGCAACTCTGTACAGGAACTACGGCATAACCGCCTACAATATGGGAGGCCATGGCTCCGTAATGCAGGCCACTTACTGGGAGCTCATTGAGGCGCTGGACTACTGCAAGCCCAAGTGGGTTGTAGTTGATGCCTATATGCTTGAGAAGGACTATCAGTATCTTGATGTGATGGAGGAGAATGCAGATCCCGGGGATATCAATACCTCTGTGGAACAGCTCCATCTCAATATGGATGCATGGCCTCTTGGCAGGCTCAAGATTGCGGCAGTGAACGATCTTATCAAAGACCCGGACAAGAGAAATCAGTTTTTGTTCGATTTCATTGTATATCATGACAGATGGAGCGAGCTTGACGAAAATGACTACAGAGCTCTTACGGGAAATGCTGACAGGAATCAGCTTTTTGGAGCTGAGATGAGATATGATGTTGAGAAGACTCCGGTTACTTACCCGGATCCTCAGGAGGGAGCTCTTTTATCGGGGCACACCGTGGGACAGGAGTATCTTCGCAAGATCATCGATGAGTGTCAGAGAGACGGTATAGGAGTTGTTGTTACCTATCTTCCCTTCTGCGCAGATACAGACGACAAGATCGCAGCAAACAGTGCAGGCGCTGTCGCAGGTGAATATGGCGTGCCATATATTAATATGCTTGATAAGGATATAATAGATATTAGGACGGATCTCAACGACACAGGACACCTTAATGCCTCAGGCGCCGAGAAGGTAAGCAGGTTCTTGGGACAGTGGCTTACAGACAACGCTGACCTTGCAGATCATAGAGGAGATGCTTCCTACAGTGACTGGCAGAACAAGGCAGATGCTTACTACGGTAGCATTTCGGATATGGCAGCATCGGAAGACGATCTGTACACGGAGCTTGAACTTCTATCTCTTAATGAGGTATCAGGAATTGTCTACTTCAATCAGGGAAGCGGAGCCTTCCACGATGATACTCTGAGGAAAATGGTGAGTAACATCGCAGGAACAGACACCATCTATCAGGCTAACGGCCCCTACATCCTTATAAACGATGTGGGAAGCGGCAAGACCTATGAGGCCTTTGATGACGGATTTTTGGGAGGCGTTCCCACGGCTATGGGTAACTTAATTTATCAGCCTGTAGAGGCAAGATTCAGGTTCCTCTATGCCGAAGAGAATGAGGAAATGAATTACCTGTATGACGATGAGCACGCTGACTTCGATATTCAGGTCATCACCTATGACCCGGCCAGCGGAGAGGTCCTGACCCACAGATATTACAGGTCCTATGGAAACAGATACAGAACGGATTAAAGGAAAGGAATATTATGAGCGAGAAGATTTGTATAGTTGGAATAGCCGGAGGAACAGCTTCAGGAAAGACCACAATAGTACGTAAGATAAAGGAGAACTTTGGAGACGATATTGTTGTCATCAATCACGACTCCTATTACAAGGCCCATGACGACCTTTCCTATGAGGACAGATCAAGACTTAACTACGACCATCCCGCTTCTTTTGACACCGATCTTATGATCGAGGATATCAAGAAACTCAAGAACAATCAGGAAATTGACATGCCTGTTTATGATTACACAATCCATAACAGGTCAGATGCCACTGTCCATGTTGTTCCCAAGAAGGTAATCATCGTTGAAGGCATTCTTATCCTTGAGAACAAGGAACTCAGGGACCTTATGGACATCAAGGTCTTCGTTGAGACCGATGCCGACGAGAGACTTATGAGAAGAATCAGACGTGACATGGTGGAGAGAGCAAGATCCATCGACTCAATTCTTATGCAGTACAGAGAGACTGTTAAGCCCATGCACGAGCAGTTCGTTGAGCCCAGCAAAAAATATGCCGACATCATTATTCCAAGAGGCGGTGAGAACACCACCGGAATCGGCATCCTTCAGGAGCACCTTAAGCTCGTAATGTCTAAATGAGAGGATAGTTACCAATGCTTTTAATTCTATGGCTTTTGATTGTTCCGATGCTGATCGGAATATTACTTAACGGCATACTTCCCATATTCAGACGCACCGTGGGCATTACCTTCATACTGGGATATCTTGCTTATTTCGGACTTTTTGAGATCATTGCCATCCCTTGTATGACGAGGATTACCTATGGAGCCTTCGGATACTGTTACAGATATTTTTTCGCTTCTTCAATTGTGCTGGCGGTTCTGGGACTTACAAGACTCATACTTGTGCTTGTAAAAGAAGGACCAAGCTTTTTATCGGTATTTCCGGGAGATACCCATGCGGGAGCCCGTGAGCTGATGAGCCCAAGGTCTGATCCCAAGGGGCTTAAACTGGATTATTCAGTGGAGGCCAGGATCTATTGGGGTATCTTTTTTGTGCTTTTAGCGGTTCAGATGGTGCTGGCAGTTGTTATGTCCAGCTTTGACGGCGATGATGCCTATTATGTGGTTGAATCCCTGCTGGCTCAGCAAGTGGATGTTATGAACACAATTCACCCCTATACGGGTATTTCCACCAGCCTGGATATCAGACATGCCTTTGCGGTTATAACAATGTGGATTGCCTTTGTGGCAAAGGGCAGCGGAGTTCATTCGACCATAGTAGCTCACAGCATCATTCCGCTGGTTGTTATTCCTTTTGTGTACCTTGTTTATGTTGAGATAGGAAGAATCCTTTTCAGAAGAAGACAGGAAGTTATCCCTGTATTCATGCTGGTGGTATCCTTCCTTATGATGTTTGGAAATGTGTCAATATATACCCCGGCCACCTTCTTTCTCATGAGAACCTGGCAGGGTAAGGCTATGGTGGCCAACCTGGTATTTCCCCTTATTCTCTGGATCTTTTTATGGCTCCTTGAGGATATCAGAGAAACCTCAGGAAACGGGAAGCTCACCTGGATGCAGAAGGTGGCGCCCTGGTTCATTCTTACTCTTGTAAATATGCTTTCCGGCATCTGCAGCTCCTTAGGAATAGTCTTCGGAGGAGGTCTGGTAGCTCTTTATACACTGGTACTGTTGTTTTTTAGAAAAAAATGGACATGTCTCTTGGGCGCTTTTGTCAGCGTGATACCAAGTATGATATACGTGCTTGTTTACATGTCTTTACGGGGGGCCTGATATGTACGGAATTTTTATGGAATGCTGGGTGGCCCTTAAGCTATACGGCGGTAACGGAGTGCTGCTGGTACTGTTTTTGGCAGCGGCCATCTATCTTACGTTCAAAGAAGAAAATATCAAAAAGAAGGTCATGTTGGGAATCCTCCCCCTTGTTGTATTGGCGGGATTTCTTTTCCCTGTGACCAAGATTGTTTATGTTGCTGTGTTTAATAGCGATGGAGGCGATACATATTACCGGGTGCTGTGGCTTATTCCCATGTATGCGGTAATAGGTTACGCAGCCTGCAAACTCATCTTTTCTTTTAAGAAAAAAGCGGTTTCACGCATTGTAATGGCGCTTATACTTGCGGTTATAGCAGCCGGCGGCTCACTGGTCTATCTCAATCAGTATGTCTCTGTTGCCCAGAACCTGTACCACATTCCGGATAATGTGATAGAGATCTGCGACAGGATAACCCCTGATGAGGGAAAGCCTCGTGTCAGGGCGGCGTTCCCTTCTGAGCTGGTTCATTTTGTAAGGCAGTATGACACAAATATCCTTATGCCCTACGGCAGAGAGATGCTGGAGCCCGGGAAGGACTACTATAACCCTGTTTTTGAGGTTATGGAAAAGCCAAAGGTCATAAATGCCGAGGAACTTGTGAATGCCACAAGAGAGACCAAGTGCAGCTATATCATTCTTGCCAATGACAGAAAAATAGATACAGACCTTACAGAGCTTGGACTTAAGGTGCTGGATACCGTGGGAAAATATATTATCTACGTGGATCCGGAAATATTAGAGAATTGATGGAAGATTTATATGAAAAAAGCAGAATCGATAACCGAGCTTCACAATATTCTTTATGACATGTTGCTGGATGTTGACAGGATCTGTAAAGAGAACGACATCCGGTATTTTCTTGCTTTTGGCACAGAAATCGGCGCCGTAAGAGACAATGCCTTTATCCCCTGGGATGATGACATAGACATAAAGGTTATGAGAGAAGACTATGAGCGCTTTAAAAGTGCCATGAAAGCAAACCTTAAGGCGCCCTATAAGTTCACAGAGCCAATAGATAACAAGCCTTATTTCTTTGATTTCGTTCCAAGAATAATTAACACGCAGTATATTTTGAAAGAGACAGGAAGCCTTCAGAATCACCCTGCTGTGGACGTTTTTCTTGTGGACCGCATACCGGATGGCAAGGCCCTTAAGAAAATGTATTTTAAGCTGAAGGTGATACATGCCCTTAGCATTTCCAAGAGGGAAAGAATAGATTATAGCGATTATAAAGGCCCTCAGAAGCTTGGAATATTTTTTATCGGCCTGATAGGCAGACTTTTTTCCCTGGAAAAGCTTATCGGAATGTATGACAGGCAGCAGAGAAAATACGAAAATGTTAAGACCCCTTGCAGGTTCACAAGTAATTTTGCCTTTGGAATTCAGGCACTGTACGACTTTGATACCTACGAGGAAGCCACCATGGTTCTTCTGGAAAAAGACAAGTTCCCCTGTCCCAAAGATTATGACAGGGAGTTAAGGCTCGTCTACGGAGACTATATGACACCCAAAAAGATGGGAATAGTACACTTTGAGGAGAACGAATAATGCAGGCAATAATTCTGGCAGCCGGAATGGGTAAGAGATTAAAAGAACTCACCCAGAATAATACAAAATGTATGGTAAAGGTCAACGGAGTATCTCTGATAGAGAGAATGCTTGGCCAGCTTGAAAAAAAGAACTTGTCCAGAATAGTCATTGTTGTTGGCTATGAGGGCAGGAAACTTATTGACTATATCGGAACGCTGGGAATAAAGACACCTATTGAGTATATCGATAATCCCATCTATGACAGGACCAACAATATATATTCATTGTCCCTGGCCGGGGACTATCTTCTGGAAGAGGATACACTTCTTTTTGAATCGGATCTTATATTTGAGGACAGTGTTCTTGATGCTCTTATAGAGGATCCAAGGCCGACACTGGCCCTTGTTGACAAGTATGAAGCCTGGATGGACGGAACCTGTGTCAAACTCTCTGTGGATGACAGCATCGAGGCGTTTATTCCCGGTAAAAAATTCAAATTTAACGAGATAAAGGATTACTACAAAACTGTAAATATATATAAATTCAGCAGGCACTTTTCACAGACCCACTATGTACCGTTCCTTTCGGCATATCAGGCTGCTCTGGGTCAGAACGAATATTACGAACAGGTGCTCAGAGTTATAACCATGCTGGATGATCCCGAGATCAGGGCAAAGAGGCTTGATGGCCAGAGATGGTATGAGATTGACGATATTCAGGACCTGGATATCGCAGAGTCGATCTTCACTCCCGATGAAGACGAAAAGGTAAGGCTTCTTCAGGGACGCTATGGCGGATACTGGAGATATCCTAAGCTTTTGGATTTCTGCTACCTGGTAAACCCATATTATCCTCCGGAGAAGATGAAGGATGAGATCAGGGCAAATTTCGATACTCTTTTGACACAGTACCCTTCGGGAATGCGTGTGAACAGCCTTCTGGCGGCCAAGAATTTCGGCGTCCACACTGAGAATATACTTGTGGGCAACGGCGCCGCGGAGCTGATCAAGAGCCTTATGGAGAACTTTGAGGGAAAAACAGGATTTATCCGTCCTACCTTTGATGAGTATCCAAACCGCTATGACACTGACTCTTCTGTTAATTTTGTGCCGGAAAACAAGGATTATTCCTATACCTGTGATGACATTATGAGCTTTTTCGCAGACAAGGATATTAAGAACCTTGTGGTAGTTAACCCGGATAACCCAAGCGGCAATTATATACCTAAAAAAGATCTTCTTCGCCTTATTTCCTGGGCAGGAGAAAAGAACATAAAGCTTGTCATTGATGAATCCTTTGCGGATTTTTCAGACGAGCCGGACAACACCCTTATTGAGCAGAGTATTCTTTCGGAAAACCCGCATCTTTTTGTGATGAAGAGTATCTCCAAGTCCTATGGCGTTCCGGGACTTAGGCTCGGGGTTCTGGCATCCGGAGATATCAGGGTTATAGCATCCATGAAAAAGGATGTGGCAATCTGGAATATCAACTCCTTTGGTGAGTTTTATATGCAGATTGAAGAAAAGTACAAGAAGGACTATGCAGAGGCTTTAAAGAAGTTCAGGGATGAGAGAAAGCGATTTGAAGAGCAGCTTTCAAAAATAAACAAGATCAGGGTGATCCCTTCACAGGCCAACTTTGTAATGGTACAGCTGGATGATGATATTTCACCTAAAGAGCTACTTAAAAAGCTCCTTATAAAGCATAACCTTCTTATCAAGGAACTGACCACCAAGACCAATGGCCACAATTACCTTCGCCTGGCGGTAAGAAACACTGAGGATAACGATATTCTGCTTGCTGCGCTTAAGGAAGAAATAGGAGACTGATCTATGAAAATAGTTGGATTTGAAGATATTGCAAATTTGAAGATTTCCCCAAGGGTCTGTTATGAATGGACAGAGAGGATGATCGCTGACAAAGCCGCAGCTTTTCTTCCTGCCAAGACTCATATGAATCTTCCCGGCAATGTTTTTTGCAATGTCATGCCCAGCATAATAGATACTCCCTACGGTAAGATGGGCGGGGTCAAGGTTGTGACCAGATATCCTGAAAGAAGGCCTTCCCTCGACAGTAAGATTCTTTTGTTTGACGCAAAAACCGGCGAGTTTCTTTCCCTTATGGACGGCAACTGGATAACAGCCTACAGAACAGGCGCAGTGGCGGTTAATTCAATTCTTACTTTTGCAAAAAAGAATTTTACCGCCCTTGGATTTATCGGCCTTGGTAACGTATCAAGGACTACCATGCTGATACTTGCATCCATGATCACAGACAGAAAGCTTGTGGTAAAGCTTCTTCGCTACAAGGACCAGGCAGAGGATTTTGCCGAGAGGTTCAAAGACTTTGATAATATAGAGTTCAGGATCGTTGATTCCGTAAAGGAGTGTATTAAGGGCTCAGAGGTAGTGGTTTCCGGTGCTACCTATTTTGAAGATGATATAGCTAAGGATGATTGGTTCGACGAGGGCGTATTGGTGGTTCCTATCCATACACGAGGCTTTACGAACTGCGACCTTTTCTTTGATAAGGTGTATGCTGACGATACAGATCATGTAAAAGACTTTAAGAACTTTTCAAAGTTTAAAAGCTTTGCGGAGGTCTGCGATGTTATCTGCAAGAGGGCCCCGGGCAGAGAGTCTGACAGCGAGAGAATACTGGCCTACAATATCGGCGTTTCTATTCATGATATCAATTATGCTGTACACATTTATCACCTTCTTTTACAGGATCAGCAGGCTTTTTCCAAGCTGACTGATTCAGATATGAAAGAGCCCGTGGAGAAATTCTGGGTTTGATCACAGGGGAAGTCTTTTATGCTTTTTAACTCTTACGAATTTGCACTACTGTTTTTGCCGCTGTTTATGGCGGGATTTTTCATAATAAGAAAAGCACTCAGAGAGAAGCCGGCAGCAGATAAGGTTCTTACCTGCTACTGCCTGGCCGGTTCTCTTATTTTTTATGCCCTTTTTGGCCGGAGGAACCTTATTGTTCTTGGGGCAAGCATTCTTTTTAACCTTGTTATCCTGCTGCTTATCAGGAAGTGCACAGCGGATAAGGTGAAGAAAGTCCTGCTTTTTGCCGGTGTTGCCGGTAACTGCATAGCCTTGCTTTTCTTTAAGTTTGCGGGAGTATTCTTCCCGGTGGCCATCAGCTTTTATACCTTTAACCAGATTTCATACCTGGTGGACTCCTACAGAGAAAAAAGTGAAGATAAGATAACGGACTATCTTTTGTACATACTGTTTTTCCCAAAGCTCCTTCAGGGACCTCTTATGAGATTAGAGGATTTTCAGAGGGAAAAAAGAGCTTCATTCGAAGGCGTCCTTGATTGGAACATGCTTATGAAAGCCCTGCTTTTATTTTCTGTCGGTCTTTTCAAAAAGGTTATCCTTGCGGATACCTTCGGAGCAGCGGTGGATTTTGGTTATTCCTCACTGGAGAGCCTTGGAAGTCTGGAAGCGGTTCTTACAGCCGTGTTCTATTCCTTCCAGCTTTACTTTGATTTTAGCGGCTACTGCGACGTGGCTGCCGCTGTGTGCATGATGATGGGAATGGAGCTGCCCCTTAACTTTGACTCACCCTACAGGGCAGTTAACATCGTGGATTTCTGGAAGCGCTGGCACATCACCCTCACAGGCTTTTTTACAAGATATATTTACATCCCTCTTGGAGGAAACAGGAAGGGAACAGCCAGAACCTACTTGAATCTTATGATAGTGTTCCTTATAAGCGGACTGTGGCACGGAAACGGCTTTACCTTTATTGTCTGGGGAGCCATGCACGGCGTGCTCTATGTCATCACCAGAATGCTTATGGGTGACAGGAAAAACATTGAGACAGGAAATGTTTTTGTCAGAACGGTTAAGACTGTTTTGACCTTTGCATACGTTACAGCGGCCTGGGTATTTTTCAGAGCGAACACCGTAAGTGATGCCCTTAAGCTTTTTACCAAAATGGTTACCGGAGGAAAAAAGGCATTACCGGCAGGTTTTTCCTCCTGCTTCCAGCTGGATGAGATCTGGTATATCCTTAAGGTGACACCCGTAATGAAGCTGAGCTTTGCCTGGGATGTGTGCCTTTGGGGCTTCTTGGCGGCCGCCTGTGTAATGATCTTTTTTAACAAAAATGCAATTAGGAAGGTGAAGGACTGCAGAATAGGCCTTGGAAGTACGGTTCTTACTTTTGTGCTTCTTGCCTGGAGCATAGTGAGCTTTGCCGGCGTCAGCACCTTTTTATATATGAATTTCTAAGGAAAGGAAGCCATGGATAATAACAAAAAAGATAAAAACTCCATAGGAAAACGGTGCTTTTTGGCCCTTTTGGCGATGCTGCTTCTTTTCTTTGCGGCCTGCAGCTGCCTTGTGATCTATGTGGATCCCTTTTTCCATTATCATGAGCCCCTTGAAGGTTTTCCCTATATAGTGGACAACCAGCTCAGCCAGAATCCGGGCATGGCACAGAATATGAAGTACGATTCCTGCATTATCGGATCTTCCATGACTGTCAATTTTGACACCGACGATTTTCACGAATTCATGGGGCTTAATACCGTGAAGCTTAGCTACAGCGGGGCATATCCCAAGGATGACAGCAATATTTTGTCCATCGTATTTGACAGAAGCACCTACGCCAGACATAGCAGAGATGTGAAGGCTGTATTTCTTGCCATGGACGTACCTACGATGACAGCGCAGACGGATACCACCAAATATCCGCTTCCAGAGTACCTCTATGATGACAACATTTTTAACGACGTTAAATATGTGCTCAACAAGGATGTGCTGCTGCAGTACATAATGAGACCTCTTATTCAGAAAAAGGGTTCCGATCTGTCAGAGATCTATTTTAGCTGGTGGACACCGGAATATTACAATATTCAGTGGGTAATGCACACCTATGAGGAACCTGAGAAGAACCCTGAGGAAGTGACCTGGGAAATGGTATATCCCAAGACCAAAGAAAACCTCGAGGTCAATATTCTGCCCTTTATTGAGCAGAATCCGGACACGGAGTTTTACGTTTTTTACCCTCCCTACAGTATTCTCTACTGGCACAATGTGATGCAGGAGAATTCCTATGATGCCACCTTTGCCCAGTACAGGTATATTGCGGAGAGGCTTCTTGAATACGACAATGTTCATCTGTACTACTTCCAGAACATGGAGGAGGTTACGGATCTTAATAACTACGCTGATTATTCTCATTACAAGCCTGAGATCAACAGGTATATGGTGGAATGTTTCGCAAACGGAACCCATGAGGTTCACAGCGTGGATGAGATGGACAATGAGCTTCTTAAGATGAAACAGATCATAGCTGATTTTGATTATGATACTCTTTTTTCAAAAGACTGGTAATACCGGTCGGGAAGGATGCTAGGTATGAGTAAAAAAAGAAATACTGAAAAGGAAAGCTTTTTATCGGAGATCCCTGTATGGGTTCATATTTCGGTACTGGCTGTTATTGTTGTTGTAATTGTATTTTCACTGTACAAGCTGATTAAATGGAACAGCGGAACCGTGGAGACTGAAGGCCAGACGGGAGTTGATGCCGAGGTAGAGGTTCTTGACCAGATCTTTGTGCTGCCTGAGGAAAAGAAGGCAGGCCACGAGGATGACGGCACCGAGACAATACTGTTTCTCGGAAATGATGCGATTACCTATGATCAGGGCGAGACAGGAGTTGTGGAGCAGATAGGCTCCAAGCTTGGCGCAACCGTATATAACTGCGGTTTCCCCGACACTACTGTAGCGCTTAAATATGCTGAGAGACAGGACAATTATCCTGCTGATATCTACAGCTTCAAGAATGTCATCGACTGCATCGTTGACGGCAACCTTGATATGCTTGTGGACAGCGCTTCCAACTATACGGACTACACCTATGAGGACCATGCCAGAAAGCTTCGCGACGTGGACTTTGACAAGGTGGATACTCTGGTTATTTTCTATGATGCTTCCGATTATCTCAAGCTCAGAGTCGGCATGAATCCCGACAACGATCAGGATCCCATCACCTACAGCGGCGCCCTTAACTACGGAATTAAGAGATTCCAGGAGAAGTATCCTCACATCAGGATCGTATGTATGTCCTTTACCATGTGCTATGCCTATGACTCCACGGGAGCACTTGTGAGCGGCGACAGATATGATTTCGGCAACGGCAAGCTTACAACTTACCTGCAGTTTATGATCGACAATTCCGGAGCTACCGGCGTGTCATTTATCGACAATTATTACGGCACTGTTCATGAGGACAACAGCTCAGGCTGGCTTCTTGACAACATTCATACCAACGCAGCCTGCAACGAGCATATAGCATCCCACTTTGTAAGTGCAATCTATAACAGGGATTAAGAAATAGATATCAATACTTAGAATTAAGAGCTACAGGGCGGAATTATGAAAAGGAAAAAATTGGGAATAGTAGATTTATTGCAGCTTCAGAGCGCAGTGGTGGTATATTCACTGTCCACCGTAGCTGCAAACCTTGCCTCCAAGCATGAGTTTTTATCCTGGTGGTACATACTCTATTTTGGGCTTGAGTTTGTTATACTTGCGGCTTATGCCCTTATCTGGCAGCAGATGATCAAGAAGTTCCAGCTGTCCATAGCCTATGCCAACAAGGCTCTGACCCTCATGTGGTCAATGGTATGGAACTTCATAATCTTCCATAACGGTATCACACCCTTCAAGGTAGTGGGCGTGGTGCTGGTTGTCATCGGTGTCATGGTGATGAACAGCGGAATCTCCGAAGAAGAGGAGGAAAAGAAACAATGAATGTATTTTTCCTTCTTATGATCCTGGCTGAGCTTATCGCCTCCACATCACAGATCCTTCTTAAAAAGAGTGCGGAGAAGGAATATCCCTCTTTTATCAGGGAATACCTTAACGCCCTTGTTATAGGCGGCTACGGAATGCTGATGATATCAATGATCATCTCGATATTCTGTTATGACGGCCTTGGATATATGGGCGTTGTTGTAATGGAGCCTCTGGGATATATCATAGTGATGTTCCTTTCAAGACTTGTGTTCAAGGAGAAGTTCACTATCAGAAAGCTTATAGGCATGGTGCTGATACTTGGAGGCATTGCGGTTTTTTACGGCCTTGGCTGAAAGTTGCCGTCATAGCGGTTAAATGTTAGAATTTTACGTAAGAATGTATATTTTAAGAGCTTTTTTGGGGAGACATTAATGAAAAAAGGTTTGAAATTATTCGGGAGAAAAAACGATACCAAACGCAGCAAAGATTTTGACGCCCGAGAAGAGTATTACGAAGACGATTACTACGAAGATGATTACTATGAGGACGAGGACTCTGACGGGGATTACGAAGAGGACTACGACGAAGAATACGAAGAAGACTACGAAGACGAAGAGTATTCCCAGGAGGAGCTTGAGGAATACTATGAGAAGTCAGGCGTAAGAAGAGTCGAAGAAGAGCCGAAGGCACCCGTTTCCGAGGCTGAACCTGTTAAGGATTACGAGTTTACGGACGAGGATTATCTTGACGATGATGATTATCCTGAGGATGAGATTTTGCCCGTGGATGAGCCTCAGTCCAAGGCGCCTGATACAGATGAAGTCAATGAGCGCGCTTCTGATAATGCCCGCTCTTACGATGAAGAGCCGGAACATGACAGCGATGACTACGAGGACGATTACTACGAAGACGACGGCTACGAAGATGACCGCTATGAAGACAGCGAGTACGACGACTCCTATTATGAAGATGATGAATATGATGAGGAGTACTATGAGAAGAAGCCTGCAAGGAAGTCTGGCAGAGGTTCGGCTGCGCTTTTCTTTGCGCGTATAGGAGATGCTATCGCATCAGCTACAGCTGTTGAGCGTATAGCGGCTGTTTTTGCAATAATACTTGTTACAGGCGCAGTTGTGACAGCAACTCTGTATGCAACCGCCATGAGCAAGAACGACGAACTTGGCGCTTTTGCGGAAGTCGGAGCATCCCTTGATGATGTTCAGGTCGTTGGACAGAGCGGACTTATCGCCATTGCCGATGCCCAGAGAGCCAAGATGATGGCAGCAGAGCTTATCAGCGAGGAAGCTATGGAGGAGCAGGAAGAGGAGCCAGAAGAGGAGCAGAAGGGCTGCGAAGTCAAGGTTACCCTCACCTCCATTAAGAGCGATATCAAGGTCAAGTTCATGGACAAGGAGTCCGGCAAGCTCATAGGCGGAGTGCCTTTTGAAATCTCGGTTGTGACTCCCGACGGAACCACCGTTTCCTATGATGACCATGATCAGGATGGAATCATCTATAAGACCAAGCTTACAGCTGGAACCTACAAGGTAACTCCCAAGGAGCTGCCCTCAAATTATTCAGATTATAAACTCAGCACCGAGACACTGACCGTCAAGGTAAAAGATACTGTTGAGATGAAGGCAGTGGATGTTAAGAACGAGATTAAGAAAGAGTCCCAGATAAATGTTGCCCAGGAAGAGGCAAAGGGCGGGCAGGAGACAGAATCCGAGCTTGCCGATACCGTTGACTGGGACGGAGAGAGCTGGGTCAAAGACGGCGACGGTGACGGAACAACAACCTATTCCGAAGTTAAGAAGGAAGATGTTCCCGAGCCCAGCGGATCCTCCAAGGTTACCATCAAGACCCTCGGAAGGTTCTCTGAGAGCCCCCTTTCGGAAAGCGCTTCCGAAGAACTCACCACCGATGAAGAGGAAGGTGGTGAAAACGGAGGCGGCGAAGGAAATACCGGCGAAGGTAACGACTCTCCCGGTGAGAGCGGAACCATAGAAGTGGACGAACCCAAGGAGATATCCCTTAATAAGACCTCGTTTACACTTGAAGTCGGCGAAATGGATACCATCCAGGCATCTGCAGATGCAACCCTCTATTTCGAGACCAGCGATTCCTCTGTTGTCTATGTTGATGACAATGGCAGAATAACAGGCGCAGCTGAAGGAACCGCAACAATAACCATAACCGCCGAAGGCTACAAAGCCGCATATGTGACAGTAACTGTTACCAAGAAGGAGGAAGAAGTCATCGAGACCGGCAGAGTTCCTCTTGAAAACTACAGCGTGTCAATGTATGTGAAGGAGACCTATGTAATTAAATGTACCGATGATTCTGCCAAGTGCAAATTCTCCTCAGACAACGACTCAGTTGCTAAGGTTGATAAGAAGGGAACTGTAACAGCAGTTGCCGAAGGATCTGCAGTTATTACCGTATCCGCCAAGGGCTATGAGGATGCCAGGGTAGAGGTAACGGTTACCAAGAAGCTCGAGTCAGCTGTGGTTCCTATTGAGATCACAAGCCTTACTCTCTACGAGAAGCAGACCAGGAAGATCAAGGTCAAGGAGTCAGGACTTAAGCTCTCCTTCAGCACCAGCGACAAGAATATCGCCAAGGTATCCGATGACGGAACCATCACTGCTGTCAGCAAAGGAAGCTGCAAGATCACAGTATCTGCTGAAGGCTATGAGGACGCCGTTATTGATGTGACAGTAGTTCATCAGGAGCTTAAGGATAAGGACGGCAATACACTCTATGTCCTTGAGTCCGACGGCAAGTACAGAGTTGCGACCTATGCGGACTATGAGTCCTACAAGGTTTTCTATAAGAAAGTTGAGAACAAGAACAAGATATATCACGGCTGGGCAACCATTGACGGCAAGACATACTTTTATGATAACAGCGGCAATTATGTGACCGGAGAACAGGTCATCAACCATGTAAAATATGTATTCGGTTCAGACGGTGTTCTTGCCAAATCCGCACCTACAGTCGGAATCGATGTCAGCAAGCACAACGGAAACATTGACTGGAAGGCAGTCAAGAACTCCGGAGTAAACTTCGCTATCATCAGATGCGGCTACAGAGGCTATTCAACAGGTGTTATGGTAGAGGATCCAACCTTCAGGACCAATATCAGAGGAGCCCTTGCAGCAGGTCTCAGAGTCGGAGTGTATTACTACTCACAGGCTGTGGACGAGGTTGAGGCGGTAGAAGAGGCCTCAATGGTCATCAATCTCCTCAGCGGCTATGGCATACAGCTTCCTGTTTATATGGATGTTGAGGCCAGCGGCGGAAGAGGAGACTCCATCAGCGTATCCCAGAGAACAGCCAATATCAAGGCTTTCTGCGGAACAATTCAGTCTGCGGGATACAAGGCAGGTGTTTATGCCAATAAGACCTGGCTTACCAGCTATATCAACACCTCCCAGATCAGCAAGTATCATATCTGGCTTGCACAGTACGCCAAGGAGCCTACCTACAGCGCATCACGATATGATATGTGGCAGTATACCTCAAAGGGTAGAATATCGGGTATAAGCGGAAACGTGGACATGAATATTTGCTATTAAATTTGACAAATTTTTGTGGTATACTATTTCGGTAAAAATTTGATTTTTTGGAAAGAAGGTATTAAATGAGAACTTATCTAGTGACCGGCGGAGCCGGATTCATCGGATCTAATTACATTCATTATATGTTTAAGAAGTACGACAACGACATCCGTATCATCAACGTGGATGTACTTACCTATGCAGGTAACCTTGAGAACCTCAAGGATATAGAAGGCAGAGATAATTATACTTTTATCAGAGCCGATATCTGCGACAGAGATGCCATTAACAAGATCTTTGAAGAGAATGACATCGACAGAGTAGTTCATTTCGCTGCAGAGAGCCACGTTGACAGATCCATCGTCAATCCCGAGGTCTTCGTTCAGACCAACGTTCTCGGAACAGCAACAATGCTGAACGCAGCCAAGAAGGCATGGGAGCTTCCCGACGGTTCCTTCAAGGAGGGCAAGAAGTTCCTTCATGTAAGTACAGACGAGGTATACGGTTCACTTCCCGAGGATCCTAACGCATATTTCTATGAGACAACACCTTATGATCCTCACAGCCCTTACTCAGCAAGTAAGGCAAGCTCAGATATGCTTGTTAAGGCTTATATGGATACATATAAGTTCCCTGCTAATATCACCAACTGCTCCAACAACTACGGACCTTACCAGTTCCCTGAGAAGCTTATTCCGCTTCATATCAACAATGCCCTTGCAGGCAGAGACCTTCCTGTATACGGCGATGGCAAGAACGTTCGTGACTGGCTCTTTGTTGAGGACCACGCCAAGGCTATCGATATGGTTCAGGAGCAGGGCAAGCTCTTCGAGACCTACAATATCGGCGGACATAATGAGAAACAGAACATTGAGATCGTTAAGACCATCATTGATGTTCTGAGAGAAGAGCTTGATGATTCAGATCCCAGAAAGGCTAAGATCTCCTACGATCTTATCAAGTACGTATCAGACAGAAAGGGACATGACAGAAGATATGCCATCGCTCCCGATAAGATCAAGGCCGAGATCGGATGGGAACCTGAGACCATGTTCAAGGAAGGTATCAGGAAGACTATCAAATGGTACTTCGAGAATCAGGAGTGGCTGCAGCACGTAACCAGCGGCGACTATGAGAAGTACTACGAAGCGATGTACAGCAACCGCTGATCGTCTATTGTAAAAGGAGATTTATAACATGAAGGGTATTATTTTAGCCGGCGGTTCAGGAACCAGGCTTTATCCTCTTACCAGGGCAATGTCCAAGCAGATGATGCCCGTATATGACAAGCCCATGATCTACTATCCCCTTTCCACACTTATGCTGGCAGGGATAAGAGAGGTGCTTATTATTTCAACTCCCAGAGATCTTCCTATGTTTGAGGAGCTCTTTGGAACAGGAGAGCAGCTTGGAATGAAGTTCTCTTATGCTGTTCAGGAGCAGCCAAGGGGGCTTGCTGATGCATTTATTATCGGTGCAGACTTCATTGGCAAGGATTCGGTAGCCCTTGTTCTCGGTGACAACATTTTCTATGGTCAGAGCTTTAGCAAGCTCCTTAGAGAAGTTTCCTCAAGAGAGAGCGGAGCAACAATTTTCGGATATTATGTAAGAGATCCCAGAGCTTATGGCGTTGTTGAGTTCGATGAGAACGGCAAGGCCATCAGCATCGAGGAGAAACCCGAGAATCCCAAGAGTAACTATGCGGTTCCCGGATTGTATTTCTACGATAACAAGGTTGTTGAGATTGCAGCAAATGTACAGCCTTCTGCAAGAGGTGAGATTGAGATCACCAGCATCAACAATGAGTACTTAAATCGCGGCGAGCTCCGTGTAGAGACCATGGGTCGGGGCTTTGCATGGCTTGATACAGGCAATCACGATTCACTTCTTGATGCAGCTGATTTCGTATGCGCATTCCAGAAGAGACAGGGCCTG
The DNA here is from genome assembly GCF_000420845.1 of Butyrivibrio sp. AE3009. Taxonomy (GTDB): domain Bacteria; phylum Bacillota; class Clostridia; order Lachnospirales; family Lachnospiraceae; genus Butyrivibrio. The sequence goes on along the minus strand of NZ_ATVS01000042.1, from coordinate 8,133 downwards.
TACATCTCCTGCATCGAGGAGATAGCCTACAAGAGAGGTTTCATCACCAAGGAGCAGCTGCTCAAGCTGGCTGAGCCTCTTATGAAGACTGATTACGGTAAATATCTAGTAGAAGTTGCAAACGGTCTATAAGCAGAACTGCGCACACCGCTGCACAGTTCGTGAGAATATGATGCACAACGGATTGTCCTTTTTGCGAAGCAGACTTTCATGACAATCCAATTACGGAGCGAAGCGAAGTATGGATTCTAAAGTATTTAGAATGGCTCTACTTACCATAATTAGTGTTTTTGCACTTATTGCAGTTATTGTCTATGCTACCAACGCAGACAAAATAGGCGGACTTTTCGGCAAAAAGGGTAATAACTCCGCTACCGGGGAGAGCTCTGAGGCGGTTTCTCTTACTCTGGCCGAAGAGGCATATGGAGAGCAGATAGGGGATAACCTTAACGGCTTTTTATATGATGAGGACTTTTTTGACGAGACAGAGAAGGTTCCTTCCGTTGTTGTGATCAAGAAGTCTTCTGCTTCTTCCGAGGCTACGGAGGAGGCAGCCTATGAATCTTCCGGGATGGAGGAAGATACCGCAGGTACCGGCATGGCAATTGTGGGTCAGCTTGAGAACCCTGATGCTGAGGCCGGAGCTGACATCAGTAATGAGGGAGCATCACTCCCTTCAGTGATTCCCGTTTCCGACAGTGTAGAAGGAACTTCGGGAGCACATTAAGAAATTATATTTTGGAGAATTTGAAATGGGACAGATAACAGTAGAAACATGTGAAATAGAGGGACTTAAGGTAATCACACCCAAGGTATTCGGCGATGAGAGAGGCTATTTTGTTGAGACCTACAACAAAAATGATTTTGTTAACGCCGGAATCGATGTGGAATTTGTTCAGGACAATCAGTCAGCAAGTAAGAGAGGAGTTCTCAGGGGCCTTCATTTCCAGAAGGAATTTCCTCAGGACAAGCTTGTAAGATGCATTAACGGTGAGGTTTTCGACGTTGCCGTTGACCTTAGAAGAGATTCCAAGACCTTCGGAAAGTGGTTCGGAGTAGTTCTTTCCGCAGAGAACAAGAAGCAGTTCTTTATTCCCAAGGGATTTGCGCACGGCTTCCTGGTTCTTTCCGATTACGCAGAGTTTGCTTACAAATGTTCTGATTTTTACCATCCTAATGACGAGGGAGGACTTATCTGGAACGATCCCGATATCGGCGTAGAGTGGCCCCTTCAGGATGGAGTAGAACTTATCTTTTCTGATAAGGATACAAAATGGGGAGGAATCAAGGAATATTGAATACCGGACTTAAGAAACTTCCCAAGCATATAGGCTTGGGCGTTTTCTATGTATTGGCCTTTGCCCTTGCCCTGGTGGTGATTCTCCACAATAACCCCCTGGCAGATCCGCATACAGAGATGCTCAAGAAGATCTGCGGATGCACCCTTATCGCTGTGAGCTGCATACTGGTTTTTGCCTGGTATGACAAGCTTACTGTATTGCCTGTGGAGCTGTGGAATTCCAGGAAGCTCATCAAAAGGCTGGCCGTCAATGATTTCAAAAAAAGATATGCAGGCTCTTATATGGGCATAGTGTGGGCACTGGCACAGCCGGTGGTCACTGTTTGCATGTATTATATTGTGTTTGATATTATTTTCAATCAGAGAGCCCAGGCGGTTTCAGGAGGAATTGAAGTTCCCTATGTTCTTTTCCTTACAACCGGTCTTGTTCCCTGGTTTTTCTTTACAGAAGCTATTACCAACGGAACCACATCGCTGCTGGAGTATAACTATCTGGTAAAAAAGGTACTGTTCAAGATAAGCATTCTGCCCATCATCAAGATAATAGCAGCTATGTTCATTCACATTTTCTTTATCTGTGTTCTTATGATAATCGCCTGCATCTATGGTTATTATCCTAACATCTACTGGTTGCAGATAATTTATTACATGGGTTGTGAGTTTATACTTGTCCTGTCTCTTAGTTATGCTACCTGCGCAATAGTAGTATTTTTCAGGGACTTATTGCAGATCATCAATATCGGACTTCAGCTGTTCCAGTGGTATACACCTATTCTGTGGAACATAGAGATCGTTCCAGACAAGTTTAAGTGGCTGATCAAGCTCAATCCCATGACCTACATCGTTGAGGGCTACCGTAACGCCATCTACGGTGACACATGGTTCTTTGAGCATTTTTATTCTTCAACATATTTTTGGCTTTTTGTAGTGGCAACCTTCTGTCTCGGAGCCCTGATCTTCAAGAAGTCCAAGCCACACTTTGCAGATATCCTTTGATAATACCGCTGCTTTTTGGAGTATAAATGGAAAAAGATATAGCTATTGAGGTAAAAAACCTCACCAAATCATATAAACTCTACGATAAGCCCATGGACAGACTTAAGGACTCGCTTGGACTTGCCAGGAAGAAAAAGTACAAGGAGCACCTTGCTCTTAACAACGTAAGTCTTTCGATTCATAAGGGCGAGACCGTAGGAATCATCGGAACCAACGGCTCCGGTAAGTCAACTATCCTCAAGATCATAACAGGGGTACTCTCACCGACTGCGGGAGAGGTTAATGTTGACGGACATATTTCAGCTCTTTTGGAGCTGGGCGCCGGCTTTAACATGGAGTACAACGGAATTGACAACATCTACTTGAACGGTATGATGATCGGCTTTTCCGAGGAAGAGATAGAGAAAAGGCTGGATGCAATTCTGGAGTTTGCAGACATCGGTGATTACGTATACCAGCCGGTCAAGACCTATTCCAGCGGTATGTTTGTCCGCCTTGCTTTTGCGGTGGCCATCAATATCGATCCTGAGATACTTATCGTAGATGAGGCACTTTCAGTCGGAGACGTATTCTTCCAGGCTAAGTGCTATCACAAGTTCGAAGAGTTCAAGAAGCAGGGTAAGACCATTCTTTTTGTATCCCATGACCTTTCCAGTATCAGTAAGTACTGCGACAGGGCGGTTCTTCTGAACCAGGGCGTACTCCTTGGAGAAGGCACCCCTAAGAAGATGATCGATATCTACAAGCAGGTTCTTGTGGGACAGTATCCTCTTCCCAAGAGCGATATCGACAATCTCCTTGATGATGAGGACATAAGAGAGGCCGCAGCTAATGCCGACAAACGTTCCAAGGATAAGATCAAGGATAGCAGCAGCGACAAGGCTAAAGACAAGACTAATAACAACGCCGGCAAGGCCGATGCAGTCAATCCCGACACTCTTGAATACGGCGACGGAGCAGCGACTATAGAAGAGTATTTCGTAACGGATTCTAATGGCGTTAGAACCAGCTCCATTATAAAGGGAACGGATTTCTCTGTTCATATGAAGGTCAGATTTACCCAGGATGTTCAGGCACCGATTTTCGCCTTTACTTTCAAGAACATTATGGGAATTGAGATAACGGGTACCAACTCCATGGTGGAGAAGGCCTTCCTTGAGCCTGTTAAGGCCGGGGATGTGAAGGAGATTACTTTTACCCAGAATATGTCGCTTCAGGGCGGTGAATACCTTATCAGCTTTGGAGTTACAGGTTTTAAGCAGAACGATTTTACCGTGTATCACAGGCTCTACGATGCCCTTAATATCACGGTTGTTTCCGACAAGAACACCGTCGGCTATTATGACATGAATTCCACATGCACAGTAGAAGACGCAGAGTAAACATTTGACAAGGACAAGCAAATGCAGGAAGAAGTTAAGATTGGCAAGGTCACACTGAATTTCAAACATTATTCCGGGGTCGATCTCTATAGCGACGGAGCTATTGAGAACGAGCTTCTTGAGATTGTAAAAAAATACAAGAAGGAAGAATACAACAAGGTCATCGAGGAGAGGGGCAACTGGCCCATTCTCTATCATCTGTCCGAGCAGAGAGCCAACATTGTTGAGTGGATCCCCATGGACAAAAAAGCCAAGGTCCTTGAGGTTGGCTCAGGGTGCGGCGCCATCACCGGTATGCTGTCACAGAAGGCCGGCTCTGTTGTGGCCTGCGACCTTTCCAGAAGACGTTCAGAGATCAATGCCACCAGAAACAGCGACTGTGATAACGTGACTATTCATGTTGGTAATTTCCGTGACATTGAGCCGGATCTTCCCAGGGATTTCGATTACATTTTTCTTATCGGAGTATTTGAGTACGGACAGGGCTACATTGGAACCGACAACCCCTACGAGAGATTTCTTAGAATGCTCGGAAGACATCTGAAGAAGGGCGGAAGAATCGTCATCGCCATTGAGAACCGTCTGGGACTTAAGTACTTTGCAGGCTGCGCCGAGGATCACCTTGGAACCTATTTCTCCGGAATCGAGGGCTATTCCTCAGACAGCGTTGCCAAGACCTTCACAAGGAACGGTCTTATTAATATATTCAAAAAATGCGGAATGAATGAGTATCATTTCTATTATCCTTATCCGGATTACAAACTTATGACTCTCCTTCACTCCGATTCATATCTCCCGAAATTCGGAGAGCTTCAGGATAACGTCAGGAACTATGACAGGGACAGACTTGTTCTTTTTAATGAGAAGCATGCCTATGAGGATCTTGTTAAGGACGGTATGTATCCTGATTTTGCCAACTCCTTTGAAGTTATTCTGGGCCCGGGCTTTGACACCATCTACAGCAAATACAGCAACGACAGAGTTGATGAGTTCAAGATAAGAACCGACATTGCCATTGACAGAGCAGGCAGAAGGATTATCAAGAAATATCCGCTTACAGAGGCTGCCAAGGAGCATGTCTACAGCATAAGAGACGCCTATGTGGGACTTGTTGAGAAGTTCAGAGGCGGAGACCTTGAGATCAACGACTGTCAGATCAATGAGAAAGAGGGCTGTGCGATCTTCTCCTTCGTAAACGGAGTTCCGCTGGCATCCCTTCTTGATCAGTGCATAGACAAGGATGATATGGAGGGCTTCAATGCTCTTCTTAACGAATACATCAGAAGGATCAGCTACAAGGATACCTATCCTGTGTCTGATTATGACCTTATTTTCTCAAATATTATGGTCAATGGCCCTATTTGGACTATAATAGATTATGAGTGGACCTACGGAAAATGCATACCTCCGAGGGAACAGGTATGGAGAGCTCTGTATTGTTACAGACTTGAGGACAGAAAGAGAGAGAAGTTCGATCCCAAGCCTGTTTTCCAGAGGCTCGGCTTATCCGAAGAGGATATCAAGGGGCTTATCGAAGAGGAATATGCCTTCCAGAAATATGTCACCGGCAACAGAATGTCCATGGTTGAGATCTGGAAAAAGATCGGAAGAAAGATCACGGTTCCCAAGGATATCAACACCAAGGTAGAGGCTGCAAGACCCGCTGACTGCCTCCAGATATATCTTGATACCGGCGATGGCTACTCAGAGGACGACAGCATTTTCCCTGAGGAGCAGTACGACGATAACAGCACTGTTGAGCTGGATATCAGAGTTGATTCAAGATGCAGGGTTGTTAGAATAGATCCCGCTTTCGCACCCTGTCTTGTGACGATAGCAGATGCCACCTGGAACGGTGCGAGCTTATCCGATTCCGATGTGGATGTTTCGATTCATCCGGTTAATGGGGAATGGATATCGGATGATTCCATGATCTTTGATACAGGTGACCCGAACATTGAATTCGGGCTTACGGGCGAGAATCTGGTGGTTCAGGAGAGAAACCATCTTAAGGTCAAGCTCATAACGACACTTATTCCTCTGTCTTCGGCAGCTGCCATTGTGGAATCCCTTGAGCAGCAGAACCGCAAAGAGGAGAAGTCACCCGCCGACAATCTTATTAAGAAGATCGGCAAAAAGATAAAGCAAAAGCGTGAGGAACGCTATTTTAGAGATGACGAGGAGTATTAAAGGGGGATTATGCTTAAAGATTTAGCCAAGGCTGTTCTTGTAAAGGGCAGAACAACTAAATACAAAAAAGCTGTAAGCAGTAAATCTTCAGCCTACGACAAGTGGCAGCACGCTATTGAGAAACAGAGTGTTGTCCCTGCAGAGGCGCCTGTCAGCTACGAGACTCTTCCCACCGGGGAGATCGTGCCCCACAAGCTTCCTGAGCCCAAGGTCAAGGTGATACCTTATTCCAAGGTCTGGGATATTTCCGAGAACAAGGGAGACGAGTCCGTGGTATACCTCTTTGTCAGCCCCAAGGGTAAACTTACCAGAAGGGCTACAGAGGTGGTCAAACAGTATTTTATCGCTCATCCCGAACATAATCTTGTATACGGAGACGAGGACGAGATCGGCAAGGGAGGAAAATATATCCATCCCTTCTTTAAGCCCGACTGGTCCCCGGATTCATATCTTAATGCTTTTTATATCGGCAGCTTCTTTGCCTGCCGTGCTTCTGTAATGCATGCCTCCGACGGCGAATATGACGGTGCTGTGAGAATGCTGGGTGGAACTGCCAACAAGCGCAATTCACCGGAGCAGGTGGGACTTGAAGCTTCCCTTCTTTCTGCGGATGTTTTATTCTGCATGATCGCTCTTCATGAGCATGCCTTCGCCAAGCGAACAGGACTGGATTTCCCTATCGGACATATCAGAGAAGTTCTTTTCCATAGGAACCCCGAACAGGATGTCTTTTACGGAAGGTCCTTCCATAATTCCAGACATATGCTGCTGAAACCCACAACGGTTTCCATCATCATTCCTTCCAAGGATCATCCCGAGGTGCTTAGGCGCTGCCTTGAGTCCATTGTTGAGACCACCGGGGGCGAGCCCAATATCACCTACGATATTGTTGTCCTTGATAATGGAAGCGATGCCAAGAACCGCGTCAGGTATGGCGTTTTCATAGGCAAGATCCCTAAGAAAAACGGACTTACCCATATCAATTACCTGTACAAGTTGGATGAATTCAACTTCTCCGCTATGTGCAACAAGGGTGTTAAGAATACCAGGGGGGAGTATCTTCTTTTCATGAATGATGACATAGAGGCTGTGAAGGAAGGCTGGATGCGCGAGATGCTGTCCCAGGCTCAGCTTAAGCATGTGGGAGCAGTGGGAGCCAAGCTTATCTACCCCGATACAGACCTTATTCAGCATGCGGGCATTGCCAATGTGAGAAGAGGTCCCGTGCACAAGCTTCAGAAGATGCACGACAACAAGAGCCATTATTTCGGCTACAACAGAGGAATCCACAACACCATCGGTGCAACTGCGGCCTGTCTTATGATCAGCAGACAGAAGTTCAGGGATGTGGGAGGTTTCCCGGAAGAGCTGAAGGTGGCCTTTAACGATGTTGATTTTTGCTACAGCATTTTTGAGAAGGGTTACTATAACCTGTGCTGTAATCATATATATCTTAAGCACCATGAGTCCCTTTCCAGAGGTCTTGATAACCTTGACCCCAAGAAGATGGAGAGACTTGCCGTAGAGGGCGATACTCTTATGAGACGCCATGCACATCTCTACAATGTGGACCCCTTCTACAGCCCACATCTTACAGAGGATGAGACTATTTCGGCAATCATTCCGAGAGAGGACTACACCCCTGTTGAGGACATTCCCTATTCCATATGCAGTATCCACGACAAGGGAATCAAAGGGGCCAGAGAAGATCAGTGCTTAAGGATTGGCTGTGAGTACAACGCATCCCTGGACAACTGGCTCTACGGCGTCAATGCTGAGGGCAATGAGGAAGGCTATTACCTTAAGGGCTACAGCTTTGTCATCGGCTCCGACAATGCTCTTTTTGAAAGAAAGCTGCTTCTTCGTCTTGTGGAACGCTACGAGAACGGAGCGGGACCTGTGGGACCCAAGGTTTATAGTTTCCCTATATATACCTGGTACAGGCCTGACATCAGAGTGAGGCTCCAGGATCAGGTCAATGTTGACCTCACAGGCTACAAGGTTAAGATCGAAAAGGGCGTCCTGCCTTCAGGCTATTACCAAATCGGCATGCTCGCCACCGACAAAACCAGCCGCCTCAAACTCATAAACTGGGTTCCAAACGTGATGAGAATAAAGGATTCAAGGTGATACATAGCCTTGCTTGCAAGAGCTCATGTATCACTTTGAAGACTAAACACACATAAGGAAAGAAGGCATGCGAAGTGCAACGAGCATGGCGATTTCCGCATGTGTGTAGGATCGCGAGAGCGCTTTTTGCGGAGC